>NZ_JBPZHD010000004.1:0-533103 GCF_051857595.1 Ideonella flava
AGGGCTGCTTGCGTCGCGTTCATTGCCGACCTCCTTCACGCTAGATGGAAGACCACGGAACGCCCGTTTTAGACCAACGGGCATACCGATGCAGGCGGTCCTCCCCCATAGCATCTCGGGGGGCAGGCCCCGGCAGGGGCCGTGGGGGTCACTGTTTGACGGCTTCGACCTGGATGATCAGCTTCGTCGCGTCGGGAAAGCCGTAGTTCAGGCCGTAGCTGACGCCGAACTGGCTGCGGGTGATGGTGGTCTCGAAGTCGCCGCCGCACACCTCGCGCTTGAGCATCGGGCTCTGGTAGCAGTTGAAGTTGTTGGCCTTCAAGGTGACCGGGTTGGTCTTGCCGTTGAGGGTCAGCTGGCCGCTGATCTCGGAGACCTTGTCGCCGCTGAAGGCGAACTTGTCGCTGACGAACTTGGCGGTCGGGAAGGCTTCGGTGTTGAGGATCTCGGCGCTCTTCAGGTGCTTGTTGAAGGGCTCGACGCCGGTGTTGATCGAGGTCGTGTCGATCGTGATGTCCACCTTGCCGGTCTTGCCGGCGCGGTCGAACTGGACCGTGCCTTCCTTCTTGTCGAAGCGGCCACGGTTGGTCGAAGTGCCGAAGTGGGCCATCTCGAAGGTGACGAAAGTGTGCGTCGGGTCGATGCTGTAGGTCGCGACGTCGGCGTGGGCACCGGTGGCGGCCATCATCAGCGCGGCGGCAGCGATCAGCGGGGTCTTCATGCGCAGGAACTCCTGAGTTGACGGGGAAAAACGGGGAAAGGGAAGACGGGCCTCAGAGCGGCCCGATGCCGGTCACGGCCAGCTTGAACTTGACCTGGACATCGTTGGCGACCATCGAGGTGTCGGCCCACTCGCCTTCACCAATCTTGAAATCGAGCCGCTTGATGGTGAAGGCGCCGGTGGCCGTGGTGACGGCGCCGGCCTGGGCCAGGGCGACCGGCACGACGACGTCGCGTACGGAACCCTTGATGGTCAGCTTGCCGGCGACTTCGTACTTGTTGCCGCCCACGGCCTTGATGCCACTGGACTGGAAGGTCGCCTGCGGGAACTTGGCGGCGTTGAACCAGGCCGCCTTGGGGACCTCGGCGTCGGTCTCGGGCGAGCCGAAGCTGGCACTGCCGGTGTCGATCGTGAAGGCCACGCGGCTGGCCTCGAGCTTCTTCGGGTCGAAGCTCATCTGGGCGTCCCACTTGCGGAACTTGCCGTCCACCGGCACGCCCATCTGCTTGGAGGTGAAGCCGATCTCGCTCTGGGCCGGGACGACCTGCTGGGGGCCTTGGGCCGCAGCCAGCGAAGCCGACAGCAGCAGCGCGGCGGAGGGGACGAGGCGGCGGGTGAGGAGGGTGGTCACGGACATGATGTGGATGGCAGTCAGTGCAATGGAAAGGTCAGGTCAGCCGCGGCCGGGGCGCATGCGGTTCAGCAGGCCGTCCCGGTCGACGAAGTGGTGCTTGAGCGCCGCGCCTATGTGCATCGCCACCAGCGCGGCCAGGGTCCAGGCCAGGATCTCGTGGCTCTCCTTCAGGATCTCGGCGAGCGCCTTGTCGGGCGAGACGAAGTCGGGCAGCGGCAGCACGCCGAACCACACCACCGGGAAGCCCGCGGCCGAGCTGTAGGCCCAGCCGGCGAGCGGGACCAGGAAGAAAAGCGCGTAGAGCGCCCCGTGGGTGAAGTGCGCCAGGCGCAGCTGCCAGCGCGGCGCGGGCAGGTCCGCGGGCGGTCGGTGCGTCAGGCGCCACAGCAGGCGCAGCACCGACAGCGTCAGGATAGTCACGCCGGCCCACTTGTGCCAATTGAAAAGCTTCAGGCGGGTCGGCGACATCGGCAGGTCGCTCATGTACCAGCCCACGCTGATGCTGACGAGGATCATCAGAGCCAGCAACCAGTGCAGGCCGATCGCGATGCCGCTGTAACGGGCGGCAACAGGAGAGGTGGCGGAAGAGTCGTTCATCTTGGACGGCAGTGTGTGCAGCCGAATCGCTCCATCGGTTCAGGCCGATTGAGGCGGCGCTTCAGAATTGCTGAATGTCAAATCGCCGGCGGGCGAATCCGCGGCCCCGGCGCGGATCAGTCGGCCGACTTGCGCGCCGGCGGCGACCGGAGCGAGGGCTCGAAGCGGGCGGCGCGGGCGGGCGCCACGCACAAGGCTCCGAAGCGCGGCGCCAGCGACGCAGCCTGCTCGGGCGGCAGCAGGCCGTGACGCAGCGCGAAGTCCAGCGTCGCGAGCGCGGCGTCGGTCGTCATCTCGCCTTCGGCGGCGCAGCGCAGGGCCTCATCCACCCTCATCAGCCGGTGCTCGTGCACCTCGCCGTCCTGGTTCTGCGGCACGCGGCCCGCGGGCAACGCCAGGTCAAAGACGTAGAGCCACTCATGCTGCCAGCCTTCGGGGATGTCGCAGGCCAGCTCGATCACCCGCCCTGGACGAAGTTCCCTTACCTCATCGGGCAGCAGGCCTGCCTCTTCCCAGGCCTCGCGATGCAGCGCCTGCAGCGGCGTCTGGCCATGAGGCACGCCGGCGCCGATGAGGTTGTCGAGCCGGCCGGGGTCGGTGGGTTTGTCGAAGGCGCGGCGCGCTATCCACAGCTGCGTGGGGCGGCCGGTGTCCGGATCCGCCACATAGCCGTTGGCGTGGGCGCCGAGCGTCAGTGCGCCCCAGAAACGCGAACAGGCGCGCTCGATCACGGCAGCGAGCGCACCCTGGTCGTCCCACCAGGCGAAGGGCTCCTCGCGCCAGGCGTGGATGAGGCCCTGCGCACGCAGCGCGGCATGGACCTCGGCCAAGGCGGCATCGCGCTCGCCTCGCGGCACGACCAGCTCCAGCCCGCCATCGGCCCCCGCGTTCAGCCACTGCGGCCACGCCGCCAGTGCCGCGCGGCCGGCCGCGTTTACCGAGCCGGCGCGCCGGCCATCGATCCACACCGGCCAGCGCGTGCCGCGCTCGTCAAGCCGAGCGTCCACCAGGCAAGGCCACGCCGCCGTCATCGGCTGGCCGCCCACAGGTTCAGTGCCAGCCCGGCCATGACCAGCCCGGCAGCGCCCAGCTTCCACGGCGGCAACGACTCGCCGAGGGCCAGCGCGGACGCCCCCATGCCGAACACCGGCACCAGCAGGGCTGCCGGCGTGACGGTGGCCGGCGGATGGCGGGCCAGCAGCCAGTTCCACGCTCCGTAGCCGAAGAGCGTGTTGCCCACGGCCTGCCAGAAGACCACCGCCCAGGCCACGGGGCCTGCAGCGGCGAGGGCGTGCGCAACGACCTCCGCCCCCCCATCGAAGGCCACCGAAAGCACCACCAGCGGCGGCACCGCGAACAGGCTGGACCACACCATGAACCCCAACGCGTCGACCTTGCCCGCTCCGCGCGCCACCACATTCGCCACCGCCCAGCACAGTGCGGCCGAGAGCACGAGGAACAAGCCCGTCGGGCTGATGCCGGCGCCACCACGCCAGGCCTGCCAGCCGATCCAGGCCATGCCGGCCACGGCGAGCGCCAAGGCGCCCACCTGGGCCGGCTTCATGCGGTGGCCGTGGATCGCGATGGTGAAGAAGACCTGGGCCTGGACGACCAGCGAGGCGAGGCCGGGCGAGATATCGGCCTTCATCGCGAGAAACAGCAAGCCGAACTGGCCGGCGCCCAGCAGCACACCGAAGGCCGCCAGCCGCCACCAGTCCGTGGACGGACGGCGGATGAACAGCAGCAGCGGCAGCGACGACATGGCGAAGCGCAGGGTCGCCAGCAGAAAGGGAGGCAGCTCGGCCAGGCCCCACTTGATCACGACGAAGTTGGTGCCCCAGACGGCAACGACGGCCAGGGCAAGGGCGAGATGCGAAACCGGCATCCGGGCAGTGTAGGCAGGCCCGTGGGTCGTCGGCAGAATGCGCCGATGGGCATCCAGCTGAGAAGGATGGACGAGGCGGACTACGCGCGCTTTCGCGAGACCTCCATCAGCGAGTACGCGCAGGCGAACATCGACGCCGGGCGATGGCCGGTGCAGGCCGCGCTGGAGCGCTCGCGGGAGGCTTATGACCGCCTGTTGCCCAAGGGCCTGAAGACGCCTGGGCAGCACCTGTTCGTCATCCATGATGACGAGCAGGCGGTGGCCGTCGGCGTGCTGTGGCTCGCCGTGACCGAGCAGCCCGGCGGACTGCCCAGTGGCTACGTGTACGACGTGGCGATCTACCCGCCCCACCGGCGAAAAGGCCACGCGCGCGCGGCCTTCGTCGCCCTCGAGACCCTGGGGCGCGAGATGGGCCTGGCCGAAATCGGGCTGCACGTGTTCTGGAACAACGAAGGCGCGCAGGCGCTGTACCGCTCGCTCGGCTACGAGCCGACCGGCATCAACATGCACAAGAAGCTGGCCTGAAGAGACTGCAGCTCTCAAGGAACGCCGGGCCGCTCTCAAGGCCTTGGTCCCCTGGGGGGACGGGCCGCCTCAGATCGCCAGCGGGTCGACGTCTATGGCCCAGCGCACGATGCCCTTGTGGGCGGCGCGCAGCGCTGGCAGCCCGGCGGCCCAGTCCGCCAGCAGCCGCTGCAGCGCGCCACGGGAAGCCGATTCGACCAGCATCTGCCGGCGCTCATGGCCTGCCACGCGGGCGATGTAGGGCGGCACGGGCGCGTAGAGCGTCACGGCATCGGACACGCCGAGAGCCGCCGCGATCAGCTGCGCCTGTTCGCGCGCCGCTCGAAGAAAGCCCTCGGCCACCGCGGCCTCACGCGCCTCCGCCCGCAGCAGGGCCAGGTGCGCGAACGGCGGCAACCCCGCCATCTCGCGTTCGCGCAACTGGCTGTTGGCGAATCGCACGTAGTCGTGGGCCTTCAGGGCGGCAAACAGGGGGTGGGCGGGGTTGCCGGTCTGGACCCACATCTCGCTCTGACGCGCGACTTCAGCGGCGCGCCCCGCGCGGCCGGCGGCCTGCAGCAGCGTGGCGAAAAGGCGCTCCGGGGCGCGGAAGTCAGCGGTGAACAGGGCCCCGTCGGGATCGATCGCGGCCACGAGCGTCACACGCCGGAAGTCATGCCCCTTGGTCACCATCTGCGTGCCGACGAGCACGTCCACATCGCCCGCGTGGACGGCCGCCAGCTGCTGCTCCAGCGTGCCTTTCAGCCGCGTGGTGTCGGCATCGATGCGGGACACGCGCGCTCCGGGCAGCAGCTCGGCGACCTGTTCCTCCAGCTTCTCCGTGCCGCGGCCCACGGGCTGGATGTCCAGATTGCCGCACTCGGGGCAGGCGCGAGGAACCCGCTCGGTGAAGGCGCAGTGGTGGCAGCGCAGCGTGCGGTCGTTCTTGTGGAACACGCGCCAGGCGCTGCAGTTCGGGCAGGCGCTCTTCCAGCCGCAGGCGGTGCAATGCAGCACCGGCGCGAAGCCGCGGCGGTTCAGGAACAGCAGGGTCTGCTCGCCGCGCTCCATGCGCTCCTGCACCGCCTGCCGCAGCGCGGCCGACAGCGCCGGCGACTGCTCGCCTGGCGCGGGACGCGGCTGCTGCGTCATGTCCACCACCCGCACCGCCGGCAGGGGCCCGGACCCCACGCGCTCGGCCATGGTGTGCAGGCGGTAGCGTCCGGTGCTGGCGTGCTGCCAGGTCTCCAGCGACGGCGTGGCGGAGCCCAGCACCACCGGCGCGGTCTCCAGCCGCCCCCGGTAGACCGCCAGGTCGCGCGCCGAGTAGCGGGCGCCATCCTGCTGCTTGTAGCTGGGGTCGTGTTCCTCGTCGACCACGATCAGCCCCAGCCGGGGCAGCGGGCAGAAGATCGCCAGCCGCGTGCCCAGCACCAGGTCGGCCTGGCCCCTGTGAGCGGCCAGCCAGTGGGCCAGGCGCCGGGCCGGCGTGAGGCCGCTGTGCAGCGAGACCAGGCGCCGGCCCGGGAAGCGGGCGGCGAAACGGGCTTCCAGCTGCGGCGTCAAGTTGATCTCGGGGACCAGCACCAGCACCTGCCTGCCCTGGCCCAGTGCCTGCTCGGCGAGGCGAAGGTAGACCTCGGTCTTGCCGCTGCCGGTCACGCCGTGCAGGAGGTGGCAAGCCGCTCCGGCGGCTCCGATCGCACCCAGGACGGCCGCCTGCTCGGTCGTCAGCGCCGGCCGTTCCACCGGGGTCGGAGGATCCGAATGGGCTGCGGCGCGCTTGTCCTGCAGCCGCATGCGCTTGGCCAGACCCGCGTCGTCCAGTTTGCGCAACTCCGGCGGCAGCACGGCGAGGGCGACCTCCCCCAGCGCACGCTGGTAGTAGCGCGCCGCGAACTCCACCAACCGGCACCACGCCGCCGGCAGCGGCGGCAGGCTGGCCAGCACTTCGGTGACCTCGCGCAAGGCGAAGCCGGCGTCGCCCGGCGGGTCTTCAGCGCCAGCGGTGAGGGCCGCTGGCTGATCCGCCTTTCCCGGCCAGACGATGCCTGGCACCTCCCTGCGCCCCAGGGGCACCCGGACCAAGGTGCCGGCGGCGAGCGGCTGCTTACTTTCGTAGTCGAGGGTGGCCCCCAGGCCGGCATGGGCCGGCGTCTCGACCGCCACGAGGACGCGGCTCATCGTCAGGCGGGACTTTCAGGCGCGCGGCGAGGCGCTTTTACGAGCATCCGTTGAGAAAGGAGCTTTAAGTCCATGATTCAGAACAGCTTTCGGACTTGCCCACCGTTCCTGTGGATAACATTGTGGGAAAGCTGCAGGCGGACGCGCTAAATGCTTGATCCGCCGGGCCGGGAGTTGACTTGCCCGATTCTGAGGCAGAGGCGAAAAATGCTTTCTGATCAAACACTTGCCACGAATCGCCGCGATTTTTGATGGTTTCGTGACAGCCGCGGATCCGGTGATTCTTCGCACCCCGAGTTATGGGGATAAGTCAAGCCCTGAGCGCGCACTCACCGGGTGGAATCCCCCATACCCCCTCAGAAAGACTTGGGCGTATGGGAGCGTTTACGCAACACGCGGGAGTGGCTGTGGACCGCCTCGACCAGCGCCGCCACGTGGTCCGGTGGCGTGTGCTGGTTGATGCCGTGGCCCAGGTTGAAGATGTGGCCGTCCCAGCCGCCGCCCAGGCTTTCGTCACGCTGCGGCGGCCCGAAACTGTCGAGGACGCGCCGCGCCTGCGTGGCCACGACCTCGGGCGGCGCGAACAGCACCATGGGATCGAGATTGCCCTGCAGGGCGACGCGATCGCCGACGCGCCGGCGCGCGCGTCCGAGGTTGACCGTCCAGTCGAGACCGACGACATCGGCGCCTATGCCGGCGATTTCTTCCAGCCACGGGCCGCCCCCCTTGGTGAAGACGATGGCCGGGATGCGCTGTCCCTCGTGCTCGCGCTTGAGCTGGCCCAGCACGCGGGCGGTGTAGGCCAGCGAGAAGGCCTGGAAGTCGCCATCGGCCAGCACCCCGCCCCAGCTGTCGAACACCATCACGGCCTGCGCCCCGGCATCGATCTGCGCGTTCAGGTAGGCCGCCACCGCGTCGGCATTGATGGCCAGCAGGTGATGCATCAGGTCGGGGCGGCTGTACATCAGGCTCTTGATCTGGCGGTAGTCGTCCGAGCCGCTGCCCTCGACCATGTAGCAGGCCAGGGTCCAGGGGCTGCCCGAGAAGCCGATCAGGGGCACCCGGCCGGCCAGCGCGCGCCGGATGGAAGCGACGGCGTCGAAGACGTAGCGCAGCCGCTCGAGATCAGGAACCTGCAGCGCGCGGATCGCGGCCTCGTCCCTCAGCGGCCGCGCGAAGCGCGGGCCTTCGCCCTGCGCGAAGCTCAGGCCCAGGCCCATCGCGTCGGGCACGGTGAGGATGTCCGAAAACAGGATCGCGGCGTCCAGCGGATAGCGCTCCAGCGGCTGCAGCGTCACCTCGGTGGCGAAGTCGGCGTTGGTGGCCAGTCCCATGAAGCTTCCGGCCCGTGCCCGCGTGGCGTTGTATTCCGGCAGGTAGCGGCCCGCCTGGCGCATCAGCCAGACAGGGGTGTGCGGGGTGGGTTGGCGCAGGCAGGCGCGCAGGAAGCAATCGTTCTGGAGCGGGGCAGGCATCGGCGGATTATCCGTTCCGTGCCAGGGCGCCGCCCCTTGACCTCACGCAAGTCCGCCCCATCTGCGCACTCGCATCGACGGGCGGCGGGTAACATGCCCCGCGCCCTGCTGGTGCACCCCTCAACGAATGGAGATTGTCCGGATGAAGCTCCTGCTGAACTGGTTCGCGCGCCCGCTGTGGGCGGCCGCCATGCTGGCCACCGTCCTGGCCCTCAGCGGCTGCGGCTACAACGACTTCCAGCGCCTGGACGAGCAGGTCAAGGCCGCCTGGTCCGAAGTCCTCAACCAGTACCAGCGCCGCGCCGACCTGGTGCCCAACCTGGTGGCCACCGTCAAGGGCGAGGCCAACTTCGAGCAGGAGACGCTGACCCGGGTGATCGAGGCCCGCGCGAAGGCCACGTCCATCCAGGCCACGCCGGAGCTCATCAACAACCCCGAGGCCTTCCAGAAGTTCCAGGCCGCCCAGGGTGAGCTGAGCAGCGCCTTGAGCCGGCTGCTGGTGGTCACCGAGAACTACCCGAACCTGAAGGCCAACCAGGGCTTCCAGGACCTGCGCGTGCAGCTCGAAGGGACCGAGAACCGGATCACGGTCGCCCGCAACAAGTACATCAAGACGGTGCAGGACTACAACGTGCTGGCGCGCAGCTTTCCGACCAACCTCACCGCGATGATGTTCAGCTACTCGGTCAAGCCCAACTTCACCGTCGAGAACGAGAAGGCGATTTCCGCTCCGCCGACAGTGAACTTCGACAAGACCCCCGCGACCCCGGCCGCGCCCGCGGCGTCGAAGTAGGGACGGCGGCGACGCCGACGGCCATGTCCTGCCTGCGCATCGTGCGGCGGCTGTTCATGGCCGTGCTCTCATTGGCCGCGCTGGGCCTGGGCCCGCTGGCCGGCGCCCAGGCGCAGGAGCTGCAGCAGGTCCCGGCGCTTTCGGCACGGGTCACCGACCAGACCGCCACCTTGACGGCCGGCCAGCGAGAGGCGCTCGAAGCCAAGCTGGCCACCTTCGAGCGCGAGGCCGGTACGCAGATCGTGGTGCTGATCGTGGCCACCACGAAACCCGAGGACATCGCGGCCTACGCCTACCGCGTGGCGGATCAGTGGAAGGTCGGCCGCCGCGACGTCGGCGACGGGCTGCTGGTCCTCGTCGCCAAGGAGGACCGCCGCGTGCGCATAGAGGTCGCCAAGGCGCTGGAAGGCGCCATCCCCGACCTGGCCGCGCGGCAGATCATCGATGGTGCGCTCAGGCCGGCCTTCAAGGCCGGGGACTATGCCGGCGGCCTCAACGCGGCCATCGACCAGCTGGCCGCCCGGGTTCGTGGCGAGGCGCTGCCCACCCCGGCGCAGCAGCCTTCGCGCGAGCGCAAGAGCGGCTTCGGCTGGGACCAGCTGGCCATGTTCTTCTTCCTCGGCGTGCCGGTCATCGGTGCGGTGCTGACCGGCGTGCTGGGGCGCAAGGTCGGCGGCCTGGCCACCGGCGGCGCCGCCGGCGCCGTCGCCTGGTGGTTCGGTGCCCCGCTGCTGATCGCCGGGGCCGCGGCCCTCGTCGCGCTGCTGCTCGTCGGGGTGCTGGGAATAGGTTCGGCCGCCAGACGCTCGCTCGGCGGCGGCCGTGGGGGCCGCGGTGGCCTGGTGCCGCCCATCATCTGGGGCGGCGGCGGTGGAGGAAGCTGGGGCGGCGGTGGCGGCGGCGGTGGCTTCTCGTCCGGTGGCGGCGGCGACTTCGGAGGCGGTGGCGCCTCGGGGGATTGGTGATGGTGCAGCCGCGCCCCGCCGTGAAGAGATCATGGCCTAGCCGACTGTGGCGGCTGCTGAAGCATCGCCTCTGGGACGAAACCGACGTCCGTCGCGTCCTGCCGCCTGCCGCCCTCGACCGTCTGCAGGCCCAGGTGACCGAGAGCGAGAGGCACCATTCCGGCGAGATCCGGCTGTGCGTGGAGGCCGGCCTTCCGCTGTCCTACCTCTGGCGCGATGCGGTGCCGCGCGAGCGCGCATTGGCCATGTTCGGCAAGCTGCGCGTCTGGGACACCGAGGCCAACAATGGTGTGCTGATCTATCTGCTGCTGGCCGAACACGCGATCGAACTCGTCACCGATCGAGGACTCGCGCGTACCGTGCCTCCGCAGCGCTGGCAAGCCATCGTCGACAGCCTCGGTGACTCGCTGCGCGCGGGGCAGTTCGAGCAAGGGCTTGCGAAGGCGATCGAAGAGGTCGACCAGCTGTTGCGAGAGCGCTTCGCGCTGGCCGAGGGCGAAGCCAATCCTAACGAACTGCCCGACCGGGCTCACCTGCAGTGAGCCCAAGGCGCGACGAGGCACCTGCCCATCGGGGCAACACCTCCCCCTAGTTGCCCCGCGTCCCCTAGATCGGGGGGCTGTGGTTCCCGGGGGCTCGGCCTACAAAGCTTGCATGCGCGCCCCGTCGACGTGTCCGTCCGCCGGCATCGCCCCCTCAGGTGCGCGATGAGCCTGCAGTCCCGCGCCCACCGTCGCATGCAGCGGCATCGGCCGGCACCTTCGCCGTCGCAGCCACTCCATTCGGGAGAGGCGCTGCTCGATTACCTCGCCGCGCCTAACGCCGCAACAGCGTCGCCCTTGCCGCAATGGCGGGGCCAGCTGCGTGATGCCGCTCATGCCCTGATGTCCAGCGGCGAGCCCTTGCGCCTGGGCCTGCGGGTGGGGGAGCTGCCTCAGCGCATCAACTGGTTCCTGCGCCTGCTGGAGCTGTGGCCGGTGGCCGAGCGTGAGGACTGGCTGCGCGATCAGATGCGGGCGGCCCAGTGGCACGCCTTGGCCGGCTCCCCGTTGCACGAGGCGCTCGACAGGCGCCTGTTCGACGGCGACCTGGCGGGCGACCAGCGCTTGCGCCTGCAGGCCTTGTGGCTGGCCGTCGTGGCACCGGGAGCCGTCTGTCTCGACGAGGCCCGGCGCGACCGGGAGCTGGCCGAAGCCATGACGATGCTGAATCGCTGGCTGGGCTGACAGCCCCGTGCGACGGCTCGGCGGGCCGGCCGCTCAATCGCGTGGCCAGGGCCGCAGGGGCTTGATCGGCGCTCCGCTGAAACGCTCCTTGCGAGGCGGGTGGCCCAGGGGCGGGAATTCGAGCTGCGCAGGCGGCACCTGCGTGTCGGGCAGATGGTCGAGCAGGTGACGGATGAGCGTGAGGCGACCTCGCCGCTGGTCATTGAAGTCGACCAATGTCCAGGGCGCGTGCCGCGTGTGGGTGGCCTCCAGCATGGCGTCACGCGCGCGGCCGTAGTCCGCATAGTGCTGGCGCGCCTCCAGGTCGATCGGTGACAGCTTCCAGCGCTTCAAGGGGTCGGCCAGCCGCTCGGCCAGGCGCGCCTCCTGCTCGGCCTGGTCGACAGTCAGCCAGTACTTGAACAGCAGGATGCCGTCGTCGACCAGCAGCCTCTCGAACACCGGGGCCTGCCGCAGGAAGGCCTTGACCTCGGCCTCGGTGCAGAAGCCCATCACCCGCTCGACGCCGGCGCGGTTGTACCAGCTGCGGTCGAACAGAACCATCTCGCCGGCGGCCGGTAGGTACGGCACGTAGCGCTGGAAGTACCACTGGGTGCGCTCCCGCTCGGCCGGCTTTCCTAGCGCGACGGCACGCACCTGGCGCGGATTGAGACTGCCTGTGATGGCCGAGATCACACCGCCCTTCCCAGCAGTGTCCCGGCCTTCGACGATGACCAGGACTCGGCGCCCGCTCGCCTGCAGCCAGCGGGCCATGTCATTCAGCTCGAGTTCGAGCCCCTCCAGATGCTCGGCATAGCTTGCCTTGTCCATGGACTTGGGGCCGTTCGAGCCGCCGTGCGAATGCTTGCTGCTCTTCGACGCCTCGGCTGCAGCCTTCTTGTCCTTGGCCATTCGCCCCCCACCGTCGTTGCTGAAGTGGCGGCGATTGTGTCGCGCGACGCCCGAAAAAACCAAACCCGCCAGTGGCGGGTCGGGTGGGAGGCGTATCGATCAGGCGTTCCGCAGGAACCGCCTCCTTCCAGGGCGCGCGTGGATCCGACTCTGCCCGGTCCGCCGCGCCCCTCCGTCCTTCTGAGCGCGCGCAGCGCCGCTCCCACCCAGGGCGTGCGCGGATCCGGCTCTGCCGGTCCGCTGCGCGAGCCCCCTCGGGGGGCAGCCCCCGGAGGGGGCGTGGGGGCCTTGTTTACCTTGCCTTGCGCAGCTTCTGGATCGCGGCCAGCTGGGCGGCCATGACGGCCACCTCGCTCTGGGCCTTGGCCAGGTCGATGTCGCTCTTGGCGTTCTTCAGCGCTTCCTCGGCCGCCCGCTTGGCCTCGTTGGCCTTGGCCTCGTCGAGGTCATGGCCGCGGATGGCCGTGTCGGCCAGCACGGTCACCGACCCGGGCTGAACCTCGAGGATGCCGCCGGCGACGAAGACAAACTCCTCTTCGCCGTTGTCGGCTCGCTCGATGCGCACCGCGCCCGGCTTGATGCGGGTGATCAGAGGCGTGTGCCGCGGCAGGATGCCGAGCTCGCCGTTCTCGCCCGGCAGCGCGACGAACTTGGCCTCGCCACTGAAGATGGACTCTTCAGCGCTGACCACGTCGACGTGAATGGTTGCCATGTCAAATCTCCGCTGCGTGCCTCAGACCGTACCCATCTGCCACCGCGGATCTGGCTTCGCCAGTCCGCCAGTGGCGCCCCCTTGAGGGGGAGCGCCGAAGGCGCTTCGGGGGTGGGTCATTGAATCTTCTTCGCCTTCTCGAAGGCTTCGTCGATCGTGCCGACCATGTAGAAGGCCTGCTCGGGCAGGTGATCGCACTCGCCGGCGACGATCATCTTGAAGCCCCGGATGGTTTCCTTCAGGGGCACGTACTTGCCCGGGGTGCCGGTGAACACCTCGGCGACGTGGAACGGCTGGGACAGGAAGCGCTGGATCTTGCGAGCGCGGGCCACGGCCAGCTTGTCTTCCGGCGACAGCTCGTCCATGCCCAGGATCGCGATGATGTCGCGCAGTTCCTTGTAGCGCTGCAGCGTGGCCTGCACGGTGCGGGTCGTCGTGTAGTGCTCTTCGCCGACGACGTTGGGGTCGATCTGGCGCGAGGTCGAATCCAGCGGATCCACCGCGGGGTAGATACCCAGCGCGGCGATGTCACGCGACAGCACGACGGTGGCGTCCAGGTGGGCGAAGGTCGTCGCGGGCGACGGGTCGGTCAGGTCATCCGCCGGCACGTACACGGCCTGGATCGAGGTGATCGAGCCGACCTTGGTCGACGTGATCCGCTCCTGCAGGCGACCCATTTCCTCGGCCAGGGTCGGCTGGTAGCCCACGGCGGAGGGCATGCGGCCTAGCAGCGCGGACACTTCGGTACCGGCCAGGGTGTAGCGGTAGATGTTGTCGACGAAGAACAGCACGTCGCGGCCTTCGTCGCGGAAGGATTCGGCGATCGTGAGGCCGGTCAGCGCCACGCGCAGGCGGTTGCCCGGCGGCTCGTTCATCTGACCGTAGACCATCGCGACCTTCGACTGCGACAGGTCCTCCTGCACGACGACGTTCGAGTCGGACATCTCGTGATAGAAGTCGTTGCCCTCGCGGGTGCGTTCACCCACGCCGGCGAACACCGACAGGCCCGAGTGAGCCTTGGCGATGTTGTTGATGAGCTCCATCATGTTCACGGTCTTGCCGACACCGGCGCCGCCGAACAGGCCCACCTTGCCGCCTTTGGCGAACGGGCAGATCAGGTCGATCACCTTGATGCCGGTCTCGAGCAGTTCCTGCGAGGGGCTCAGCTCGTCGTAGGCCGGGGCCTTGCGGTGGATCGAGGCGGTCAGTTCGCTCGACACCGGGCCGCGCTCGTCGATCGGGTTGCCCAGCACGTCCATGATGCGACCCAGCGTGGCCTTGCCCACCGGCACCGTGATCGGGTTGCCGGTGTTGACCACCGTGACGCCGCGGCGCAGGCCGTCCGACGACCCCAGCGCGATGGTGCGCACGATGCCGTCGCCGAGCTGCTGCTGCACTTCCAGCGTCAGCGCCGAGCCTTCCATCTTCAGGGCGTCATACACCTTGGGCATCCGGTCGCGCGGGAACTCCACGTCGACGACCGCGCCGATGCACTGAACGATCTTGCCTTGGGCTTGAGTCATTTCCAGGTCCTTCAATCTCTATTCGATTCGTATGGCAGTGGCGGCAGCCGAGCCGTGATCAACCGCCGATGGCGGCCGCGCCGCTGACGATTTCCGAGAGCTCTTTGGTGATCGCCGCCTGGCGGGTCTTGTTGTAGATGAGCTTGAGCTCACCGATCAGCGTGCCGGCGTTGTCGGTCGCGGCCTTCATCGCGACCATGCGCGCGGACTGCTCCGACGCCATGTTCTCGGCCACCGCCTGGTAGACCAGCGCCTCGATGTAGCGCTTGAGCAGCTCGTCGATGACGGTGACGGCATCGGGCTCGTAGATGTAGTCCCAGCCGTAGGCCTTCTTCTCTTCGGCCGACTGCTCCAGCTTGCTGTCGGTCAGCGGCAGCAGCTGCTCGACCACCGGCTCCTGCTTCATCGTGTTGATGAACTTGGTGTAGCACAGGTACACCACGTCCACCTTGCCCTCGACGAAGGCATCCAGCATCACCTTGACCGGGCCGATCAGCTTGTCGATCTGCGGCGCATCGCCCAGACCCAGCGCATGCGACACGACCTTGGCGCCGATGCGGTTGAGAAAGCCGTTGCCCTTGCCGCCGATGGCCACCGCCTGCATCTGGCCACCGCCGCCCTGCACTTCGCGCATCTTGTTGGTGACGGCGCGCAGGATGTTGGTGTTCAGGCCGCCGCACAGACCCTTGTCGGTCGTCACGACAATGAAGCCGGCGGCGTTGGCGTTGCCGCCGCTGCGCTGGTAGGGCGACTGGTATTCAGGGTTGGCGTGCGACAGGTTGGCCGCGATGTTGCGGACCTTGTCGCTGTAGGGCCGCGCCGAGCGCATGCGCTCCTGGGCCTTGCGCATCTTCGACGCGGCGACCATCTCCATCGCCTTGGTGATCTTCTTGGTGTTCTCCACCGACTTGATCTTGCCGCGTATTTCCTTGCCGACCGCCATGACGGTTCTCCTAGGTTGGGGCTGTCAGGGCTCGATCAGGCGAACGACTTCTTGAACGCGGCGATGGCGTTCGACAGCTCTTCCTCGGCGGCCTTGTCCATGGCCTTGTCGGCCTCCAGCTTGGCGAGCAGGGCGGCGTGGCTGGAGCGCAGGTGCTGGTGCAGACCGTGCTCGAAGGCCAGGACCTTCTTGGTGTCGATCGAGTCGAGGAAGCCCTTGTTCACCGCGTAGAGGGTGGCGGCCATCAGGCTGATGGGCAGCGGCGAATACTGGGCCTGCTTGAGCAGCTCGGTCACGCGGGCGCCGCGATCCAGCTGCTTGCGGGTGGCTTCGTCCAGGTCCGACGCGAACTGGGCGAAGGCGGCCAGCTCGCGGTACTGGGCCAGGTCGGTACGGATGCCGCCGGACAGCGACTTGATCAGCTTGGTCTGCGCGGCACCACCGACGCGCGACACCGAGATACCGGCGTTGATCGCGGGGCGGATGCCGGCGTTGAACAGGTTGGTCTCCAGGAAGATCTGGCCGTCGGTGATCGAGATCACGTTGGTCGGCACGAAGGCCGACACGTCACCGGCCTGCGTCTCGATGATCGGCAGCGCCGTCAGCGAACCGGTCTTGCCCTTGACCTCGCCCTTGGTGAAGGCCTCGACGTAGTCGGCGTTGACGCGCGCGGCACGCTCGAGCAGGCGCGAGTGCAGATAGAACACGTCGCCGGGGTAGGCTTCGCGGCCCGGCGGACGGCGCAGCAGCAGCGAGACCTGGCGGTAGGCAACGGCCTGCTTGGACAGGTCGTCGTAGATGATCAGGGCATCCTGGCCGCGGTCGCGGAAGTACTCGCCCATCGTGCAGCCGGAATAGGCCGACACGTACTGCATCGCGGCCGATTCGGAGGCCGAGGCGGCCACGACGATGGTGTACTCCATCGCGCCGGCCTGCTCCAGCGAGCGCACCACGTTCTTGATCGACGAAGCCTTCTGGCCGATCGCGACGTAGACGCAGGTCATGTTCTGACCCTTCTGGTTGATGATCGTGTCGATCGCCACCGCGGTCTTGCCGGTCTGGCGGTCGCCGATGATCAGCTCGCGCTGGCCGCGGCCGATGGGCACCATCGAGTCGATCGACTTCAGGCCGGTCTGCACCGGCTGGTCCACCGACTTGCGCGCGATCACGCCCGGCGCGACCTTCTCGATCACGTCGGTCATCTTGGCGTTGATCGGGCCCTTGCCGTCGATGGGCTGGCCCAGCGCGTTCACCACGCGGCCGATCAGCTCGGGGCCGACCGGCACTTCCAGGATGCGGCCCGTGCACTTGACGGTGTCGCCTTCGGAGATGTGCTCGTACTCGCCCAGGATCACCGCGCCGACGGAGTCGCGCTCCAGGTTCAGCGCCAGGCCGAAGGAGGGCTGGCCGTCCTTGCCGGCGGGGAACTCGAGCATCTCGCCCTGCATCGCGTCGGACAGGCCGTGGACGCGGACGATGCCGTCGGTCACCGAGACCACGGTGCCCTGGTTGCGGATGTCCGTCGAGGCGCCCAGGCCTTCGATGCGGCTCTTGATCAGTTCGGAAATTTCAGCGGGATTCAGTTGCATGGCTTTCTCCGAAAGCTTGTGGGCGCTAGCGCGTGTCGGGCCGGTCGCCAGTGAATGGGGTCAGTGGGTCAGTGCGACCTTCATCTGCTCGAGTCGGGCCTTGACCGAGGTGTCCAGCACCTCGTCGCCCACCTCGACGCGGATGCCGCCGATGAGGGATTCGTCGACGATGACCGTGGCATTGAGCCTGCGGCCGAACCGCCTTTCCAGCGTCGCGACGACGTCGGCCAGCTGGCCGGCATCGAGCGGGAACGCGCTGACGATGCGCGCATCCGAGACGCCGGAGCTGGCGTTGACCAGCGCGCGGTACTGCGCGGCGATCTCGGGCAGCGCGAACAACCGGCCGTTGTCGATGACGGTCTGCAGCAGGTTCGCGACCTTGGGCGCGAGCGCCAGGCGGGCCACGCCGGTGACCAGCTCGAACACCTGCGCCGCGCTGACCTTGGGACTGTCGGCGAACTGGCGCAGCTGCGCGTGGCCGGCCACCTGGGCCAGCGTCTCGAGCTGGTCGGCCAGGGTGCGGGCGTCTTCGCCAACGCTGGCCTTGAACAGGGCCTCGGCGTAGGGGCGGGCGATGGTGGCGAGCTCGGCCATGGTCAGAGCTCCGTCTTCAGGCGAGTCAACAGCTCGGCATGGACGCCGGGGTTGACCTCGCGCTTGAGGATGGCTTCGGCGCCCTTGACGGCCAGCAGGGCGACCTGCTCGCGCAGCGCCTCGCGGGCCTTGACGGACTCCTGCTCGGCCTCGGCCCTGGCAGCGGCGACGATCTTGGCGCCTTCATCGGTGGCGCGCGCCTTGGCTTCCTCGACCAGCTGCTGGCCCAGGCGCTCGGCGTCGGCCAGACGCTTGGCCGCGTCATCCTTGGCGGCCGACAGCTCGGCCTGGATGGTCTTGGCGGCGGCGGCCGATTCGGCCTTGGCCTTGTCGGCGGCCGACAGCCCATCGGCGATCTTCTTCGCGCGCTCGTCCAGCGCGGCGGTGATCGGCGGCCAGACGAATTTCATCGTGAACCAGACCAGGATCAGGAACACGATCATCTGGACGATGAGGGTACCGGTGATGCTCACTTGATTGCCTCGAACGGTGGCGGGGACATTCGGCCTGGGTGCGCGGGCTTGCCGCCCACCCAGCCTCCAAACACGACCGTGCCGGTTCTTACTTGGCGGCTTGCGCGGCCACGGCTTGGGCGATCTGGCCCAAGAACGGGTTCGCGGTGGCGAACCACAGGGCGATACCGGTGCCGATGATGAAGGCCGCGTCGATCAGGCCGGCCAGCAGGAACATCTTGGTCTGCAGTTCGCCCATCAGCTCGGGCTGGCGAGCGGCGGACTCCAGGTACTTGCTGCCCATGATGCCGATGCCGATACAGGCACCGACGGCACCGAGACCGATGATCAGGCCGGCGGCGAGGGCAACAAAGCTGATGACTTCCATGGTGACTCCTAGTCGATAGGTTGTGTTGGAGGGGAAAACGGAAACGAGAGAGAAAGGGAAACGCGGCGCCGTCAATGCGAGTCGTGCGCCTGGCCGATGTAGACCAGCGTGAGCATCATGAACACGAAGGCCTGCAACGTGATGATGATGATGTGGAAGATCGCCCAGGCCGAGCCGGCGATGACGTGGCCGATGGCCAGCCCGATGCCGGTGCCCAGCCCCACGCTGCCGATCGCGCCACCCATCAGCGCGATGAGCAGGAAGATCAGCTCGCCGGCATACATGTTGCCGAACAGACGCATGCCGTGCGAGACCGTCTTGGCGACGAACTCGATGATCTGCATCAGGAAGTTGAACGGGGCCAAGGCCCAGTGGTTGCCGAACGGCGCGGCGAACAGCTCGTGGACCCAGCCGCCGAAGCCCTTGATCTTGACGTTGTAGATCAGGCAGGTGATGAGCACGCCCACCGAGAGGCCCATCGTGACCGACAGGTCGGCAGTCGGCACTACGCGCAGCTTCGCCTCATGGTCGCCGGTGATGGTCTGCCAGATGTAGGGCAGGAGGTCGACCGGCAGCAGGTCCATCGCGTTCATCAGGAAGATCCAGAGGAACACGGTCAGTGCCAGCGGCGCGACGAGCTTGCGGCTCTGCGCGTTGTGCACGATGCCCTTGGCCTGGCTCTCGACCATCTCGAACAGGATCTCGACCGCGGCCTGGAAGCGGCCGGGGACGCCCGAGGTGGCGCTGCGTGCGGCGCGCCAGAGGAAGAAGCAGCCCACCACGCCCAGCAGGATCGAGAAGAACATCGAGTCCCAGGCCACGACCGACAGGTCGAACGGGCCGTGGAGCTCCTTGTTGCGGGCGTGGCTCAGGTGGTGAACGATGTACTCGCCCGCAGTGGGGGCGTGTTCTGCGGCGTCTGCGGCGTGACCTTCGGCTGCCATGGATCTGTCCCGTGTTCTACGTTCAACTTGTCGTCTTGCGCCCGCGCCACGCGAGCGCGACCCAATACACCTTGATGCACAGCACCAGGGCCACCAGCAACGCCGGCCAGCTCAGGTGCGGCACCAGTCTCGGCGCGCCGACCAGCAGCGCCACCGAGACTCCGATCTTGACCAACTCCCACGACATGAAGCTGACGGCGGAGACGCCGGGCGACAGGCTAGAGAGCCGGCTGGTCATGCCGCGCGCCATCAAGGCCCCCGGCACCACCACCGTGACGGCGCCATACAGCGCCGACCAGAAATACGACGATTCACCCATGACGAGCCACGCGAGCGCGGCTGTCACCCCTCCGACCGCGGCCTGGGCCGCGACCACCCGCCAAGGCGAGACGGCGGGATTCTTCGCCGCCAGGACCCGCGCCTCTTCACGGGTCAGGGTCTTGAACGGCGGCTTGTCGACCTCATCACCCCAATCGGCCCAGGACGCCGACCGGTCGGGTCGCGGCCTGCCTGGCTCCAGGCCAGCTGGCTTCAGCTCTGGCCTCAGTTCTGGAGTCAGCGCGGCGGTCTGGGGTCTTTCGGGGGGTGGGGTCGGCAAAGCCTCGGGATTATAGGGTCAAACCCCTGCTTATCCCATGACGCCTTACTTCTGGCGGGATATGGAACGCATAAGCATCCCCGACGCACCCGGCGGTTACGGCGTGGTTACCGTGCGCTGCGCACGGGCACGCAGCGCCTCAGCCGAGGGTGAAGTTGACCGGCAGGCCGATCACGTCGACCCGCATGCGCAGTACACAACCGGCCCAGGGCTGGGCCGCGAGCTCGTCGGGCGGCCGCTTCTCTCGGGCAGTGGTGATGTAGAGCGTCCTGAGGTCCTCGTCGCCGAAGCAGGCCATGGTCGCGCAGCGCACCGGCAGAGGCACTTCGCGCAGGACGCGGCCCTCGGGCGAGAAGCGCAGCAGGCGCTGGCCTTCGAACATCGCACTCCAGTAGCCGCCTTCGCTGTCGACCGCCGCGCCGTCGGGTCGCCCGCCGTAGGTGTTCAACGGCTGATCCGGCTGCCTGGGTTCGAACTGCGCGAAGAGACGGCGATTGGACAGCGAGCCGTCGGTGGGTTCGAAGTCGAGCACGTCGATGCGATGCGTCTTGGTGTCGCTCCAGTACATCCTGCTGCCGTCGGGGCTCCACGCGAGGCCGTTGCTCACGGTCGCGTCGCCCGCCACGCGCTGCAGTTGCCCATCGGACCAACGGTACAACGCCGCCTGCGCCGCATCACGCGGCTCGTAGATCGTGCCGACCCAGAAGCGCCCCTGGGGATCCGCCTTGCCGTCGTTGAAGCGTTCGCGCTGCGGGTCGTACGGCGGCTCGGCGAGCCGGTGCCGATGCCCGTCGCGCGGGTCGAAACGCCACAGGCCGTCACGCATCGCCAGAAGCAGGCCGCCGCCGAGCACGGGCGCCGCGCAACCGGGCTCGGCTTCGAAGTCCCACCATTGATGCGCGCCGCTGGCGGGGTGGAAACGGTTGAGTCGCCGGCCCGGAATGTCACACCAGTACAGCGCCGCCTCGGAGGGATGCCAGAAGGGCGACTCGCCCAGCAGGGACGGCGGGACCGGCAGCGGGCGCGGGTCGAACAGCACCTCTTCGCTCATGGGCGCCCCCGGCTCATACCGCAGCGACATCCAGCGTCATCCATGCCTCGAAGGATTCATCTGGCGCCAGCTTGCGCAGGCCATGGGCCAGCGGATCGGCGAAGTGGATGGCGTTACTCACGTGGCTGACCGGCTCCACGCAGTAGTAGGGCTTGGTCTGCGGCGTGAAGACGACGAGGTACGGCAGCGACGAACGCAGGGCGAGCCGCATCTTCTCGTCGCGCACCAGCGCATCGCCGCGCCAGCCTTCGAAGCAGTGATCGAAGTCGAGGTGCGCGATGTCGCCGTCGATGCCGGCCTGGGGGTGGGTGCGGGTGGGCAGGCCGCTGGCGTCGGGCTCCCAGCGGTCGGTCAGCTCGATGTGCAGGCGGCTGCGGCTGCGCTTGGGGAAATACGGGTGCCATCCCAGCCCCACCGGTTGCGCGATGGGAGCTCGGTTGGTGATGTGCAACCGCAGCGTCAACGACTCCGGCGTCAGCTCGAAACGCTGGCGCACCGCGAAGGCGAACGGCCAATGCGCGTCGCCGGCGTGTTCATAGGCCAGCTCAGCATTCGCGCCGTCGCTGCCCTGCACGGTCCACGGCCTCTGCCAGGCCACGCCATGCACCGAATGCGGGTTGTCGTCGAAGTTCGCCTGCGTGGAGTACTCCTCGCCCAGCCACCGGAAGCGCCGGAAGCCGAGCCGGTTGGAGTACGGGGCCAGCGGATAGCAGCCCGAAAGGCGGGAGCTCTGCAGCTCCTGCGGCTCGGTGCTGCGCAGCACCGGCAGCGAGCCGAGCCACAGGCCGGCAATGCTGGCACCGAGGTCCGGCCGCAGGGCCAGTCTCAGCTCGCCGGCGGCAAGCTCGAGGAAAGCGGGGTTCGAGGCGATGGCCATGTCCTTTCGCGCCAGTGAAGTCGGGAGGCCGTTGGCGGCCGGCGGGCCAATGCTACGCCGGGCGGCGTCACCCTCTCCGGGCGACGCCGCTCACTCGCGGGCGAACAGGTGCTCGACCGCCACATCGATCACCATGCCGCAGGCGCTGTAGATGAGCGAGCCGATCAGCGCCGCTGCGAAGCCGGTGACCGCGAAGCCCTCCAGCAGCGAAGCCGCGGACCAGAACATCAGCGCGTTGATCACGAACAGGAACAGCCCGAGCGTCAACAGCGTGACCGGCAAGGTCAACAGCACGAGCAGAGGGCGCACGAGCGTGTTGAGCAGGCCCAGCACGAAGGCCGCGACCATGGCCGAACCGAAGCTGGCGACGGTGACACCGGGGTACAGATGCGCCACCAGCAGCAGCGCGGCAGCGAGCAACAACCAGCGAACGATGAGCTTCAACACGGGCGCGGATCCTTTCGACGAGTGGCCGCGGCGATGCGCTCGCGGCCGTGCGGCATTGTGCGAATGATGCCGATGGGCGCAACAGTTTTTTGCACGACCATCGAATGCGGCGCGACGCTCCCTCTGAAAAATACGGGTGACGGTATATGAACACTCCCAGGTGATGCCCAGGAGCGACAAATGCGGGTCTCTCCGGGGCATTCGAGGGGGTTTTACGAGGGAAACCGGCTTCTCAGCCCCTCGTACACGCAGTACCATTCGTGTCGCTGCGGATCTGCGAGAAATGGAAGTCCACGTGGCTTCCACCCGGGCCCGGCACATCAACTGTTCACTTGATGGAGAGAATCGACATGGCAACTGCGAAGAAGGCCGCTCCGGCCAAGAAGGCCACTGCGGCCAAGAAGGCGGCGCCCGCCAAGAAGGCGGCGCCGGCAAAGAAGGCCCCGGCCGCGAAGAAGGCGGCCCCCGCGAAGAAGGCGGCGGCTCCGGCCAAGAAGGCCGCCGCCAAGAAGGCCGCCCCGGCCAAGAAGCGCACCCCGAATGCGGCCTTCATGAAGGCGATGACCCCCAGCCCCTCGCTGGCGGCCGTCATCGGCGACAAGGCCGTGCCGCGCACCGAGGTGACGAAGAAGGTCTGGGAATACATCAAGAAGAACGGCCTGCAGGACAAGGCCAAGAAGACCATGATCAACGCCGACGCCAAGCTGAAGGAGATCTTCAAGAAGGCGCAGGTCTCGATGTTCGAGATGACCAAGCTGATCAACAGCCACCTGAGCTGACGAGCGCTGGCGGCCCTCGCGCCGCCCGTGTCCTCATCCGAGAAAGCCGGCATGCGCCGGCTTTTTTCTTGCCCGTGCCGGGCCGGTACGGGCGTTCAGGCGCGGCTGTCGCGGCCGCGCTCGTCGATCACGCGACGAACGTTGTCGAGCAGGCGTGTGAGGTCGATCGGCTTGGTCCAGTAGTCGTCGAAGCCGGCCGCGCGGGCGGCGGCGATCTGCTCGCCCATCGCATCGGCCGACAGGGCGACGCAAAGCAGCCCCATCGTCGTGGCCTGCGAACGCAGCCGGGCGAGCACCTCGAGGCCGTTCATGTCCGGAAGGTTCATGTCGATGAGCACGAGGTCGGGGCGCACCTTCGTCGCCAGCTCGACGCCACTCGCTCCATCGTGGGCGACGTGCAGGGTCCAGCCGGGCTGGGTGCGAAAGACTTCCTCCATCAGCAGCACGTTCAGCGGCTCGTCCTCGATGTAGAGCACGACGCGGCCGCTCGAACCGGCCGTATCGCTGCCGAGTGCGCTGCCGGCCGGCTCAGCCTGACTCGCCCCATGGCCTGAACCTGCGGCGGCCAGCTGCAGGCTGAAGCAGCTGCCGCGACCGGGCGTGCTCTGGGCCGTGATGTCGCCACCCATGGCGCGCGCCAGCCCCCGCGCGATCACCAGCCCGAGACCCGTACCGCTGATTCGCCTGCGCTCGGCGCCCAGGCGGTTGAAGGGCTGGAAGAGCTGAGCCAGCTGATCCGGCTGCAGGCCCTGTCCGTCGTCATGCACGTGAATCATCAAGGGTGTCGTCTCTTCGAAACTGCCCGCGACCTCGACCGCCACGCGGCCGCCGACCCGATTGAACCGGATCGCATTGGACAAAAGGTTGACCAGCACCTGTTCTATGGCGGCTGCATCGCCACGCACGAGCGCCCCGGCAGGCACCGCGAGCGTCATCTGCACCGAGCGGGCGTCGGCCAGCGGTTGCACGGCACCGAGGCTGGCCCGCAGCAGGACATGCAGCTCCAGCGGCTCGTCGCGCAGCGTGAGAACGCCCTGTTCGATACGCGACAGGTCCAGCACGTCATCGACCAGCGCCAGCAGCGAATGGCCCGCCTGGCGAACGCCTTCGAGCCGATGGCGCTGTGCGCCCATGAGCGGATGCTCGCGGTCCAGCCCCATCAGCTGGGCAAAGCCGAGGATCGCGTTCAGCGGGGTGCGCAGCTCGTGGCTGACGCGCGAGAGGAACGCGCTCTTGGCCCGGCTGGCCCGCTCGGCGCTGTCGTGCGCCAGGCGCAGCGCTTCATGCTCACGCAACGCCTCCTGGGCCCGGTGCCGCTCGGTGACGTCCCAGGTGAACCCATGGAAGACGACCCCGCCATCGGCCAGACGCTCGGGGGTGGCACGGGTTTCGAACCGTCGCAGCGATCCATCGCCGCGCTCGTAGCGGTATTCCAGCCGGATCGGCTCCAGCGTCTCGATCGAGCGAAGGACTGCACGCACGAGGCCTGAACGGTCCTCGCGGCACACACGCCGCAGCGTGGGCAGCGCGCCATCGCGGACAGGGTCGAACAACTCGTGCAGGCCAGGGTTGACGTAGAGATAGTGCGGTTGGCTGCCATCCGCCTGCAGGCGGAGCTGAAAGGCAGCCCCTGGCAACTGGGCAAACAGCGTGCGCATGCGCTGGTCGCGCTCACGGTTCGCCCGCGCGAGAAGCACCTGGCTCGTCACGTCGCGAGCGCTGCCTCGCCAGCCGTCGAAGACGCCCTGTTCGTCGATCACCGGAACGGCGCTGCGCGAGATGAACAGCCGGCCTCGAGGCGAGTCCAGGCGCGTCACGACCCTGGCCAGCGGCAGCCGCTCGGTCAGCCGATGGCGCAAGGTGGCCCCAGAGCCCAGCGGCTCGCCCATCGCATCCACGCAGGGCTCGTCCGTCAAGGGCTGGCCGACCAGCGATGCGGCCGGCAGGCCGGCCAGGCGCTCGAAGTCCTCGGACAGCCAACGGTGACGCAATTGTTCGTCCAGCTCCCAAAGCCAATCGCCGGACGCGCGCGCCAGATCGGCCAGCCGGCGCCTCTCGCGGATCAGCACCTGCCCGGCATGTCGCGCCGCCAGCAGCGCCTCGACCGCAGCGGCGAGCTGGACCAGCTGGGTGCGCTGGCCCGCGTCCAGCGAGTGCGCGCGAGGCGCCGCCACGCAGAGCGTCCCGACCGCGTGACCGTGCAGGCGCAAAGGCGCCGCCGCGTAGAAGCGCCAGCCTTCGCTCGCCGGATGCTGCACGGCGCCGGAAAAGCGCGTGTCCGCCTGGATGTCCGGCACTTCCAGGAAGTCATTGGCGGCTATCGCGTGGGCGCAGATCAGCTGCGCCCGCTCCGCGCAGCGCAGCCGTGGTGGGGCACCTTCCGGGCCGTCGACGCCGACCTGCCAGCCCTGCTCGGCACCGACCAGGGTGACCAGCCCGACGGGGCAGTCGCAAAGGCGGCGCGCCGCGTCGGCCAGGGCGCGCAAGGCGTCCAGCGGGGCGGCATCGCTGAAGGCTTCGGTGTGCGGGCTGAACCAGCCCAGGTCGCGCAACGCCGCCTGACGCTGGGGCTCGTCAGCCGGCAAGGGCGCGGGTCGCCATGCCATCGTCCAACTCTCCGCGGGATGCTCGGGCGGTCTGGCGACGACCCGCCTGCGGCAAGCAGGGGACACGCCAGCGAAAGGTTGATTGTGGCCCACGGCCGCCTGCGGCGCGGTGAGAAATGGCCGACTTTCGGCTGGCCCGGCGCGGTGAAGACTCGCTGAGTCGAACCCTGCTCGCGCCAGTCCCTGAGCGTCTGCTCGTGGACGAGGTCGATCCGATCCACGGGCGATAGGCCGCCAGATGCTTCGTGCCGACGCTCAGCGTGGTTCGAGCAGCGGCCGCAGGAAGCGTCCGGTGTGGCTGTCGGGGTGGGCGGCCACCGTCTCCGGCGTGCCCTCGGCCACCACCCTGCCGCCGCCGGCGCCGCCTTCAGGGCCCATGTCGATCAGCCAGTCGGCCGTCTTGATCACGTCCAGGTTGTGCTCGATCACCACGATGGTGTTGCCGGCGTCGCGCAGCTGGTGCAGCACCTTCAGCAGCTGCGCCGTGTCGTGGAAGTGCAGGCCGGTGGTCGGCTCGTCCAGGATGTAGAGCGTGCGGCCGGTGTCGCGCTTGGACAGCTCCAGCGCCAGCTTGACACGCTGCGCCTCGCCGCCCGAGAGCGTCGTCGCGCTCTGGCCGAGGGTGATGTAGCCCAGGCCCACGTCCAGCAGTGTCTGCAGCTTGCGCGCGATCGTCGGCACGGCACTGAAGAAACCGAAGGCATCCTCGACTGTCGTGTCCAGCACCTGGGCGATGTTGCGGCCCTTGTAGAGGATCTCGAGGGTCTCGCGGTTGTAGCGCTTGCCGTGGCAGATGTCGCAGGGCACGTAGACGTCGGGCAGGAAGTGCATCTCCACCTTCAGCACGCCATCGCCCTGGCAGGCTTCGCACCGCCCGCCGGCGACGTTGAAGGAGAAGCGGCCCGCGCCATAACCGCGTTCGCGGGCCGCGGGCACTTCCGCGAAGAGCTCCCGGATGGGCGTGAACAGGCCCGTGTAGGTCGCCGGGTTGGAGCGCGGGGTGCGACCGATGGGGCTCTGGTCGACGTTGATGACCTTGTCGAAGGCCTCCAGGCCCTCGATGGCATCGTGCGGCGCCGCCTCCGCATGGCTGTTGTAGAGCTTGCGGGCGACTGCTGCGTAGAGCGTGTCGTTGACGAGGGTGCTCTTGCCGGAGCCCGACACGCCGGTGACGCATGTCAACAAGCCCACCGGCAGTTCGACGGTCACGCCCTTGAGGTTGTTGCCTCTCGCATTGACGATCTTCAGCGCGGCGGCGCCGTTGCCCTCGGTTTCGCGGGCGCGACGCGGCGGCAAGGCGATCTTCAGCACGTGACCGAGGTACTGGCCGGTGAGCGACTCGGGCGCGGCCGCCACTTCGTCCGGCGTGCCGGCGGCGATGACCTGGCCGCCGTGCACGCCGGCGCCGGGGCCCATGTCGACGCACCAGTCGGCCGCCCGGATCATGTCCTCATCGTGCTCGACGACGAGTACCGAGTTCCCCAGATCGCGCAGGTGCTTGAGCGTCCCGATGAGGCGTTCGTTGTCACGCTGGTGCAGGCCGATGGAAGGCTCGTCCAGCACGTACATCACCCCGGTGAGGCCGGAGCCGATCTGGCTGGCCAGGCGGATGCGCTGCGCCTCCCCGCCCGAAAGCGTGTCGGCGCTGCGGTCCAGGCTGAGGTACTTCAGGCCGACATCGTTGAGGAACTTCAGCCGCGAGCGGATCTCGCGGACCACCTTGTCGGCGATCTCGGCCTTGGCGCCCTCGAGCTGCAGGCCCTCGAACCAGGCCAGGGCGTCGGCCAGCGTCAGGTGCTCGGTCTCGTAGATCGGCTTGCCTCGCTGCTTCTCGGTACCCGGCAGGAAGACATGCCGGGCCTCGCGCTTCAGTCGCGTGCCGTGGCAGTGAGCGCAGGGCTTGGCGCTCTGGTAGCGGGTCAGGTCCTCGCGCACCGCGACCGAATCCGTCTCGCGAAAGCGCCGCTCGAAATTGGGCAGGATGCCCTCGAAGGGGTGCGAGCGCTTGACGACCCGGGTGCGGCCGCCCTTGCCTTCGGCCTCGTAGAGGAATTCGATCTCGTCCTCGCCGGAGCCGAACAGAAGCACCTGGCGAGCCTGCTCGGGCAGCGACTCGAAGGGCTCCTCGATGTCGAAGCCGTAGTGCCGGGCGACGCTTTCCAGCAGCGAGAAGGTGTAGGCGTTGCGGCGATCCCAGCCCTTGACCGCCCCGGCGGCCATGGACAGGGACGGAAAGGCGACCACGCGCTCGGGATCGAAAACCGTCTGCACCCCCAGGCCGTCGCAGTGCGGGCAGGCGCCGACGGGCGAGTTGAAGGAGAACAGCCTCGGCTCCAGCTCGGGCAGCGAATAGCTGCAGACGGGACAGCCGAAGCGCGACGAATACAGGTGCTCGACGCCCGAATCCATCTCCAGCGCGATGGCCCGGCCATCCGCCACCCGCAGCGCGGCCTCGAAGCTCTCAGCCAGGCGCTGCTTGACGTCCGGCCGGGTCTTCAGGCGGTCGATGACGACGTCGATGTCGTGCTTCTCCGTCTTCTTCAGCTTCGGCAGCTCGGTCGCCTCGACGACCTGGCCGTCGACGCGAAAGCGAACGTAACCCTGGGCCTGCCAGTCGGCGAAGGCCTCGACGAACTCGCCCTTGCGGTCACGGACAACCGGCGCGAGCACCATCAGGCGCGTCTCTTCCGGCAGGGCCAGCACCGCGTCGACCATCTGGCTGATGCTCTGCGCGGCCAGCGGCAGGTCGTGTTCAGGGCAGAACGGGGTCCCGGCGCGGGCATAGAGCAGGCGCAGGTAGTCGTGGATCTCCGTCACCGTGCCCACGGTCGAGCGCGGGTTGTGGCTGGTGGCCTTCTGCTCGATCGAGATGGCGGGCGACAGGCCTTCGATCACGTCGACGTCGGGCTTGTCCATCAACTGGAGGAACTGCCGGGCGTAGGCCGACAGGCTCTCCACGTAGCGCCGCTGGCCTTCGGCATACAGCGTGTCGAAGGCCAGGCTGGACTTCCCCGAGCCCGACAGGCCGGTGATCACCACCAGCGCGTACTTCGGGATGTCGAGATCGATGTTCTTGAGGTTGTGGGTGCGGGCGCCACGAACCCGGATCGCGGGGGCGTCGGCGCCGATCGGCGGGGCGGGTCGGGGCATGGGGGCTCGAAAAGGCAACCGGTCATCATAGCGAGCGCGGCGGCCTGTCCGCCACCCAGGGGCCGGCCCCCGCCTGAAGCGCGCGATTCCGCCCCCGCCGGAAGGTTCACAAATTTTTGCGTTCGTGCCATTTGCTTGTCATCCATGACGGAAGCGGCCGCGTTGACCGAGCAAGATTGCCCCATTGGGGAGAGAACCCGGCCCGAAATGCTTACGATCATGCAGAAGTCAGCGCACACAAACCGTCAACCGCACCCGCACGACAAGCACGTCCTGCCGGCGCCGGAGAAGGGCCAGAAGTACGAGCCTTTCTGGATTGCCGCCTTCGGCAGCGACCGCCAGAGCCTGGCGCGGCAGCAGAAGTCCGACCAGAAGCGCTGAAGGCGCTTCGCCACCCGGGAGGGTGGCCACGACCGCGGCCAGGCCAGCGGCTGGGCTGCGCTTACTACCCCAGGCCCTCGCGGGCGCGCATCGCGGGCATCCACGGCCGAATGGCCACCCGCAACAGCCCGCTGCGCACCGCCGGGTCGTTCTCCGCGAACGCCACCAGCTCGTCCAGCGGCATCCCGGGGCGGGCGATCATCATCCCGCCACCATCCCCATCAAGGAACGGCCCGCCCGCGCCGAGCTGCCCGCTTTCGAGCAAAGCGCGGTAGTAGTCGACATGGGCCTGCAACCCGGGCTGCTCGAACATCCGCAAACCCGAGACCCATGCCGGGCCGGGAAAGTGAAAGACCACCAGGCAGGTGGGCGGCGGTGGCATGGGGTACTCCTTTCTCTGGGACGAGAGGGTGCCGTCAGCTGTCGACCTGCTCCAGCACCCGCAGGATCTGGCGGCCATAGGCTTCCAGCTTCTTGGATCCGACTCCGCTGATGCTGGCCAGCGCCGACAGCGAATCGGGCGATTCGGATGCCATCTGGGCGAGGGTGGCGTCGTTGAAGACGATGTAGGCCGGCAGGTTGTGCTCCTTGGCGACCTCGCTGCGCCAGGTCTTCAGCGCCGCAAAACGGGCCTGGCCGGCGTCGTCCAGCACGGCGGCAGCCCGGGGCACCTTCGGGTTGCCGCTGCCGCGGGACCGGCTGCCCCGCACCCTGGGCGCGGGCTCGCGCGCCTCTCGCAGCTCGATCTTGATCTCGCCGCGCAGCACCGCTCGCGCGCTGTCGGTCAGGGCCAGCGTGTTGTATTCGCCTTCGCTGGCCAGGTGGCCCAGGGCGATCAGCTGGCGGATCACGCCCCGCCACTGGGCCTCGCTCAGGTCGGCCCCGATGCCGAAGGTGCTGAGCTGCTCATGGCCTCGCTCCCGCGTCTTGTCGGTCGACTTGCCTCGCAGCACGTCGATCAGGTGGCCCGCGCCATAGCCGATGCCGGAGTGCTGGCGAAAGCGGTAGATGCAGGACAGCGCCTTGCGCGCCGCCTCGGTGGCGTCCCAGCGCTCGGGCGGCTGAAGGCAGTTGTCGCAGTTGCCGCAGCGGTAGCCCGTGGGTTTGGCCTCGCCGAAGTAGGCCAGCAGCCGCTGGCGCCGGCAATCCAGGCTCTCGGCCAGGGCCAGCAGGGCCTCGAGCTTGCCGACCTGCAGGCGCTTGAACTCCTCCTCGGCCGCGCTCTCGTCGATCATCCGCCGCTGGTTCACCACATCGGCCAGGCCGTAGGTCATCCAGGCGTCGGCCGGCTCGCCGTCGCGCCCGGCACGGCCGGTCTCCTGGTAGTAGCCCTCGATGTTCTTGGGCAGGTCCAGGTGAGCGACGAAGCGGACGTCGGGCTTGTCGATGCCCATGCCGAAGGCGACCGTGGCCACCATCACCACGCCGTCTTCGCGCAGGAAGCGGTCCTGGTGGCGCCGTCGCACGTCCGCCTCCAGCCCGGCGTGGTAAGGCAGGGCCGTGTAGCCCTCGCCCGCCAGCCATTCGGCCGTCTCGTCCACCTTGCGCCGGCTCTGGCAGTAGACGATGCCCGCATCGCCCTCGTGCTCGTCGCGCAGGAAGCGCAGCAGCTGCGTGCGGGCGTTGTCCTTCTCGACGATCGTGTACCGGATATTGGGCCGGTCGAAGCTGGCGACGAAGGCGCGGGCCGACTCCAGCTGCAGCCGGTGGACGATGTCGGCCCGGGTGTGATCGTCGGCGGTGGCCGTCAGGGCGATGCGGGGCACCCCGGGGTAGCGCTCGGCGAGCAGGGCCAGTTGCAGGTACTCCTCGCGGAAGTCGTGCCCCCACTGGCTCACGCAGTGGGCCTCGTCGATCGCGAACAGGCTCAGGCGGCCCCGCTCGCGCAGTGAATCCAGCATCGCCAGGAAGCGAGGGTTGGTGACCCGCTCGGGCGCCGCATACAGCATCACCAGCCGCCCCGAGAGCAGCTCGCGCTCGACGGCCTGCGCGCCGGCCGAGTCCAGCGTCGAATTGAGGAAGGCGGCGTGGACGCCCGCCTCCTCCAACGCTCCGACCTGGTCGTGCATCAGCGCGATCAGCGGGCTCACCACCACCGTGACACCCTGGCCGACGCGGTGGCGGGCGATCGCGGGAACCTGATAGCACAGGCTCTTGCCGCCGCCCGTGGGCATGAGGACGAGCGCGTCGCCGCCCGCCATGACGTGATCGACGATGTCGCGCTGGTGGCCGCGGAACCGGGCATAGCCGAACACCTCGTGCAGCAGGGCATCGGGGTCGACGGCGGGAGAGACGGTGAGCATTGCCCGCGATGGTACCGGCTCACCCCGCTAGCACACCTGGCTAGACAAGCCGCTCCCGCGAACGTGGGGGTCCGTTTCGTCGGCCCAGGGCGCAGTTCGTCGCTTGCCTTGTGGCGAAAGCGCCAACTCGCGGGTTGGCCCCAGCAGCGACGCCATTGACAGGCCCGAACAATCCGGCGGATTCGGCGGGGGTGCGCGGTGGCAGGCTTCTTGCGAGGACCAGCGACCGTCGGCCATCGACGTTAGGGGCGGCGCTTGCGGCTCACCGGGGCCATTCGCAGTGCCGCGAATGAAGCTAGCTAGGAGGTTCCCATGTTCAAGCGCACCAGGCTTTGCACTCAGCTGATGCTGGCCTTCGGCGTGATCCCCGTGGCATTCGCCCAGGACGCCCCGCCTTCGACCCAGCGGGTCGAGATCACCGGCTCCGCGATCCGCCGCATCGAGGCCGAGGGGGCGCTGCCCGTCACGGTGATCTCGCGCGACGCGATCGACAAGAGCAATGTCAACTCGATCCCCGAGCTGATCCAGGCCCTGCCCGCGATGACGGGCGGCAACTTCCAGCAGTCCTCGGGCTCGGTCAACGGCAACGGGTTCGGCAACACCACGGCGGCCATCCACGGCCTGGACCAGAAATACACCCTGGTGCTGCTGAATGGCCGGCGAGTGGCGCCCTTCGGTGGCTTCGGCGCCTCGGGCGGCGATGGCTCGGTGAACCTGTCCAGCCTTCCACTGGATGCCATCGAGCGGGTCGAAGTGCTCACTGATGGTGCCTCGGCGCTCTACGGCTCCGACGCGATCGCCGGCGTGGTGAACTTCATCACCAAGAAGAACGTGACCGATGCCAGCGTCTTCTTCAACGGCAGCCTGCCCGAGCAGGAGGGCGGCAGCAAGTGGAGCGCGGGCATCAGCAAGGGATTCGGGGACCTCGAGGCCGACGGCTTCAACATCCTGGCGTCCTACAGCCACGACGTGCAGGAAGTCCTGATGGCCAGCCAGCGCGATGTCTCCAAGCGCGGCGGCCTGATCAGGTTCACGCTCGACGGGCAGCCGGTGGTCTTCGACCAGACCTCCCGGAACTCCCTGCCGGCCAGCCTCTTCCTGGACACCGGCGCCTTCAGCCCCTATTTCGACCTGAACGGCAACTGCGGGACGAATCCCGCGGTGTTCGCGTCCAACAACCGGTGCCGTACCAACTATGCGGCGACCGTGCAGGACATCCCGGACTCCGAGCGCGACAGCTTCTACCTGAGCGGACGGCTCAAGCTGGGCGGCGACAACATCCTTTTCGCCGAGGCGCTGTTTTCGAAGTTCGCCATGACCGCGGCGTTCGCGCCGCCCGCGCAGCCCATGGGCCTGGGGGATCAGGACCTGCCCGGCCGTCCGCTCGACATCCTCTGGAACAAGTACGTCGTGCCCTGGCAGGCCGAGACCGGCGACACCAGCACCGGCGCCCAGATGGCCTACCGCGCTTTCGAGGCCGGCAACCGCACGGACGACTACGTGACGAAGACGCAGCACTACGTGCTGGGCGTGGAAGGCACCGCCATGGGTTGGGACTACAGCACCAGCCTGACGTTCTCGTCGAGCCAGAACGAGGACAAGCTCGCCGGCGGCTATCTCGACTTCGCGACGTTCGTGAACCTGATCAAGGACGGCCAGTACGATCCCCTGGTGCCGATCGAAGGTCAGAACCTCGATGCCGCGTTGCTGAAAGGCACGTTCCTGAAGACCAACGTGTCGCAGAACGTGTTCAACCTGCATGCCTCGAAGGACATGTTCTCGCTGCCGGGTGGCAACTCGGTCCTGGGCCTGGGCTTCGACTACGCCCAGCAGAGCCTCAAGCAGGAGACGAGCGATCTCGCTCAGTTCGGCAACGGCACGCCAGGCCAGGTCGGCAAGACGAACTACGCGGTCGGGGGCTTCTATGGCTATGTCCCCATGGAGGCGAGCCGGAACAACTACGGCGTGTTCGCAGAGTTGTTGATGCCGGTCGCACGCAAGACGGAAATCACCGCCTCGGTCCGCTACGACAGCTACGACAAGGTGCACAACAAGATGCCCTTCACCCAGGACCCGAACAATCTGCAGCCCCTGCCGGCTGAGGACGAGGGCGACACCTTCAGCCACACCACCTACAAGTTGAGCTTCCGCACGCAGCCGTTGGATGGCCTGCTGCTGCGCGGTTCGCTCGGCACGGGGTTCAAGGCGCCTTCGGTCAACCAGATCGCGGCCCCCCTCGCGTTCGCCACGAACACCTCGGGCTCCTACGTCTGCCCGTTCCCGACCACGCCCACTTGCATAGCGAACGGCACGGAACCCATTCAATGGGACCTCGTCTCGGCGGGCAATCCGGCCAGCGGAGGCGCCGGCCTCAAGGCCGAAACGTCCCGCCAGTGGACCATCGGCGGTCGTTGGGACGCCGCGCAGATGCTCTCGGTGGGCCTCGACTTCTGGGCCGTGAAGCTGAAGGACCAGATCCTGAACGGCATGCCGGAGGGCTACGCGTTCGCCAACGCGGCCTCGTTGCAGGACCTGTTCATCATCCCGTACCGGGACCCGGCCGGCCCCATCACGGTGGCCCTGCTCCAGAAGCCGTTCAATGCCGGCAAGGCCACTTACCAGGGCATCGACTGGGAGTTCGACTTCCGGACCGCCACGCCGATCGGAAAGATGACGGCCAACCTGAGCGGCACGCACATGCTCAAGGCCGACTACGAGCTTCCGGGCGGGAAGCAGACCGACCTCGGCAAGTTCGGTGGCGACAACAACGTCGTCTTCCGCAACATCGTCCGCCTGGTGCTGGGGCTGCAGCACAGCGACTTCACCCACACGGCCATCGTGAAGTACCGGTCGGGCTATGCCGATCAGGCGTTCACGGCGGATTCGGGCAATGTGGTGAATGAAGAGACTGGCGAGGGCGTCGCCTACAACGGCCGCGTCAGGTCCTACACGACCATCGACTGGCAGACGCGCTGGCAGTACAGCAAGGACCTTCGCTTCACGGTGGGCATCACCAACCTGCTGAACGAGGAGCCTCCGCGCTCGCTCAAGCTGGTGGGCGGCAACCAGGTCGGCTACGACGGCCGCTACGCCGACCCCACCGGGCGTGCGTTCACTGCCGGCGCTTCATACCGCTTCTGAAGCCTGCCCAACCCTGTCCAAGGCAGCCTCAGGCCGCCTTTTTCCTGGGCGCAGCACGTCGCGCGAAGGCCTTGTAGCCGGCGGCGCTGCGTTCCAGCTGCCGCGCGATGTTGCCGCACACCAGGTCGCACAAGGCGTAGACCGATTCGTCGGCGATGCGGTAGTAGACGGCGGTGCCGCGGCTTTCGCGCTCCACCAGGCCGCGCTGCATCAGGTGCGAAAGGTGGCGCGAGATGTTGGCCGAGGTATAGCCGCAAGCCTGCGCCAGTTCGCCCACGTTGCGCTCACCCGAGCGCAGCAGGTTCAGGATCTGCAGGCGCGTCGGCTCCGACAGCGCCTGGAAATAGGCGGCGACTTGGTCCAGCGCTTCGGGGGGCAGTCCATCCATGCTCGTGCAGGGCGTAGGGGTCTCGGTGCCGCGAATCATGCCTGAAGCGCGCAAAAGCGTGGATACATGGCTATCTGGCTTCTTAGCCATCTGGTTGAACAGCAGGCCGGGCGTGAAATCCGGCGCCCGGGCCAGCGCGCGGGGGGACGACAATGCAGACCCGTCCGCATCCCGCGATCTGCCCCGAAAGTTCCGCTCCATGGCCACGCTGACCGACGACAAGACCCGCACCGACCTGCTCAACCGGCTCCGGCGAGCCGAAGGCCAGCTGCGCGGTGTCCAGCGGATGATCGAGGAGGGCGAACCCTGCCTGGCGGTCGCGGGCCAGATGGCCGCGGTGCGCAAGGCGCTGGAGAGCACCTACGTGCGCATGACGGTGTGCTTCATGCAGCAGGAGCTGGGCTCCCGCGTCGCACCCGACAGCCGCAACCAGAAGCAGTTGGCCGACGTGCTGGAAGACGTGCAGACGCTGCTGGCGAAAGTGCGCTGACGCTCAGACCGCCAGCGGCCGGGGCTCCTGCCTCTCGGCCTGGACCGCCCGGTGCACCCTCGACCAGACCTGGAAGGCCTCGGCCGGCATGGGCCGCCCGATGTGCCAGCCCTGGGCCTGGTCGCAACCCAGGCGCGCCAGCTGCTGCGAAATCTGTTCGTTCTCGACGCCCTCGGCGACGACGCTGAGTTCGAGGTTGTGCGCCACCTCGATGATGGAGCGCACGATCATCGCGTCCTTGGGCACGCGGTCCATCGCGCGGACGAACGACATGTCGATCTTCAGCTCGTCCACCGGCAGGTTGCGCAGCGTGGCGTAGGAGCTGTAGCCGGTGCCGAAGTCGTCGATCGAGAGCTTGAAGCCCAGCGCCTTGAGCGCGTGCAGCGTCTGCATCGCACGCTCGGGGTCGCTCATGATGGCGCTCTCGGTGATCTCCAGGCACAAGGCCTGTGGCGGCACGCCGTGGCTGGCCAGCCGCTGCTCGAGCCGCTCGACGAGGTCGACCTTCATCAGGTCGTGCACCGACAGGTTCACCGACAAGCGGGGCAGCACGCCGTTCGGCAGCCACTGCGCGAGCAGCCGGGCCGCCTCGCCTACCACCCACAGGCTCAGCTCGTGGATGAAGCCGGTCTCCTCGGCAAAGGGGATGAACTCCAGTGGCGGCACGAGGCCGCGCTCCGGATGCTGCCACCGCACCAGCGCCTCGGCGCCGACGAGCGTGCCGTCCAGCAGATGCAGCTTCGGCTGGATGAACAGCCTCAGCTCGTGGCGCTGCAGGGCACGTCGCATCTCCCCCAGCAGCGTCAGCGTGGCGGAGCTGCCATGGTCGAACGCAGGGTCGTAGACCAGCCACCCGGCCCGCCGGTGCTTGGCCTCGTACATGGCCACTTCGGCGCGGCTGAGCAGCGACTCGGCACGTTCAAAGGACGACGGGCCGCCGCCTGCACCTTCGACCTCGTCGAGGGGTGGGACGCCGTCGGCGGTCCTGGGGGCCCTGTCCTCATGCTCGGGTCCGCACGCGATGCCGATGCCACCCGCGACATCGACCGCGCTGTCGTCCAGGCGAACCGGCTGCTCCAGCGCCGCCAGCATCGCCTGGGCGGCGCTCTCGGCCTCGGCGCGGCCGGCGCGAGGCAACATCAGCGCGAACTCGTCGCCCGACAGGCGCGCGACCACCGCGCCCTCAGGCAGGTCCGTCAGGTCTGACAGGCGTTCACCCACCTGCACGAGCAGCCGGTTGCCCATCTGATAGCCGAGCTTGTCGTTGACCTGCTTGACCCGGTCCAGGTCCAGCATCAGCACGGCGGCGGGGCCGGACTGCAGGGCCTGCGCCAGCCGGCGCGCGAACTGACCGCGGTTGGGCAGGCCGGTCAGGTCGTCCAGGTACAGGCGCCTTCGCGTCACCTCGCGCATGCCGTCGAAGGCGATCGCGAGCTCGGCCAGCTCGTCGCGGTGGGGGGGATGCTCGACCGGCGTGTCGAAGTCACCCTGGCCGAGGCGGCGGCTGGCGTCGACCAGGGCTTGCAGCGGCTGGGTGACACGCCGCGCGGTGACGACGGCACCGACGGCAAAGACGCCCGCGCCGACCAGCGTGATGGCCAGCAGCAGCGCCTGCAGACGCCGGTACGGGGCCACGGCGTCGTCGACCGAACGCATCAGCAGCGCGCGCAGGTCGCCGGCCGCGGCGTGCGCCAGCAGGCTGACACGCCCCTCCATGTGCTCGCCGCCGGCCTCGAATTCGGTCGGGCCCAGAAGCGGCAGCGGGGGCAGGCCCTCGGACCAGCCCCCCTCGAGGGTGCTCTGGACGATGCGCAGCGCCTCGCCTGCGGGCTGGGCCATCACCGCCAGGTGCAGGCCGGACAGGGCCAGCAGGTCATCGCCGAGCTTGTGGTCGAGCTCGAAGCCCATCACCACCCAGCCGATCTCGCGCGGCGCCTTCAGGGGCACCACGACGAACTGGTAGGCCCGGTCGCCGACCAGGGTGAGCTGCCCGCTGGCCGGCGGCTGGCCGTTGGCGGCCGCGGATGAGAGTCGTTCGCGCAGCGGCTGCACGGCCTCGCCGCCCCGGCTGCCCGCGACTCGCAAGGTCAGGTCCAGGTCCAGCAAGGCCGTCACGCTGGCGCCGATGCGAGCGCCGTGGTTGTCCAGCGCCGAGCGGATGGTCTCGTTGTCGTCGGAGGCCACCGCGTCGCGGAAACCGTAGTCCGAAGCCAGCAGCGTGGCCGCCTGCTTCAAAGCCTGGGCGTTCTGCTCCAGCAACCGGCCCAGCAGCCGCTCGCCCGTCTCCAGCTGATGAGCCAGGCCGGAGCGCGCGTTGGCATCGATGCTGTGGCGGATGGCGAAGAAGCCGACCCCCTGGACCGCCAGCAGAAGGCCGAGAAAAAGGGTCACGATGCGCCCGGCCAGGCCGGACAGCCAGGCGCGGCGGGCCGTCATTTCACCGGCATCCGGGCCGTGAGGGCCAGGTCGGCAGCGCCTACCGTCACGGGCTGCTCGACCCCGGTCGAGCCGGCCGGCAGGTCGGGATGCCAGCTGCGCAGGAGGTAGGCACCAGGCGGCACGTCGGTCAGCGTGACGCGGCCGGCCGCCGGGGTCTTGGCGTACCAGGGGGTGTCGCTCACGATGACCCAGCCGACCATGGTGTCGTGGATGTTGCAGCCCAGCACGACCACGCCCGCCCGGTCGAACTCGACGGGGTTCTCCGGCCGGCCCACGTACAGCTTGAGCTCGAATTTCTTGGCCGGCGAGAAGGAATAGACGTGGTGGCGCACCGTGTCCTGGTTCGGGAACTGGACTTTGGTACCCACCGGCACGACGGTGACCGTGGGCACGAAGCGCCGGCCCTTCTGGGCGATCTCGACCTGCGCGGAGGGCTTCAGCGCCGGCGGCTTGCCCCCCACCGGCTCGAGCAGCAGGACCGCGTCGGCCAGCGCTTGGCCGGCCTCGCCCTGCACCAGCACCTGCACCGTGGCGGCCTGTGCGCTGACGCTGCCGAGCAGGGCGCTCAGCGAACAGGCGAGGACGAGGCGGTGGGACATGGGCAGGGGTCAGGTTAGTGGCAGCAGGAAGGGCTGTCGCCGCGGATTTCGGCAGCAATCCACACCGACTTGAGCGAGACCCCACGCCCGGGCGGCCCGGCCCGATTTGCCACCCGATGGCAAACTGCCCCGCCATGAGCTCCGGCGCCCGTCCCGACACGCCCTCCTGGCTGGTGGCCTGCCTGTGCGCGGGCTGGTGCCGCACCTGCGACGGCTACCGCGAGGTGATGGAGGAAGCGGCCCGCCGGCATCCGGGCTGGCGCTTCGCCTGGGTCGACATCGAGGACCATGCCGACGCGCTCGACGATGCCAAGGGCGCGGCAGACGACATCGAGACTTTTCCCACACTGCTGGTGGCGTACGGCGGCCAGGCCCGCTTCTTCGGGCCGGTGCTGCCACACGCCGGCGTGCTGGCTCGCCTGTTGGCCCAGGCCGAGGTGGCACAGCTGCCGGTGCTGGGCGATGCGCGCAGCACCCGCATCGCCGAGGCGGCGGGCCGCCTCTGGGCCGAAGGCGCGGCCGACGTGCGCCTGGCCGGCTGACGAACGGCTCCGCCTTCCGTTTCAACTGTCATCGTCGGCCCGCCGCTTGACATAGGCGGCTCATCACCGGGCAGGAAGCTCCGGGCATACCCCATGCCAAGGAGACTGTCATGACGATCGTCCCGCAACGCCTCACCCGATCGCTCGCCACCCTGGCCGCTGCCGCGGCTGTGCTCGGCCCGCTGGCCGCGCTCGCGGCTGAACCGCAGGGCGATCCGCCCTACGTCACCGGCGGCATAGGCGAGCAGGAGGCGCACCAGATCGAGTCCCAGGAGGGGGCCTTCAACGTGCGCATGGTCTTCTCCGAAGGGCCGAAGAACGACTACGTGGCCAACGTCACCTTGCGCATCGCCGACAACCGGGGCCACACCGTGCTCGCGCTGGACGACGCCGGCCCGTTGACCAACGTCCGCCTGCCGCCCGGCCGCTATGCGGTCAGCACCCGCTACGGCAGCCAGGAGCGGCGACACGTCATCGACGTCAAGCCCGGCACGCCGGTGGACCTGTTCATGCACTACCCCCGCCAGACCCCGCAGACGGTGCCCTCGCCGGGCGAGACGGCCGGCCTGTGATCTTCAAAGGACGAGACAACCATGCAAACGCCTGACATGAACCCCGTGACCCCCGCGGCCCCCTACGGCGGCCGGGCCCGGCGCGCGGCCGTTGCCACGGCCGCCGTGCTCGTGCTGGGCGGCTTCGGCCTGCACACCGCCTGGCAGAACGCCCACCAGAAGGACGCGACGCCCGCCGTGGCGGCTGCCAACAGCCAGGCCGCGGCCACGATGCAGCCCGCGCCCGCGGCGACCGGGCCGTCGACCTCGCCGCTACCGGTGGTGCCCGGCGCGCCGCCGGACTTCGCGCAGATCGCGCGGCGCTGGGGCGGAGCGGTGGTCAACATCAGCGTCGTCGGGACGCGCCGCATCGGCGCGGACGTGAACGACGACGGGGCGGCGCAGAACGACGACGAAGACAGCGGGCCCGACGATCCGATGGCCGAATTCTTCCGCCGCTTCGGCGGCGGCCGTGGCATGCCGGGCTTGCCTGGCGGATCGGCCCAGGTGCCGGTGCGTGGCCAGGGTTCGGGCTTCATCGTCACCGCCGATGGCGTGGTCCTGACCAATGCCCACGTGGTCGAGGGCGCGAAGGAGGTCGTGGTCAAGCTCACCGACCGCCGCGAGTTCGTGGCCAAGGTCATGGGCAGCGACAAGAAGACCGACGTCGCCGTGCTGAAGATCGACGCCAAGGACCTGCCCGTGGTGCAGTTCGGCCGGCCCGACGCCCTGCAGGCGGGCGACTGGGTGCTGGCCATCGGCTCCCCCTTCGGCTTCGAGAACAGCGTGACCGCCGGGGTGGTCAGCGCGACCGGACGTTCGCTGCCGAGCGACGCCGCGGTGCCGTTCATCCAGACCGACGTCGCCGTCAACCCCGGCAACTCCGGCGGACCGCTGTTCAACGCCCGGGGCGAGGTGGTGGGCATCAACGCCCAGATCTACAGCCGCTCCGGCGGCTACGAGGGCCTGTCCTTCGCGATCCCTATCGACATCGCGCTGAACGTGCAGAAGCAGATCGTCACCACCGGCCGGGCGCAGCACGCGATGCTCGGCGTGACGGTGCAGGAGGTGAACCAGACCCTGGCCGACTCCTTCCGCCTGCCGCGGCCGACCGGCGCGCTCGTGGCCAGCGTCGAGCCCGACAGCCCGGCCTCCAAGGCAGGGCTGCAGGCCGGCGACGTGCTGCAGCGCATTGGCTCGCGCGACATCATCGCCTCGGCCGACCTGCCGGCAGTGATCACCCTGGCCAAGCCAGGTGACAAGGTGACGCTGCAGGTCTGGCGCAACGGCGAGAAGCGCGACGTCGAGGTGGCGCTCGGCGACGCCGACAGCCACCGCAAGCGCCAGGCGCGCGCCGACGGCGACAGCTCGCAACCCGGCGCTTCCGGCAAAGGCCGGCTGGGCCTCGCCCTGCGGCCGCTGGAGCCCGACGAGCGCCGCGCTGCCGGGGTCGAGGGCCTGGTCATCGAGCAGGCCAGCGGGCCGGCGGCCGCCGCCGGCGTGCAGCGAGGCGACCTGCTGCTCGCCGTCAACGGCCAGCCCGCCAAGTCGGTGGAGGCCGTTCGCGAAGCCGTGACCAAGGCCGACAAGGCGGTCGCGCTGCTGGTCCAGCGCCAGGGCGAAAAAATCTTCGTGCCTATTCGCCTCGGCTGACGTCAGTACAAAGTCTCGACCGACGTTTCGAACAAGTACCCGACCCCGCGCTGCGTGACGATGAGTCGCGGATGCGCGGGGTCTTCCTCGATCTTGCGGCGCAGGCGCAGGATCTGGACGTCGATCGTGCGGTCGTAGACCTCGGCTTCGTGCAGGCGCGACATGGACAGCAGCTGGTCCCGCGTCAGCGGACGGCCGGGCGCGCTGCACAAGGCGGCCAAAAGGCTGAACTCGCCGTTGGACAGCTCCACCGATTCGCCGGCCGGGGAGCGCAGGCGCCGGGTGCGCAGGTTCAGCTCCCAGCCGGCGAAGCGGAAGGCGCGGCGGGTCGAGTCGCGCTCGGGCAGCGTGGCCTGCACCTGGTAGCGGCGCAGCACGGCACGCAGGCGGGCCAGCAGCTCGCGAGGCGAGAAAGGCTTGGTGACGTAATCGTCGGCTCCCAGCTCCAGCCCCATGACGCGGTCGGCCTCCTCGTTCTGGCCGGTCAGCAGCACGATGGGCAGCGTCGCACGCTCGCGCAGCGCACGGGCCAGCTGCAGGCCATCCTCGCCGGGCAGCTTCAGGTCCAGCAGCACCAGGTCGACCGGCTCGCGCTCGAGCACCTCGTTCATCTCGCGGCCGCTGGCCACGGTCGTCACGCGCAGGCCGTGGCCGGTGAGGTAATCCTCCAGCAGCGTGCGCAGCGCGGGGTCGTCGTCGACGGCCAGGACGTGGGGCGTGGCGGCCGGGGTGACCGTGGTGGTGGCTGTCGTCATGGTTAGAGTCGCGTTCAACCCCCGATCCTACGGCCAGCCATGCCTGCCACGCCGCCGACTCCCGTCGCCTCCCCCGACCGCCCGCTCCTGACGCACCGCTGGTGGGCGCATCCGGCCGTGGGCATTGCGCTCGTCCTGTGGGCGCTGCTGGCCGGCGCCCTCGGCCTGGGCCTGTGGCACCTTCGGCAGGACACCCTGCAGACCCAGTCGCAGCTGTTGGCCAGTGTCGCGAGTTCCACTGCCGATGAGCTGCAGCGTGGCGTGCAAGGCGTGGTGCTGGCCTTGCAGGCAGCGCGCGAGGATGTCGACGAGGGCCGGGCCGAAACCGCTGCCCGACTGCGCCGCCGCACCGCAGTGCTGCCGATGGTGCGCGACCTGTGGGTGCTCGGCCCGGACGGCCACGTGCTCGCTGCCTCCACCAACGAGCCGCCGCCGCCCATGGCCGACTATCTGCCTGGCCCGCTGGGGATGGACGAAGACTCGGTGGCCTTCAGCGTGCCATTTCGCGACAGCAAGCATGGCGATGCCTCGGTCGCGCTGGCCATGCGCTGGTGGCGCGGCCACTTCCAGGGCTGGGTGCTGGGCACCATGCCGGCGGGGGCCATGCTGGGCGCCTTCCCGCGCGCGGTGCCGGCGCACGACATGCGCCTGTCGGTGTTGCGGGCGGACGGCCACCTGCTCGGCGGCACGCTGCGCGAGGATCCGAAGTCGCACGGCCCCGAGCCGCGTCCGGTGGAAGAGCTGGACGGCGACAGTGCCGAGCCGGTGGCCTTCGACGACGGCAGCAAGCGCCTGGTCCAGCGCCGCCGCGTCGAGCCGCTGGGGCTGACGATAGTGCTCACGCGCGACGCGCGCGCGGTGCTGTCACGCTGGTCGGACATCCGTCGCCTCGTGGGTTGGGGCCTGCTGGCGATCGCCGCGACCCTGGCGCTGCTGCTGTGGTGGCTGCTGCGCGCCGAGGCCCATTCGCGGCGGCTGCAGCGGCGGCTGTCGCGCGTGCGCACGCTGGAGGCGCTGGGCACGCTGGCCGGCGGGGTGGCGCACGACTTCAACAACATCCTGGCCGCGGTCCTGGGCTACGGCGAGATGGCCCGCGAGGGCGCTGCGGCCGGCAGCCCGCTGGCCCGCCAGCTCGATCAGGTGATCGCGGCCGCGCTGCGGGGCAAGGGCGTGGTCGAGCGCATCCTGGCCTTCAGCCGCGGCACCAGCCGGCCGTCGGCGGTGTTCGCGCTGGAGCCGGTGGTCGAGCAGACCCTGTCGCTGCTGGCCGCCACGCTGCCGGCGGGCGTGCACATCGAGCGCCAGTTGCAGGCCCCCGGGGCCTGCGTGCGGGGCGATCCTGCCGCGCTGTTCGAAGCCGTGATGAACCTGTGCACCAACGCGCGCCTGGCGATGCCGGCGCAGGGCGTGCTGGGCGTGCGCACCCAGCGCCGCCTGCTCACCGAGCCGCGCGAGCTCTCGCACGGCAGCGTGGCCGCGGGCCGCTGGGTGGTGCTGGAGGTGAGCGACACCGGCGAAGGCATGTCGCCGGTCACCATGGAGCGGCTTTTCGAGCCCTTCTTCACCACGCGGGGCCAGCTGGGCACGGGCCTGGGCCTGGCCGTCGTCCACGGCGTGGTGCAGGACATGGGCGGTGCGATCGACGTGCAGAGCCGCCCGCGCGCCGGCAGCCGCTTCAGCCTCTGGCTGCCGGACGTGCCCGCCTCGCCCACGGTCGACGCTGTCCCCGCGCCGGCGACCGGCGAGGCACCCCAAGGTGCCGGACAGGCGGTGCTCGTGGTCGACGACGAGGCGGCCCTGGTCGCGCTCGCCGAGGAGAGCCTCGCCGAGCTGGGCTACGAGCCCGTCGGCTTCACCGACGCGGAGGCGGCGCTGGCCGAGGTGACGGCGCAGCCCGGGCGTTTCGACCTGGTGCTGACCGACGAAGTGATGCCCGGCATGAACGGCACGACGTTCGCGGCCCGGCTGCGCACCTTGCGGCCCGACCTGCCGGTGCTGCTGATGAGCGGCTTCGGCGGAGCGCAGCTGCAGCAGCGGGCCGCGGCAGCCGGCGTGCGGCAGGTGCTGGCCAAGCCCCTGGAGCGGACCCACCTGGCACGGGCCATCGCGGCGGCGCTGGGCCCTCCGCCACCCGGCAACGGCGTGTGACAACTGCAATCCGGCCGCACGAGAGCAGAAACACGGGCACAGCATCGCCAGCGGAGCATCGCCTCATTCCTCGCTGAATGGAGGCCTGCATGTCACACGTTATGTCATCGTCCCCCTGGCGCCGCCCGCTGGCCGCCACCGCGCTGGCCCTCGGCCTGGCGCTGAGCCTGAACGCCTGTGTCGTCGCGCCGCCTCGCGTGCACGCCGCCGTCGTGGCCGAGTACCCGGCTGGCCCGATGCCGGCGCCCATCGCCGAGACCGCACCGCCGCCGCCCGCCGCGAGCGGCTGGTACTGGGTCCCCGGCCATTGGGTCTGGGGCCCGCACCACTGGCACTGGATCTATGGCCACTGGGTGAACGAGGTGGTGCCGCCGATGCCTGCGGTGGTCCAGGAGGCCCCCGCCGGCCCGCCACCCAGCGCCGCCCACGTCTGGATCCGTGGCCACTGGCGCTGGGGCGGCCATGGCTGGCTGTGGGTCGGAGGAACCTGGGTCCTGCGCTGATGTCCGTGGGCCGCTCCTGCCGGATCGGCTCTTCTGCTGGACGGGCCCGGGAGCTCCACTTAAGTTGGTGACTCTAGATTTCGCAGGTGCAGCCCCCAATGGACGGAGGTAGCCTGCCGCGCATCCAATCCACGCCGTCTGGCGTCTGGGGTGTGCATGGAGTTCGACTATCTGGTGATTGGCGCCGGCTCGGCTGGCAGCGTGCTGGCCGGCCGCTTGAGCGAGGACCCGGGCTGCAGCGTGGCGGTGATCGAGGCAGGGCCGCCCGACACCAGCGCGCTGATCCACTGTCCGGCGGGTTTCTCGATGATGGCCAAGCTCAGGCGCTCGATCTGGGCCTTCGAGACGGTGCCGCAGCGCGGCCTGAATGGCCGGCGCGGCTACCAACCCCGCGGCAAGGTGGTGGGAGGGTCGAGCTCGGCCAACGCCATGATCTACATCCGGGGCCAGCGCGAGGACTACGACGAGTGGGCCGCGCAGGGCAACCCCGGCTGGGGCTTCGCCGACGTGCTGCCCTACTTCATGAAGGCCGAGCACAACGAGCGCGGGAGCGATGCGTGGCATGCCACGGGCGGCCCCCTCAACGTCGCCGATCTGCAGCAGCCCAATCGCTACACCTCGGTGTTCGTGGAGGCGGGTCGCCAGGCCGGCCTGCCTGTGAATGCCGATTTCAATGGCCCCGACCAGGAAGGCGTCGGCATCTACCAGGTCACCCAGCGTCGCGGCGAGCGCTGCAGTGCGGCCAAGGCCTATCTGGCCCCTGCGGTGACGCGGCCCAATCTTCAGCTGGTGACGGGGGCCCAGGTCCTTCGCATCGTGCTGGAAGGGCGCCGAGCCGTCGGTGTCGAGCTGCTGCAGAACGGCCAGCGTCGCGTGCTGCGGGCTCGGCGTGAAGTGCTGCTGTCCGCCGGTGCGCTGCAGTCGCCGCAGTTGCTGATGCTGTCCGGCATAGGGCCGGCGGCGGAGCTGCAGCGCCACGGCATCGCCGTGAACCATGCCCTGCCCGGCGTGGGCGCCAACCTTCACGACCATCCGGACGTGATCCAGGTCGTGGACACGCCTCGGCTGACCGACTTCTTCGGCGTGTCCTGGACGGGGCTGGCCAATGCCTGGCGCGGGGTCGGACAGTGGAAGCGCGAGCGCAGCGGAATCCTGACCACCAACTTCGCCGAAGGCGGTGCCTTCCTGCGCAGCGGCCCGGATGCCGCCACGCCGGACCTGCAGCTCCATTTCGCGATCGCGAAGCTCGTCGACCACGGGCGCAAGACGGTCCTGGGCCACGGTTACTCGTGCCATGTCTGCCTGCTGCGGCCCAAGAGCCGCGGCACGCTCACCCTGGCCAGCGCGGACCCGCTGGCGCCGCCGGTGATCGACCCCGATTTCCTCGGCGATCCGGACGACGCGGCCCGCATGGTCCGCGGCTTCAAGCTGATGCGCCGCATCTTGCAGCAGCCCGCGCTGGCGGCACTGGGGGGCCGCGAGTCCATCGCCTCGGCCCCTGCGCAAAGCGATGCCGAGATCGAGGCCTTCGTGCGCAACCATGCCGACACCGTGTACCACCCGGTCGGCACCTGCCGCATGGGCCGCGACGAGGGAGCGGTCGTCGACGCGCGACTGCGGGTGCACGGCCTGCAGGGCCTGCGGGTGGTGGACGCGTCGATCATGCCGAGCATCGTCAGCGGCAACACCAACGCGCCGACGATCATGATCGCCGAGAAGGCGGTGGACATGGTTCGCGAGGACGCCTGAAGGCCAGCGATGTTTCTTCGCCATTTCACCCATTGGCTTCGGGGTGACTAGACAGGCGTTCATCCCAGGGCGGTAGCGTGTCGACCGGCTGAGCTCTGGCGCCCACCCCCGGGCGCAGGAGCAGTCGACACCTTCCCTCACTCGCCATCGCACCGAGGCCCTATGAAAACCCGCTTGACCCTGATCGCCGCGCTCGCACTCGGCACCATCTTCACCGCACGCGCCGAAGGCACGCCGCCGCACTGGAGCTACGCCGAACACGGTGGCGCCGCTCACTGGGCCGAGCTGGACAAGTCCTTCGAGACCTGCAAGCTGGGCAAGCACCAGTCGCCGATCAACATCGTGACCAAGGCCGTGAAGCCGGCCGCCGATGTCACGCCGGTCGCGTTCGCCTACACGGCCGGCGCCGGCGAAGTGGTCAACAACGGCCACACCGTCCAGGTCAACCTCGCGTCCTCCGGCGCCATCACGCTGGACGGCACCGAGTACAAGCTGGTGCAGTTCCACTTCCACACGCCCAGCGAAGAAAAGGTCGACGGCAAGGCCTACCCGCTGGTGGCCCACCTGGTGCACAAGAGCGCCGACGGCAAGCTCGCCGTGGTCGCCGTGCTGTTCAAGCAAGGCAAGGAGAACGCGACGCTAAAGCCCGTGTTCGCCAAGCTGCCTGCCAAGGAAGGCGACAAGGTCGCGCTCGAGGGCACGATCGACGTGGCCGCCCTGCTGCCCGCCGACCATGGCTACTACTCGTTCCCGGGCTCGCTCACCACGCCGCCCTGCAGCGAGGAAGTGCGCTGGCAAGTGCTGAAGACGCCGGTCGAGGTCTCGGCCGCCCAGCTGGCCTCGTTCCACCAGCTCTACAAGATGAACGCCCGCCCGGTGCAGCCGCTGAACGAGCGGCAGGTCGTACTGGTCAAGTAAGGGCACGAGCCCGCGGAGCGGGTGACGCCAGGGACTCCTGGCGCCGGTGCTCCACTACTCCTCTCCGAGGAACCCGCCGCTCTGGTGCGCCCACAGCCGCGCGTAGAGCCCGCCGCGCGCCAGCAGGCTGCGGTGATCGCCCTGCTCCACGATGCGGCCGCCGTCCATCACCACCAGCCTGTCCATCGCCGCGATGGTCGACAGGCGGTGGGCGATGGCCACCACCGTCTTGCCCTGCATCAGCGTGTTGAGGCTGTGCTGGATCGCCGCCTCGACCTCGCTGTCCAGCGCGCTGGTCGCTTCGTCCAGCAGCAGGATGGGCGCGTCCTTGAGCATCACGCGGGCGATGGCGATGCGCTGGCGCTGGCCGCCTGACAACTTCACCCCGCGCTCGCCCACGTGGGCGTCGTAGCCGCGCCGGCCCTTGGGGTCGACCAGGTTCTCGATGAACTCGTGCGCCTCGGCACGCCGGGCGGCCTCCATCATCTGCTCGTCGGTGGCCCCGGGCCGCCCGTAGACCAGGTTCTCTCGCACCGAGCGGTGCAGCAGCGATGTGTCCTGCGTCACCATCCCGACCTGCGCGCGCAGCGAGTTCTGCGTGACTTGCGCGATGTCCTGGCCGTCGATCAGGATGCGGCCGGATTCGACGTCATAGAAGCGCAGCAGCAGGTTCACCAGCGTCGACTTGCCGGCGCCCGAGCGGCCGACCAGCCCGATCTTCTCGCCCGGCGCGATGGTCAGCTCGAAGTCGTCGATGACGCGCTTTTGCCCACCCTCGCGGCCGTAGCCGAAACCGACGTGCTCGAAGTGCACTTCGCCGCGCGTGACCTTCAGCTCCTTCGCCTCGGCATGGTCGGTGACCGCGGCGTGGCGCGTCAGCGTGTTCAGGCCATCGGCCACGGTGCCGATCTGCTCGAACAGCGAGGCCATCTCCCACATGATCCAGTGCGACACGCCGTTCAGCCGCAGCGCCATCGCGGTGGCCGCCGCGACCGCGCCCACGCCGGCGCCGCCCTGCGTCCACAACCACAGCGTCGCCCCCGCCGTGGCCAGCACCAGGCCCATGCTGAGCGTGTGGATGACGATCTCGAGCCCGCTGACCAGCCTCATCTGGCGGTAGGCGATGCGCATGAAATCCTGCATCGCGCCGCGCACGTAGCCCGACTCGCGGCCGGCGTGCGAGAACAGCTTGACGGTGGCGATGTTGGTGTAGGCGTCCGAGATGCGGCCCACCATGAGCGAGCGCGCATCGGCCTGCTCGCGCGCCGCCTTGCCCAGCCGCGGCACGAAGAACCACAACGCGAGCACGTACAGGCCCAGCCAGGCGAGGAAGGGCGCGAGCAGCCGCAGGTCCACCCCGCCGACGACGGCCAGCATAGTGACGAAGTAGATGACGATGAAGACCAGGATGTCGGCCACGGTCATCACCGTGTCGCGCACTGCCAGCGCGGTCTGCATCACCTTGGTCGCCACGCGGCCGGCGAACTCGTCCTGGTAGAAGGCCAGGCTCTGGCCCAGCATCTGGCGGTGAAAGTTCCAGCGCAGGCGCATCGGGAAGTTGCCGTTGAGCGTCTGGTACTTGGCCAGCGCCTGCCACGCCACCAGCAGCGGGCTGGCCATCAGCACGGCGGCGAGCAGCAGGAGCCGCCCGCGCTCGTCCGTCCACCAGCGTGCCGGCTCGGTGTGCGAAAGGCCGTCGACGATCTGCCCCAGGAAGGCGAACAGCAGCGCCTCGAAGGCGCCGATGACGGCCGTCAGCCCGGTCATCACCAGCACGTAGCGACGCACGCCTGTCGTGTTCGCCCAGAGAAAGGGCCACAGGCCCTGTGGAGCGGGCGGCGGCACCAGCTCCGGGTAGGGGTCGACGAGGCGTTCGAAGTAGGTGAACACGGAGCGGGCGGTGGCAGGCAGGTGTCGCGCGCCGCAGCCGGCGCGCAACACGACAGGGTAGCCGATCAGCCCCGTTCCGCCGCGGGGCTGCGACGCGGTCGCCAGCCCAGGCCGGAAGATGTCCCGCCCGGTTCTCCACCCCGGCGCGGCCGGTATTCGCAGCCTACCCAGCCCGGCCAGCCGAGCTCGTCGATCAGGTCGAACAAGTAGGCGTGGTTCAGCTCGCCGATGTCGGGCTCCTGCCGCTCGGGCACGCCGGCGATCTGCAGGTGGCCGACCCGGCCGGTAGGCAGGTAAAGGCGCAGTTTCGTCGCCACGTCGCCTTCGCTGACTTGCAGGTGGTACAGGTCCATCTGGACCTTCAGGTTCGGTGCCCCGACGCGTTGCACGATCTCGTGTGCCTCGGCCTGCCGCTGCAGGAAGTAACCCGGCATCTCGCGCGCATTGATCGGCTCGATGAGGAGCTCGCGGCCGGCTCCCGCGGCCAGCCGGGCCCCGTGCTCGAGGTTGGCCAGGTAGGTGTCGAGCAAGCGTGAGCGGGGCTCGCCTGCCGGCGCCACGCCCGCGAGCAGATGCACGCGCGGGCAAGCGAGCGCCTCGGCCAGCAGCAGCGCGCGCTCTACGCCTTCGCGGCACTCGGCCTCGCGGCCCGGAAGGCAGGCGAGCCCTCGTTCGCCCGCCGCCCAATCGCCGGCCGGGGCGTTGATCAGGACCTGCTGCAGGCCGTGCTGTGCCAGCCTGGCCACCATCTCCGCGGCCGGGTGGTCATAGGGGAATTGCGCCTCGACCGCATCGAAGCCATCGGCGGCCGCGGCGCCGAATCGCTCGAGGAACGGCAGCTCGCCGTACATCGTCGTCAGGTTGGCGGCAAAGCGCGGCATCGTCAGTCCGCCAGCAGGCGCTCGAGCGAGCGCAGCTCGATCGGCTTGGCCAGGTGCTCGTCGAAGCCGGCGGCTAGGCTGCGGGCGCGGTCCTGCGGCTGCGCATAGCCGCTCAGGGCCACGAAGCGGCATCCCGCGCTCCAGGCCTGGCAGCGCAGCTGCGCGGCCAGCTCGTAGCCATCCATCCCCGGCAGGCCGATATCGAGCAATGCCAGGTCGAAGCTCGATTGGCTGCCCCGCACCAGCGCCTGCACCGGGTCGTACGCCGTCTCGACGCTGTGGCCGAGCAGGCGCAGCAGCTCGGCCAGCGAGTGCGCTGCATCGATGTTGTCGTCGACCACCAGGACGCGCCGCGGCGTGGAGACGGCCGCTGGCGCCGGCGGCGCGGGCTCCGCCGCCTGCACCGAAGCTGCTGCCGCCATGGGCAGCCGCACGCTGAAGGTGCTGCCGTGGCCCAGCCCTTCGCTGGTCGCTTCCACCCTGCCACCGTGCAGGCCCACGAGGTTGCGCACCAGCGCCAGACCGATCCCCAGGCCGCCGCTGGAGCGCTCCGGCCCCTGCTGCCCCTGGACGAACAGGTCGAACACGCGCGGCAGCATCTCCGCCGAGATGCCCTGCCCGCTGTCGCGCACCTGCACGATCACCATTCCGGCGGTGGCGTCCAGCCGATGGCGAAGCTGGATCCAGCCGCCCTCGGGCGTGTAGCGGGCGGCGTTCGCCAGCAGGTTGGCGAAGACCTGCGCCAGCCGATGCGGATCGGCATCGCAGACCAGGTCTTCCGGCGGCAGCTTCAGCTCCAGCCGGTGACGGCGAGCCTGCACCACCGGGCCGGCCATCTCCACCGCCACGGCGAGCACGGACCGCAGCGCCACCCGCTCGCGCTGCAGCCGCAGGTCGCCACGCGTGATGCGGGCCACGTCGAGCAGGTCGTCCACCAGGCGCGCCAGGTGCGCGACCTGGCGCTCGATCAGGGCGCGCTCAGGGGCCGAGCCGGCGTCGCCTCGCTTGTCCATCACTTGCAGCGCGGTCGCTATCGGCGCGAGCGGGTTGCGCAACTCATGCCCCAGCATGGCGAGGAACTCGTCCTTGGCCCGATTCGCGGCCTCCGCCTCGCGGCGCGCGGCATCGGCCTCGGCGAACAGGCGGGCGTTGTCCAGCGCCAGCGCCGCGCGGCGCGCGAGCTCGGCCACCAGGGCCACGTCCTCCGGGTCGAACAGGCGTCGCGATTCGGCCTGCATCACCGCGAAGGCCCCGAGCGTGCGGCCCCGGGCGACCAGGGGCGTCACGAAGCAGGCATTGAAGCCGAAACGGCGGGTGACGTCGACCAGCTCCGGCGCGCTCTGCTCGACCAGGGCGTCGGCGCTGGGCGCCTGCTGCAGATGGGCGCGGCCATGCCGGATGCACCAGTCCATCGACCCATCGGTCTCGGGGGATGCACGAAAGGCCCGCGCGGCCCTTTCGCCCTCGGCGCGTCGCGCGGGATCCCGGTGGTGCATCACCACCTGCTCCAGCCGGCCGTCGGCGCCGAGCAGGTCGATGCGGCACCAGTCGGCCAGCCGCGGCACCACGAGGGCGGCCATGGCATGCACGATCGCCTGCGGCTGCAGCGAGCCGGACAGGCGCTCGCCTGCCGCCGAGAGCAGTTCCAGCCGGTCACGTGCCCTTTCGAGCAGTGCGGTGGGTGCATCCGAACCGGGAGCTGGGATGGTCACGGCCTCGCGGTGTTGAGCGTCGGTCGACGCGGGTCGCGATTGTCGCGCGGCTCGCGTGTCCATCCCCTGGTTATGCGGTGACTGGATATGAAATGCCGAAATCGTTCGTTTTCAACGGACAGTGGCGAGCCGACCATCGGATTCATGGACTCGACTGCCACCGCTCTCCCCGCCGGCCTGCAGCTGCCCTGCACCGGGCAGGCGCTGCGCACCGCGCTGCAAAGGCGCGACCTGCGCACGCTGGACGAACTCACCCGGCACCTGCGGGTCGCCGGCTACCGCTTCGATGCGGTCGCCCTGGCCACCTCGCTGCTGGAGCACGGCTGTGCGTCCGTGGCCGATGCCTTCGGCCAGCGCGTGCCGGTGTACGTGCGGGTGCCGCCGCGCGAGATGCTGCCCGAGCCCCGCGACGAGCAGACCCCTTTCGCGATCGCTCTCTGAGCGCTGCCTCCTTTCCTCACGAAAACGAACGAACCATGAGCATCCTCGCCGTCAACGCCCGCAACCAGTTCCGCGGCAAGATCAAGGAAATCATCGAGGGCCCCGTCGTCTCCGAAGTCGATGTCGAGACGCCGTCCGGGCTGATCGTCACCTCGGTGATCACGACCCGGTCGGTGCACGAGCTGGGCCTGCGCGTCGGGCGCGACGTGGTCGCGCTGGTGAAGTCGACCGAAGTCTCGATCGCCACCCTCTGACCAGCACGATGGCCGCCTACTCCGACACCCCCTACGACCGCGGCGTTCGGCTGCTCATCGTGCCGGGTCTGCACGGCAGCGCCGCGGATCACTGGCAGACCTGGCTCGAGCGCGCGGAACCGGGCTCGGTGCGCATCGAGCTGCAGGACTGGGGCCATGCCGACCTCGACCGCTGGGCGGCCGCGATCGACGAGTCCCTGCAGCGGCATCGGGCCGAGGCCTGGGTGGCCGTCACGCACAGCTTCGGCTGCCTGGCGCTGGCCCATCACGCCGCACGCGGCGGCCGCGGCTTTCACGGCGCGTTGATGGTGGCGCCGGCCGACCCGGCCCGCTTCGGCGTGGACGAAGGCCGGCTGGCCCAGCCGCTGCCCTTCACCTCGACGCTGGTGGTCAGCCGCAACGACCCCTGGATGTCGCACGCCGACTCTCTCTACTTCGGCCAGCGATGGGGCTGCGCCATCGTCGAAGCGGGCGATGCGGGCCACATCAACCCCAGCACTGGCTACGGCCCCTGGCTGGCGGCGCGCCAGTGGGTGGCCCAGCACGCCGAGCGTGCGGCGGCCAATCTGCGCCCTCGTCAGCGCGAGGCCGCACCGGCCCTCGGCTTCGCGATTTGAGCCCCCGGGCCTGCGACACACGTCGATCGCCCCCCGAGGGGGTTGAGTCATGGACTCAGGAGGCACGCGCTGCATAAGCAGCGGCGTTTTCATTCGTTCCTCGTCGCAACCGGTGTTCCTAGCATCACCTGGACACATCTCCTCCAAAGGAACGACCACCATGCTGCCCCGATCGCTGACGACTGCAGTTGCCGCCAGCCTGCTCGCCTTGACCTCCCTGGCCGCATACGCCAAGGACGTGACGCTGCTCAACGTCTCTTACGACCCGACGCGCGAGCTCTACCAGGATTTCAACAAGTCCTTCGCCGCCTACTGGAAGGCCAAGACCGGGGACGTGGTGACCGTCAAGCAATCACACGGCGGCTCTGGCAAGCAGGCCCGCTCGGTGATCGACGGGCTCGAGGCCGACGTGGTGACGCTCGCACTGGCCTACGACATCGACGAGCTGGCCGACAAGGCCAAGCTGATCCCGGCCGACTGGCAGAAGCGCCTCACCCACAACTCCAGCCCCTACACCTCGACCATCGTGTTCCTGGTGCGCAAGGGCAACCCGAAGAACATCAAGGACTGGAACGACCTCGCCAAGCCAGGCATCGAGGTCATCACGCCCAACCCCAAGACCAGCGGCGGCGCGCGCTGGAACTACCTCGCCGCCTGGGGCTATGCCCTGAAGCAGCCGGGCGGCAACGAGGCGAAGGCGAAGGAGTTCGTCACCGCCCTGTACAAGAACGTGCCGGTGCTCGATTCCGGCGCGCGCGGCTCGACCACCACCTTCGTCGAGCGCGGCATCGGCGATGTCTTCATCTCGTGGGAGAACGAGGCCTTCCTCGCCGTCAAGGAACTGGGCCCGGACAAGTTCCAGATCATCGTGCCCTCGGTCAGCATCCTGGCCGAGCCGCCGGTCACCGTGGTCGACAAGGTGGTCGACAAGCGCGGCACGCGCGAAGTGGCCAAGGCCTATCTGGACTACCTCTACTCGCCCGAAGGGCAGAAGATCGCCGGCGAGAACTACTACCGCCCGATCGACCCCAAGGTGGCCGCGCAGTTCGACAAGCTGTTCCCGAAGATCAGCCTGTTCACGATCGATGAAGTCTTTGGCGGCTGGGCCAAGGCGCAGAAGACGCACTTCGCCGATGGCGGCGTGTTCGATTCGATCTACGCCAACAAGTAAGGGACGCCCTTCACCCCGGGCGCCGCAGCCACACGCGCAGCAGGCCGACCGGCGCGAAGCCGCCGGCCGCGCCGGCCCGGTGAAGCGCCTCGCCGGACTCATAGCCCACCAGGGCCTCCTGCGGGCAGGCGGCCTGCGCGGCCTGCAGCAGCTCGAGGTACGCGGCTGCGCGTTCGCCGCCCTGCGGCAGGAAGGTGCACGCCAGTCCGGCGACGCCGTCGCCCTGCATCAGCGCGCCGCCGGCGACTGTCGTGCCATCCGATCGACGACCCATGAGAAAACGCAGGCCGGGCTCGGCCAGCAAGGCGGTCGGAAACAGCCGCAACGCCGGCGGCCCGGGTTGCACGTCGCGCCACCAGCCGGCCTCCCAGGCCGCCAGCGCCTGCTCGCTTTCGGCCACCGACCACTGCAGCGACGGCGCCCCGCCCGCGCAGACCACCGGCTCGCGCCAGAGCCACTGCGCTTCGATCAGGGGCGTGAAGCCCAGGGCCGACAGGTCGAAGCGCGCAAAGCTGTCCTTGACGGCCAGCTCGCCCTGTGAAGGGATCGCCGCCAGCGCCGGCGCGCCGCTCGCTTGCGGGTCCAGCGTGACCAGGTTGGGGTAGTACGGCGGACTGGGCCGGCGGTTGAACCAGGCCGTCGTGCCGAAGGCCGTGTCGCCACCGTGCGCGCGGCACACCGCGTCGCACCAGCGGGCGTTGTTGCGGGCGGCTCTTCGCGCGCGTTCGAAGTCCATCGAGGCATTCGGTCGAGTTGGTCGCCACGCATGCTGAAGGGCCCCGCCTGCATAAGCAAGCGCGTTTTGCTTCGTTCCTCGCCAGCAGGTGGCTGCCTAGCATCGCTTATCGCATGAACAAATTGTCGCGGTGTGCTCAGGTGCACCGCACCGCCGCACCGTGTTCTTCTCCCGCACCTTGCTCCGCCGCCACAGCGTGCTGCCCGGTTTCGACCTGGCACTCGGCTTTGCGCTGCTCTACCTGAGCCTCGTGGTCCTGGTGCCGCTGTCGGCGGTCTTCCTCAAGACCTTCACGCTCACCTGGGCCTCCTTCTGGGACACGGTGACCTCGCCGCGGGTGATGGCCTCCTACCGGCTCACCTTCGGCGCGTCGCTCGCCGCGGCGCTCATCAACGCCGTGTTCGGCCTGCTCGTCGCCTGGGTGCTGGTTCGCTACCGCTTCCCGTTCAAGCGCATCGTCGACGCGCTGGTCGACCTGCCCTTCGCGCTGCCCACCGCGGTGGCCGGCATCGCGCTCACTTCGCTCTACGCGGCCAACGGCTGGATAGGCCAGTGGCTGCCGTTCAAGGTGGCCTTCAAGCCGCTCGGCGTGTTCGTGGCGCTGACCTTCATCGGCCTGCCCTTCGTCGTGCGCACCGTGCAACCCGTGCTCGAAGATCTGCAGAAGGAGCTCGAGGAAGCGGCGGCCACGCTGGGCGCCTCGCGCGGGCAGACCTTTGTCCACGTGATCCTGCCCACCATCACCCCCGCGCTGCTGACCGGCTTCGCGCTGGCCTTTGCCCGCGCGCTGGGCGAGTACGGCTCGGTCATCTTCATCGCCGGCAACATGCCGATGGTCAGCGAGATCACGCCGCTGCTCATCATCACCAAGCTGGAGCAGTACGACTATGCCGGCGCCACGGCCATCGCCGTGGTGATGCTGCTGATCGCCTTCACGCTGCTGCTCGTGATCAACCTCATCCAGGCCTGGGCCCGCAAGCGCCAGGGCCGCTGAACCATGAGCGCCACCACCCTTGCCGCCCCTCTGCCCGCCCCTCGGGCACGGACCCGTTCGGCCCTGAGCGCGACCAGCGAGCCGGCGTGGATCCGCTGGTCGCTGATCGGCCTGGCCTTCACCTTCCTGGCCTTGTTCCTCTTCATCCCTCTGGCCGCCGTCTTCTACGAGGCGATGAAGAAAGGCGCCGAGGTCTACCTCGCGGCCATCGTCGAGCCTGATGCGCTGTCGGCGATCAGGCTGACGCTGCTGGCCGCGTTCATCTCGGTGCCGCTGAACCTGGTGTTCGGCATTGCCGCGGCCTGGGCCATCGCCAAGTTCGACTTCCGCGGCAAGAGCCTGCTGCTGACACTGATCGACCTGCCCTTCTCGGTGAGCCCGGTGATCGCCGGCCTGATCTACATGCTGGTGTTCGGCCTGCAGGGCTGGTTCGGCGAGTGGCTGCGCGACCACGACCTGAAGATCGTCTTCGCGGTGCCGGGCATCGTGCTGGCCACGGTGTTCGTCACCTTCCCCTTCATCGCCCGCGAACTGATCCCCCTGATGCAGGCCCAGGGGCAGGAGCAGGAGGAAGCCGCGCGCGTGCTCGGCGCCTCGGGCTGGCAGATCTTCTGGCGCGTGACGCTGCCCAACGTGAAGTGGGCCCTGCTGTACGGCGTGATCCTGTGCAACGCACGGGCGATGGGCGAGTTCGGCGCGGTCTCGGTGGTCTCGGGCCACATCCGCGGCGCCACCAACACCATGCCGTTGCACATCGAGATCCTCTACAACGAGTACCAGTTCGCGGCAGCGTTCGCAGTGGCCTCGCTGCTGGCCGGCCTGGCTCTGGTGACGCTGGTCCTCAAGTACATCGTCGAGCAACGCGTGAAGCACGAGAAGGTCGCGGCCATCGCCGGCCACGAATGACAGGACGAAGGAAACCAACATGAGCATCGAGATCCGCAACCTCGTCAAGCGCTTCGGCACGCTGGCCGTCTGCGACCACCTGAACCTCGACATCCCGTCCGGCGAGCTGGTCGCGCTGCTGGGCCCGTCGGGCTCCGGCAAGACCACGCTGCTGCGGATGATCGCGGGCCTGGAGCAGCCCGATTCCGGCTCCGTCCTCTTTCATGGCGAGGACGCGACCTTCGCCGACGTGCGCGAGCGCCAGGTGGGCTTCGTGTTCCAGCACTACGCGCTGTTCGGCCACATGACGATCTTCGAGAACATCGCCTTCGGCCTGCGCGTGCGACCGCGTGCCACGCGGCCCAGCGAGCAGGTGATCCGGAAGAAGGTCATGGACCTCCTCGGCCTGGTGCAGCTCGACCCCCTCGCGGGCCGCTACCCGCACCAGCTCTCGGGCGGCCAGCGCCAGCGCGTCGCCCTCGCGCGCGCCCTGGCGGTCGAGCCGAAGGTGCTGCTGCTGGACGAGCCCTTCGGCGCGCTGGACGCCAAGGTGCGCAAGGAGCTGCGCCGCTGGCTGCGCCGCCTGCATGACGAGATGCACGTCACCTCCGTCTTCGTCACCCACGACCAGGAAGAGGCGATGGAGGTCGCCGACCGCATCGTCGTGATGAACGAAGGCCGCATCGAGCAGGTGGGCGCGCCGGACGAGGTGTACGACCGGCCGGCCACGCCCTTCGTGCTGAAGTTCCTCGGCGACGTCAACCTCTTCCACGGCCGCGCCGGCCTGGCGCCCGGGCATGACGAGGGCGTGAGCTACGTGCGCCCGCACGAGCTGGACATCGTCGCCGAGCCGGGCGACGGCACCTGGGCCGTGACGCTGGCGCAGACGCTGACCGTCGGCCCCAACACCCGCATCGAGTTCCGCCGCGAGGAGGACGGGTCCTTCGTCGACGTGGAACTTCCGCGCGACCACTACCTGTCCCTGCGCGAGTCGCTGGGCCTTTCGCAGGGCCGCAAGGTCTTCCTGCGCCCCCGCCGTGTGACGAGGTTTTCAGTGCCGGCCTAAAGTCGCCGGATGACGACATCCGCCCCCTCCTGGACCCTCTACCTGGCGCCGGGCAGCTGTGCCCAGGCGGTCCACATCGCCCTGCATGACGCCGAGGCGCCGCACCGTCTTCGCCTGCTGGACTTCGCCGCCGGCGAACAGCGCGGCGCCGCCTACCTCGCCGTCAACCCCCGCGGCCGCGTGCCGGCGCTGGTGACCGAGCAGGGCACGCTGACCGAAGTCCCGGCCCTGTTGACCTTCATCGCGCAGACCTTCCCGGCCGCGAAGCTGGCGCCGCTGGACGATCCGTTCCGCCTCGCCCAGGTCCAGGCCTTCAACAGCTACCTGTGCTCGACGGTGCACGTGGCCCACGCGCACAAGCGCCGCGGCGCCCGCTGGGCCGACGATCCGGCCGCCCACGAAGCGATGCAACGCAAGGTGCCCGCCAACATGGCCCAGTGCTTCGAGCACATCGAGGCCGACGTGCTGAAGGGCCCCTGGGTCTTCGGCGAGGACTACACCATCGCCGACCCGTACCTCTTCACCATCGCGGAGTGGCTGGAAGCCGACGGCGTGGACGTCACGCGCCTGCCGAAGGTGATGGCGCACCGCGCGCGGATGCAGGCCCGCGAGTCTGTTCAGCGTTGCAAGATGGCGCTAGCGAGCTGAAGCGCGGCAGCGCTTCAGCCCGGGCGCGCGCAGCGCCGCCCCCTGCCCGGGCGTGCGCGGATCCGGCTCCGCCGGTCCGCTGCGCGAGCCCTTCCTGGCAGGCCCCGGCAGGGGCGTGCCCCCGAGCGCGCGAAGCGCCGCTCCTACCAGGGCGTGCGCGGATCCGGCTTTGCCGGTCCGCTGCGCGAGCCCCCATGGGGGGCAGGCCCCGGCAGGGGCCGTGGGGGCCTCATTTCACAGCGGCGCGCCCTGCACGCCCGCCGGCGAGGCTTGCGCCTGCTGCACCACATCCGCGGTCAGGTGGGGCGCAAAGGTCTGGATGAAGTCGTACGCGAAGCCACGCAGAAGCCCGCCGCGACGCACTGCCACGCTGGTCGTGTTGATCGAGAAGAGGTGCCGGGCGTCGAGCGCACGCAGGTGGCTGTCGCGCTGGTCGTCGAAGGCGATCGAGGCCATGATCCCGACGCCCAGGCCCAGCTCGACATAGGTCTTGATCACGTCCGCGTCCATCGCGGTGAGCACCACCCGCGGCGCGAGCCCGGCACGCTCGAAGGCATCGTCGATGCTGCCCCGGCCGGTGAGGCCGGTGTCGTAGGTGATCACCGGGTGTTCGGACAGTCGCTCCAGCGTCAACGGGCCGTCCAGCAGGGCGTGGCCGGCCGGCACCACCACCGAGTGCGTCCAGCGGTAGCAGGGCAGCGCCACCAGCTCGGCGTTGTCGGCCAGCACGTGCGAGGCGATGCCGATGTCGGCCACGCCGGTCAGCAGCATCTGGGCGATCTGGGCGGGCGAGCCCTGGTGCATCTGCAGCTGGACCTTGGGGTGCAGGGCGCGAAAGTCATGCACCGCTTGCGGCAGCGCGTAGCGCGCCTGCGAGTGTGTGGCCGCGATGGAGAGCATGCCGCTGTCGCCCAGGCGGAAGTCGTCGCTCGCACGCTGCAGGTTGTCGACGTCCAGCAGCGCCTTCTCGACCCAGGGCAGCACGCGCTCGCCGGCGGGCGTGAGGCCGGTCAGCCGCTTGCCGGCCCGCACGAAGATCTCGACGCCCAGCTCGTCTTCCAGTTCGCGGATCTGGCGGCTGATGCCCGGCTGCGAGGTGTGAAGGGCCTCGGCCACCGTGGTGAGGTTGAAGCCCTGGCGCACTGCCTCGCGCACGGACCGGAGTTGCTGGAAGTTCATATCGCAGTTTCGCGCTTGGAGCGCCGTCTTTCATCGTTTTTCGCATTATCGAAACCGCTCCAGGCGCCGCCAACGATGGATGCCGACGCAGCTTCTGCGGGTTTCGCATAAGGCACCGGCATGAGCCGGGCCCCTGCGGGCCACTTAACATCCAGCGCCTGGCCCACCAGCCGTCCTCTGATCCTTCAGCTCGGGAGATCCCCATGCCGATTCGCCAGCTCTCGCTCGGCGCCGCCCTCCTCGCCGCCAGCCTCGCCACCCTTGCGGGCCCGCCCGCGGCGCCGGTCCGCGATGTGACCCAGACCCTGCACGGCGTCACGGTGCACGACCCCTACCGCGACCTCGAGGACGTCAAGAGTCCCGCCACGCTGGACTGGCTGAAGGCCCAGGGGGCCTATGCCGAATCGGTGCTCGCGACGATGCCCGAGCGCGACAAGCTGGCCGCGCGCATCGATGAACTGGCGCGAGCCACCGGCGAATCGGTGCGCAGCGTCGTCCGCCTGCCCGGTGAAAAGCTCTTCTATCTCAAGCGCGAGGCCGGCCATTCGCAGTTCAAGTTGATGGCGCGCACCGGCCTGGCCGGCGCCGAGCGGGTCCTGGTCGATCCCGAGGCGCTGACCAAGGCCAAGGGCGCGCCCCACGCCATCAACTACTTCGTGCCTTCATGGGACGGCAAGCGCGTCGCCTATGGCATGTCGGCCGGCGGCTCGGAGGACGCATCGCTCTACCTCCTGGATGTGGCCAGCGGCCAGGCCATCGGCGAGCCTATCCCGCGGGTGCATGAGAACCTCGTGCACTGGACCCCCGACAGCCGCCAGCTGACCTACAACCAGGTGCGCGCGCTGCCGCCCGACGCGGCCCCGACCGAAACCTACCTCGACAGCACCGTGTTCGTGCTGCGCGCCGGCGCGCTGGAGAAGCAGGCGAAGCCGCTGTTCGGCCCGCTGGTCGACAAGAACCTGAAGCTGGACCGGCTGGACGTCGCCGGCGTGATGTTCGACCCGACGAGCCGCTTCATGCTGGCCCGCACCACCGACACCACCGTGCCGGAAGGCAAGCTCTTCGTCGGACCGGTCTCGGAGCTGGGCAAGCCGAAGATCGCGTGGCGCCAGGTCTCGGCCTTCGACGACCGGATCACGGACGTGCAGCTGTATCGGGACACGCTGTACCTGCGGACCACGAAGGACGCGCCGCGGGGCCGCTGGCTGGCGCTGGACCTCGGCAAGGCCGGCCCGTTGGCCAGCGCCCGGGTCGCGATCGAAGAGCCGACCAAGGGCGTGCTGAAGGGCCTGGTGGTCGGCCGCGGCGGCGCGCTTTACGCCGAGGTCTCCGAGGGCTTCACCACACGCACCTACAAGTTCGGCAGCGGCCCCGCCCCGCTCGACGTGGCCCCCGGCAGCGCCGGCAGCAGCTTCGCCATCGACGATCCGGCCCATGCCTACGGCGAGGCCTGGCTGGTCTCCAGCTCCTGGACCGGGCAGCCGAAGATCCTGCGCAGCCGCGGCGGCGACCAGGCGCCGGTCGACACCCTGCTGATGCAGCGCCGCATGCCGCCCGGCACGCCGGAGCTCACGGTCAGCGAAGTGCTGGTGCCGAGCCACGACGGCGCCCAGGTGCCGCTGGCGATCCTGCACCGGGCGGACCTGAAGCGCGGCGAGCCGCACCCGACGCTGCTCGTCGGCTATGGCGCCTATGGCTTCTCGTTCGAGGCCTTCTTCGATTCGCGCAGCGTCGCCTGGCTGGAACGCGGCGGGGTGATCGCCTATGCCAACGTGCGTGGCAGCGGCGCCTTCGGCGACGGCTGGCACCGCGCCGGCTTCAAGACCACCAAGTCCAACACCTGGAAGGATGGCATCGCCTGCGCGAAGTACCTCGTCGACCAGGGCTACGCGACGCCGAAGACGCTGGGCATCTGGGGCACCTCGGCCGGCGGCATCTTCGTCGGCCGCTCGGTCACCGCGGCCCCCGACCTGTTCGCCGCCGCGGTGTTCGACGTCGGCATGATGGACACCATCCGGTCGGAGGAATCGGCCAACGGGATCACCAACATCTCCGAGTTCGGCACGGTGAAGGATCCCGAGGAGTTCAAGGCCCTGCTCGACATGAGCACCTACCACCAGATCAAGGACGGCGTGGCCTATCCCGCGGTGCTGCTGATTCACGGTCTGAACGACCCGCGGGTGGACGTCTGGCAAAGCGGCAAGGCGGCCGCGCGGCTGCAGGCCGCGAGCTACAGCGGCAAGCCGGTGCTGCTGCGGCTGGACGGCCAAGCCGGCCATGGCGTGGGCAGCACCTTGCAGCAGCAAGTCAGCAAGCTGGCCGACGTTTACGCCTTCCTGCTGTGGCAGTTCAGCCAGCCGCCGGCCACGGCCACCGCCGCCGCATCGGCGCCGGCCAAGCCCTGACAGCGAAGCCCCTATGCGAAAGGGCCACCTCGCGGTGGCCCTTTTCATTGGGAGCGGCGGGCGCTCAGCCGGCCAGGTGAGCCTCCATGCGGCCCTTCGTGTCCTTGAGAGCCTGCGGCAGGTGATAGGCCAGCTGGTCGAACAGCTGCTGGTGCAGCTTCAGCTCCTCGCGCCAGGCATCCGGCGCGGCGTCGATGATGGTGGCGAACTGCTCGCGGCTGAAGTCCAGGCCCGACCACTCGAGGTCTTCGTAGCGCGGGCTGATGCCGAAGAAGTGCTCTTCGCCGCCGGCCTGGCCCTCGAGGCGCTGGATCATCCACTGCAGCACGCGCATGTTGTCCCCGTAGCCGGGCCAGACGAACTTGCCGTCGGCGCCCTTGCGGAACCAGTTGACGCAGTAGATCTTCGGCAGCGTGCGGCCGCTGGCTTCGAGGCGCTGCTCCATGTCCAGCCAGTGCTGGAAGTAGTCGCTCATGTTGTAGCCGCAGAAGGGCAGCATGGCGAACGGGTCGCGCCGCACCACGCCCTGGGCGCCGGCGGCGGCGGCCGTGGTCTCGGAGCCCATGGTGGCGGCCATGTAGACGCCTTCCATCCAGTTGCGCGCCTCGGTGACCAGCGGCACGGTCGTGGAGCGGCGGCCGCCGAAGATGAAGGCATCGATCGGCACGCCGGCAGCGTCGTCCCAGGCCTCGTCGAGCGCCGGGTTGTTGGTGGCGGCCACCGTGAAGCGCGAGTTCGGGTGCGCGGCCTTGCGGCCGGTCTCCTTGGCGATCTCCGGCGTCCAGTCCTGGCCCTGCCAGTCGATGCAGTGCGCGGGCGCCTCGCCCATGCCCTCCCACCAGACGTCGCCGTCATCGGTGAGCGCCACGTTCGTGAAGATCACGTCGCGGCCCAGGCTGGCCATGCAGTTCGGGTTGGTGTGGCTGTTGGTGCCCGGAGCCACGCCGAAATAGCCGGCTTCGGGGTTGATGGCGTACATGCGCCCGTCGGCATGCGGCTTGATCCAGGCGATGTCGTCGCCGATGGTGGTGACCTTCCAGCCATTCAGGGCCGCCGGCGGGATCAGCATCGCGAAGTTGGTCTTGCCGCAGGCGCTGGGGAAGGCGGCGGCGACGTGGTACTTCTTGCCGGCCGGCGAGGTGACGCCGAGGATGAGCATGTGCTCGGCGAGCCAGCCCTGGTCGCGCCCCATGGTGGAGGCGATGCGCAGGGCGAAGCACTTCTTGCCCAGCAGCGCATTGCCGCCATAGCCCGAGCCGTAGCTCCAGATTTCGCGCGTCTCGGGGTAGTGGACGATGTACTTGGTCTGGTTGCAGGGCCAGGCGACGTCCTTCTGGCCGGGCTCCAGCGGCGCGCCCACGGTGTGGACGCAGGGCACGAACTGGCCGTCGGTGCCCAGCAGCTCGATCACCTGGCGCCCCATGCGGGTCATGATCCGCATGTTCACCGCCACGTACGGGCTGTCGGACAGCTCCACGCCGATGTGGGCGATGGGCGAGCCCAGCGGACCCATCGAGAACGGCACCACGTAAAGCGTGCGGCCGCGCATCGAACCCTTGAACAGGGGCTTGTCCCCCGTCTGCAGCAGGGCGCGCATCTCGGCCGGGTCCATCCAGTTGTTGGTCGGGCCCGCCTCCTCCTTCTTCTGCGAGCAGATGAAGGTGCGGTCCTCGACGCGCGCCACGTCCGAAGGGTCGGACCAGGCCAGGTAGCTGCCCGGGCGCTTGACCGGGTCGAGCTTCTTGAAGGTGCCGGCTTCGACCAGCTGCTGGCACAGGCGGTCGTACTCTTGCTTGGAACCGTCGCACCAGTAGACCTCGGCGGCCTCGGTCAGGGCGGCGATCTCGCTCACCCAGGCGATGAGGCGAGCGTTCTTGACATAGGCAGGCGCGTTCAGGCGCAGCCCCTCCATGGTGGGACGGTTCACGGGCAGATCTCCAGAGTTCAAAGACAAATCGAGAAGCGGAATTGGGCGAACCTCGCCGCGACCGATGGCGGTGCAGCGGGGCTCGCCCAATGCCGTGGGGCCCGACAGGTGGCGCACGGAGGGAAGCTGCTGGAGTTACGGCAGGTTTCGCGCCTGACCGCCCTGGAAAGCCGCCTTCTCACTGGGACGTCACCCGTCACCCCAGTGTAATTGGGGTGTAACCAGGCCCTCTTGCACGTTTATGCAAATCCGGAATGGACTGATGCGCAGCAAGATGCGATGAGAAATGCGGAGTCAGCGCTCACGCGCGACATTCCACACGAACGGCGGCACGACCCACTCGCTGCATGGCCGCTGGTGAGCCCGGCGCTGCAGGCTTTTCGCCGGAGGGCCAGTCGACCCCGAAGAATTCGAGCACCTGGCGCACGGCACGCGGCGTCACGGCCTCGCCACGGGGCTCTTCGGCCGGGGCGTCGACGTCCAGCATCAGCAGCTCGATCAGGCCGGCCGAGGTATCGACCACCAGCCCTTCGGTCATCGCCACGGGTTGCGCGGGCGAGGGCCATCCCCAGGACCAACGCACCGGCACGAGCTCGAGCGCGGCCTCGCCCGAGCCGTGCGAGACGAAGCCCAGCAGCAGCACGGTGTCGCCGACAGGAGGCGGCCCGTCGGTGGGCAGCAGACGCTCGTAGGGCCCACCGGCTACCCGCAGCGCCGCGAGGCCCGCCATCGGTCCTCGGTTGAGCAGCACGGCTTCACGACGCCGCCCGGCGGCCACGACGCTCACCCGAGGGCATCCGCGGACCGCCCGGTCGGCCACCAGGATCAGCCCCTCGGCGTCCACGATGACGCCGATCGACGTGCTTCGCGGCGCAGTGGTCGCGAGCGACTCCTCCGGTCGATCCGGCGCAGAAGCCGCTGAAACCGCGCCGTACGACGGCTCGGGAGGCCCCGGACGACAGACCACGTCCAGCTCTTCGGCCTGGCGCGAGCCTTCGTACACCGGGCGGGGTTGCGGCGTGGGGCTTGGACTCTCGAGCGCGCGCGAAGTCGAGATGTGGATGCTGCCCAGCTCCGCCCGGGTGCGCCGGGCGCAGTCGACCACCACGTCGGTCACCTGGGCGCCGACGTAGTAGTCGCCCTGGCTGTAGGAGCGGACGCGGTAGCGCCACGCCTCACCGTAGGGCCGCAGCGAGCCCAGGTCGATCTCGTAGCGGTCCGTGTGGGTGCTCCCGGCGTCGACAAAGACCGGCGCCGCCTGAGCCGCGCAGGCCAGTCCGGCCAGGCCCAGGCAGGCGCCGAGCAGCCGGCCGATCAGCCAGGCCATCGCCTTTTCGCTGCTCACCGCTGCGGCCCTATGGCGCCGCGCCGCCGGCCCGGACGGGCTCGCTGAGCGTGACGCTGTCCTGCGCCGCCTGCCGCGCCTCTTGCAGGGCCTTCTGCAACGCAGCCTCGGCCTCCTTCTGGCGTCTGGAGAGGTCGGCAGGCGCCGGCGGCGGTACCGGGGCAGGCGCCGGCTTGGCCGCGGGCTGCACCGCGACGCGGGCGACCTTGGGCGAGCTGGCGGATCGAGGCGCTTCCCAGGGCGGCGCCTGGCGTCCCTCCGGGGCTGTCTCGCCGGGCAGGGCGAAATCCGGCACCGCCCGGGTCGAGGACGATGGCAGGCGTGTTTCGTAGGTCGGCGGCTGCCAGTCCCGCGCCGGGCGGCTGTGAGACTCGCTGCCGAGCCCGCTCACCACGCGGATCACCGCGAACAGCAGCAGGCCGACCCACCAGAACGACGCCCCGCCCGAGGACGACCGCTTCGGCGGCGCCGAACCGACCGACTCACGCAGGTCCGTCCCCGGCGGCGGCTGGGTGCGCATGCTCGCCGGCAGTTGATCGAACGACTCGCTCCAGCGCGACGCATGCGCACGCGGCGTGATGATCGGCAGCCAGTGCGGATAGCGCTGGGCCAGCTGGCGCAGCCGCGGCATGTCCTCGGCCAGACGCGCCGGCGGCGGCGCGGCATCGCGGCGAAGGCGCTGGATGAGCTGCCTCTGCGCTTCGAACTCGCCCGCCGGCTGGCGGAAAAAGATCAGGCGCTCGTCGATCGCGGCGTTGAGGATGGCGCCGACGCGACCGAACACCGCCAGCTGGCGCCTCTCGGTGTCCCAGTGGAAGGTGGTGCAGGCCGGTCCCAGCAGGAACTCGTGCCCCGGCTGCCAGCCCTCCACCAGCCGGCAGGCCACGCGCCATTCGAAGAAGGCACGCGCCTCGAGATTGATCAGGCGCTCGTCGGCCAGCGCCTGGTCGAGCGCCGCCTGCGCTTCGTCCTCGGACTTGAAGGGCTGGTCCATGCGGGCGACGAAGCCGGCAAACACCGCCTCGCCGATCGACTCCGGACCCTGGACCGGGGCCGGCGGCGGCTCCTGCGGCCGGACGGATTCCGCCGGCCCGGTGTCCGCCGGGACGTCTTGCATCACCGGCTGCTCGCCCGCGTCGGTCACCGTCTCTTCAGGCGGCTGCGACTCGCCACTGTCGGCCTGCTGGCGCTGCCAGGCGGCCCAGCGCAAGGCCATCTCGTAGGCCTCGCGCAGCGACTGGAAGGCCTGGGGATCGGCCGCCTGGTCGATGCGCTTCAGGCGCTGCGCATAGGCGCGGCGGATGGCGCGCTCGTCGGCTTCGAGGCCGAGGCCGAGCGCCGTGAGGCATTCGGGGATGTGCTCCATCGCGGGTCAGCGCGGCGCGCCGTCGAGCATGGTGTGGCGCTCGAGCTGGTCGAGCATCGACTCGAACTCGCGCCGCCCGGGGGCGATGGCGCGGTCGTCCTGCGTGGCCAGGAGGCGCTCGAAGCGAAGAATCTGGGCTCCGAGCCATTCGCGCTGCTCGCCACGGCATTGCTCGTACAGGCGCTCGGCGCGCGCCAGCTGGGTGCGGTTGTCCATGCGGTCGCGCGGGTGGATCTTCAGCTCGGCCAGGGACTGGAGCTTCTCGGCGATCTGCGCCTCCGTCAGCAGGCCCGGATTGCCCTCGATCACCAGGGTCTCGCGCGCTTGAGTCTTCTGCACCATGGCCTCGACCTCCAGCAGGCCGTTGACGTCGTAGGTGAAGCGCACGTCGACCGCGCACTCCGAGATCGGCAGGCGCGGCAGCGCGATCGACAGGGTGCCCAGGTGGATGTTGTCGCGCACCATGCGGGCCTCGCCCTGGTAGATCTGCAGCTCGATCTCGCTTTGCCGGTCCTGCATCGGCACGTAGGTCTTCACGCGGCTGATGGGCACCGGGCTGTTGCGTTCGATGAGCGGGTCGAAATGGCCGCTGGAGACGGCCTGCTCGTCCAGCCGCACGCTCACGCCGACACCCAGCGAGTACGGCGCGACGTCGGTCATCACCACCTCGTCCAAAGCCGCGTCCCTGGCCTTCAGGCCGGCCTGAACGGCGGCGCCGAGCGCCACCACCTCGTCGGGGTTGAGGTCGACCGCCGGGAAGCGGCCGAACATGGTGGTGACGAGCTTGCGCACCAGCGGCATGCGGGTGGCGCCGCCGGCCAGCACGATGTTGTCGAGCTGGCTGCTGCGCAGGTTGGCGTCGCGCAGCGCGCGCTCGACCGGCGCGCGCAGGCGCTTGAGCAACGGCGCGCAGGCCTGCTCCAGCAGCGCTTCGTCGATCTCGAGCACCTGCTCTTCGTCGCCCACGTGCACGCGCATGGTCGCCCCCGCCTGCACGCTGAGCGTGCGCTTCGCGCCCTCGGCCGCGGCGGCCAGGCGCTGCATGAAGCCGGCGTCCTTGCGCAGCCGATCGGGCAGGTTCCGGCGCTGCATGAACTGCTCGACCAGGGCCTGCACGAAGTCCTCGCCGCCCAGGAAGTTGTCGCCGGCCGATGCCCGCACCTCCATCACGCCCTCGAACAGCTCGAGGATGGACACGTCGAAGGTGCCGCCGCCCAGATCGAAGACCAGGAAGCGCGTCTCGGCGCCGCGGTGGTGCATGCCGTAGGCCAGCGCCGCGGCGGTGGGCTCGTTGAGCAGGCGCTCGACCTTCAGGCCGGCCATCTGCCCGGCAGCGCGCGTGGCCTTGCGCTGCGCATCCGAGAAATAGGCCGGCACGGTGATCACCGCCTCGGTCACCGGCTCGCCCAGCAGCGCCTCGGCATCGGCCTTGAGCGACTTGAGGATCAGCGCCGAGAGCTCCTCGGGCCGGAACTCGCGCCGGCCCAGGCGCAGCGTCTTCTGGCTGCCCATGTAGCGCTTGAACAGCGCGGCCGACAGCTCGGGATGGGTCTGCAGGCGCTCGCGCGCGGCGCGGCCCACGAGCACGCTGCCGTCACCGTCCAGGCTGACACAGGACGGCGTCAGCACTTCGCCCAGGGCGTTGGGCACCAGCTCCGCGCGCCCTTCGCGCCACACGGCGGCCAGGCTGTTGGTGGTCCCCAGGTCGATGCCGATGATCATGCAATGCCTTTTGTCGATTTCAGTTCGTGTAGCAGGCCACCAGCACGGTGGCCGGGACCGCGCGCCTGAGCACGTCGGTCTTGGCCGGCAGCGCCTGCGCCGCCGGGGCGGGCCACGGCACGCCGTGGTAGTCGAGCAGCCGGCGAAGCGACTCGACACGGGCGACGCTGCCCTTCAGTTCACCGGGGCTGCCGCCGGCCTGGGCCTGCATCACGCCGGCCACCAGGCCGCGCTCGTCGAGCACGACGCCGACGGCCATGCTGGCGGCGGCCGAGACGGTGATCCACGGCTTGCCGTCGGGCTTGTCCGCCGGCTCCCCGCCCGAGACATAGGCCGCGGCCACGCGGGGCTGCGAGGTGGCCGTCGCATCGGCGGCGAAGCCCAGCAGCGTCAGCGGACTGCCCTTGGGCGGCGGATCGGCTCGCGGCAGCAGCGCGGGATACGGGCCGCCGTCGATCTTCAGCACGGCATAGCCAGCACCGGTCGAAACCCCGTCGGCCAGCACCGCCGTGTGGTGGGCGCCGAGCGCGGTGACATCCACGCGCCCGCAGTCGCGCACCGCTTCGGCCGGCGCCAGCACCCAGCCCTCGGCCGAGACGACGAGGCCGGTGGTCGTCGCCCGCAGCTTCGGGCGGCCGGCAGGTGCCAGGGGCGGAGGCGGCGCAGGCATCGAAGATGCGGCCGTCGGTGCAGTGGCCGCGCCGGCCAGGCCGCACACCAGGTCCATCTCCTCGGCCTGTTGCGTGCCGTCGAACACGGTCTTCATGCGCGGCGAGTCCACCACCTTGGTGTGGCGCTGGCCGCCGAACAGCGCGGTGTTGGACAGGTCCATGCGGGTGCGCGCAGCGCAATCCACGGCGATGTGGCCTTCGTAGCCGTAGTCGCTGCCGGGGATGAGCGAGCGGGACCTGACGTCGAAGTAGATCCACGGCCCCTCCTTGCGGATCGAGTTCGCGTCGACCTCGTGGAGCTGCTGGGTCGCCGTGCCGGCGTAGCGATAGCTCGGCTCGGCTTGAGCCGCCCCGGTCAGCGCCAGGGTCAGCAGCAGCGTGCGCACGATCACGAACCTCTCCCTCCGATCTTTTAGCCCTCGATTGTCTCGTGGCGAGTGCCGCGCGCCCAGCGAACAAAGTCGCGCTGGGCGGGCAAAGAAAAGCCCCTGCCGGGGGCGGCAGGGGCTCGTGGCGGCCGCAGCGCGGGGCTTACGGACGCTGGAGGGTCACCACCGGCGAACTCCAGGTCTCCCAGTCGGCGGCGTTGTCGGGGTTGCCGAGCGCCTTGAGCACCGACAGCTTGACCACGTACTGGCCGTTCGGCACCGGCGTCGTGTGGCCGCCCTTGGTGAAGGTCGTGCCGTCCCAGGTCCAGGTGAAGAAGCCGGTCGAGGTGGCGCTGCGCGGCAGGTAGTTGTCCAGGCTCACGTAGTGCATGGGCTTGCCGCTCACCGCATCGAAGGCCTCCAGCTTGAGCTGGCGCGACTGGTGATCCAGGTGGACCAGGAAGTACGGGATGTCGTTGCCCGCCATCGTGTAGCTCGCGCCGCCCGGCTGGTTGGTGTAGTTGGTGCCGTCGAACTTGGCCAGCCAGGGGAAGCCGTTGGCCGTCGGCACCAGCACCTGGATCGCCTGGTAGTCGCCCTTCAGGCCGGCGTAGGGCACGCGGATGGCCTTGCCGTCGGCCTGCGAGGTCGCGACCACGTAGCCGTCGTAGATGCCCTTGTCGGCCAAGGTGGCCGGCGCGGTCACCGTGACATCGACCGTCGCGCTGCCCTTGGCGGGCACCGTGACGCTGGCGGCGCTGAAGTCGACCGTGGCAAAGGTGTCGAAGGCCGAAACGCTGAACTCGTTCGGGCCCGTCGCCAGCGCGGGGGCGTGGCTCAGGTCGTAGGTGACCGGGCTGCTGCCCTTGTTGGTGAAGGTCAGCGTGCGGGTCACCGGGCCGTTCTGGCTTTCGCCCAGGGCCAGCTCGCCCGGCTGCACCAGCGTGGTCGCCTGCACCGCGCCGACGAGGTCGAGCATGCCGGCGCCCTGGCGATGCACCTCGTCGAGGTAGCCCAGGCCCGGGCTGCCTTGCCACATCGCCGGGTCGGCCGAGTTCTGCAGCCGGTCACGCATGTCCTTGGCCTTGAGCTTCGGATCGGCCTGCAGCAGCAGCGCAGCGCCGCCGGCGGTGTGCGGGGAGGCCATCGAAGTGCCCGACAGCGTGGCGTAGCCGCCCAGCTCCAGCGGATAGGTCGAATAGATCAGGCCGCCGGGGGCGCCGATGTTGGGCTTGATGCTCAGGTCCGCGGCCAGGCCGTAGGAGCTGAAGCTCGAGATGAGCCCGCCGGTGAGGTTCGGGAAGGTGCCCAGGTCGGGCGTCCAGGTCATCGTGACCGCGCCGGACGCCAGGCGCGAGTCGATCAGCGCGCCCTCGGTGTCGGAGACGCTGACCACCGGGATGGTGATGGCCGGCACGCCGACGACGGTCGGGCTGATGCGTCCCGGCACGTTGTTGTAGAGCACGACGCCCGCGGCACCGGCCACCTGCGCATTGAAGGCCTTGACGTAGAAAGTGCAGCCGCCACGGCGGATCAGGGCCACCGTGCCGCTCAGGCTGCCGGCGGGCAGCGGGCTGCAGGCGTCGGTGGTGGAGGCCACCGTGCCGGTGCGCGACATCGGCTGCGAGCCCGACAGCGGCGCACTGGGCGCCCCCGTGGCCTGCTGCCAGCCGATGGCCGTGTTGTCCTCGGAGACAGTGAACTCGTTGAGCTTGACGTGGGTGTTGTCGAACGACGCGACGCCGATCACCTTCTTGCCCACACCCGGCGCGCCGGCCGCGTACAGGCCGCTGGTGCCGCTGTTCCCGATCGAGGCGACCATCACCACGCCGGCCTTGACGAGGCGGTCCGCCGCCTTGGCCGTCGGGTACTCCGGCCACTGGAAGGACGAGCCGATGGACTGGTTGACGACCTGCATGCCGTCGGCCAGCGCGCGCTCCATGGCGGCCATCATCACGTCGGCTTCGGTCGAGCCTTCGCAGCCGAAGACGCGGTAGGCGCCGAAGGTGACGTTCGGCGCGACGCCGCCGGCGTTGGCGCCGATGATCCCGGCGACGTGCGTGCCGTGACCGGCGCAGTCGTCAGGGTTGGCGTCGGGGTGGGGGACGGGGTCGTAGTTCGGGCTCGCCGGATCCGCGTTGTAGGCGTCGCCGACGAAGTCGTAGCCGTACTGCACTCGCGAAGACGGGAAGGCCGTGCTGCCCGGGCTGCCGTTGCCGCCCAGCAGAGGGTGGTCGTAGTCGACGCCGGTGTCGATCACGCCGACCTTGACGCCGGCGCCGTTGTAGCCCATGGCCTGCACCTGGTCGGCGCCGGTCAATTGCAGCGCGATGTCGAGATCGCTCGCGCCGGCCGGCTTCTCACCCTTGATCGGCCTGGGCGCCTGGATGATCTCGACCGGGTACATCGCCTTCACGCCCGGCAGGCGGGCGATCTTGGCGCGCATGGCCGGGCCGGCTTCGATCGACACGCCGTTGAACAGCACGTCGAAGGCGCGGCGCTCCTTGAAGGACAGGCCGGCAGCCTTGGCGGCGGCGCGAAAGGCGGCCTTCTCGCCGCGGACCTTTTCGAGCGACGTGCCCTCGATGGTCGGCAGGCTGTTGAACTCCACGAACCAGTGGCGGGTCTGCTCGGCGGCCTTGGCCGGCACGCTTTGAGTGGCGGCCTGTGCGCCACCGGTTCCCAACGACAAAAAGGCGGCTGCGGCCGCGCTGGCCAGCAGCGTCTGACGGATCTGCATCAACTCCAACTCCTCGGTTGCATGGCGCCGGCTGGTGGCCGCGCGCCCACGGTGAACCCCAAAAAAACCGCGGCTCATGGCCGCGACTGTCCGCGCGCCATGCCGGCAACCGGCAGCAGGCGCAGCGGATCGCTCCATGTTGGACACGGCGGGTGACAGCGTCGACCCCGCAAGCCCTGGGGTGTGAGGTTTGTTGAGGATTGGGCCCACGGCCTCGCCTGGCCTTCGCGCACCGCAAAATGCCGGCGCATGCACATCGTCAGCGTCAACACCGCGCGCGCCACGCCGCGCCTCATCAATGACCGGGAGGTCCTCACCGGCATCGGCAAGCAGCCGAGACGGGGCCCGGTGGCGGTGAGCCGCATGGGACTCGAGGGCGACGAGCAGGCCGACCTGTCGGTGCACGGCGGGCCGTCGAAGGCCGTGTACGCCTATCCGCTGGCGCACTACCCCTTCTGGCGCACCGTGCGCGCCCAGGCGCGGCTGGACGCCTGGGATGCGCCGCTGCTGCCGCCGGGCGCGATGGGCGAGAACCTGACGCTGGAAGGCCTGACCGAGCGCGAGATGTGGATAGGCGACCGGCTGGTCTTCGAGCACGGTGCGGTCCTCGCGGTCAGCGAGCCGCGCTTTCCGTGCTTCAAGTTCAACGCGGTGATGGGCTTCGCCAAGGCCGCCAAGCTGATGGTCGAATCGGGCTACTGCGGCGCCTACCTCGGGGTGATCGAGGCCGGCACGCTGCAGGCCGGCGAATCGTTCACCGTGCAGCCCGGCCCGCGCGACGTCAACGTGGTCGACCTCTTCCGCTCGCGCACGGCAGGCAAGCGGTTCTAGCTAGCGCCCGCAGCGGCGCGGTGCTCGCCGTTATGCGCAGCGAGCGCATGCTGCGTCGGTTTCCTTCGTTCGGTGCGCGGCGGCCGCTTCGCAGAATGCCCGCCAGCGCCGGCCACGGCGCGTCAGCGAAGGACGAGGCGTGAACCTGCAACAACTGCGTTCGGTGCGAGAGACCGCGCGCCAGCACTACAACCTGACCGACGTCGCCCAGGCGCTGCACACGACGCAGCCCGGCGTGAGCCGCCAGATCCGCGAGCTGGAAGACGAGCTCGGCATCACCTTGTTCCGCCGCGTGGGCAAGCGGCTGGTGGGCCTGACGGCACCCGGCGAGCGGGTGCTGCCCATCGTCGAACGGCTGTTGCAGTCGACCGAGCAGCTGCGCCGCGTAGGCATCGATTACGCCAGCGAGCGCGGCGGCCTGCTCACGGTGGCGTCCACCCATTCACAGTCGCGTTATGCGCTGCCTCCGGCCGTGCGCGACTTCCGCATCCACCATCCCGACGTGCAGCTGCAGCTGCGCCAGGGCTCGCCCGAGCAGGTGGCCCGCTGGCTGCTGGACGGCGAGGCGGACATCGGCATCGCCACCGAGGCGCTGGCCCGCCATTCAGCCCTCGCCACGCTGCCCTGTTATCGCTGGACCCACCTCGTGCTCGTTCCGCCGGGCCATCCACTGGAGCAGCCGGTCGGAACGCCGCTCACCCTGCAGCAGCTGGCCGCCTATCCCCTGGTGAGCTACGAGGCCGGCTTCACCGGCCGGTCGCAGATCGATGCGGCCTTCGCGGCGGCCGGCCTCGTGCCGCACTACGCCCTCGTGGCCATGGATGCCGACGTCATCAAGACCTACGTCTCGCTGGGCCTGGGCGTCGGCATCGTGGCCGCTGTGGCCTACCAGGCGGAACGCGACGCGCCGCTGGTGGCGCTGGACGCGCGTCATCTGTTCGCCGCCAATGTCACCCGCGTGGCCCTCAGGCGCCAGTCGCTGCTGCGCGAGGTGGACTATGACTTCATCCGGACTTTCGCGCCGCCGCTGACGCGCGAGGTGGTGCAGGCCGCCCTGCGGGCAGAGGCCAGCGCCGCCGGCTGATCCGCCTGGGCCGGGTCGGGTTCAGGCGCTGACTGCAAGGCCCTGCAGGAGCTCCTCGGCAATGGCCTGCGCATGCACGCGCAGCTCCGGGATGGCCACCGCCTCCCAGTGCTGGGCCTTCAGCATCGGACCCACGTAGTACAGGCCCGCCTGCGGCCTGCCCTCGGCGTCGAGCAGACGATGCTGACCATCGACCGCCAGGCCCAGGCCCAGCGGGTCCACGCACAGCCTGCCGTGCGCCTGCATCGCCGCCAGCAGCGTGCCGGGAACGGTGCGAGCGGCATGGCCCACACGGGCCGACGGCCCGGTGCAGTTCACGATGGCCGCCACCCGGCGGTGCTCCAGCGGCCCGTCGCTTCCACGCGGTGCCCAGCTGACCTCGAAGCCGCTGCGCTCGCCCAGGGGCAAGACGGACCGCACGCGCCCTGCCCTGACCTCGGCCTGCCCGGCCTGCAGGGCCGCTCGAAGGCGGCAATGGATGCCCGGCGCCAGGCGATGACGGTGGGTGTCCCACCAGGGCTGCAGGTGGCGCAGGAACTGGCGGCGTTCGCGCACCGGCAGGCGCTGCCAGAGCGCGGGCGTGTCCGGTCGCAGGCTGGCCATCACGTCGCGCCAGTCGCCACCGGTCTCGGCCGCCTCGTCGGCCCAACGGCGCACCACACGCAGCATCTGCCGCAGGGAATGCGCGCCGCTCAGTGCCTGGCCCGCCGGCCCGGCGGGTCGCGGCTGGGCTTCGAGGCTGCGGTGCGGCTGCGGCAACAGGCCGCGCCGCGACAGCATCGTCAGGCGGCCCGCATGGCCGCGGTCCTGCAACCAGGTCAGCATGTCGATGGCGCTCAGGCCGCTGCCGAGCAGCAGCACGTCACCGTCCTCCGGCAGCGCCGCGAGGGCCGATTCGTCCCAGGGCTGGTCGATCAGGCCGGGCGAGCCCCAGGGCGGCGCGCCGGGCAGGCGAGGCGACTCGGGGGCCAGGTGGCCGAGGGCGAGGACGACGCGATCCGCTTCCAGCGCCTGCCCATCGTCCAGGCGGACGAGGTGAACACCAGGCGCCGGGCCGGGGCCCACGTCCACCGCGCCGGCGCGCACCATCCGAACCTGTACGCCACGTGTCAGCGCAGCCTTCTCGGCTTCGGCGAGGGTGTGCGCGAGATAGTCGCCCAGCAACAGGCGCGGAACGAAGTCCCCCGCGCCGCAGCTGCCGTACTGGCCCCGCAACCACTCGACGAAGCCGGCCTCGTGGCCGGTCTCGATGCCCAGCCGGCCCGCGGGCACGTTGAGCCAGTGGCTGGCGCAGCGGGTGCCGTAGGCCAGCCCGCGGCCGCGCCGCGCCGCCGGATCGATGAGCCACAGCGTCGCGCCGGCCGGAAGCTCGCGCAGGAGGTGCAGCGCCACCGCGGCACCGCTGAAGCCGAGGCCGACGACGGCGATGCGTGGCGCATCGGCGCCGGGGGACACGGGCGTTGAAAAAGCGTGCATGACGCGATGCTGGCGAGGTGGGCGTCGTCCTCGAACTGATATTTGCTCATGAGCATATGCATATGCCTCGTGAATCTGAAGGCGCTGTTATGACCGTCCATTCCAAGCTCAGCCGGTTTGATTCGTTCGCCGCGCCCGCCGGCCCTGGAAGACTGCCGCCCTGTGTCGTCCTCCCGCGTGCTGACCCTGCCGTCGCCGTCGGCCTCTCCCTTGTCGGTTCGGGCCAAGGCGCTGTTGTTCGAAGACCCGCTGTCGCTGCAGCTGCTGCACGAGGTGGAGCGGCTGGCGCGCAGCGACGCCACCGTGCTGGTGGTCGGCGAGACGGGCACGGGCAAGGAACTGATCGCCCGCCACCTCCACGCCATCAGCCAGCGCAGCGGCCCGTTCGTGGCGGTCAACTGCGGCGCCCTGCCCGAGAGCCTCATCGACGCCGAGCTGTTCGGCCACGAGGCCGGCGCCTTCACCGGTGCACCGGGTGCCCGGCCGGGCTGGTTCGAGGCAGCCGACGGCGGCACCCTCTTCCTCGACGAGATCGGCGACCTGCCGACCGCTCAGCAGGTCAAGCTGCTGCGGGTGCTGCAGGAGCGCCAGGTCGTGAGGCTGGGCGCGCGCAAGCCCATCGCGCTCGACCTGCGGCTGGTGGCCGCCACCAACATCGACCTGCATCAGGCGGTGGCTGCGAAGCACTTCCGCGCCGACCTGTACTACCGCCTCAGCGTCGCCCCGGTGAGCCTGCCGCCTCTGCGCCGGCGGATCGGCGACATCCTGCCCCTGGCGCAGCACTTCGTGCGCCTGTTCGCTCGCAAGCTGGGCGGTGTCGAGGCCGAGATCGACCCGGCCGCGCAGCGCGCGCTGCTGGACTATCCCTGGCCCGGCAACATCCGCGAGCTGGAGAACGTGGTCCACCACGCGCTGATCGTCTGCCAGGACGGCGTGATCCGCACACGAGACCTGCGGCTGGTGAACCTCACGGCGGCACCGCCGTCCTTCGAGTCCCCGCTGGCGGCCGCCCATGTTGTCGCTTCGCAGCAGTCGGCCGCCACGCCGATGGAGCGCGCCTCCAGCTTGTTTGCCGAGCTCTTGCGCGATCCACCGGCCCATCTGCACGCCCAGCTCGAAGCCACCCTGCTACGCGCTGCGTACGCTCATCATGGCCACAACCAGGTGGTGACGGCGCGGGCCCTGGGCCTGAGCCGCCACACCTTGCGGACCTTGCTGCGCCGCCATGGGCTGCTGGCGGGATCGCAGGCCGAAGACGAGCCGGAAGCCGCCGAGCAGCCTGTAGCAAGCTGCGCGGATCTCCAGAGCTAGGCGACGCGAAAGCGCGCCACCAGCGCCGACAGCCTCTCGGCCTGCTCCTGCAGACTGCCCGAAGCCGCCGCGGCCTGCTCGACCATCGCCGCGTTCTGCTGCGTGACCTCGTCCAGGTGCGCGACCGCGTCGTGCATCTCGCCCACGCCCCGGCTCTGCTCGTGCGTCGAGCTCGAGATCTGGCCGATGAGGGTGTTGACCGCCCCCACCTCGCGCAGGATCTCGTTCATGGTCTGTCCTGCCTGGCCGACCTGCCGCGTGCCCTCGTCGACCCGCTCGACACTGCGCAGGATGAGGCCGCGGATCTCGCGCGCCGCCTCGCCGCTGCGTTGCGCGAGCGCACGCACCTCGCCCGCGACGACGGCGAAGCCGCGCCCCTGCTCGCCGGCCCGCGCCGCCTCGACCGCGGCGTTGAGCGCCAGGATATTGGTCTGGAAGGCGATGCCGTCGATCACGCCGATGATGTCGGCGATCTGGCGCGAGGCGCCGGCGATGTCGCCCATGGTCGACACCACCTGGTCCATCGCCGCGCTGCCGCTGGCCACGCTGCCCGCCGCGCGTTCGGCCAGCGCGCTCGCCCGCTGGGCTGCCTCGGCGTTGCCGCGCAGGGCAGCGTTGAGTTCGTCCATGGCCGCCGCGGTCTGCTCCAGGCTGCCGGCCTGGCGCTCGGTGCGCACGCTCAGGTCGCCATTGCCGGCCGCGATCTGCGTCGCGCCGAGGGCGATCTGTTCGCCGGCTCCGCGCACCGCGCCCACCATCTGGCCCAGGCTCTCATTCATGTCGCGCAGCGCCGCCAGCAGCTCGGCCGTCTCGTCGCGGCCGCGCACGGCGATCCGGGCCCGCAGGTCGCCCGCGGCCACGGTTCGCGCCACATCGACCGCCTGCGCCAGCGGCCGGGTGATGGAGCGGGTGGTGAACCAGGCCAGCACCAGTCCGGCCGCGGCCGCCAGCGCGGCCAGCGCCAGCATCACCACGCTCGCCCGGGCCGCGCTGCGCCGCACTTCGTCCGTCGAGGCTTCGACGTCCTGGCGCTCGGCGTCGATCAGGGCATCCAAGGCCTTGAAGTAGGCCGCCTGCAACGGCCGCAGCTCGCCCAGCAGCGTGTCTCGCGCCGCGTCACGGTCGTTGGCCAGCGCCTGCTCGATCGCCTTGTCCAGGGCTTGGCGGTACGGCTCGCGCGCCGCCACGAAGGCCTGGTACAGCGGCTGCGTCGCGGTGCCCGCCAGCGCATCGTGCAACTGCTGCGCCAACTCGTTGTTGCGCTTGCGCGCGGTCTCTACGCGGGTGCGCTCTTCGCGGATCGCCTTGAGGCTGCCATCGCCGGCCAGCAGCGCGATGTTGCGCACGCCGCGCGCCACGAGGTTGAGGTTGTCCTTGACCTCGCCCAGCCACAGCACGTGCACCAGGCTCTGCTCGGTCACGCGGCCGAGCGTCGCATCCACGGCGCGCAGATGCCACACGGCATAGGCCGCCACGCCGGCACACACAAGGATCAACAGGCCGAAACACGCGGCCAGGCGCGGCCCGATGCGGGCCAGGGCTGGGATATTCATGGGTTCACACCTCGCTGATGGGTTCGTCTGGGCGTCTTGGCGCCTCGGCTCCACTGTCGCGGCGAGACCCATCGGCAGATCCGCGGAGCACCTGCGCTTTGGCGCGCCAGATCGACGGGCGGCGAACCACCGTTGTCGCGAATCCGACAGTGCCGGGGAGCCCGCGCGCTGCCGCGTTTCGCCCAGCTCCGCCGGTCTCGGGACAGCTTCACAGGCATCGCTGTCCCATTCGCGGCAGCCGGCCCGCGGAAAGGGCGGGTTTTCGCATGGCACAGGGGTTGCGAAGCATGGTCATCACCAGTCCTGACAGTCCTCGCGGGCTGCCGCTTCGATGACCCTGCTGACCGACTCAGCCAACGACGACTCGCCCTCCGCTCGCGGCGCCGGTACGCTCGGCGCCTCGGCGCGCGACAACCCGGTGCCGCTGCACACCCAGATCCGCGAGGACCTGCGCAGCCAGATCACTCGCGGTGTCTTCGCGCCCCGGCAGCGGCTCGATTCCGAGTCCCAGCTGATGCAGCGTTATGGCGTCTCGCGCATCACCGTGCGCCAGGCGCTGCAGACGCTGGAGCAGCAGGGCCTGATCGTCAAGGTGGCGGGCAAGGGCTCCTTCGTGGCGCCCGAAAGGCCCAGCCAGGACCTGACTCGGCTGCAGGGCCTGGCCGAGGCGATGGCGCCGCAGGGACACGAGATCCGCAATCGCGTGCTCGCTGTGCGGCACGAAAGCGCCGATGCCACGATCGCGCAGCGACTGGGCCTCGCACTCGGCGAGCGTGTCGTGTACCTGCGCCGGGTGCGCCTGGTCGACGGCGTGCCGCTTTCGCTGGACCTCACCTGGCTGCCTGCCGCACAAGGCGAACTCATCGCCCGCGGCGACCTGGTGCGCCGCGACGTCTTCGTCATGCTCGAGCAGGACCTCGGCATCACGCTAGGCCATGCGGACCTGTCGATCGATGCCGTGGCCGCCGAAGCGGAGGTCGCCGACGAGCTCGGTGTCGGGCCGGGTGAAGCGCTGCTTCGCATAGAGCGACTCACCCACACCGCGTCCGGCCGCCCCATCGACTGGGAAACCTTGTACTGCCGCGCCGACCGCTACCGCTGGCGCCTGCGGCTGAACCGACACCTGAAGGGAATGGCATGAACATCGTCGAACGCATCGTCGACGTGCTGGTCATCGGCGGCGGCACTGCCGGCCCGATGGCCGCCATCAAGGCCAAGCAGGCCCACCCGGCCCTCGAGGTGCTGCTGCTGGACAAGGCCAACGTCAAGCGCAGCGGCGCCATCTCGATGGGCATGGACGGCCTGAACAACGCCGTCATCCCCGGCCACGCCACGCCCGAGCAGTACGTGCGGGAGATCACCGCCGCCAACGACGGCATCGTCAACCAGGCGACGCTGCTGGCCTATGCGAAGAACAGCTTCCCGATGATCGAGGAGCTGGACCGCTGGGGCGTGCGCTTCGAGAAGGACGAAACCGGCGACTACGCCGTTCGCAAGGTCCACCACATGGGCACCTACGTGCTGCCGATGCCGCAGGGCCACGACGTGAAGAAGGTGCTGTACCGGCAGCTGAAGCGCACCCGCGTCGAGATCACCCACCGCCTCGTCGCCACGCGGCTGATCGTGGGAGACAACGGCGCCATCGCCGGCACCTTCGCCTTCGACTGCCGCACCGGCGAGTTCCACGTCGTGCGCGCCAAAGCCGTCGTGCTGGCCACCGGTGCCGCCGGCCGCCTGGGCTTGCCCGCCTCGGGCTACCTCTTCGGCACTTACGAGAACCCCACCAACGCCGGCGACGGCCACGCGATGGCCCTGCACGCCGGGGCCGAGCTGTCGAACATCGAGTGCTTCCAGATCAACCCGCTGATCAAGGATTACAACGGCCCGGCCTGCGCCTACGTCACCGGCCCCTTCGGCGGCTACACCACCAACGCCCAGGGCCAGCGCTTCATCGAGAGCGACTACTGGAGCGGCCAGATGATGTGGGAGTTCTGGCAGGAGCTGCAGGGCGGCAAGGGCCCGGTCTTCCTCAAGCTCGACCACCTGGCCGAGGAAACCATCTCGACCATAGAGCACATCCTGCACACCAACGAGCGGCCCAGCCGCGGCCGCTTCCACGCCGGCCGCGGCACCGACTACCGGCACGACATGGTCGAGATGCACATCTCCGAGATAGGCCTGTGCAGCGGCCATTCGGCTTCGGGCGTGTGGGTGGACGAGCATGCGCGCACCAGCGTGCCCGGGCTGCATGCGGCGGGCGACCTGGCGGCCGTGCCGCACAACTACATGCTCGGCGCCTTCGTCTACGGCCAGTTCGCCGGCGAGAGCGCGGCCGCGTGGTGCGCGAGCCACTCGCTGCCCGAGGTGCCCGCCGATCAGCTGCAGCGCGAACTCGCGCGCGTGTCGGCGCCGCTGCAGCGCGGCGAGGGCCTGCCGCCGGGCCAGGTCGAATACAAGCTGCGCCGCCTGGTCAACGACTACCTGCAGCCGCCCAAGATCACGCGGCGCATGGAGATCGGCCTCGCGCGCTTCGAGACGATCCGCGACGACCTGGCGCAGCTCTCGGCCCGCGACCCGCACGAGCTGATGCGGGCGATGGAGGTGCACGCCATCCGCGACTGTGCCGAGATGGCGGCGCGGGCGTCGCTGTTCCGCACCGAGAGCCGCTGGGGGCTTTACCACGCCCGGGTCGATTACCCCGAACGTGACGACGCCAACTGGTTCGTCCACGCCCAGCTGATCAAGGACGACCCGTCGAATCCCGAGGTCGGGTGGCGCTCGTTCAAGCGCCCGGTCGAGCCCTACGTGGTGCCCATGGACGACCCGCAGCGCCGGGCGTACCAGCAGCTTCGCATCTCGTCTCCCACCCCCGAGGCCGTTGCATGACCATTGCCTTCACCCCCACCCGATTGCCCGTCATCGTCGACGCCGACAAGTGCATCGCGGACAAGGGCTGCACCGTCTGCATAGACGTCTGCCCGCTCGACGTGCTGGCGGTCAACCCGGTCACCCGCAAGGCGGAGATGAAGTACGACGAGTGCTGGTACTGCCTGCCCTGCGAGAAGGACTGCCCGACCGGGGCCGTCCACGTCGACATTCCCTACCTTCTGCGTTGAACTGACACGCCATTTCATGAAGCGCATCACCTTCCTCCGCGGCTTGGCCGCCCTGCCCCTGGCCGGCGCCGCCTCCGCCTTCGCCGCCGAGACCACCATCCGCGTCGCGATCGGCACCCAGGACACGACCATCAACTGCGCGACCGGCGGCCTGCTGATCCGCGAACTCGGCCTGCTCGAGAAGTACCTGCCGCGCGATGGCAAGTACAAGGACGTGGAGTACAACATCGTCTGGAAGAACTTCAGCTCCGGCGCGCCGCTGACCAACGAGATGCTGGCCGACAAGCTGGACATGGGCTCCATGGCCGACTTCCCCGGCTCGGCCAACATCGCGGCCTTCCAGAAGGCCGGCAAGAAGAGCGTGTTCATCAGCGTGCTGTCCGGCAGCACCCTGGGCTCGGGCAACGGCATCGTCGTGCCCAGGGACTCGGCCATCACCTCGCTGGCGGAGCTCAAGGGCCGCACGATCAGCGTGCCCTTCGCTTCCACGGCCCACGGCATGCTGCTGCGCGCCGTCAAGTCGCAGGGCTGGGACCCCGAGAAGGACGTGACCATCATCGCCCAGCCGCCCGAGGTGGCCGGGCCGGCACTGCAGGCGAACAAGATCGAGGCGCACGCCGACTTCGTGCCCTTCGCCGAGCTCTTCCCCTACCGCGGCGTGGCCCGCAAGATCTACGACGGCGCGCAGGCCGGCACGCCCACCTACCACGGCAGTCTGGTCAACACCGCCTACGCGCAGAAGTATCCGGAGATCGTCACCGCCTTCCTGCGCGCGGCGATCGAGGCCGAGCGGCTGATGAGCGCCGAGCCGGAGAAGTACAGCGAGCTGATCGAGAAGGTGACCGGCGTCGAAGCGCCGGTGAACTACCTCTTCCACGGCCCGCTGGGGCTGCAGTCGCGCGACTTCGCCTTCCGCCCCGCGTACCGCCAGGCGCTGCAGACCTCGCTCGACACGCTGAAGCTGCTGCGCCGCCACGAGACCGACATCGCCGCCGAGGGCGTGATCGACGAGCGCTACATCCGCGCCGCGTACCAGCAGGCCGGGCTGAACTACGAAGCGCAGCTCAAGGGCGCGCCTTCGCACCCGGCGCCCAGGCTGGTCGATGCGGGCAGCGGCAAGCCGATTGCCGACACGCGCCGGCTGGCCGGCTTCTGGCTGCAGGGCGAGGCCAAGGTTCGGCACTACGCCGGGATCGAGGCGGCCGTGGCCGAGCTCAGGAAGCAGGAGGCGGCCGGCAAGACGGCGCGCGCCGTCTACGTGCACGACCTGATCCACGGCATCAAGCTGCTGGCACCGCTCGCCTACTACGCCAGCGACGCCGCGGGCCAGCTCAGCGCCTTCCTGCAGAAGGACGCCGCCACCGCCTACGCCGCGGCCAACAAGGGTCGCTTCTACGACTACGCGGCCTTGCGCAACTCAGCGCTCGTGGCCATCCGCTAGCGACCCTGCCCGGAGGCACCCATGAGCCCCCCCGACACCGTCGATGCCGCAGCGCTGATGGCGCCCCCCCGCTCCGTTCCGCTCGGCGGTCACGCAGGGGGTGCGGTCGCAGCGCCGCGTGCCCCGTCTCGCGAAGTGCGCAAGGCGAATCCCGCCTGGTCTGCGCTCGTGTCCATCGCCTTGTGCCTCGTGCTGTGGCATGTGGCCGCTGCCGAGAAATGGCATCTGGGCGTGGTCACCTTCGAGAACGTGCCCACGCCGATCGAAGTGGCCCACGCCGCCGGCGAGCTGATGCATTCGCCCAAGCTCGTGCGGCACCTTTCCAGCAGCCTGCAGCGCATCGGCTGGGGCTTCGGGCTCGCGGCGCTCATCGGCGTGGGCCTGGGCCTGGTGATAGGCCGCTCGGCCTGGGCACGCCACACGCTGCTGCCGCCGCTGGAGGTGCTGCGGCCCATCCCGGCCGTCGCCTGGATCCCGCTCGCGGTGCTGATGTTCCCGTCGTCCGAAGGCAGCATGGTGTTCATCACCGGCGTCGGTGCGCTGTTCCCCATCCTGCTGGCCACCATCCACGGTGTCGAGGGCGTGGATGCGCGCCTGCTGGCTTCGGCCCGCAGCCTCGGCTGCCGCGGCTGGCGCCTGTTCGCCGAGGTGGTGCTGCCCGCCGCGGCGCCGAGCATCGTCACCGGCCTGGCGATCGGCATGGGCACCTGCTGGTTCTGCCTCGTCAGCGCCGAGATGATCTCGGGCCAGTTCGGCATCGGCTACTACACCTGGGAGTCGTACACGGTGCAGAACTACGCCAACATCATCGTCGGCATGCTGCTGATCGGCGTGCTGGGCATGGGCAGCAGTGCGCTGCTGCGGGCCGCCGGCCGCCGCGCGATGCCGTGGCACCGGCCGCTGAAGGAGCGGCGATGAGCGGCTCGCTGGCAGGCCGGCTGGTGGCGGAGCGCCTGACGCTGCGTGTGGGCGAAGGCGAACAGCAGACCGAGGCGGTGCGAGAGCTGTCGCTGCGCATCGAGCCGGGCGAGTTCGTGTGCCTGCTCGGGCCTTCGGGCTGCGGCAAGTCGACCCTGCTCGCCGCGCTGGCCGGTCACCTGACGCCCGCCGCGGGCACGCTGATGCTGGACGGCGCGCCCATCACCGGGCCCGACCCACGCCGCGGCCTGGTGTTCCAGCAGCCCACGCTGTTCCCGTGGAAGAGCGTGCTGGGCAACGTCGCCTTCGGCTTGAAGATGCAGGGCCTCGACCGCGCCGGCCGCGAGGCCGCCGCCCACGCCATGCTGGCGCAGGTCGGACTGCAGGGCTTCGACAGGCGCTTCCCCTTCGAGTTGTCGGGCGGCATGCAGCAGCGCGCCGAGCTCGCTCGCGTGCTGCTCAACGACCCGCGGGTGCTGCTGATGGACGAGCCCTTCGGCGCGCTCGATGCCCTCACCCGGGCCCGCATGCAGGCTCTGCTGCTCGAGCTCTGGGCGCGCCAGCGCGCGACCACCGTCTTCGTCACCCACGACGTCGACGAGGCGCTGTACCTGGCCGACCGGATCGTCGTGATGGGCACGCGACCCGGCCGCATCGTGTCCGAGGTTCCGGTCGAGCTGCCCCGGCCCCGTCCGCCGGAGATCGCCACCGAGCCGGCCTTCAACGCGCTGAAGCGCCATTGCCTGTGCATGCTGTCCTCGCCCCAGCCCGGCGCCACCGACCCTTTCGAACTTGCCCGCCCATGACGACCCCGGAAATCCTGGCCCGCCCCCTGCCCGACCCCGACGGCTTTCTCGACAACGCGGTGCTGGCCCACCACGCCCGGCGCAGTGCCGGCGACCCGGACGCGGAGGTGCGGCGGCTGTCGCTGCTCGCCCTGGCCGAGGCCGAGGAGCCGGCCGCCCTGCCCTGGCTGACGCGCGGCCTCGACGACGTGGAAAGCGAGGTCCGCCGCGCGGCCGCCGAGGCCTTGTCCGGCTGGGCCGATGCCGAAGCCGTGGCCGGCCTGTGCCGCACGCTTCGAGATGCCGATGCCGGTGTGCGCGAAGCGGCGGCCATCAGCCTGGCCGCGCTGCAGGAGGCGGCCCTGGCCCCCGTGCTCCTGCCGTCGGCGGCCGATCCCGACGCCTTCGTTCGAGCCTCCGCCCTGCGCGCCCTGCGCGAGCTGCGTTGGCCCGGTGCCGCCGCCGCGGCCGAAACCGCGCTGGCCGATCCGGATGCGCGCGTGCGTCGCGAGGCGGTCGGCGTGCTGGCCTGGCTCAAGCACCGGCCTGCGCTGGTGAGCATCGCCGAGCTGGTGGCGGCCGACACTTCGGCCGAGGTGCGGCGCGCCGCGGCCGGAGCGCTGGGCGCCGCCGAATCGGCCAGCGAACGCGCCTGGGCGGCGACGGCGCTGGAACGCGCGCTGCGGGATGCCGATTGGAATGTGCGCGAGGAGGTCGCCACCGTGCTCGGCAAGCTGGCGGTGGCCTCGTCGGGCGAGGCGCTCATCGCCTCGCTGGCCGACACGCACTGGCAGGTGCGCCTGCGCGCCGCCCGCTCGCTCGGCAAGCTCGCCGCCCGCCCCGCCGTGCCCGCTCTTTGCGAAGCCCTGGAACATCCCGCGGCCAACCTGCGCAAGGAGGCGGCCCTGGCACTGGGCAGCATCGGCGATGCCGCGGCGGCCCAGGCGCTGGGCCGCGCGCGGCGCGATGCGGATCCTGAAGTGCGAAAGGCGGCGGCGCTGGCCTTGGCGCAGCTGGCCTCGAGCGCTAGCCCTGGATGATCGCGCCGGCCTGCTTGTTCGCCGGCACCGCGATGTCGATGAGCTTGGGCCTCGGCAGGTTCAGCGCCCCCATCAGCACGACGAACTCCTCCCGCGTCTTGCCGGCCAGGCGCGGGTTGGTCTCGCGTTCTTCGGCGATGCAGGACACGCGGCGGCCGCGGTAGTCGTGACCGGGATAGACGAGCGTCTCGCCGGGCAGGGTGAACAGGCGCTGCGTGATGGCGTCGTAGAGCTGGCCCGGGTCGCCGCCCTGGAAGTCGGTGCGGCCGCAGCCGCCGATCAGCAGCGCGTCGCCGGTGAAGATCCTGTCGCGCCAGAGGAAGCTCATGCTGCCCGGCGTGTGGCCGGGCGTGGCGATGACCTCCAGGTGCTCGTCGCCGAAGACCAGCCGCTCGCCGTCGATCAGCGGGTATTCGTAGCCGTCGGCTTCGCAGGCCAGGCCCACGCCTATCGTCGGCTGCGCACCCGGCGGCAGCGCCTGCTTCAACTTCGACACCGAGGTGACGTGGTCGGCGTGGACGTGGGTGTCGAGCAGCCACCGCGGCGCCAGGCGCAACTCGCCCAGCAGGGCCAGGTCACGCTCGCGCTGCTCCATCACCGGATCGATCAGCACCGCTTCGCGGCTGCGGTCGCAGGCCAGCAGGTAGGTGTAGGTCGAGGAAACAGGGTCGAAGAGTTGGCGGAACATCGTTCGCTTCGGGATCCGTAGCTCAGATCGCGAAGCGTAACCCCGGCGGCAGGGGTTCGGGCGGCGGCCGTTCCTCGATCGCGGGGGGCTGCCGAAGGACGCGGCGCAGCACGCGGTCCTCCAGCGTGGCGAATCCCGCCGCACCCCGCGAACGCGGGCGGGGCAGCGACACGCGCTCGTCGAAGGCGACTCGCTGCTCCTCGATGAGCACCACCCGATCGGCCAGCGCCACCGCCTCCGACACATCGTGCGTGACCAGCAGCGCGGTGAAGCGATGGCGCTGCCACAAGCGCTCGATCAGCTGCTGCATCTCGATACGGGTCAGGGCATCGAGCGCCCCCAGCGGTTCGTCGAGCAGCAGCAGCCGTGGCCGATGCACCAGCGCACGCGCAAGGGCCACGCGCTGGCGCTGGCCGCCGGAGAGCACCGACGGCCAGTCGAACCCGCGCTCGACCAGGCCGACCTGCGCCAGCGCCTCGTGCGCCAGGGCACGTGCGTTGTGGCCCGTCAGCCCGAGGGCGACGTTTTCGAGCACGCGCTTCCACGGCAGCAGCCGGGCGTCCTGGTACATGATGCGAAGTTCGCCGCGCGCCTTTTCCACCGGGCGGCCATCCAGCATCAGGTCGCCGCCATCGGCCGATTCGAGGCCTGCCAGTTGGCGCAGCAAGGTGGACTTGCCGCAGCCGCTGCGGCCGACGATGGCGACGAACTCGCCCGGCGCGATGGTCAGGTCGACGTCGCGCAGGACCTGCCGCTCGCCGTAGCGCTTGGACAGCCGGCTGACGCTCACGGCCAGCCCCGCCGGATCGCTCGCCTGCCGCGCCACCACCCGGGCTGCTGGCGGCGCGCGTTCGTCAGCGGGCGCCGGCCCCAGCCATTCGTGCAGCGAAGCCATGGGGCCCCAGGGCGCCAGGTCGAACTCGGAACTGTGTATGCGGCGCATCCCCCAGCTTGTTCCCATCAGGCCGCGCGCTGGTAGCCGGGGTGCCAGCGCAGGCACCAGCTTTCCAGCCCGCGTGCCACCACGTCGGCCAGCTTGCCCAGCAGCGCGTACAGGATGATTCCCACGAGCACCACGTCGGTCTGCAGGAATTCGCGTGCGTTCATCGTCAGGTAGCCGATGCCCGCCTGGGCCGAGATCGTCTCGGCCACGATGAGCAGCACCCACATCAGGCCCAGCGAGAAGCGCAGGCCCACGAGGATCGAAGGCAGCGCGCCGGGCAGGATGACCTGCCGGTAAAGCTGCCAGCCCGACAGCCCGTAGCTGCGCGCCATCTCGATCAGGCCCGCATCGACCGAGCGGATACCGTGGAAGGTGTTGAGGTAGATCGGGAAGAACACGCCCACCGAGACGAGGAAGAGCTTGGCGCCCTCGTCGATGCCGAACCACAGGATCACGAGCGGGATCAAGGCCAGCGCCGGGATGTTGCGCAGCATCTGCAGGCTGGAATCCAGCAGCGTCTCGGCCGGCCGGAAGCTGCCGCACAGCAGGCCGAGCAACAGGCCCGCCGTGCCGCCCAGCGCCAGCCCGGCGAGGGCGCGGGCCGTGCTCACGAACGCGTGGTGTGCCAGCTCGCCCGAGGCCAGCAACGAGCCGAAAGCCATCAGCACCGCCCGCGGCTCGGGCAGCACGCGGCTCGAAAGCCATCCGCGGGCCGAAGCCGCCTCCCAGGCCAGCAGGATCAGCAGCGGCACGGCCCACGGCAAGGCGCGCGACGGGAGCCGTCGGCGATCGTTCATCGCAAGTCCTCAGCTGGCCGCGCGCGCCAGCGCCGGTGAGGCATCGGCGGCCGGTACGTGCGTGTTCGCCACGATCTCGCCGAAGGGCCCCGAAAGCCTGGGCGCCACGAGGCGCTCCTGCGTCTGCAGGGGCAGCCGCGGGAAGACGAGTTCGGCGAAGCGGTAGGCCTCGTCCAGGTGCGGGTAGCCGGAGAGGATGAAGTGCTCAAGCCCCAGGTCGGCGTACTCCTGCAGGCGCGCGGCGACCTGCTCGGGGTTGCCCACCAGCGCGGTGCCCGCGCCCCCGCGGACCAGCCCGACGCCGGCCCACAGGTTGGGCGACACCTCGAGCCCGCGCCGCACGTCGGCCTTGTCGAAGCGTCCGCCATGCAGCGCGGCCATGCGACGCTGTCCTTCGGAGTCCATCCGCGAGAACGTGGCCTGGGCGCGGGCGACCGTCTCCTCGTCGAGGTGCGAGATCAGCTCCGCTGCCGCGCGCCAGGCCTCGTCCTCGGTCTCACGCACGATCACGTGCAGGCGGATGCCGAAGCCCAGCGTCCGGCCGTACCGGGCGGCGCGCTGGCGGATGTCGGCCACCTTCTCGCGCACGGCCGCCGGTGGCTCGCCCCAGGTGAGGTAGTGGTCCAGCTGCTGCGCCGCGAGCTCGTGCGCCTCGGGCGAGGAGCCGCCGAAGTAAAGCGGCGGATAGGGCCTCTGCAGCGGCGGGTAGAGCAGCCTGGCGCCCTGCACCTTCAGGTGCCTGCCATCGAAATCGAGTGCCTCGCCGGTGTGGCTGCGCGCCATGATCTCGCGCCAGATGGTCATGAACTCGGCGGCCTCGGCATAGCGCTCGGCATGCGGCAGGAACTGGCCGTCCCCGGCCAGCTCGTTCGCATCACCCCCCGTCACGAGGTTGATCAGCAGGCGGCCGCCAGAGAGCCGGTCGAAGGTGGCCGCGATGCGGGCGTACTGGCTGGGCGTGATCAGCCCGGGCCGCAAGGCGACGAGAAACTTCAGCCGCCGCGTCGCATCGATCAGGCTCGAGGCGACCGTCCACGGGTCCTCGCAAGAGCGGCCGGTAGGGATCAACACGCCTTCGTAGCCGAGCGAATCGGCGGCCACCGCCACCTGCTTGAAGTAGCTGAAATCGGCCACCCGCGCGCCGTGGGCCGTGCCCAGGTAGCGGCTGTCGCCGTGGGTCGGGATGAACCAGAAGATCTTCATTTCGGGATGCCCTCCATTCAAGGCTCAGCGAGCGGCGACGCGACCGGCCGCCGCCGGCTTCCACACCAGCTGGGCCACCTGGATCGGCTGCGGGATGAGCTTCAGCTCGGCGAAGAGGTCGGCGATCTTTTGCTGCTCGGCCACCACCGCGGGGCTCAGCGGTGTCACGCCGAGCGGATGGCGCTTCAGGCTGAGCTCCACCACCTCCAGATCCAGCCCCTGCAGGGGCGCGATGAGCGCGGCGGCCTGCTTCAGGTTGTCCTTCAGCCATCGGCCGCGTTCCACCGTGTCCTCGAACAGGGCCTCGATGACCTGCGGGTAGCGCTCTGCATAGGTGCGCTCCGCCAGGTAGTAGGCGTAGTTGTTCACGACGCCCCGGCCGTCGGCCAGGATGCGTGCACCGGTCTGCTTCTGCACCGCGGCCAGGAAGGGATCCCAGATCACCCAGGCATCGACGGCGCCACGCTCGAAGGCGGCACGCGCATCGGCCGGCGGCAGGAACACCGGCTGGACATCGCCGTACTTCAGGCCGGCCTTCTCCAGCGCACGAACCAGCAGGTAGTGCACGTTGGAGCCCTTGTTCAGCGCCACCTTCTTGCCCTTGAGCTCGGCAACGGACTTCAACGCCGAGTCCCTGGGCACGACGATCGCCTCGGACTCGGGCGCCGCCGGATCGTGGCCGACGTAGACGAAGTTCGCGCCGGCGGCCTGCGCGAAGATGGGCGGCGCTTCGCCGACGAAGCCGATGTCGACCGCGCCGACGTTCAGGCCCTCGAGCAGCTGCGGGCCGGCCGGGAATTCCACCCATCGCACGCTCACGCCCAGGCCAGACAGGCGCCTTTCCAGCGTGCCCTGGGACTTCTGCAGCGCCAGCAGGCTGGCGGACTTCTGGTAGCCGATGCGTAGCGGCGCCGCGGCGGTCTGTGCCTGCAGCCCGCCCAGGGGCGCGCCCAGCGTCGCCACGGCAGCGACCCTCGCGAGCCAATGGCGGCGGGTCGATCGAGCAGCAAGGTCGTAGGTCATGGTCGTGGTCGAAGTGAAGAAAGAGACCCGCGCCAAGGCGCGGGTCGAAACCCTTCCTCGCCGCGCCAGGCGGACGAAGCGGGGCTCAGGAGCCACCCTGAAGAAGATCGATGGGATGAGGACTGCGGCCGTCAACACGCCGCGGTCGCGGCGCCGCTGCGGTCGACCAGAGCGGGTCGGCGAGGCGGCGGCGCCGAGGCCGCTGCGTCGAGGCTGTTGGACAGGGCGCGCCGGACGCGCTCCCTGACGGCCGCGTCGACCCGCCAAGCGCCGTGCTGATCGGTCTCGAACTGCGCGTCCGTCGCATAGACGGTGTCGAGGATCTCGCGTGCGCCGAGCGTGGCCAGCACCGGCCGCAAGGCGTAGTCGACCGCCAGCAGATGCGCCACGCTGCCGCCGGTGGCCAGGGGCAGCACCCGCTTGCCGCGCAGGGCGTCAGGCGGCAGCAGGTCGATGAACAGCTTCAGCACGCCGCTGTAGGCGGCCTTGTAGATGGGGGTGGCGATCAGCACCAGCTCGGCGGCCCGGACCTGCGCCAGCGCGCGTGCCACCGCCGGGTCCTGGGCGTCGCCATGCAGCATCGCGGCGGCCGGCAGGTCCCGCAGGCTGATCTCGGCCTGCGGCACGCCCGCCGGCCGCAGCGCCAGCAAGGCTTCGCGCAGCAGCGCCGTGGAGCGCGACCGGGCCGACGGGCTGCCGGCCAGCGCGGCGATGCGAAAGGCAGGAGCGTCGAGGGCGGGCAGGGAGTCGGGCATGGAGCGATGTTCGGTCGACACGCCCGGCAGCCCAACGAATGCTTTCGCCGCAGCATTTGATTTCGTCGCGCCAACTGGTCCTGCCATGTCCGCACTGGACGCCTGAATCCGTCTTGAAAGCTCAGGAGCTGTCATCGAATCCATACAAGTGTTGACCGAGGGTGAACAGTTGCCCCCCTAACTTGAAGTACCCTCGTCCGTGCTCACAACGACAACAGAGGGAGCCCACAGCCGTGAGCTGGATCAGTTTCGATCGCGAGGCCGGCACGCAACTGCTGGCCCCGGCCGCCAACGAAGGCGGCGATGCACCAGGCGATGCGACCCTCGGGCCGGCCATCGAGGCCCATGTCATGCGCCTGGGCCTGCGCGCCGAGCGCTTCGAGGCGCTCTACGAGGCCGGGCGGGGAGTGCTGCTGCTGTCCGGCTGCGCCGAGAGCCAGGATGTGCGCGAGCGCATCGTTCTGTGCTGCGGCAACGTGCACGGTGTCGCTGCCGTCGAGGATCGCATGACGGTGCTGATGCCATCCGATGTCTCCCGCTGGCGCTTCGTTCAACCTGGCGAGACGCTGGCCGCCATCGCCTACGACGCCTACCGCGATGCCAACCGCGCCCAGCAGCTGCGTGCCGCCAACCAGCCGCTGCTGGGCGATACCGACCAGTTGCAGCCGGGGTGGCTGCTGCGGGTGCCGTAGTAGGGCCCCCACGGCCCCTTCCGGGGCCTGCCCCCCAAGGGGGCTCGCGCAGCGGACCGGCAGAGCCGGATCCGCGCACGCCCTGGTAGGGAGCGGCGCTGCGCGCGCTCCGGGAAAAGGCGGCGTCAGGCTTCGGTCAAGGCGGCGTAGTCGGTGTAGCCGCGGTGGTCGCCGCCATAGAAGGTGGCGGTGTCGGGGGCGTTCAGGGGGGCGCCCTGGCGCAGCCGGCGGGCGAGGTCGGGGTTGGCGATGAAAGGTTTGCCGAAGGCGACCAGATCGGCGCGGCCGCCAGAGACCGTCGCTTCGGCCATCGCGCGGTCGTAGCCGTTGTTGACCATCCAGGCGCCGGGGAATTTGCGACGCAGAGCAACGTAGTCGAAGGGCGGGACGCCTTGCGCCTGCAGGTCGCGCGCGCCGCCGGTGGCGCCCTCGACCACGTGCACATAGGCCAGGCCGAGGGGCGCGAAGCGTTCCACGGCGCGGCCGTACAGCGCCTGCGCATCGCTGTCCTGGCCCGCATCGTTGCTCGGGGTGATGGGCGACAGGCGCACACCGGTGCGGCCGCCGCCCACTTCCGCCGTGATGGCCTCGAGCACTTCGGTCAGCAGCCGGGTGCGGTTGTCGATCGAGCCGCCGTAGTCGTCAGTTCGGTCGTTGACGCTGTCGCGCAGGAACTGCTCGATCAGGTAGCCGTTGGCCGCGTGCAGCTCGACGCCGTCGAAGCCCGCCTGCATCGCCAGGCCGGCGGCGCGACGGTAGTCGGCGATGAGAGCGGGGATCTCGTCGGTGCGCAGGGCGCGCGGCTCGGAGACGGGGAAGAAGCCGCCCTGAATGAACGTTCGGGTCTTGGCCGCGCGGCTGGTCGACGACACCGGCGCCGCGCCGCCCGGCAGCAGCGAGCTGTGCGAGATGCGGCCCACGTGCCAGAGCTGGATGACGATGCGGCCGCCCTCGCCATGCACCGCTTCGGTCACCCGCTTCCAGCCGGCCACCTGCTCGGGCGAATGGATCCCCGGGGTGTCGAGGTATCCCTGGCCCATGGGGCTGATCTGGCTGGCCTCGGTGACGATGAGTCCGGCCCCGGTCTCGGGATTGGCGCGCTGCCGGTAGTACTGCGCCATCAGCTCGGTGGGCACCTGGCCGGCGCCGGCACGGTTGCGGGTCAGGGGCGCCATCACGATGCGGCTGTCGAGGGCGATGTCGCCGAGGCGAATGGGGTCGTAGAGGGTGGAGGTCATGGGCCGAGCCTAGCGAATGCCGTGCGGCTACAGTGCGTGCTGGATCAAAGCCCCACGCCGTCGAAGCTCTCGGCGCTGGTTCGTGCAGTACCCGCGCGTTCGCGTTAGAGCGCGCCCTTTCCCCCGCCCCATGCTGGCCTACCGACACGCCTTTCACGCGGGCAACCATGCCGACGTCCTCAAGCACCTGGTCCTCGACCAGGTGTTGCGCTACATGACAGCCAAGGACAAGCCCTTCCGCTACATCGACACCCACGCCGGCGCCGGCGGCTACCTGCTCAAGGGAGCGCAGGCCCAGAAGAAGGCCGAGTACCGCGAGGGCATCAACCGGCTCTGGAGCCGCCCCGACCTGCCGCCGGCCGTGGCCGACTACGTTCACCTGGCCCAGCGCTTCAACCTGCCGCAGGCCCAGCCCGGCGAGCCCCCGCCCCAGCTCGAGAAAGGCATGACGCCGCCGCTGGCGCTGTACCCGGGCTCGCCTTCGCTGGCGCGCATGCTGATGCGACCCGGCGATTCGATGCGCCTGTTCGAGCTGCATCCCAGCGACGCGCGCACCCTGGCGGCGCATTTCGGCGGCCGCCACGTGCAGGTGATCAACGAGGACGGCTTCGCCGGCCTGAAGGGCCAGGTGCCGCCGAACCCCCGGCGCGCGCTGGTGCTGATGGACCCGTCGTACGAAGTGGTGAGCGACTACGGCAAGGTGGTCGCGTCCATGCGCGATGCGGTGCAGCGCTTTCCCGAGGGCGTCTACATCATCTGGTATCCGCACCTGGCCAGGATCGAGTCGCAGCAGCTGCCCAAACGCCTGATCAGCCTGGCGCCCAAGGGCTGGCTGCACGTGCGCCTGACGGTGGCGCAGACCGACTCGCAGGGCTTCGGCCTGGCCGGCAGCGGGCTGGTGGTCATCAACCCTCCGTACACGCTGCACGAGACCCTGCAGGGCGTCATGCCCTGGCTGGTCGACGTGCTGGCGCAGTACGAAGGGGCGAGCTACCTCATCGAGGAGCAGCCGGCCTGAGTCGCCAGCTAACGTCAGTGCTGCACTGACGCATCGGCCGCGCCGGTGGCACCGGCATTCACGTGCCGGCCCTCTCGCGAGGCCTGGGCCGCCCCCGCAGCGTTGCCCGTCGCCGGGCCGGCGGCAGCGCTGCCGGTGCCCGAGCCTGCCAGCGCAGTCGCCGGGCGCTGAGCGGCCGGGGCTGCCGCGGTGCCGCCCGAGGGTGCCACCGTGGGAGCCTGGCCGGCGGAACCTGCCGCACTGCCGGTCGCACTGCCGGTCGCACCGCCGGTCGCCTTGCCTGCGCCTTGCGCGGAGTCCTGGGTCTGCTGGGCCGCATCCTGAGTTTGCCGGGCCACTCTGCCGGCCAGCTGGCCGCCTGCGTCCAGGCTGCGCGGGCCGAACGAGCCGCCCAGGGTGCCACTGCCGCCCAAGGCGCCGGCGCCGCCGAATCCACCACCGCCCAGCAGGCCGGCGTGGGCGGTGGAGCAGAGCACGGCCGCACCCAGGGCGGCGACGATCACGGTGATGGAGGTGAGTCGGGTCTTCATCTCGAGGTCCTTTCGTGGTGTTCAGAGGCGGTGACATCTCCTGCCTCTTGCCTCGACAACGACCGCCACGCCGGGCTTCTTCCCGCGCTTACAAACCCTTTCAGTCAGCGGGCCGGCAGCGTGGCGTTCGCATGCACCACCTCCGGCGCGATGCGGCTCGATTCGGCTACCAGGCCCCAGCCGAACACCGGGTCACGGCCGCTGGCGCCCAGATCCACCGCCTGCCGCGCCAGGGCTTGCACCGCCCGCTTCGCGGCGACCGGGTCCGGCGTGTCCAGCTGTGCCGCCAGCAGCCCGGCGACCAGCGGCGAGGCGAACGACGTGCCGCGCACGCTGGCATACGACGAGCCGCCGGGCATCGCCGCCGCCAGCTCGAATCCCGGCGCGGCGAACTGCACTTGCGGCCCTTGCGCCGCCTCGGGCAGCACGCGCCGCTTCGCGTTCACCGCGGTGACGCCCACCGCGTCGGCATACGAGGCGGGGTAGAGGGGCGGCGCGGCCGGCCCGTCGTTGCCGACCGCGGCGACCACCACATGGCCTCGTCGGGCCAAGGCCAGCACCGCCTGCTCCAGCCAGCGATTGGCCGGCCCGACCAGGCTGACATTCACCACGGCGACGCGCTCCTTCGCCATCCAGGCCAGCGCCTGCGCGATGCGCTCGGCGGAGCCGCCGACCGGCTCGCCACAATAGACATCGGCCGCGAACAGTGCTGCGCCGGCCAAGGCGCCGCCGAAAGGCCTGTCCTGCCCCACCAGCAGCGATGCCACCGCCGTGCCGTGCGGGCTGCCGACCGCCTGGCCTTCGCAGCCCCAACGCTGGATGGCCGCCTCGCGCAATGCGGGGTGGCTGGCATCGACACCGCCGTCGATCAGGCCGACGCGATGCCGGACAGAGCCGCCGGGAGCCGGCGACGAACCCGAGGGCACCGGCACCGAGCCCCCCGTTTCTCCGCCGGGCGTGTACACATGGTTGAAGTCGACCACCAGCGTCGGATCGAGCTGGCGCAGCTGATCCCGCGCTTCGGTCGTCGAACGGCCACGGGGCGCGCGCAGCACCACGCCGCGAAGCTCCTCCAGCCCGTCCGGGGCTTCCTCGCGCAGTCGCGTGAAGCCGGCTGCTTGAGCCGACGCCAGCAGCTCGGGCGAAGGCGCCAGCAACAGCAGCTCGCCACGCACGATCGCCTCGCCGGCAGGATCCGCCTCGAGCACGTCGGCGTGATCGCGCAGCAGCGTGCGGACGAGATCCCTGCGCAGGTTCTGCAGGCGATCCTCGACCAGGCGCTCGCTGCGTTGCAGCGGCTGCTGCACGATGGGCAAGGCCGGCAGGTTGAGGCCCCCGCCCGGCAGGCGGAGCTGGGCCTGAGCGGGCGAGGCGACGGCCAGACAGGCGTTCAGCGCCCAGAGGATCCGATGGAGGAACTTCACGGTACGAGGATAACGACGCCGGACGGGAAGAAAATCCCGCCGCCCGACGTTGTCGTGACAACTCCCATGACGGTTGATGCCTTTTCCCTTCGCGACGAGATCGCCGCCCTGCTGCCGCGGCTGCGGCGCTTCGGCCGCCAGCTCACCGGCCACCGCGAAGATGCGGACGACCTGGTGCAGCTGGCCATCGAACGGGCGCTGAATCGCAGTGCCCAGTGGCAGGCTGGCACGCGGCTGGACAGCTGGCTCTTTCGCATCATGCAGAACGCCTGGATCGACGAACTGCGCGCGCGCCGGCGCCAGGGCGAGGTGCTGATCGTCGATGACGAAGCCGCCGCCGAAGTCGGCTCCGGCGCCAGCGACGCGCCGCTGGACGCGATCGCCGTCCGCAAGGCCGTGGCCCTGCTCAGCGAAGAGCAGCGCGCGGTGGTTGCCCTCGTGCTGGTCGAGGGCCTGCCCTACAAGGAAGCGGCCGAAGCCCTGGGCATCCCGATCGGCACGCTGACCAGCCGCCTCGCCCGCGCCCGCGAGGCCCTGCAGGCCCGCCTGTCGCCCCACTGAACCGAGACCCGAGATGGACCCCACCCCTGCGATCACCGACGAACAGCTGATGGCCTATGCCGACGGCGAGCTGGACACCGCCATGCGCGAAGTCGTCGAGGCCGCGCTGGCCGCGGACCCAACGCTCGTCACCCGCCTGGCCGAGCACGAGGCGTTGCGCGAGCGCGTGCGCCACGCCTTCGCGCCCGAGCTCGACGAGCCCGTGCCCGCGCGACTGCGAGAGGCCTTGAAGGCCGAGCCGCGCGCGCCGGCGCCTGTGGTGTCGCTGGCCTCGCACCGCAAGGCCGCCGCGGCGCGCGCCGGCGAGGCCTCCAACGAGCCGCGCTGGGGCGGGCCCGCCCGCTGGGGCGCCTGGGCCGCCAGCCTCGCCGCAGCGGTCTTCATCGGCCACGCCTACTGGCCCGGGGGCGGCGTCGCCCCTGAAGGTTTCGCGCTGCAGGACGGCGGCCGCCTCGTCGCGCGCGGCGCGGTCGAGACGGCCCTGAACACGCAGACCGCCGCCACGCGGCCGCTGGGCGCCGACGTGGGCGTTCCCCTGAGCTTCGTCGACCGGTCCGGGCGCTATTGCCGCAGCTTCACCACCGCCGCGCACGCCGGCCTCGCCTGCCGAGAAGGCGGCGACTGGGCGATGCAGATGCTGGTCCAGGCCCCGGCTACGGCGGCCACCGAAGGCGCACGCCAGGCCGCGAGCGCCTTGCCACCCGCGCTGCTGGCCGAGATCGACCAGCGCATCGAAGGCCCGGCGCTCGATGCGGCCGCCGAGCAGCAGGCGATGCAGGGCGGCTGGAGGCGCTGACGCCTCAGTCCTGCAGCCGCCACTCGAGCTCCAGGTCTATCACGCGGACGCCGTCGACCTTCCTGACGCGGGACGGATCGAACGCCACCCGCATCGCGGTTTCGATGGCCAACTCGTCGAAGAGCCGAACGAAGATGACCGGCGAATCGCCGCCCAGCCAGCTGAAGTCGTGCCGGCGGCCCGTGATCTCGGCACGCACCGGCTTGTCGTCTTCATCGAGAGTCACGCGGACCCGCGTGGCGCCGTCGATCTCCAGCCACCTCGCCGCGCCAGGGTAGGCCGCAGGCCCCGTCACGGCCCGGACGGCGCCGACCTCGAAATCCGCCATATAGAAGGCGGGCAACTGCTCGGCGTCGTTCCAGAAGTGGGCATCGACGTAGGCCGCGCGGTCGGCCACGCCCAGGCTGCGCACCTGGCCCCACCACCAGCGCATGAGGCGACAACCCACCTCCTCGCTCATGTCAGGCTTGTCCGCCAGCAAGGCCGCCACGAGAGGCGGCGGCAGCTTCCATGCCGCTGGCGCTTGTGGCATCACGGCCCGCTCCATCATCCGCTCCAACGCGTCGAGCCTTTCAAGCGACGGCCGCTCGGGCGTCTCGACCCCTTCGATCGATGCGTCCAGGGTCCGCTCATAGTGTTGCAGCCAGACTTGCTGCCAGGCCGGCGCTGCGTGTGCCAGGGCGGGCGACCAGTGATACCAGTTCGGAAGGGTCCACGGAAACACGTCGCAGGTGGCGCCTTCGCCGCCATAGCGCGACTCGAGCAGCGCCTGTTTCGCTTCCAGCGGCAGACGCAGGGTGGCGATGGCATAGCGGTTGAACCACCAGGCCAACGCACGCCGGTGGGCGACGTGCTCCTCGCCGCTCGGCAGGCCCATGCGGGCAGCAACCTCGGGCAAGCGCGGGAGCAGTCGAGACACCGCCCGCCGGCCCATCTCCTGCAGCTTCTGGCGAAGCCACGTCGGCATCGGCGCATCGTCGGGCGGGACGAGCTGCGCAGTGAGTTCCTCGCGCCAGAGGTCTTCGTCGCTCGTCCCGGCCGGGCCCGAATCGCTCGGGGCTGCGTGCGCAATCATCGAGATGGCCAAGGTGATCGCCGCGCTGCAAAGTACGCGGGCCCAGCGTGTAGTGGCCTGCATCGTCATTCCCCCCTTTGGCGTGCCGACTATAGCGATGCAACCCCGGCCCGGCGCCGAGGCACCCACCGACGGCGAACCGCGCCTGCCGCCGCGGCGTGCCGGCTTGCCGGGCCCAGGAGGTCCGGCGGGCCCTTCGAATCGTCTTGTCACCTCGCAAGGAGAATCAGATGCAACGACGTTCCTTCGTCATGCGCTCGCCCATGGCCGCCGCGCTGGCGGTCGCGCTCGTGGGTGCCTTCGGTGCCTCTGCGGCCCAGGCCGCGACGGCGTACACGGTGCACGCCCTGGTCTCTGACGGCAGCGTGCCGGCCGACCACACCGATCCCAACCTCAAGAACCCCTGGGGCATTGCCTTCAACCCCGTGGGCTTCGTCTGGGTGGCCAACGAGGGCACCGGCACGTCGACGCTGTACGACGGTGCCGGCGTTCCGCAGACCCTGGTGGTCAACGTGCCACCGGCCGGTGGCATCGGTACCGGCGAGCCGACCGGCATCGTCTACAGCGGATCGGAGGATTTCGTCGTCAGCAAGGACGGCAAGGAAGGCCCCAGCCGCTTCATCTTCTGCACCGAGGACGGCACGATCTCGGGCTGGGCGCCCGGCGTGGACCTGAACAACGCCGTCCTCGTCGTCACCACGCCGGAGGCGAGCTATCGCGGCATGGCGATCGCCGCCACGCCGCACGGCAACATGCTGTTCGCGGCCGACTTCGTGAACGGCCGCATCGACGCCTTCGACGCCAGCTTCCAGCCGGTCGCGACCGACGGCGGCTTCGTCAATCCGCTGCTGCACTTCGACTACGCACCGTTCAACATCCAGACCTTCGGCGACCACCTCTACGTGGCCTACGCCAAGCGCGACAAGGCCGGTGAGGACGAGCAGGCCGGCAAGACCAAGGGCTTCATCGATGTCTTCGATTTCGACGGCCACTTCGTGCGGCGCCTGATCAAGCACCGGGGCCTGAACGCGCCCTGGGGCATGGCGATGGCGCCGGCCGACTTCGGCGACTTCAGCAACGCCTTCCTGGTCGGCAGCTTCGGCAACGGCACCATCGCCGCCTACAACCCGAAGACCGGCCGCTTCCTGGGCTACCTCAAGGATGCCAACGGCGAGAAGCTGCACATCGACGGCCTGTGGGGCATGGCCTTCGGCAACGGCGTGAACGGCCAGGACAAGAACAAGCTGTACTTCGCCGCCGGGGTCGATGACGAGAAGGGTGGCCTCTACGGCAGCGTGTCGGCAAGCCCCTGACCGCCGAACCACACTGACCACGGCGACGACGACGGCGCCGAGGCGTGACCGGCCCCGCTGCGAAGGCGGCGGGCTCGGTTATGGTGCAAGCCCGGTTCAGCTCATGGGGATCCGCGCATGCACCGTCACTTTCGTACCGCCGTGCTGGCCGTCATCGCGTCATGGTGCGCCGCGGCACTGGGAGCCGACGGCCCGCCCGGTTCGTGGCCGGGCACGATGGCCTTGAAGGTGGACGCCACGGACCTGGACCGTCGCATCGTGCGAGTGGAGCAGACGCTGCCCTTGCCAAAGCCCGCGCCGGCCACGCTTTCGCTGCGCTTTGCACGCTACCTGCCGGGCGGCCACGGGCCTTATGGCGATGCGACGCGCCTGGCCGGCCTGGTGATCGAGGCGGGCGGCCGGCGCCTGGCCTGGCGGCGCGAATCGGCGGATCCCTTCACCCTCGTCGTCGACGTCCCTTCGAATGCGGGCGAGCTGTCGCTGTCGTTCCAGTACCTCTCCCCGGTTCGCGGCAGCGGCGACCGGGCCAGCATCGCGCGCAGCGTGCTCGGCATCGAGTGGGAGTCGGTGCTGCTGTACCCGGCCGGCCCTTCGATCGACGCGGTGCGCGTCCTGCCGAAGCTCAGGCTGCCCCCGCGCTGGCAGCAGGCCAGTGCGCTGCGCGGCCCCGCCGGCGAGCCGGTGCAGCCGGGGGCCGACGGCTGGGTCGCCTTCGGCGAGGTGTCGGTCGAGACGCTGGTGGACTCGCCGCTGTTCGCCGGCCGGCACCTGAAGCAGATCCCGCTGGATCCGCCCGGGACCGCGCGGCCGGTCGTCCTGAGCCTGTTCGCCGACGACGCCTCCGGCCTCGAGGCCGGCAAGGCGCAGCTCGATGCCCATCGCGCGCTGGCCGTGCAGGCCGACAAGCTCTTCGGCGGCACCCGGCACTTCCGCCACTACGACCTGATGCTCGCGCTGTCCGACGAGTTCGGCGGCATGGGCCTGGAGCACCACGAATCGAGCGAGAACGGCCTGCGCCCCGACTACTTCAAGGATTGGGACGAGGCCATCCGCGGCCGCGAGCTGCTGGCCCACGAGTACGTTCACTCGTGGAACGGCAAGCACGCGCGCCCCGCCGGCTTGGCGCAGGTCGACTACCAGCGGCCGACCGGCAACACGCTGCTCTGGGTGTACGAGGGCCTGACCGAGTACTGGGGCCGGGTGCTCGCCGCGCGCGCGGGCCTGACCACGCCCGAGCAGGTGCGCGACCGCCTGGCCAACATCCTGGCCGACCTGGGCGCGCGCCAGGGCCGGCTGTGGCGGCCACTGCAGGACACGGTGAACGACCCGGCCCTGGGCCCCGGCTGGTCGCGCGAGTGGGAGTCGTGGCAGCGCCATTCCGACTTCTACGACGAGGCGGCGCTGGTCTGGCTGGAGGCCGACATGACGATGCGCGCGGCCAGCGGCGGCCGGCGCTCGCTCGACGACCTGGCGCGGCGCTTCTTCGGCGGCCCCACCGCCACCCGGGCCGACGGCTCCATCGCGCCACGACCCTACGGCGAAGACGAACTGCTCGCCGCCCTGCAAGGCGTGCAGCGGCACGACTGGCGCCGCTTCTTCGACGAGCGGCTGGAGGCCACAGGCCGTGTCGTCCCCGGCCTGGCCGAAAGCGGCTGGCGCCTGGCCTGGGCCGACGAGGAAAGCCGCTTCCAGGCCCACGAGCGAGGCTGGGAGGGCCCCTCGGGCACCGAGCGGCCACAGGACCTGGCCTATTCGCTGGGCCTTCGCGTGATCGGCGACGGCACGCTGACCGAGGTCTTCTGGGGCAGCCCCGCCTTCAACGCCGGCCTCACCAAGGGCATGGCGCTGGTGGCCGTCAACGATCTCGCCTACAAGCCCGAGCGGGTGGAGGCGGCGCTGCGTGACAACCGCGAGGGCCGCGCACCGCTGCGCCTGCTCGTCAAGGACGGCGACCTCTACCGCACCGTCACCGTCGACTGGCGCGGCGGCCCCCGCTACCCTCGGCTGGAGCGCGTGCAGGGCACGCCCGATCGCCTGGCCGAGGCCCTGCGGCCCCGCTGAATGGGCGTTCCCGCAAGGACTGTCAAACTCCCCGCCTCTGCCTCGCCCCCCGATGACCCGCTGCCTCATCGTCGACGACGACCACGCGATCCGCACCCTGCTGCAGGAATACCTGCGCGGCTTCGGCTTCGAAGTGGAGGTGGTGGAGGACGGCGCCGGGCTGCGGCACCGGCTGCCCGAAGGCGGCATCGACGTGCTGCTGCTCGACCTGATGCTGCCGGACGAGAACGGCCTCGCGCTTTGCCAGTGGGCCAAGAAGGTCGCGCCGACGTTGCCGGTGATCATGCTCACCGCCCAAGGCGACCCGCTCTCGCGCGTGCTGGGCCTGGAGCTGGGCGCCGACGACTACCTGCCCAAGCCTTTCGAGCTGCGCGAGCTGGTGGCACGCATCAAGGCCGTCCTGCGGCGTGGCAACGCCTTGATGGCCGCGAAGGCCGCGGGCGCCCCGCTGCGCATCGGCAGCTGGCAGTTCGATCGCATCCAGCGCCGCCTGATTTCGCCCGAGGGCGTGGTGGTGCCGCTGTCGGCGACGGAGTTCCGGCTGCTGTCGGTCTTCGTCGACCATCCCGGCCAGGTGCTCGGCCGCGAGAAGCTGCTGGCCTTGTCGTCGGCGTCAGGCACCGCGGCGGCCGGGCTGCCGAGCGACCGCAGCATAGACCTCGCGGTCTCGCGCCTGCGCAGCAAGCTCGGCACCGACGCCGGATCACCGCTCATCTGGACCGTGCGAGGCGAGGGCTATCGCTTCGACCCCGGCGCGGTGGGGGGGCCGTGAGGGCGCCGCGGAACTGGCGCCGCTTCGACACCCTGGGCCTGCGCCTGTTCGTGCTGATGTGGCTGGTGCTGGTGGGCAGCCATGTGGTGGCCTACTGGCTGGCGGTTCCGGCGCTGCCCGAAGGTGCGCAGGGCGGACGGCAGGTGCCCACCTTGGGCTCGTTGCCGCCGGGCGGGCCGATGGGCGGAACGCGTCCGCAGGCCGGGCCGGCCGATGGCCCCGGCGGCCTCGGAGCGCCAGGACCCGATGCGGATGCGCCGGACGGCGCCGTTGGCCCGCCCCCTGGAGCGATGGAACCACCGCCCGACGGCGGCCCGGGCGGCGGCGAGCTGCCGTCGTCGGTGCTCTGGCTCGACTACGGCATCCGGGCGCTCGTCATCGCGCTGGGCGCGGCCTTGGGCGCCCGTTGGCTCGCGGCCCCGATGAAGCGGCTCTCGCGCGCCGCCGGCACCCTGTCCGAAGGACTGCCGCAAGGTGCCACGCCGCCCACGCTGGACGAACGGCACGGCACGCACGAAGTGCGCGAAGCGGCGGCCGCGTTCAACCGCATGGCCGGGCGGTTGCAGGAGCAGTTCGACCTGCGGGGGCTGCACATGGCCGGCGTGTCGCACGACCTGCGCACGCCGCTGACCCGCCTGCGCATGCGGCTGGAATCCTTCGAGGGCCCGCAGGCAGAGGCCGCGGTTTCCGACATCCGCGAGATGGACGGCCTGATCGACAGCAGCCTGTCGGTGCTGCGAGAGCAGCGTGACGGTGCGCCGGCGGCCGTGATCGACCTGGTCGCGCTGGTGCAGGCCCGGGTCGACGACCTGGCCGCAGCGGGTCACGACGTGGCGTTGGGCGGCATGCGGGCAGCCCGCGCACGCGCCCACCCGGCGGCGCTGGGCCGCATCGTCGACAACCTCATCGGCAACGCGCTGCGCTATGGCGGCCGCGCGCGCGTGGCCATCGTTCCGCAGGGCGCACGGGTCGAGTTGACGGTCGACGACGACGGGCCCGGCATCCCGCCCGACCAGATCGAGCTCGCCTTCCAGCCCTGGGTGCGGCTGGGCGAAGAAGCGCCAGGCGCCCGCACGGCACGCGGTGGGCAGGGCCTGGGCCTGGCCATCGCGCGAGACCTGGCCGAGCGCGATGGCGGCTCGCTCACGCTGGTCAATCGGGCCGAGGGCGGCCTGCGCGCGCGGCTGGTGCTGCCTGCCCCCTGACGCGCAGGCTTTCCAGGGCCCGCGATGTCTGTGTCGCCCATGACATAGACGCGGCAAACGGGCGATACATCGCCCCGCGACCATGCAAGCCATGGTCACCCACCTCTCATCGCAGCCCCTTGGCGCAGCACTCGCGCCCGCCGGCATCCGCGCAGGTTGCCTGCCGGTGCTCGTGACCGACCGCGCCCACACGCCCCATCCGCTGCTGAGCCTGCTGCGCGACAGCACGCTGCTCACCATCGGCGTGAGCGCTTGAACTTCTTTCATTCCCACCAAAGCACGAGGAGATCCGCCCCATGAACCACCACCCCGACGACCGCCACGACGACCACCCGCATGGCCTGGCAGCCGACATGCAGGCCATGGCCCAACGCGCCCTGGCCCGCCGCGGCGCGCTGCGCTGGCTGGCCGCCGGCGCCGCGATGGCTTCGCCGCTGGCGATGATCGCCTGCGGTGGAGGCAGTGACAGCGAAGCCGGGACGACCACCTCCAGCGACTCCGGCAGCGGCAGCTACGACAGCTCGGGCAGTTCCGGCAGCTCGGGCAGCAGCAGCGACAGCTGCAGCGTGATCCCCAGCGAGACCAGCGGCCCCTACCCCGGCGACGGCACCAACAGCAACAGCAGCGGCACCGTCAACGTGCTGACGATGTCGGGCATCGTGCGCAGCGACATCACCCCCAGCTTCGGCGACTATGGCGACAACGTGGCCGAGGGCGTGCCCATGACGGTGACGCTGAAGCTGGTCAACACCGCCTCCAGCTGCGCCAGCCTCGAGGGTTACGCGATCTACCTCTGGCACTGCAGCCGCGAAGGCAACTACTCGCTGTACTCCAGCGGCGTCACCGACGAGAACTACCTGCGCGGCGTGCAAGTGACCGACAGCAACGGCGAAGTCACCTTCACCACCATCTTCCCGGCCTGCTACAGCGGCCGCTGGCCGCACATCCACTTCGAGATCTACCAGAGCCTGGACGAGGCCACCACGGGGCGCAACTCCACCAAGACCTCGCAGCTGGCGATGCCCGCCTCGGCCTGCAACCAGGTCTACGGCGTGGCCACCGGCTACGACGCGAGCGTGAGCAATTTCGCCAACGTCTCGCTGTCGAGCGACAACGTCTTCAGCGACACCCAGGCCGCCACGCAGCTGGCCACGGTCACCGGCAGCAACTCGGCCGGCTATGCGGCCACGCTGACGGTCGGGATCAGCGCCTGAGGTTCGCCCGCGGGGTCACGCGATCCCGTCGCGCTTGAGATCGCGAAAGGCCGCGAACAGCCATGAGCGCATGGCGATGACCAGGGTGTAGGCGCGCTTGTGCTCGGCCGGCAGCTTCTGGTCGGCCAGGTGCTGCTGCGCGAAGTCCTGCGCCACGCGCTGCAAGCGCTCGTTGAACAGCGTGGCCAGGCTGCGGCCGATCTGGCCGTGCACCAGCGTGAGCATCTCGCCCTCGCCGTCGAAGCCGCCGGCGTAGTAGTCGGTGACCACCTCTTCGCGGAAGTACTGCATCACCGGCCCGTGCGGCCGCCAGCGGAAGGCCTTGGCCACGCGCAGCCGGTAGCGGTTCATCGGCCGCAGCTCGATGATGCCCAGGCGATCCAGCTGCGCCAGGTGCTTCACCGCCTCCGCTTCACTCACGCGGTAGGTGGCCACGATCTGCTCGAAGGTCCACTGGCTCATGCAGCAGATGGCCATCAGCAGCACCTTGCGGTCGGCCACCACCGCGCGCTCCTGCTCCAGCGTCAGCTCGGTGCGCAAGGGCTGCGCGTCGGCCACCTTGCGCGCCAGCTCGGCGAAATCGAGCTTGAGCACGCGGCAGATCTCGTCCACCCGCGACAGCGGCATCTCGCCCTTGGCCAGCATGCGCTTGACGCTGGATTCGGCCATGCCGATGCGGGGCGCCAGCTGCGCGTAGGTGATGCCGGCCAGCTTGAGCTCGGCCTTGATCTGGTCGACGAGGGCCTGGGTGGTGGACATCAGTCCGCGCCGACCAAAATCAGGCTCCTCGCCTGCGGACCGGCATCGACTCGGACGACGGTCTCGGAGGCTCCGAACACGACGGCGAACTGCTGCTCGTCGAGCGTGTGATAGAGCCACTGCTCCGAAGCGAGTGACCGCGTCAGATCGGCACGCGGATAGCCTAGCGACATGATGACCTGCTCCTTGGTCATCCCGATCCGGAGCTTGCCGGCTCGTATCGCCTCTTGCTGATCTGCGGGATAGGCGGCCAGGCGCTGGCGCGGATCTTCCTTGACGATCAAGCTGCCGACGAACTGCTCACGGGTCTGCTGCTCGCGCCCGTAGTCCAGTCCGATCCGCATCTTTCGACCATCGATCAGGACCTCCGCCCGCTGCCGGCCGTAGTCCTTCAGCACGATGCGCGCACCGGCCGGTACGAACGGGAGGTCGCTCCAATTCGCATCGCTGATCCAGTCACCCTCGTAGTGCAGGTTGCAGCAGGTGTAGGACGCGCCTGCCATGGCCTGTTCGACGGCAGGATCCTGGACGCGCCTTGTCACCGTGGATGCCACCGGTTTGCCGGTCTGCTCATCTACCAGCCAGACCTCGTTCCGGTAGGCGTCCAGGGCACCCTTGACGCGATAGCGGTGGTCGGCCTCCAACTCGACCTCTACCTCTTGCTCCGCCGGCGCGGGCTGGCTGCGGAACATGGTCTGTACGGGCGCCGCAAAGGCATGGCGGGCGGTCATCAAAAGCCGCACCTTTCCGGCAGGCACGGTTCGTTCCCTCTGCTGCAGGACGAGGTCCGGACCGTTGTTCCGACTGGCCATCACGCTTGCCCTGAGCGCGTTGTCTTCCACCTTTTGGCCATTGATGGCCGCCAGATAGAAGAAGGTGCCTCCGTCCTTGCCACCGCCAATGGCGGTGTCGGCCACCACTGTGTCGGCCCGTGCCGCGCCGACGCCCAGGCCGAGCGCGGCCAGCAAGGTCATGGCACTTCTTTTGAGATTCAGCCGCATTCAATCCTCCCTTAGATCAATGCCGTGAACTGTAGCAATCGCGGCCCAGAAGTATCCCTATGTGATACCCGACCGCGTGCCAAACACCACATCAACAGTTGTCGAGCAACTTCGACAATCGTCGAGCGCAGCATCCGCTCCGTCTTCAACAACGCCCCAGAGGCAAGCCCATGAGCACCCCGTCCCCCCGCGTGATCGTCCGTCGTGATACCCGTGCCTGGCGCGTCCAGGTATGGCTGTCGTTCGGCGTCGCGGTCGCCGTCTGCGCCACCGGCCTGGCCTGGCTGCCGGGCGAAGACCTGGACCGGGCCTTCATGGTGATGGGCTACGTCTTCTGCCTGACCTCCGTCTTCGCGCTGGCCAAGCATGTGCGAGACCTGCAGCAGCGCGGCCCGCGCAGCGACACGCCGATGTGGAACCTGGTCGTCTGGGGCGGCTTCGCGCTGGCCATGGGCCTGACCGGCTGGGGCCTGGCGCGCATGCAGATCAACCCGGCCTACAAGGGCTACCTGCTGGTGAGCTGGCTGTTCCTGATCTCCAGCGCCTTCACGCTGGCCAAGACGCTGCGCGATGCCTTCGAGGCCGACCGCGCCGAGGCGACGCTGCGCCACGGCGAAGAGCGCCGCGAAGAACAGCGGATCGCCTGATCCCGAACCGAACGAGGAGCACACCATGTCCAGCCGTTCCTTCCCGATGCGCGCGGCCGTGCTGGCCGCCGCCGTGGCCCTCGGCAGCTTTGCGCTGCCTTCGCAGGCCCATCCCAACCCCTCCGCGGACCTGAGCGCCGCCTCCGGCCTGTCGCTGTCGGTGCCGGTCGCCATCTCGGTGGCCGCGCCGTCCGCGGTCCTGGTCAGCGGCGCAGTCTTCACCGTCGTCGCCGTGCAGGCGCTGGCCGAAGGCACGGTGTGGGTGCTCGAGCGCGCCTCCGATGGCCTGCGGATCTCCGTCCGCTTCGGCAGCGAAGCGGCCGGCGCCTCGGTGGCGGTGGTCGGCACCACCATCGTCGTCACGACGGTCGCCGCGGGCTGCGTGCTGTCGGCTGCCGGCGAGGCGATCGCCTTCATCCCCAACGAGCTGGGCCGCGCGCTGTTGCACGAAGAGCGGATCACGCGATGAAGCGCCACCTCGTCATCGCCGCCGCGCTGGCCGCCGCGCTCCTGGCCGCCACCCCGGCCCAGGCCGGCCGGACCTGCGAGCCGGGCCATCTCAGCGCCCGCGAGCTGGCCGACGGCATGGAACTCGCCGCGCGCACCGCCCGGCAACTGGATGCGAGCGGCGCCCAGGTGGTGGTGCTGGCCCGCGCCGGACAGGACCTGTCGGCCTACGGCCTGCGCTGGTCGCACTTCGGCTTCGCCTACCGCCAGGGCGACGGCGCCTGGCGCGTGGTGCACAAGCTCAATGCCTGCGGCAGCGACCGGGCCGACCTGTTCCGCCAGGGCCTGGGCGAGTTCTTCAACGACAAGCCGTTCCGCTACGAGGCCGCCTACGTGGTGCCGGAGGCGGCGCTGCAGGCCAGGCTGCTGCCGCTGCTGCAGGACAACGCCGGCGTGGCCCGCCTGCACACCGCGCGCTACAGCATGGTGGCCTACGCGTGGGGGACGCACTACCAGCAGTCCAACCAGTGGGCTCTGGAGACGCTGGCGATGGCCGCCGAGTCCGGGATCGCCAGCCGCGCCGAGGCCCAGGCCTGGCTGCGCGGCCAGGGCTACCGGCCCAGCGTGCTGCGCATCGACACCTTCACCCGCCTCGGCGCCCGCCTGACGCGGGCGAACGTCGCCTTCGACGACCACCCGACCGGCGACCGCTTCGCCGGCCGCATCGCCACCGTGTCGGTCGACTCCGTGTTCGACTGGCTGCAGCGCACGCAGCGAGCCGGCCCCGTGCAGACCATCCGATAGCGCGCTGCAAACCCCGATCCGCAGCGCCAGCCCGCTGCGGCATCATCCGCCCCAAGTCACCCGAGGGAGCTCCCCATGTCATCCGCCCACGGCAGCCAGTTCTCGCTGCTAGGCCAGCGCCGCTTCGCGCCATTCTTCTGGACGCAGTTCCTGGGCGCGGCGAACGACAACATCTTCAAGTTCGCCTTCACCATGCTGGTGACCTACCAGCTGAGCGTCGGCTGGCTGCCGCCGGCGCTGGCGGGCCTGGTGATAGGCGCGGTGTTCATCGCGCCCTTCCTGCTGTTCTCGGCCACCTCAGGCCAGCTGGCGGACAAGTACGACAAGGCGACGCTGACCCGGCTGGTGAAGAACCTCGAGATCCTCATCATGGTGCTGGGCGCGATCGGCCTGTTCACCAACCTCGTCGCGCTGCTGCTGGGCTGCATCTTCCTGCTCGGCCTGCACAGCACGCTGTTCGGCCCGGTGAAGTACGCCTACCTGCCGCAGCACCTGGCCGAGCACGAGCTCACCGGCGGCAACGGCATGATCGAGATGGGCACCTTCGTCGCCATCCTGCTGGGCAACCTGGCCGGAGGCCTGCTGATCGACCTGCCGGCCGATGCCTGGCTGCCGGGCACGCACGCAGTGGGGCTGGGATGCCTGGCGCTCGCGGTGCTGGGCCGCATCGCGGCGCAAGGGGTGCCTCCCACGCCCTCCAACGCGCCCGGGCTGAAGGTCAACTGGAACCCGGTGAGCGAGACCTGGCGCAACCTCATGCTCGCCAAGGAGAACATCGCCGTCTACCGCTCGCTGCTGGGCATCTCGTGGATGTGGTTCTTCGGCGCGGTGTTCCTTTCGCAGTTCCCGTCGTTCTCCAAGGACGTGCTGCACGGCAGCCCGCAGGTCGCCTCGCTGCTGCTGGTGGTGTTCTCGCTGGGCGTCGGCATCGGCTCGCTGCTGTGCGAGACGCTGAGCCGCCGGCACGTGGAGATCGGCCTGGTGCCGCTGGGCGCGATCGGCATGACGGTCTTCGCGGGGGACCTGTACTTCGCCTCGCGCGGCCTGGCCGAGGGCAGCGGCCTGCACGGGGTGGGCGAGTTCCTTTCGATCGGTGCCCACTGGCGCGTGCTGGCCGATCTCTTCCTGCTCTCGCTCTCGGCGGGCCTGTACAGCGTGCCGATGTACGCGCTCATCCAGCTGCGCTCGCCGGCCAGCCACCGCGCCCGCATCATCGCGGCCAACAACATCCTCAACGCGCTGTTCATGATCGCCAGCGCGGTGATCGTCGGCGCGCTGCTGTCGTCCGGCGTGAGCATCCCGGCGGTGTTCGGCCTGATCGCGCTGGCCAACCTGGTCGTCGGTGCCTACATCTTCCTGCTGGTGCCGGAGTACCTGCTGCGCTTCCTGGCGTGGATGCTGTCGCGCTTCGTCTACCGCCTCAGGCTGGTGGACGACGCCCACATCCCGGCCACCGGCCCGGCGATCATCGTGTGCAACCACGTGAGCTTCGTCGACGCGGTGCTGCTGATGGCCGCGAGCCCGCGCCCCATCCGCTTCGTGATGGACCACCGTATCTTCAAGGTGCCGGTGCTGGGCTGGCTGTTCAAGCTGGCCAAGGCCATCCCGATCGCGCCGCGCGGCGAAGATCCCGCGGCCTACGAAGCGGCCTTCGCCGCGGCCGACGCGGTGCTGGCCGAGGGCGACCTGCTGGGCATCTTCCCCGAAGGCGGCATCACCTCCGACGGCCAGCTGCAGGTCTTCAAGGGCGGCGTGATGAAGATCCTCGAGCGCCGGCCGGTGCCTGTCGTGGCGGTGGCTCTGGTCAACCTGTGGGGCTCGTTCTTCTCGCGCGCCGAAGGCGGCCGGGCGATGGTCAGGCCCTTCCGGCGCGGGCTCTTCAGCCGCGTGACCGTGGCGGCTGCCGAGCCGATCGCGCCCGAGCGCGTCACGCCGGAGGGCCTGCGTGAAACAGTGCACGGCCTGCTCGTTGCCCATGGCGAACGGGTGCTGCTCGAGAACCGCGAGGCCGCGGCATGAGCGAAGAGCCGAGCCTGCAGCCGACCGAGCAGCCGGTCGCCCCTTCGGGGCCCAGCGGCTTCGTCCGCTTCATCGTGGTGCTGCTGCTGCTCGTCGCCATCGGCGGCTTCGGATGCGTCACGCTGTGCGGCGCCGCCTTCACCATCGGAGGCCTCGGCGGCGGCGGCCGCGAGCTCGACATGCTGTCGATCGCGCTGCCCTCGCTGCTGATCGGTGGCGCGCTGACGTGGCTGTGCGTGCGCACGCTGCTGCGCTATCTGGGCAAACGCAAGCAGTGATCGTCGCATTCGATGCTGCGACGGCGGCGGCGCTGCATGGCGTCTTCGAGTACGGTGGCATCGCGCTGGGCGTATGGCTGTACCGCCGTGCCCTTCGCGGCCAGGGCCGCGGCGGCCCGCTGCACAGTGGCAACTTCGCCGTGGTCGTCGGCCTGCTGCTCGGTGCGGCGATCGGCAACAAGGCCGTGTTCCTCATCGAACGCCCCGACGTCTGGCAGCGCCTGCTGTCCGGCGAGTGGGTCATGCCGGGCCAGAGCGTCGTCGGCGGGCTGCTCGGCGGGCTCATCGGCGTGGAGCTCTCGAAATGGATCACCGGCCAGACCCGCAGCACCGGCGACGCGCTGGTTCTGCCTCTGGTGGCGGGCATTGCGATCGGTCGCATCGGCTGCTTCCTCGCCGGCTTGCACGACGACACCTACGGGCTGGCGACCACGCTGCCCTGGGGCGTGGACTTGGGTGACGGCGTCGCGCGGCACCCTTCGCCGCTTTACGAGATCGTCTTCCTGCTCGGACTCGGCGGCCTGCTGTGGCGATCGCGCGAGGTCCTGGCCCCCGTGGCCGGCCTGCAGTTCAAGCTCTTCCTGGCCGCCTACCTAGCCTGGCGCCTCCTGGTCGACACGCTCAAGCCCGTTCGCGTGCCCTATCCCTTCGGCCTGTCCGGCATCCAGTGGGTCTGCTTCGTCGCACTCGCCGTGTACCTGCCGCTCGTCTGGCGCGCCTCGCGTCGGCTCACGCCTCGAATCCAGCCCGCATGAGTTCAGACCGCAAGACCCGCCCCTACCTCTTCTACGACACCACGCAGTCGGTCTGCACCCGCTGCCTGCGCCAGGTCGAGGCCAAGATCGTCTTCAAGGACGATCGGGTCTACATGGACAAGTGGTGCCCCGCGCACGGCACCGAGCGCGTGCTGGTCAGCGACGACGTCGACTACTACCGCCTGTGCCGCGAGGTCTACGTCAAGCCGCCGGAGATGCCGCAGCGCTTCGCCACCGCCATGCGCCACGGCTGCCCCTACGACTGCGGCCTGTGCCCGGACCACATGCAGCACAGCTGCCTGGCCATCGTCGAGATCACCGACCACTGCAACCTGCGCTGCCCCACCTGCTATGCCGCCTCCGGCCCGGAGCGGCTCACGCATCGCTCGTTCGAGGAGGTGATCGCCATGCTGGACGCCGTGGTGGCCAGCGAAGGCCAGGCCGACGTCGTGCAGATCTCCGGCGGCGAGCCCACGCTGCATCCGCGACTGTTCGACATCCTCGACGCGGCCAAGGCGCGGCCCATCCGCCACCTGATGCTCAACACCAACGGCATCCGCATCGCGCAGGAGCCGGGCTTCGCCGAAAGGCTGGCCACCTACGCGCCGGGCTTCGAGGTCTACCTGCAGTTCGATTCGCTCCAGCGCGAGCCGCTGATGGACCTGCGTGGTGCCGACCTGCGCCGCATCCGGCAGGACGCGCTGGAGCGGCTCAATGCCCTGAACATCTCCACCACGCTCGTGATGACCGTCAAGCGCGGCATCAACGACGAGGAGATCGGCGACGTGATCCGCTTCGCCGCCGCGCAGCGCTGCGTGCGCGGCGTGACGCTGCAGCCGGTGCAGGATGCCGGCCGCAACGAGGCCTACGAAGCCGCCAGGCACCGCCTCACCGTGAGCGAAGTGCGCCGCCGCATCGTCGAGCAATCGGGCCTGTTCACCGCCGAGGACGTGGTGCCCGTGCCGTGCAACCCGGACACGCTGGCCATGGCCTACGCCCTGCGCGGCGACGACGGGCAGCTGCAGCCGCTGACCCGCTACCTCGACCCGACCACGCTGGTCGAGGCCAGCAGCAACACCATCGTCTTCGAGCGCGACCCCCGGCTCAAGGGCCAGGTCTTCAAGCTCTTCTCGACCAACCACTCGCCGGAGTCGCAGGCCAGCTGCCTGTCCGAGCTGATGTGCTGCCTGCCGCAGATCGCGGCACCCGCGGAGCTGGACTACCAGCGCGTCTTCCGCGTGCTGATCGTTCAGTTCATGGACGCCCGCGGCCTAGACATCCGCGCCCTGAAGAAGAGCTGCATCCACTTCGCCCGGCCCGACGGGAAGATGATCCCCTTCGAGAGCTACAACATGTTCTACCGGGACGAGCGGGCGGTGACCCTGGAGGCCCTGCGGGCCGAGCTGGACCGTTTTCACGGGGAGCGCAGCGGGGTTTGAGGGGAGCCCACGGCCCCGGCGGACTCGCGTTCAGAACAGCCGCGCCAGCGCCTGCGGCAGGGTCTTCGCCTCTGGCAGCCAGTGACCGATCGCCAGGCCGGTCAGGACGGTGATCGCCATGACGACGGCCAGCGGCCCCCACGTGCGCCGCAGGGCATGAGCCAGCCAGCCCTCGCGCTGCGCCTTCAATGCCAGGGCGCCTCCGGCCGAAGCGAAGGCGATCTCCACCGCGACGCCCATCAGGACTTCGACACCGAAGAGCCCGAAGACCGCAAAGCCCAGCACGGTGGCCAGCGCCACCGCGACTCCGATGGCCAAAGCCAGCGGGACCAGCACCACCGCGCCATCGTCCGCGCTGCCGATCGCCTCTGCCACGGTAGAGGCAGCCTCTCCCACCGGTGGGCTTGCGCAGTCGGCCACCGCCACGCCGTCTGCAGCATCGAAGCCGCCGCTGGCACCCCCGCCACCAAAATCTCCTCCGCCGCCTGACCGGAAGACCGCGGCATCGGCCGAGCCGTTGCCGCTGGACCCCATGCCAGGCAGATCGAAGCTCAGGTCGCCGCCGTCGAGCGATGCCTCATCTCGCGAAATGAGCCATCGGCACCACGCCCACAGCAGCCCAAGGTAGATGACATAGGCCCCCAGGAGCGCCACGCCGTGGCGCAGTGCGAGGGAGTCGATCCCGGCCAGCAGAAGCGTGTGCGAGATGCCCCACAGCAGGCCGAAGGTGACGAGTCCGATCAGGAGCACATGGACTCGTACCCACCGGCGACTGTGCACATCCGCGCGAATGCTGCGCTCGAACTTCAGGGCCGCTGAGATGGGTGACCCGGTCACCGTGATCCGGCTATGCGCTCCGCTCATGGGACTTCATCCCCTCCGTTCCGCGAAGTTTGTCAGAGGCGGGGCGTGCCACGAACCAGCACGAAGCCCCGTGTCTTTCCGGACGAGTCGTCGAGCGTGTTCATGGCCGCCCACAGGTCTGACGCGGTCACCCAGGTGGGCGGGTAGCGGTAGGCGGCGACATCGAGCAGGAGGAAGCGGTCGGTGGCCGGGTGGTAGGCGGCCAGCGGGGAGATGTGGCCGCCGGCCCGCTGCCCCAGCGTGGCGCGCTGGTAGTTCACGAGGATGTAGTCGCCGGGGCGGCCCAGGTTCGCCGTGGCGATGGCGCGAAAGGCCTCGAGGCTGCTGTCTTGCGCGAACACGGGTTCGGCATGGGCGCCGCGCTGGCGCAACAAGCCGGCCAGTTCCTGCAGGGTCATGCCGTTGAAGGTGACCCGCATCTCGGTGGGCCAGTCGTCGAAGAAACGGTCCTGGGTGAGTCGCGGCCCCTCCGGGTGCAGCGCGTTCAACACCATCACCGAGCTCGCCACGCCGCAGAAGGCGGGGCGGCGCTGGCGCTCGAAGGCAGCACTGAGCGGTGCATGGTCGGCCTGGGGCGTGCTCTCCGCCAGCAGGCGCTGCCCTTGCGGCGTGGCGGCGGAGACGAGGCCGCCGGGCAGCGGAAGCGGCTCGTCGCCAGGCGCGCGAAAGGCGAGGTGCCAGACCAGGCCGGCGCCCGCGACCAGCAGCGACAGCGTCGCCCCAGCCGCCACCCGCAGCCACAGGCGCCGAGGCTCGCGGCGCGCGACCGCCTCGACGCGGGCGGCCTGGATGTTGTTGTCCGTCGTCTTCATGGGCGTGCCGTGATCCTGATTCCTCGCCGGCGCTTCAGCTCCATGAGCCGCGCCAGCGCCGCCACTGCATGCGAACGCGCCTTCGCCACAAGCGCGCCGCCTGCCAGGCCGCCGAGGCGCGGGCCCAGGCGAGCAGCGACTCCTTCCAGGCCCTCCAGCGTGCATACAGGCGGGCGAACCAGGCCAGGCGCATCAGGGCCGGCTGGGTCAGGGTGAACAGCCGCGCCACGATGGCGGTGCCTATGACCTTGGTGGCCAGGATCACCATGGCGCCCAGCAAGGCGCGGCCCTGGCCGATGAGCCAGAGCGCGAGCAGCTTGATGGGCAGCAGGGCCAGCGCCGGCACGGCGAACAAGGCCAGCGCGGCATAAGGCGGCAGGCGCCGGATCCAGTCCGCCACCGCCGTCAGGCCGAGCTTCTCGCCCAGCCAGGCCAGCGCGCGCTGCAGCGGCTCCCAGCCCCATTCCTCGAACAGGATCAGCAGGGCCAGCGGCCATTGCCATGACGCGCGCAGCAGCCTGCTCCAGCGGCTGGTGGACGGCCGGCCGCCGAGCTCGCTGGACTCGCGCCGGTGCTTCACAGCAGCGCAGCGAGTTCCTGCAGCCAGGCCTCGAGCACGGGACCTCGCAGCAACGCGCCCGACAGGCGCGTGCCGGCGCCCGCGTCGACCGGCAGCGATTGCGCACGACGGGCCATCAGGCTGGCCTCGGGCAGCAGTTGCCACACCGGCACTTCTCGTTGGCTGCCGCCGGGGCGGACGCGCTGCAGGCGGCGCGCCAACGCGTCGGCGTGCCAGGGCGTGTCGAGGTGGATCACGATGGGTGCTGCGAGCTGCACGCCGATGCGCTGCTCGGCGCCTTCCGGGCCGTCGGCCACCAGCAGGATTCGCGGCCCCTCGGCCTCGCGGAAGGCGCGCAGGGCCTGCTCGGCCAGACGCGGCGAGCCGGCGGCCGGCAAGGCTTCGACCGGCAGCCCGGTGGCCTGCAGGGTCGCGGCCAGCTCGGGCAGCAGCGCCGCGTCCTCGCTGAAGACGACGATGCGGCCCGCCCCGCCCGACAGGGCGTCGCCGAGCAACGCGGGCAATGCCGCGATGTTGGCCGCGCGGGCCGCGGCCCACAGGGAGGCCACGGTCCGCCGCAGGGCCAGCTGATCGCTGTCCGCCAGGAAGCCGCTGCGCTGCCAACGGGCCAGGCGCTGGGCAAGTTCGTCTCGCAACGAGGCCTCGCCGACCGGCGTGGCCGTGGTACGCACCGTCGGCGCCCAGGCCGGCCACTGCGAGGCGACATCGGCAAAGCGACGGGCCAGCAGCACCGCCGCGAGCGCGTCGACATTGCCTTCGGCCTGCCAGGTGGCGAGGCCGCCCTGGCGAAGCTGGTCCACGGCGGTGAACAACGGCAAGGCCTCGGGGCGCTCCAGCAGGTCGTGGGGCGCGAGCACCCACAGCCATGCGGCCGCCTGGGATGCGGGCGCCTCGGTGGCTGCGACATCCGGCCGCTGGCGTTGATCGAGCAACAGCAACTCGGTGCCCTCGGGCACCGCTTCGCCGGGCGACAGCACGACCAGCGCGGGCGGCCCGGCCGGCGCGTCGGCCGGCCAGACGCGGCTCCAGGCCGCCTGCCAGCCCGCGTGCGCATCCGCCGGCGCCAGCACCACCGGCGCGCCCGTGCCGAAGTGCTGCATCACCAGCCGCGCGGCGAGCAGCAGTTCGTTCTCGGGCTCCAGCGCCGGCTCGTCGGCCAGCACGCAGCGGCCCACGCAGGCGGCGAAGAAGGCCGCTTCGAGCTGGCAGGCGCGCCAGCCGGCCAGCAGGCTGCCCTCGGGCTGGGCCGCGGGGTCCAGCCCCTGCGGGTGTCGCGATTCGAGGTGGGCGATCCGGCCCTGCAGGTCCGACAGCCGTGCCAGGTGCGACCAGACGGCCTCGTCGACCTCGACCGTGTGGCCGGTGCGGGCGGCGATGGCCAGCAGTTCGCTGAGCTCGTCGAGGTGGCCGAACGCCAGTTCCGACGCTCCGCGTTGCGCTTGCCAGCGCTGCACGGCCTGGCTCAGCGTGCCGGGGCAGCGCGAGCCGGCCTGCCAGCAAACGCGTCGCTGAAGGCCCTCCTCCAGCGTGAGCTGACTGGTTTCGCGGACCGGCGGCGCGGGTTCGGGAGCTTGCTCCGGTTCGACCGGTTCCAGCGGTTCGATGAACGGCAGCGGCTCCACCTCGACGGGCGCGGGCGCTTCGGCCTCCGGCTCGGCTGGCTCGCCGGCCGGCGGGACGTCTGCGGCCGGCTCGGCCGCTGCAAGCGCTTCGGGCTCCTGCACGTCCGGCGCCGCTGCCCGTCCGCCTCGTCGCTTCGCCTTTGGCGCTGGAGGGGGCGCTTCTCCGGAGACAGCCGCTTCCTCGGCCGTGGCGGGCTCGGCCGCCAGCACTTCGCTGGCGGCGTCCTCCAGCGGCAACTCCGCAGCTTTCGCGGTGCGCTTGCGCGGAGCCCGTGGGCGCTTGGCCGGCAGGGTGGCTTCAGGGGCCGCCTCCGATTCGGCGGCCGGTGGATCGGTGGGAACGGGAGCCGTCGAAGCCTCGGGGCCTGCGTCGAGCAGGTCGAACGTGGCCGAGTCGGCCGGGGCCGGCTTGCGGCGCCGGGTGGTAGTCGCCATGGGAAGAATCGGTTCGAGAAAGGGAATGGGGCGGGGCCGGGCCGCTGGTCTAGCGGCCGCGGGTTCAGACCCCGCGCGCGCGATCGGCCGCGAAGCGCTGGCGGAACTCGGCAAAGCGCCCCGCTTCCAGCGCGTCACGGATCTCCTGCATCAGGTTCAGGTAGTAGTGCAGGTTGTGCAGGGTGGCCAGCATGGGCGCCAGCATTTCGCCGCAGCGCTCCAGGTGGTGCAGGTAGGCGCGGCTGAAGCCGCCGGCGCAGGCGTGGCAGGCGCAGCTCTCGTCTATGGGCCGCTGGTCCTGCTTGTGGCGGGCGTTGCGGATCTTCAGGTCGCCGAAGCGGGTGAACAGGTGGCCGTTGCGAGCGTTTCGGGTGGGCATCACGCAGTCGAACATGTCGACGCCGCAGGCCACGCCTTCGACCAGGTCCTCGGGCGTGCCCACGCCCATCAGGTAGCGCGGCTTGTGTGCCGGCAATCGATGCGGCGTGTGCGCCATGATGCGCAGCATCTCGTCCTTGGGCTCGCCCACCGAGACGCCGCCGACGGCGTAGCCGGGCAGGTCGAGTTCGACGAGCGAGGCCAGCGACGCTTCGCGCAGCGACTCGAACATGCCGCCCTGCACGATGCCGAACAAGGCGTTGCGATTGGCCAGCCGCTCGAACTCCGATTTCGACCGCCGCGCCCAGCGCAGGCTGAGCTCCATCGACGAGCGCGCCTCGGCCTCGGTGGTGATGTGGCCGGCCGACTTGTCGCCCTGGTAGTAGGGCGTGCACTCGTCGAACTGCATCACGATGTCCGAGTCCAGCACGCTCTGGATCTGCATGCTGACCTCGGGCGTGAGGAAGAGCTTGTCGCCATTGACCGGCGAGGCGAAGTGCACGCCCTCCTCGCTGATCTTGCGCATGTCGCCCAGCGACCAGACCTGGAAGCCGCCCGAGTCGGTGAGGATGGGCCGGGTCCAGCCTTCGAAGCGGTGCAGCCCGCCGAAGCTGCGGATCACGTCCAGCCCCGGGCGCATCCACAGGTGGAATGTGTTGCCCAAGATGATCTGGGCATTCATCTCGACCAGCGAGCTCGGCAGCACGCCCTTGACGGTGCCGTAGGTGCCCACCGGCATGAAGATCGGCGTCTGCACGACGCCGTGGTTCAGCCGCAGGCGGCCACGCCGTGCCAGGCCCTCGGTGGACAGCAGTTCGAACTCGAGCATGGGCCGGATTGTCGCCCGGCCCGGGAGCCGCTTCGGCTCCCGGGCCCGGGCAGAACATCCGGCTCCCCCGAGCCCCCTCCAAGAGGGCGGCTCCAGCCAGTCCATCAACCGGCACGACCATCTCGTCACTCTGGCCAGAGCCTCCCTCTCGGAGGGAGGCTGGTGGGAGCCCACTACATGCTGGAGCCGCCCTCTTGGAGGGGGCTAGGGGGAGCCCATGGATGGGCGCAAGCCAGGAATGCAGGCGGCTTCTGCCGCCCGCATTCCTGGCTAATTCGGGCCCAGGGCCAGGATCCAGTGCACCAGCTTCTTCGCGTCGCCTTCGCTGATCGCCACCTTGTTGGGCGGCATGGCCAGGCCGCTGGCCTTGCCCTTCCAGTGGCTGTCGTAGGGGTTGGAGCCCTTCAGGACGGTGGTGGTGAGGTTGCCCTCGGCGTCCTTCTGGCCGCGGTACTTGGCGGCGACGTCCCGCCAGGACGGGCCGACCGGCGGCAGGCCGTCCGGGCCCTTGGCGCCCGGGTCGACGTGATGGCAGGCCATGCAGCCGCTGTGGGAGGCCAGCGTCAGCATCGCGTCGTCGCTGGAGGCCGCGTGGGCCGCTCCCGCGGCCGCCAGGACGGCGGTCAGTGTGGTGATCAACAGGGGTTTCATGGTGGGCTCCTTGAGGTCGATTGACCCCACCATAGGCAGCGGCGCGTCCGCGCGATTGCGTCAGATCAAGAGCGCCCGGCGTTTTGCCAGGATGGAGCAGCGGCGCTGCGCGGCGGCGCACCGCGTGACAGCCGGGATGCTCCAGCTCAGCACAGCGTGAACAGCAGCGCCCACGGGATGCGGGCCCGCAGCAGGGCCGGCGTCACCGCCGCCACCACCGTGTAGCCCGGCTGGGCGGTGTCGCGCCGGGCCGGATTCGCCAGGGCCTCTCCACCCGCGCCCTGCAGCGCGGCGGCGACCGGCGTGTTCGCCGCCCGGCCGCGCCGAACCACCAGCGCGAGCTCGAGCGAGGCGAGCCGCACCACCGTGCCCGGTGGGTACAGGCCGAAGGCGTGGCCGAGCGCGAGCGCCGTCGGTTCCTGCGGATGCTGCTGGTAAAGGCGCCGGACCGCCTGGTCGGGCAGCAGCGGGTGGCGCCGGACGCGAGACCCGAAGCAGGCACAGTAGACGTCGATCATGCGCAGGCGCCTCGCCTCGGGCAGGGGCTCGGCGCCGGAGGGCGTCTCGTGGTGCTGCTCCACCATGCCGAGCCAGAGGGGATCGGTGATGCCCGCACCGCGCAACAGGGCGGCACTCTGCGCCGGGTGCCGGCGGATCTGCTCCCGCTGCTCGGGCTTGAGCGGCGCGTCCTGGTGCGTCAGCTGATCCTGCAGCGCCAGCATCGAGAGATTCATGGTGAGCGCCGCGGCCAGCGGGACCGACATCTCGGCGGCCCCGCTGCCCTGCCGCAGTCCCAGCACCGCCCAGGTGGCCGCGACATGGGCCGAGTGGGCGACGCTGTACGGATGCGCGGCGCAGAAGTCCGGATGCACGAGCAGGGCCTGCGCCATGTCCGGATCGCCCTGCACGAGCGCCGCCAGCTCGTCGGCCAGCGCGCGGATCGCGCCTTCAAATCCTTCGGCTGCCGGCGTTTGCAGCAGGCTCGCCATTCTGTCCAGGAGGAGATGCCATTCGGCCAGCCGCTTTTCGGCCGCCGCCAGGCCGGGATCGGCCGCCTCGGCCGCCCGCCCGAATGGCAAGGCGTTCATGGCCCCGAGGGGCGGGCGCGCGCCAACAGCATCGCGTCGCCATAGCTGAAGAAGCGGTAGCGCGCCTCGATGGCGTGGTGGTACAGCGCCATCACATGCTCATGGCCAGCGAAGGCGCTGACCAACATCATCAGCGTGCTCTTGGGCAGGTGGAAATTGGTGATCAGTCGATCCACGACCCGGAACTCGAAGCCGGGGCGGATGAAGATGTCGGTCTCGCCCTGCTGGGGCCTGTCCAGGCCCGCGGGCGAGCGCAGCGCTGCCGATTCGAGCGCGCGCAGCGTGGTGGTGCCGGCGGCGATCACCTGCCGGCCGCGGGCCCGAGCCTCGGCGATGGCCTGCACGGTGGAACCGGGCACCTCGAACCACTCGCTGTGCATGCGGTGCTCGTCCAGGTTCTCGGTACGCACCGGCTGGAAGGTCCCGGCGCCCACGTGCAGGGTGACCCGGGCGCTGTGCACGCCGCGCTCGGCCAATGCGGCGAGCACGGGCTCGTCGAAGTGCAGCGAAGCGGTGGGCGCCGCGACCGCCCCCGGCCGCTCGGCGAAGACCGTCTGGTAGCGCTCGGCATCCTCGGGCGCGTCGGCGTGGGTGATGTACGGCGGCAGCGGCACGTGACCGTATTGCTGCAGCAACCCCAGCGGATCGGCCGGAAACCGGAGGCGGAACAGGGAATCGTCCGGCCCGGCGCGGCCCAGGACCTCGGCGTCGAAGCCGGCTCCCGGCGTGCCGGCATCCAGCCCGAAGCGCACGAAGCCGCCCGCCCGGGGCGACTTGCTGGCGCGCAGGTGGGCGAGCACCTGGTGGGGCGGTTCGCCCGGCTCGTCGGGCACTATGCGCTCGACCAGGGCTTCGACGGCGCCGCCGGTGGGCTTTTCACCCAGCAGCCGGGCCTTGATGACGCGGGTGTCGTTGAACACCAGGAGGTCGCCCGGCGCGAGCAGGGAGGGCAGCTCGCGGAACACGCGGTCGACCGGACGATCGGTCCGGCCGTCGAGCAGGCGTGACGCGCTGCGCAGCGGGCTGGGATGCTGGGCGATCAGCTCGCCGGGCAGCGCGAAATCGAAATCGGCAAGGGTGTAGGAGCGCGGGCTGGACAAGGGACGTGACCTCGAGGCTTCACCGGCCTGCGAAAGAGATGTGTGAATTGTTCCACGCCGGCTGCGGCCGCGCCAGCAACCGGCGTGCCCTCTTTGGGCCCGCCGGCGGTCATTCGGTTCCTTGGCTCAGCGCTTGGCCGGCGAGTCGGCATGCAGCGTCGGCGAGCCGGCAGCGACCTCTGCCTGGGCGTCCGCCCGCGCATCGGATTGATCCCAGGCCCAGGCGAAGGCCACGCCCAGACCCAACACGGTGGCAATCAGCACGAGCAGTCGAACAGCTAGACGCATGGCAGTGGGCGAAAAGATCAAGTCGGGAATTCTGGCGGGCGCATTCTCCCGCCATTTCGGATCAACCCGGCCCGACGTTAGTGAGCAGTCGCAAGAAGACGTCACTGCCCGTGGCATCCGGCATGCCCGGGCCGTGTCCGTCCGGCGACGACAATGCCCCGCATGCCGCCCGCCGACGCCGCCCCGGACGCCGCCACTGCCGCAAAGACCGCCCCGCAGCGCTCGGGTCCCGCGCGAGCGCTTCAGTCGCTCGGGCTGACCACTCCGCTCGCGCTGGCCCTGCACCTGCCGCTGCGCTACGAGGACGAGACCCGGCTGACGCCGCTGTCGCAGGCGCACCCGGGCGAAACGGTGCAGGTCGAGGTCACGGTGCGCGACGCGAGGGTCGAGTTCCGCCCCCGGCGCCAGCTCGTCGTGCGGGCGGCCGACGACGGCGGCGAGACGCTCGTCCTGCGCTTCGTGCATTTCTACCCATCGCACCAGAAGGCCTTGCAAGCCGGCGTGCGGGTGCGCGCGCGCGGCGAGCTGCGCGGCGGCTTCTTCGGCCGCGAGATGATCCACCCGCAGTTCAAGGCCATCGAGCACGGGGCACCCCTGGCGGCCGAGCTGACGCCGGTCTACCCGAGCACGGCCGCCCTGCCACAGAGCTACCTGCGCAAGGCCGTGGCTTCGGGGCTGCAGCGTGCGAACCTCGCCGAGCTGCTGCCGCCGGGGATCGTGCCGCCCGGCTTGCCCCCGCTGCGCCAGGCGCTGGAGCTCCTGCATCACCCGCCGCCGGGGGCGCCGCTGGCTGCGCTGCAGGACCACAGCCATCCGGCCTGGCAGCGGCTGAAGTTCGAGGAGCTGCTCGCCCAGCAGCTGGCGCAGGGACAGGCCCGGCGCGAACGCGGGCGCCATGCGGCGCCGATGCTGGTGCCCCGCGTGGGCGGCCTGCACGAGAAGCTGCTGGCCACGCTGCCCTTCGCCTTGACGCGTGCACAGCAGCGCGTGTCGGCCGAGATCGCGGCGGATCTGGCCGCCGGCCGGCCGATGCATCGCCTGCTGCAAGGCGACGTGGGCGCCGGCAAGACCGTGGTCGCGGCGCTCGCCGCCGCAGTGGCGATCGACGCCGGCTGGCAATGCGCGCTCATGGCGCCCACCGAGATCCTGGCCGAGCAGCATGTGGCCAAGCTCGTGCAGTGGCTGCAGCCGCTGGGCGTGAAGGTGGCCTGGCTCGCCGGCGCGCGCCGCGGCAAGGCGCGCGAAGAGGCGCTCGCGCAGGTCGCGAGCGGCGATGCTGCGCTGGTGGTCGGCACCCATGCGGTGATCCAGCACGACGTGCATTTCGCACGGCTGGGGCTGGCGGTGGTCGACGAGCAGCACCGCTTCGGTGTCGCCCAGCGCCTGGCCCTGCGACACAAGCTGCAGGACACCGAGTCTTCGCTTTCCGCCCACCTGCTGATGATGAGTGCGACGCCCATTCCGCGCACGTTGGCGATGAGCTACTTCGCCGACCTCGAGGTCTCGACCATCGACGAGCTGCCGCCGGGCCGCACGCCCATCGTCACCAAGCTGATAGCGGACCACCGGCGCGAGGAACTGATAGGCCGCATCCGTGATGCGGTGGAGGCGGGCCAGCAGGTCTACTGGGTCTGCCCGCTGGTGGAGGCGGTGGAGGACGACGGCTCGCCGCCCGAAGGCAAGGCGCGAGGCGGCAAGCCGCTGACCGAACTGCGCAATGCAACCGAGACGCACGCCGTGCTGTCCGCTGCGCTGCCCGGTCATGAGGTGGGCCTCGTGCATGGCCGCCTGAAGACCGCCGAGAAGGCCGCCGTGATGGCGCGCTTCAAGTCCGGCGAGATTGCCGTGCTGGTGGCCACCACCGTGATCGAAGTCGGCGTCGACGTGCCCAACGCCAGTTTGATGGTCGTCGAGCACGCCGAACGATTCGGGCTTGCGCAGCTGCACCAGCTGCGCGGCCGCGTGGGCCGCGGCGAGGTGGCCAGCGTCTGCGTGCTGATGTACTCGACGCCCCTGTCGGACAGCGGCAAGCACCGGCTGAAGGCAATGGCCGAGACCACCGACGGCTTCGAGATCGCGCGCCGCGATCTCGAGATCCGCGGACCGGGAGAATTCATGGGGGCGCGGCAATCGGGCGATGCGCTGCTGCGCTTCGCCGACCTGGCCGAGGACGCGCCGTTGCTCGCGCAGGCGCGCCGCGCCGCGCCCATGCTGCTGGATCGCCACCCCGACGCCGCGCAGGCGCAGGTGCTGCGTTGGCTGGGGCACCAGGTCGACTATCTGAAAGCTTGAAGTTGGGGCCCCCACGGCCCCTGCCGGGGCCTGCCCCCGAGGGGGCTCGCGCAGCGGAAGGAATTTTGGCCCCCACGGCCCCTGCCGGGGCCTGCCCCCGGGGGCTCGCGCAGCGGAAGGAATGTTGGCCCCCACGGCCCCTCCCGGGGCCTGCCCCCCGAGGGGGCTCGCGCAGCGGACCGGCAGAGCCGGATCCGCGCACGCCCTTGGAGGGGGCGGCGCTGCGCGCGCCCCGTTTTGTTGACTGGTGTGACGCTGAGCGAAACACGGGCGATGTTCAACAAGAATCATCGAAGGCGAGGCGCGTGAGGGTTTCTTGGAGCGACCCCCTGTTCTCGGGATGGCCGCTGCCTGCCTCGGCGCACACAGTGCGCGCAGCACCGAACCCGGACCTGCCGCCGCGCCGGCCACTGGTGCAAAGACTGCTGCTTCGGCGTGCCGCCGAACGTCACGGTTATTCCCATTCCACAGTGCTGGAGACCTCATGACTCAATACACGACCATCCATCGTGCGGTGTTGGCCGCCCTGACCTCGCTGGCCGCCTTTGCTGCCCAGGCCGCCATGCCGGCGTCCGACCACCCCGCCGTGAAGCAGGCGCTGGCACACCTGAAGGGCCAGGCCGCCGCGGCGGCCCTGGTGTCGGCCGGCGACAGCTTCAAGGCGAAGGACCTGGTCGTCGACGCCGACGGCGCCCAGCACGTGCGCCTGGACCGCGCCTACAAGGGCCTGCGCGTGATCGGTGGCGACCTCGTCGTGCACCTGCACGCCAACGGCGCGCTGCGAGACGTGACGGTCGGCCTCGCACAGCGCATCAACGTGGACACCGCCAAGTCGCCGCTGGCCTCGCGCGATGCGATGGCCAAGGCGATGGCCGCCTTCCCGCACCGCGAAGGCAAGGTCGACTCCCTCAAGCAAGTCGTGTACGCGCGTGAAGTGCAGCCGCAGCTGGCCTGGGACGTGGTCGTCAAGGGGGTGCAGGCCGACGGCACCCCCAGCGTGCACCACGTCATCCTCGGCGCGGGCGGCAAGGTGCTCGACCACTGGGACGACATCCACACCGCCGACGACGTCGGCACCGGCAAGACCCTGTACTCGGGCGACGTGCCGCTGCACGACAACTTCAAGGCCGGCACCGGCAAGTACACCCTGAAGGACGTGACCCGCGGCAAGCACTACGTGGTCGACATGAAGAACGGCACCTTCACCGAGACGAAGTACAAGGACACCAACAACGTCTGGGGCAACAACGCCGAGTCCAGCAGCGAGTCGGCCGCCGCGGACGCCGCCTATGGCCAGAACATGACCTGGGACTACTACAAGAACGTGCACGGTCGCAACGGCATCGCCGACGACGGCCGCGGCTACTACTCCCGCGTGCACTACTCGAGCAACTACGACAACGCCTTCTGGGACGGCAGCCGCATGACCTACGGCGACGGCAACTTCTTCAGCCCGCTGGTCGCCATCGATGTCGCCGGCCACGAGATGACGCACGGCGTGACCGAGCACACCGCCGGCCTGATCTACTCGGGCGAGTCGGGCGGCCTGAACGAAGGCACCTCCGACATCTTCGGCTCGATGGTCGAGTACTACGCCAACAACGCCAACGACGTGGGCGACTACCTGATCGGCGAAGAGATCTCGCCGCCGGGGCAGTGGCTGCGCAACATGGTCAACCCCAGCCAGGACGGCGGCTCGTCGGACTGCTGGTACTCGGGCGTGGGCAACCTCGACGTGCACTACTCGTCGGGCGTGGCCAACCACTTCTACTACCTGCTGGCCGAAGGCACGACCAACGGCAGCCCGAGCAAGACCTGCGTGGCGGGCAACACCCGCGTGGCGACCGGCAACGGCAGCGTCACCGGCATCGGCCGCGACAAGGCCGGGAAGATCTGGTATCGCGCCCTCAGCGTCTACATGACGGCCAGCGAGACCTTCTCCAAGGCCCGCACCGACACGATCAAGGCCGCCCAGGACCTGTACGGCGTCGGATCGCCCGAGGCGAACGCGGTGGCTGCCGCCTGGACCGCCGTCAACCGCCCGTAAGCAGTTCCTGCCCCTGCGGCAAAGCCGCCCGCGCCCTCCGGCCGGGCGGCTTTTTACATGGGCCTGGCCGAACTTGCGCACAATCCCGGCATGAGAACGCCAAGCCGCCTCCAGGGCGAATTCCCCCGCGTGGAAACGGCGCGCAGCGCCACGGGGGCCAGATGACCCTGACCGAGCTGCGCTACATCGTCGCCGTCGCCCGCGAGCGCCATTTCGGCCGTGCCGCCGAGGCCTGCTTCGTATCGCAGCCCACCCTCTCCGTGGCGATCAAGAAGCTGGAGGAGGAGCTCGACGTCAAGATCTTCGAGCGCGGCAGCACCGAGGTCAGCATGACGCCCCTGGGCGAAGCCATCGTCCGCCAGGCCCAGCAGGTCATCGAGCAGGCGCAGGGCATCCGCGAGATCGCCAAGCGCGGCAAGGACCCGCTGGCCGGCCCGCTGCGGCTGGGGATCATCTACACCATCGGGCCCTACCTGCTGCCCGACCTGGTGAAGAACGCGATCGAGCACACCCCGCAGATGCCTCTCATCCTGCAGGAGAACTTCACCGTCAGGCTGCTGGACATGCTGCGCACCGGCGAACTCGACTGCGCCATCATGGCCGAGCCCTTCCCCGAGGCCGGGCTGGCCATCGCGCCGCTGTACGACGAGCCGTTCATGGCCGCGGTGCCTCGGACGCACCCGCTGGCCGTGCGCCAGAGCATCACCTCCGAGGAGCTCAAGCGGGAGACCATGCTGCTGCTGGGCACCGGCCACTGCTTCCGCGACCACGTGCTCGAGGTGTGCCCGGAGTTCGCTCGCTTTTCCAGCGACACCGAAGGCATCAAGAAGAGCTTCGAGGGCTCCTCGCTGGAGACCATCAAGCACATGGTCGCCTCCGGCATGGGCGTGACGGTCGTGCCTGCCCTGTCGGTGCCGCGCGAGCGCCAGGCCCACGTGGTCTTCATCCCCTTCGCCGAACCGGTCCCCAGCCGCCGCGTGGTGCTGGCGTGGCGCAAGAGCTTCACCCGCTACGAGGCCATCGCGGCCCTGCGCAATGCGGTGTATGCGTGCGAGCTGCAAGGGGTCAAGCGGCTGACCGAATGACGGGATCCACCGGCCCGTCGACCGGAAGCCACCGAGCTCAGAATCCGGATCGGCGCCTCGATCCCAATCGGCCAGCGTCGAAGCCGACCTGACACCCCTGATGCCCATGCGCGCCCGCTGACCATCGACCGAGATCGCCGCCCGGGCCGTTTCATCGGCTTGTTGTTCGCCTCCCGCCACTGCCCTGCGCACGCAGATGAATCTTTCCGACGAAACCTCGCCAGACGCCACGGCCGACCGAGCCGACCCGCAGCAATGGTTCCGCGAAGGCGCCGCGCCGATGGACGCGCCGCTGTGGTGGCAACTGGCCCAGCAGGCCGAGATGGTCGAAGCCCTGCGCAGCCTGTGCACCGGCAGCCCGCCGCTGGTGCAGCTGCGGCTTTGGGTGTTCATGGAGCTGATGACGCTGCCGCAGGCTCGGCTCTCGCGCGAAACCCTGAACCTTCATTTCCACCTCCTGCGTGAGGAAGCCCTAGACCTCGCCTTGCGCCCGCTGCGCGCCGCCGGTCTGATCGAGTGGGACGCCGGCACGCTGGAGTACAGCGTGATGCCACGAGCCGCGGGTTTGATGGCCCTGCTGGCGCCGTTGACCCGGTCGGCGGACGAAGACACCGAGCTGGCCGGCCTGCTCGCGCAAGTGGCAGGCGCCCACCAGCTCGGCACCCTTCAACCATCGCAGCTCAAGCACCTGCAGGCGCAGCTCGCGCGCCTGCACGACGAGTTCGCCGACGCCATCGCCAGCGGGTCGGAGTTCCGGCTGCGGCGCTCCCGCGAGCGGCACGGGCGCGTGTTCGAGCTGATCGACCGCGCGTCCCAGGTGCTGGCTGCCATCACCGCCGCGGCACAGGAGCACCCGGGCACCCTGCGCCTGGCGCGCGACATCGGCCTGGCGCAGGCCCGGCTGCTGGCCATGAAAAGCCAGTTTGACCGGGCGCTGCACCAGGTGGAGCGCCAGCGCGTGACGCTGGGCAGCACCGGCGTCACGACCACGGACGTGCGCCGCTGGCTGCGCGGCGTGGCGGACCCGGCCGCCTTGCTGGGCGACGCGCTGGCGCTGCCGGTGCGGCCAGTCTTCGTGATGGGCCACGACATGCTGGACGTCACGGAGGCCGAGTTCGAGCGCGAACGCCCCGTGTTGCAGGCCGAGTCGCTGCCCGAAGCCGCCTCGGCGCCACCGGGTGAACTGCACGCGCTGGCCCTGCCGAAGGAGCTGGACGCGCTCATCCAGGCCCTGGCCGCCTGGCAGCACGACGCGTCGGCGCCGGCCCGCGACATGGTCGAGGCGCTGCAGGCCGGCGGATCCGACCCTCGCTACGCCGCCGTGGCCTACCGCGCCCAGCTGATGCCGCTGCTCGGGGACCCGCAATCCCAGGCGCTCAAGGGCGCCACCGGTGACCTGGCCCGCCTGCCCTGGCGGCCACGCTGGGCGGACCGCGTCCAATCCTTGCCGTGGCCGGAGGTCTCGGCCGCCAGCATCGGCTGCCTGCATCCGCCGCACGCCGAGCCGCCGCCCTTCGAAGCCCTGCCCATCCCACCCGAAGCCGACGACACCGCGCCGGCACCTGCCCGATGACGAATCCCACGCGATGAGCACACCTCCCGACGACGCGGCCCTGCTGGCCGCCGAGCTGCTGGCGCGGCGCTGGCTGCCGCGCAACCATCCCCGCGTCAAGCGCGCCCTGATCGACGCCGACCAGTGGCAGGCCGTCGAACGCCGCCTCGGCGAAGTCGGGTTGCGCCTGGTCGACAACGTCTTCGCCGACCACGTCACGATCGCGCTGCAGCGGGGCACCGAAAGCGCGGTCTTCGGCGAGCACGGCCTGAACGCCAGCAACAACCTCGACCTGCCGCGGGATGCAGTGGCCTTGCTGATCGTGCTGTGGTCCTTGATCGTGCTGCCCAAGCGCGAGCGCCAGGCCGCGCGTGCGAGTGAGCCGGAGGGCCAGATGCAGGTCGAGATGTTCGGCTCGACCAAGGCCGTGCCGAGTGCTCGCAGCGTCAGCCCGGTGGTTTCGTACCGCGCCCTGCTGGCCGACTTCGGTACCCAGCTGGGCAAGAAGACCCGCCTGGACGCCAACCTCAAGCTCCTGGAGCGGCACGGGTTCATCGAGCGGCGCCAGGACGACATCGCGGAGGGCCCGCTGCTGGACCTGCTGCTCGACTACGACGCCCTCGCCCCCCGCATCCTCGAGGGCGCTCTGGGCGACGTGCTGCTGCGCGATGCCCCACCGACACCGACACCGCAGGCGCCGGCCGACACGCCCGCACCGTCCACCCACGCCGACTGAGACTCGATGTTCCATCTGCAAACCCTCGAACTGCTGCACTGGGACTACTGCCGGCGCGTCCAGCTGCCGCTCGATGCGGCCATCATCACCATCGCCGGCCCCAACGGCTCGGGCAAGACCACCTTGCTGGATGCGCTGCGCACGCTGCTCGGCCTGGACTGCTCCGGCGGCCGCAACTACAAGACCTACGCCCGCCATGCCAGCGCGCAGCAGGTGTGGTTGCGAGCCTGCGTGGACAACCGCCCCCATGGCCGGCCGGGCAGCACCAGGCCGTTCGCCTCGTCGCTGCTGCACGGCGACAGGGTGACCCTGGCCTGCCGGATCGAGCGCGCCGGGGGCGATTGGCAACGCCGGTACGTCCTGGCCGACGGCGATTGCAGCATCGAGCAAATGCTGGCCACGCCCGACAAGGAACTGCAGTGGCTCGGTGTCGAAGCCTGGCGCCGGCGCCTGGCCGCCGCCGGACTCACGCCGGCCATCGCCCGTGTGCTGTCGCTCGAGCAGGGCCAGACGGACCGCCTGTGCGAGTTCAGCCCCAAGGAGTTGCTCAAGCTGGTGTTCGACGTCTTCGGCGACCAGGACGTGCTCGATCGCTACGAGGTGGCGCGGGGCCACCAGCAGCAGCTGGCACGCGAGGTGGAGCAGGCCGAGCGCGAGCTGGGCCACGCCCGCACCCAGCTGGCGGAGCTGCAGAACCGTGTCAACAACTGGCGCCAGCGGCAGATGAAGCTGCGCGAGCGGGAGCGCCTCGCCACCGAGGTGGTGCCGGTGCTCGAATGGGCCGAGGGCCGCGAGGCGTTGTTGGCGGAGGCGCGCCGGCTCCACGCCACGCGGCGCCACCTGTCGGCCGAACGGGCCCGCCATGCCGAACAGCGCGCCGAGCTGCTGCGCCTGCACGAGCAGACCCAATCGGCTGCGGCGCGCGTGAGCGGCCTGGCCGAGCAACGCGATGCCGCGCAACGGGCCCAGGCGGCCGCGCGCGAGGCCGAACGGCCGGTGGAAGATCTCGTCAAGCGCGAGCAGGAGCTGCTGAAGCTCGCGGCCACGGAGGGCGACGCCGCCCGTCTGGCCGAACACCACCAGTCGCTGCAGGACGAGAAGCGCGCGCTGGACAGGCGCATCGACGAGACGGCCGCCGAGCGACAGGCGCTGCAGCAGCAGCTCGACGCCCTGGCCGGCCAGCGCGTGCCGCCGGCACCTGCTGACGTGCAGCGGTTCCGCCAGGCGCTGCGCGCGGCCGGCATCGCGCACCAGTGGCTGGCCGAGGTGGTCGAGGTGCGCGACGAGCGCTGGCGCACCGCCGTCGAGGGCATGCTGCGCGGCCTGCGCTGGATGGTGATGCTCGCCGATCCCGCCCGCGAAGCCGAGGCCTTCGCGCTCGCCGAGGCCGAGCGGTTTCGCCACTACGTCGTCGCGCCGCGCCCGGCCCGCCTGGACGTCCCGCCCTCGTCGCTGCTGGCCGTGGTCGATTTCAACGCGCCGGTGCCCGAGTGGCTGCTGCGTCAGCTGGCAACGATCCGCCGGGTCGATTCGGTCGCGGCCGGACGTGATGGCGGCGGCGAGTGGATCACGCCGCAAGCCTTCTGGCGCGACGGTCGCGGTGGCCGGTCCGTCTGGGTCGACCCCGCCGACCACCAGTTCGGCGCCGCCGCGGTGGAGGGCCGCCGCGGACATCTGCAGCGGCGCGTCGCCGACGCCGATGCCCGCTTCACCACCTTGGCGAGCCAGGCACAAGCCCTGAAACGCCAGCTCGACGACGCTCAGCGCGCGTTGCAGGGCCAGCGGGCGGCCGAGCAGTTGGCCGAGCGGGCCGCCGAGTTCGCCGAAGCGCGCGAGCGCCTGCCCCGCCTGGCCGAGGCCCGCCGCGCGGCAGGCGAGCAATGGCAGCAGTTGCAGGCCGGTCATGAGCGCGCCGTGCGCGAAGACCAGAATGCCCGCCAGGCCTATGAGCAGTCGCGCCTGCAGCTCGCCAACGCGCAGCAGCACGCCGAGCGCCAGGCGCAGGAACATCGGGCCAGCCTGGCATCGCATCACGACGGGGTCGCCGGCTCGCGCGAGCAGCGCGTCCGCCTGCCCGCGCGGTGGCGCACGCCCGACACCCTGCGCGCCTTGCGCGAGGAACACACCAACGCCCACCAGGCTCGCCTGCGCGCCCATGCGATCCAGCAGGAGCTGGACACGGGCAGCTGGGAGACCGACGACACGGTGGAGGACCGCTTCATCCGCATGGGCCTGGCCGTCGGCGAACAGCAGCAGTCCTTGGACGATCGAAAGGCGCACAACGAGCAGGCGCGCATCGCCGTCCACAACGCCCGCGAGCGCTACATCGACGTGCTGCGCGCCACCGTGCGCCAGTACAGGCGCAACATCCAGGAACTGGGGCAGCTCGCCGGCGTGGAGGTGAATGCCGAGCTGCCGCATCTGGAGAACGAGGACACCGTGCTGGCGCAGGCGGGCCTGTCGGTGAAGTTCAACTTCGACGGCAAGGCGGCGATCGGCCTGAACGACGGCGAGGCCTCCGGCGGCCAACAGGTGATGAAGAGCCTGATCCTGCTGGTGGGCCTGCTGAAGGACGACGAGACGCCCGGCGGCTTCGTCTTCATCGACGAGCCCTTCGCCCATCTGGACGTGCGAAACATCCAGCTGGTGGGGCACTTCCTGCGATCGACGCGGGCGCAGTACCTGCTGACCACGCCGATCACTCACAACGTCGAGGTCTTCGAGCCCGCGGAGATCACGCTGGTCACGAGCAAGAAGCCGCGCACCGAACGCTGGGCGCCGCCCATCGCCGTCGTTCAGCGTCGCGGCGTGCCGGTGGACTGAGCGCCGGGCGGGTCGGATGCCGATCGAAGAACTGTTGCGGGGCCGCCAGCGGCGGCAGCGCCGCCCCTCGTTCGCCGCCGATGCCTTGCCGCCGTTGACGCAAGCCGAACGCGCGCTGCTGGCAGACTGGGCCAAGGCTCATGCCCGCAAGCGCAGCGTGGCGATGCTCCAGCAGCTGGCGGGTCCGACCCGGCTGGACCTGGTCGAGCCCCTCGCTGAAAAGCTGCTCCTCGCCGGCTGGGCGGCCCTAGACGAAGAGCACCGTGGCGGCCGCTGGTGGTTGAAGGCGCTGCATTGGGCCGACCTGGCGAGCGCGCAGCAAGCCCTCGGCCTGCGGACCCGCGAGGAGCGCGATCGGACGCGAGCCGCGCTGGATGGCGCCTTGACCGAGCTGGCCGCGCAGGGCCCGCCGGAGTTGAAGCAGGCCGTGGAGGCCACGATCCGGGGCCGCCTCACACCTCGTCGGCGCCAGGCCAGGCTGGAGCTGCTGCAGGCCCTCGTCAGCTGGCAGGCGGCCCAGCGGCGCGGCATGCCACGCGACTTCGCCCTGCACGCACGCCCCCACACCAAGGCCATCAGCGACCTGGAGTGGACCTGGCTGCGAGGGCATTTCGACCTGGAGGCCTGGGGGATCGAGCCCCTGGCGCACACCCTTTGGATCGCCGGCAGCGCACGCCTGCGCTTCGGCGCGAGCACCCTGGAGCTCGCCGGCCTGCCCTTCATCGGGCTGCCCCAGAAGCACTTCAGCCGGCTGACCGCCGTGGACGGCGTCCGGCGCCACTGGCTCGTCGAGAACCGCACGAGCTTCGAGCGCCAGGCCGCGCAATGCCCCGAGGACACCTTGATCACGTGGCTGCCGGGCCGCCCCTCGGCGGGCTGGTGCGAGGCCTGGGTGCACCTGCTGCGCCACGCGCCCGTCCCCGTGCTCGTGAGCGCCGACGCCGACCCGGCCGGCGTGGAGATCGCCCTGGCGGCCGGGGCCGTGTGCGGATCCGCCGGCGTGGCCTGGCAGCCGCATGCGATGGAGCCGCATCGCCTCGCCAGTGGCCGCCCGCTGCCCTTGAACGACTACGACCACCAGACCCTGGAGCGCCTGAAGGCGCGCAGCGACCTGCCGCCCGGCCTGGCCGAGCTGGTCGAGGCCATGGCCGCCACGGGGGTCAAGCACGAGCAGGAAGCCTGGCTGTGATGCGGCCCGGCGCCCAGCACGACGACAATCGCCGCTCATGTCCTGAAGGAGCGTCCATGGCCAAGAAATCCAATGGCGGCAGCAGCAGCGCCGCGCCGCAGATCAACATCGGCATCAGCGAGAAGGACCGGGCCGCCATCGCGGGCGGGCTGTCCAAGCTGCTGGCCGACACCTACACGCTGTACCTGACGACCCACAACTTCCACTGGAACGTCACCGGGCCGATGTTCAACACGCTGCATGCGATGTTCATGACCCAGTACACCGAGCTGTGGGCCGCGGTGGACCCGGTCGCCGAGCGCATCCGCTCGCTCGGCCACGCGGCGCCCGGCAGCTACGCCCAGTTCGGCAAGCTGAGCTCGCTGCCCGACGCGCCCGCCACGCCGCCCAAGGCGCTGGAGATGGTGCGCATCCTGGTCGAGGGCCACGAAGCCGTGGCCCGCACCGCGCGCGGCATCTTTCCGCTGGCCGACAAGGCGGGCGACGAGCCCACGGCGGACCTGCTGACGCAGCGCCTCACCGTCCACGAGCAGACGGCGTGGATGCTGAGAAGTCTCCTCGAGGACTGAACGAACGACCGATCGGCGATGGGGATACTGCGGGCGCCATGAGCCTGTCCCGTGTCATCGCCCCCATCGCCATCCTGGCCTGTTCCCTCGCGGCGCAGGCCCAGCCCGCGGCGCTGGACTACGGCGCCGCGTGGCAGCAGTTGCTGACCCGATCCGAGCGGCTCGCCTCGGCCCGTTCGGCCAGCGAAGGCAAGGCCCAGCAGGCGCAGGGCCTGCGTTACTTCGGCGGGCCCACCGTCGGGGTCAGCGGCGCCTACGCGGCCTATCACGCGGCCCTGACGGTCGATCTTTCCAGCGTCAACGACAAGCTCGGCGAGCTCGACCAGCACCTGCCCGTCCCGCTGGAGAACCTGCCCATCCCGCTGCCGGTGCCGCAGCTGCCGCCGCGCTACACCTACTCGCGCGATGACACCATCGCCACCGCCTCGATCAGCGCGGTGGCGCCGCTGTACCTGGGCGGGGCGGCCGACGCGGTGCGCGGTTTCGCCGACGCGCAGGCCGCCGAGGCCCGCGCCGACGAGCGGCAGACCGAGCACCAGCTCTCCAGCCTGCTGGCCCAGCGCTACTTCGGCGCCCAGCTCGCGCGCCGCGCGGCCGACTTGCGCGCGCAGGCGCTGGCCACCGTCGAGCAGCACGACCGCGCGGCAGAGAAGCTGCTGGCCAACGGCGCCATCGCCCGTGTCGAGCGCTTGCAGGCCAGCGCTGCGCTCGACGAAGCACGTCGCAACGCGCGCAAGACGCAAAGCGACGCCGAGCTGGCCGAGCGCGCCCTGGCCAGCCTGATCGCGAACCCGCAGCCGGTCGCTCCGAGCTCGCCGCTGTTCGTGCAGTCCGAGCCGCTGCCGCCCCTGAACGGCTTCATCGACCAGGCGCTGCTGGCGCATCCCGGCCTCGCCAAGGTCGGCGCCAAGAAGGCCCAGGCGGAGCACTTGCACGAAGCGGCCGAGGGCCTGCGCAAGCCGCAGGTCTTCGCCTTCGCGCAGCGCGAGTTGCGCAGCGGCGACCAGGCCAACTGGGTCGCCGGCATCGGGGCCCGGTGGACGCTGTTCAGCTCGCTCGACCACGGTGCGCTGGATGCCGCCTCGGCTGCCCAAGTGGAGCAGGCGCGCCACAGCGATGCCCAGGCCCGCGCCGACATCGCGCTGCTGGTCGAGCGCCAGTGGCGCGCCGCCGAGCAGGCGCGCCAGGCCTACCTGTCGATGGACACCGCCATCGCGCTGGCCCAAGAGATCGTCCACCTGCGCAGCGTCGGCCTGCGCGAGGGCACCAGCACGCCGCTGGAGCGCATCGAAGCCGACGTGAACCTGGCCAAGGCGCAGACAGAAAGAGCGCAGGTGGCCTTCGAGTACGTCACCGCCCTGGCCGGCCTGTACGAAGCCTGCGGCCGGCCCGAGGGCTTTGCCGAGGCGCTGGCCCGCGCCGACATCCGCATCCCGAACCCATGAACCGAACCGGACGCATCCTCGCCACGGCCGCCGGCCTGGCCGCCCTCGCCCTCGTGGGCTGGGGCCTGTGGCAGGGCAGCCGGCCGCAGCCCGAGCAGCTGCAGGGCATGCTCGAGGCCCGCGAGACCGACGTGGCACTGAAGATCACCGGCCGCATCGCCGAGGTCGCGGTGCAGGAGGGCCAGCGCGTCGAACGAGGCGCCCTGTTGGTCAAGGTCGACAGCCCCGAGGTCGCCGCCAAGCTGGCCCAGGCCACCGGGGCGCGCGACGCGGCCGAGGCCGTTTCCGAGAAGGCGAAGCATGGGGCCCGCGGCGAGGAGATCCGCATGGCGCGGGCGCAGTGGGAACGCGCGGTGGTGGCGCAGGACTTGGCGGCCAAGGGCTTCCAGCGGGCCGACAACCTGTTCAAGGAGGGCCTGATCGCAGCCCAGCGGCGCGACGAAGCCGAGGCCAACCTCCACGCTGCCGAAGGCCAGACGCGAGCGGCCAAGGCGCAGCTGGACCTGGCCGAGGGCGGTGCTCGACGCGAGGACCAGGCCGCCGCCGCCGCACAAGCTCGCCAGGTGGCCGGCGTGGTGCAGGAGGTGGAGGCCGCGCGCGCCGAGACCGAGTTGCACAGCCCCGTCGGCGGCGAGGTCGCCAAGGTGCTGGCCAAGGTCGGGGAGCTGTCGCCGGCCGGCGTGCCGGTCGTCTCGGTGGTGGACCTGGCCGACCACTGGGCCTTGTTCAACGTGCGCGAGGACCGGCTCGCGGCGTTCGCGCTGGGTGCCGAGTTCGATGCCGTGGTGCCTGCGCTGGGCTCGCAAGCCGTGCGCTTCAAGGTCACCGGTTCGTCGCCCCTGCCCGACTTCGCCACCTGGCGCGCCACCCGCTCGGGCGCCGGCTACGACCTGCGCAGCTTCGAGGTCCGCGCCAAGCCGCTGAAGCCGCTGGCCGGCATGCGGCCGGGCATGAGCGTGCTGGTGACCTTGCCGCCCGCGCCCTGAGAAGCAAACGGATGAAGAAAACGTGGCTTGTCTTGTCTGAGAAGTGAAACGAAATGCCGCGCACACCTCCCACCGTTCACGACATCCCGCGCACGCCCCCCACCGTTCACGACACGCCGCACACGCCCCCAACCATTCGCGATATGCCGCGCACACCTCCAACCGTTCGCGCTGAGCCTGTCGAAGCGTTGTTCGCAGGCCGCACCCCTGGGCTGAGCCTGTCGAAGCCCTGCGTTCGCCGTGCAGGCTTCGACAAGCTCAGCCGGGATGCCGCGAGGCGCGCGAAAGGCGCTTCGACTGGCTCAGCGCGAACGGTTGAAGAGAGCTTGTCTTGTCCGAGAACGGCTGAAGACCTCGCGGCTGGTCTTGTCTGAAATGAGCGACGGCACGCCGGGCTTCGCGCGCGCCTGGCAGCGCGAGTGCCGGCTGTGGGCCACGAGGCCGGCGGATTGGGCGATGTTCAGCTGGGTGCCGTTGCTGGCGGTGCTGCTCACCTGGAGCCTGTTCTGGTCCGGCCTGCCGCGCGGGCTGCCGATCGGCGTGCTGGATGCCGACCACAGCAGCGTTTCTCGCCAGCTGACGCGCTGGCTGGCCGCCGCGCCGGGTCTGCAGGTGGCGGCGCGCTTCGATGACGAAGCCGCGATGCAGCAGGCGCTGCGCCGCGGCGAGGTGATGGCCGCGCTGGTGGTCCCCCAAGGCTTTGCACGCGAGCTCAAGACCGGCCGCGGCGCGCATGCGGCGCTGCTTCACAACGCGCAGTTCGCCACCCACTCCGGCCTCATCCAGCGCGACGTGCGTTCCGTGGCCGGCACCCTGGCGGCCGGCGTCGAGATCGTCTCGCGCGAGAAGCGCGGTGAGTCTCCGTTGTCGGCGAAGGCGGCCTTCGAGCCGATGCGCACCTCGCTCGTCGCCCAGTACAACACCGCACTCGACTACGAGCCCTTCCTCGCCACCACGCTGGTGCCCGCCCTGTTGCAGATCTTCGCCATGGTGGCCGGGGCGTGGGGCGTGGGGCGCGAGCTGCGCGACCGCACCGTAGGCGCGTGGGTCAGTGCCGGGGGCACTGGCCTGCACGCATTGATCGTCAAGTGGTGGCTGCCCTGGGCAGCGCTGACGCTGGTGGAGCTGGCCTTCGTCGCCGCCCTCACCGGCGTGCGTGGCTGGCATCCGGCCGGGCCGCTCGCGCCGGTGCTGGCGCTGCAGGCGCTGATGCTGGCCGTGTACGTGGTGCTGGGCGGCCTCGCCGCGCTGGCCGCTCGCTCGCTGCGCACGGCGCTCTCGGCGGCCGGCTTCATCACCGCACCGGCCTTCGCCTTCGCCGGCGTGGGTTTCCCGCTGATGGCCATGCCGGCGGGCGCGAAAGCCTGGGCCATGGCGCTGCCGCTCACCCACGTGCTCGCCGCGCAGACCGCCGTCTGGCAGGTCGGCGCGCCGGCCAGCCGGGCCGCACCGGTGGCTGCCGGGCTGCTGCTCGCCTTGGTCTTGCTGACGGCCGCCTGCGTGGCGCTGTTGCCGCGCGTGGCCGGGGATGCCCGCGCCTGGGGGCGGCGATGACAGCGCCTCGCGGCTTCTTCCCCACGCTCGCCGCGCTGTTGCGCGACCCGGGCGTGCTGCTGCTGGCCCTCGTCGCGCCGGTGCTGTATTCGTTCTTTTATCCCTGGCCCTACCTGCACCAGGCACCGACCCGCGTGCCGGTGGCCCTGGTCGATGCGGACCACTCCAGCCTGTCAAGGCAGATAGCGCGTTATGTGGCCGCCAGCCCGAAGCTGGAGGTGTTGCTGGTGACGGGCGACGAGGGCGCCGCCCGGGCGGCGATGCAGCGCGGCGAGATCGAGGGCTATGCCGTGCTGCCGCGCGATCTGCGGCGCGAGGTGCTGCTGGGTCAGCCCGTGGTCGCGCCGGTGGTGGGCAACGGCGCCTACTTCCTGCTCAACAAGGTGGTGCTGGCCGGCTTCGCCGAGAGCCTGGGCACGGTCTCGGCCGGCGTGGAGCTGCGCAAGCTGCGGGCCCGCGGAGCGAGCGGCCTGCAGGCGGCCGCCAACCGCACGCCCATCCAGCTGCAACTGGTGCCGCTGTACAACCCGACCGAGGGTTATGGCAGCTACGTGGTGCCGGCGGTGGCGGTGCTGATCGTGCACCAGACGCTGCTGATGGCGATCGCGATGTGGGCCGGCACCTGGTTCGAGAAGCGCAGCAGCGGGCCGCTCGGTCCCTGGTGGCCGCGGCTGGCGGCCTGCGCCGCGCTGGGGCTGGCCAGCGGGGCCTGGTTCTTCCAGGCGGCCTTCAGGATCTTCGATTTCGGCACCGCCGCGCATCCGGCGGCCCAGGTGCTGCTGCTGGCGTTGCTGGCCTGGGCGGCCGCGGCGCTGGGACTCGCGCTGGGGGCACTGGCGGCCGACCGCGAGCGCGCGATGCAGCTGATGCTGTTCAGCTCCATCCCCATGGTCTTCCTCTCGGGTTTCTCCTGGCCGGCCGAAGCGTTGGCGCCGCCCCTGCGCGCGCTGGCCGCGTTGCTGCCCACGACGCCGGCCATCCAGGGCCTGCTGCGCGTGAACCAGATGGACGCCACCTTGGCGGACGTGCAACCGCAGCTCGCCCATCTCGCCCTGCTGGCGGCCGGCGCGACGGCGCTGGCGTTCGCCGCCCTGGCTAGCCGCCGGACGCCCGCCTGAGGCCGCTCAGCGCCGCCGCAGCGCGCGCAAGGCGTGCAAGAGCAGGATGGCGCTGAGGCCGCTGGCCACGGCCGGCTGCCGGCTGACGAGATCGCCCACCGCGCGGAACACCTCGGGCGCCGCCTGCTGCAGGTAGGACGACAGTTCAAGCACCTGGTCCGCGGTGATGCGCGCGGCATCGTCGAGCGTCACTTGCAGGCGCTCCCAACCGTGGCGCTGCCTGACGGCGGCGAACACGCCATTCGCCACGGCCACGAGGCCCAGGGCGCCCATGGGGCGCATCAGGGTCTCGATCAGCTGCGCACGGAAGCTGACAGGCGCCTCACGGAACACACCGGACACGTAAAGAGGCACCAGGGCGGCACCCGGCGCCTCGGCGGCGGCCGTGGCGAGCTTGGCTTGATCAGCTTCGGCCATGGGGCACTCCTGCACGGATCTCATGGGCACTGATCCTGTGATGCGGAGGTTGGCCGCGCATGAACCGGGCGTAAAGCTAGGTATCAACCCGAATACGCGCAGGTGGCGTGCCCGCCTCGGCGAATCAGTCGTCCAGCGTCCTGGGCCAGCTGGCCTTCAGCAGCCGGGACAAGGCCCGGTCGGCCAACAGCCGGCCGCCCGTCTGGCAGCGGGCGCAATAGTTGGTCTCGTTGCTCGCATAGACGATTCGCTGCACCGGCGCGCCGCACACCGGACACGGCTGGCCGAAGCGGCCATGCACCGCGAAATCGGGCCGGAAGGCGGTGACATCGCGCGGCCAGCCGCCATCCCTCGCGGCCTCGGCGCGCAGCCTGTCCGTCCACTCCACCAGCACCTCCTGGGTCGCCTGGTGCAGGCGAGCGATGGCCTCTCCGTCGAGCGATCGGGTGAGGGCGACGGGCGACAGCTTGGCGCGGTGGAGGATCTCATCCGAGTACGCGTTGCCTATGCCGCTGAAGGCCTGCGGGTCCGTCAGTGCGCGCTTGAGGGTATGGTTGCCCGCCAGGAGCCGTTCGCGAAAGGCCTCGAGGGTCGAGCCCACGGGCTCCAGTCCGCCCGGGTCCATCCCGGCCAGCGCCGCCCGACCCGCCACCAGGTGCAGGGAGGCGCGGCGCTGCGTTCCCGCCTCGGTGAAGGCCATCGTGCCCCCCGCGAACTCGAAGGCCGCCAGCAGCCCCTTGGCAGGCACCTTGGCGCCCGCGGCGTACCAGCGCAGCCGTCCGGCGATCATCAGGTGCAGGACGAGGAACCAGGGTTCTTCCGGCGCGCCCCCGTGCAGCTCGATCACGACCCGCTTGCCGAGACGGCCCACGCCCTGCACCCCCCGACCTTCGGCCGCCGCGATCGGCGGCAAGGCCGTGCGCAGCACGAAGGGGTTGACGATGCGGATGCATCGCAGGGCGGTGCCCGACACCTTGGCCGACAGGCTCTCGGCATACACGGTGACGTCGGGCAGCTCGGGCATGACGGGATCTTGCCCGAGCCCGATGGGCAGGTCGACCGGCCGCTACTTCAGCGTCGCGAGGTAGGCCAGCAGGTCCGCCCGGGCCTTGGCATCGGCCAGGCCGTCGTACTTCATGCTTCCGCCCGGCACGGCGGCCTTCGGGTTGGTGACGTAGGCCTCGAGGGCCTCCACGGTCCAGGTCTTGCCGCTGGCCTTCATGGCGGCGGAATAGTTGAATCCCGCCAGGCTCCCCGCCGGCCGGCCCAGCGCCGCGAAGAGGCTGGGCCCCTTCTTGTGCTTGCCCTCCTTGACGCTGTGGCACTCGGAGCATTGCTCGGCGAACACGTCCTTGCCCAGCGCCGCGTCGCCGGCGGCGCGGGCCGGCGATGCAAGCCCGAAAGCGGGCAGGACCACCAGCGCGGCCCGCGCGAAGCTCAGAACGATGTCCATGCGAAGAGGAACAGCGTGTTGTTGTCCGAGGCGTTGCGGCCCGCCCCGTCGTAGTTGCGCCTGGCGCCGTTGTAGCGGCTGTAGGCGGTGTATTGCGCGCCCAGGCGGAGGTTGGCCCATGGCGCGGCCCACGAGTCCTCCTTGCCCCACGGGGTCCAGTCGAGCTGCAGCGTGTGGCCGCTGGTGTCGGGCTTGCCGCCCGCCATGCCGGCGTAGAGGGCTGCATCGGCATCGCCGGAGGTCCGGAAGTGGCCCAGCGTCGCGCCCCAGGTCTGGTTGAAGTGGTAGCTCGCATTGAGCTTGAGCTCGTGCAGCTGACCCGTCAGGTGGGTGGCCTCACCCGCCGCCAGGAGCTGGTCGCGGTGCTGGCGCTCGCGCACGTAGCTGCCCTGCAGCGTGAAGATGTGTTCGCGGTTGCCCAGGAACTGGTACTGGCCGTCGACGCCGACGTCCTGGTAGCGGTTGCTCGCGCTGCTCGTGCGGTCCGGCTGCAGGCCCGCGCTCAAGCCGAACAGGCCGACGGACCAGTTGTCACGCTTGCGATCGTTGAACCAGGCCAGGCGCCAGTAGGCCGAGCCTGGCAGGTGGCCGGGATCGTCTTCCCGCCCCAGGCCCATCTGGCTCTGGGTCCTCGGCGACAAGCTGCGATAACTGCCGAGTTCCGCATACCACTGGTTGTCGTAGAACGCGTAGGCCGACGCGCCCAGCACGTGCTGCTCCAGGCCGCCGTTCACCAGCGTGCCGGTCTCGGCACCGCTGAAGCCCAGGGCCGTCGAGGTGTAGGGGAAGCTCCACACCGGCATGCTGTTGAACGGGTCCTGCACGCCCGGGTTGTTGTTGACGGACACGCCGAGGGTCAGGTCCTTGCCGCCGAGGGTCATCGCGTGGGCGAACCGGAGGTCGGCCTGGTCGATGGCGGTCGTCTTGCCGACGCCGTCGTAGGTCACCTGCGTGAAGGTGCCCACCTCGCCGAAGATCTTGCCGGCCAGGAAGACCGAAGCCTCGTCCAGCGCGGCGTTGTTGTTGGTCTTGTAGCCGTCCGCAGGGGCCTCGTCCTGGGCCTTGGCGGTGCGGGTGAAGGAAGCCACGGCCATGCCGGACAAGGGCACGCTGGACGAGCCATTGCCCTCGGTGTAGCCGCCGAGCTTGAACCGGATGCCGAAGGGCGTGAGCTGCGGCCCGAAGCCGCCGATGTGGCAGGCCACGCAATCCTGGCCCGTCTGGCGGGCGAAGCTGGGCACCGCCTGGCTGGCACCGGGAGCGAGCAGGCCCAAGGCCAGCCCGAGCCAGGCGCCGCCGCGCAGGAGCGGCTTGACGAACGAGAACATGGAGAACCTTTCAGGACAAGGGAATGCGGGAGGGGCCGCGATGCCACATCGCGTCCAGCAGGCCGTCGCGGCGCACCCATTGGTGCCAGCCGGCGGCGGCCACGTGCAGGCCGATCAGGGCCGCCAGCAGCCAGGCGAGGCGGCCGTGCCACTCTTCGAGCGTGTCGGCCAGATCCGCATCCGCGGGCAGCAGCGCGGGCAGCGCGCCCAGGCCGGGCAGCGTCACGGCATGGCCGTGCGCGTTCGCCAGCGCCAGACCTAGCACGGGCAGGCTCAACAGCAGGACGTAGCTGAGGCCGTGCACCGCTGCCGAAGCCCAACCGACCGCGCGCGGCACCGGCTCCTGCCATTGCGCGAGCCCCAGGCGCAGCCGCACCCCTGCGCGAAGCAGCGTCGCCGCGCCGATCAGCAGGCCCAGCGGCTGGTGAAAGGCCAGCAGGGTGTGGCGCAGCGACGTGGATTCCGCGGCCATGCGCGCCAGCGCAAGGCCGAACTCGGCGAGGACCGCGGCGGCCACCGCCCAGTGCAGGGCTCGGATGGCCGTGGGATGAGCGCCTTGGCGCATCGGGACAGGGGTGGGTGGCGGCATGTCGGGGCGGACCGGTTCAGGGCAGGTGCCTGCAAGATAGAAGGCCGCAGCCTTCAAATCCCTGACGATCCGCCGACGCCCGCGGCGCGGGCATCCGGGCTTCAGGCTCGTGACGGAAACCGCACGATCACCCGCAGGCCGGCTCCGCCGGCGCCGTCTTCCAGCGTCAGCTGCGCGCCGTGGCGGCGCGCCACTTCGTCGACGATGGCCAGGCCGAGCCCGCTGCCGCCGGTGCGGCCGGGCAGCTGGTAGAAGCGCTCCAGCACGCGCTCGCGCTCGGCGGGCGGAATGCCGGGCCCGGTGTCCTCGACGCACAGCTGCGCGCCATCGCCCCACGGGCCGCAGCTCACCCGCACCGTGCCGCCGCGTGGCGTGTGCTGCAAGGCGTTGTGGATGATGTTGGCGAGCAACTCGCGCAGCAACCACGGCGAGGCGAGCACGCACACGGCATGCGCATCGAAGATCAGCTCGACGCCGGCCGCCACGGCACTGTCCAGCCAGTCGTCGGCGGCGGACTCCAGCAGCCCGGCCAGGTCCAGCTTCTGCAGCGCCTCCTGCTGAATGGCCTGCGGGCCGGAACGTGCCAGCGCGAGCATCTGGTGGGTGGAGCGGCCCAGCCGCTGCAGCGCGGCGCGGACCTGCTCCAGGCGGCTTTCCAGGTGAGGCGGAGCCGACTGCCGGGCCAGCTCGAGCTGGGTCTGGATGCCGGCCAGCGGCGTGCGCAACTGGTGGGCCGCGTCGGACAGGAAGGCCTGCTGCTGGGCCGAGGCGGCGCGGGCCCGGTCCAGCAGGTCGTTGATGGTCCCGGCGAAGGGGGCGAGCTCGCCGGGCAGGCCCTCGAACGACACCGGCCCGAGATCGCCCGCCTCGCGCGCGGCGATGCGCCGGCTTACCGCCTCCAGCGGGCGCATCGCGGTTCGCACGCCGAGCCACATGAGGCCGAGCGCCAAAGCCACGAGAACGACATTGGGCACCAGCGTGTCGAGCATCAGCCGCCGGGCCTGGCTCTCGCGCCGGTGCGTGGTCTCGCCGACCAGGATCTGCAGGCGACCCAGCAACGAGTCGTGCTGGTAGCTCACCACCCGCAGGGACTGCCCAGCCAGCGTGGCGTCGGCGAACACGGCCTCGTCCGGCGAGCCGCCTGTCACCGTGCCGGCCAGGGCCGCCTCGCCGCCCAGCGCGCGGCCATCGGGCCGCCGCACGAGATAGACCAGGCGGTCGCGCGGTTCGGCGCGCTGCATCGCCGCCAGGGTGCGGGTCAGGTGCCAGGCGAAGTCGTCGTTCAGGCCGTCGTCGGCGTCGAGGTCCAGCCGCGCCGCCAGGGCGATGGCGACCCGGGCCAGCGCCCGGTCCTGGTCTTCGCGAGCCCGCTGCAACGCCTGGACGTAGTCATAGGCACCACTGAGCACCAGCACGCCCAGCAGCGGCCAGGCGAGCAGGCGGGCCAAGCGCTGGCGCAGGCTGCTGCCGGCGGCTGTCACCTCAGACCTCCAGCCGGTAGCCGATGCCACGCACGGTGCGCAACTGCAGCGCCGCCTTGCTGAGCTTGGCGCGCAGCCTCGACACGTAGATCTCGACCGCGTTGTCGGTGACCTCCTTGTCCCAGCGGCTCAGGCTGTCGGCCAGCTTTCGCTTCGGCACGACCTTGGGCGCCTCCATGGCCAGCAGGCGCAGCAGGTGCCACTCGCGCCCGGTCAGCGCGGGCGGTGCGTCGTCGAGCAGCACCTCGTGCGTCGCGAGGTTGAGCTGCAGCGGGCCGATGACCAGCCGCGACGTGGCTGCCGACCGGCTGCGTCGCAGCAGCGCATGCACCCGGGCCAGCAACTCGGGCAGCTGGAAAGGCTTGGTGAGGTAGTCGTCCGCGCCGTCGTGCAGGCCGGCCACCCGGTCATGCAGGCCGTCGCGGGCGGTCAGGATGAGGATGGGCAGCACCGCGCCAGCCTCGCGCAGCTTGCGCACGAGCACCAGGCCGTCGACGTCCGGCAACCCGAGGTCGAGGATGAGCAGGTCGTGCAGGCCGTCGGCCACCACGTCCGCCACCTGGCGGCCCTGCGCCAGCCGGTCGACCTCGTAGTCGGCTCGCCGCAGCGCGTCACGCACGCCGGCAGCGATCAACTCGTCGTCCTCGACCAGCAGGATGCGCATGCTGCCTTCGCCCCGGCTATTCGCCCACGAGTTGCACCGCGTCGACCTCCTTGTAGCCGGAGGACACGGCATTGGCGAAGGTGAGCTTGACCGCCTTGATCTTGTTCGCGGTCGCGGGAAAGCTCTTGACGAACCAGCTGCGCTGGCCGCGCTTGTCGGGCTCCATGTCGCTCACGCCGCTCCAGACCGCCTGGGCCGTGCCGCCTTCGTCGATGAGCTCGACCTTGGCGATCGAGCGCACGGCATCGCCGCTGGTCAGCACGGCGCGCACTTGCGTGGCATGGACCGGCTGGGCGTAGCTCAGCTCGATCCAGTCCATGCCGATGTCCTGGTGGAGCTGCATCCACTGCTTGCCGTCAGGCGAACCGGTCGCGTTCCAGGCGCGCGAGGCCTGCGGGTTCTCCTTGGCCTTCTCCGGCGTCTCGTTGAAGGCGGAGCTGGCGCGCGCGCCGGAGGCCCACTGCGCCTTGGGGTCGTTGATGTAGCCGTCTTCCATCGTCGCGTAGTCGAGCTTGGCCTTCGCCTCGGCAGCGCGGCGCTGCTCCTGGGTGGGCTCGGCCGGCGGCTGGGGAGCCGGCGTGGCGGCCGGTGTCGGCGCGGGCTGCGCCTGGCTGGTGGCGGCGGAGTGCTCGGCTTCGGCCGGCTTCTTCTTGCAGCCGGCCAGGGCCAAGGTGCAGGCGACGGCGATGAGGGTCCAGGGCAGGACTCGCATGGGTGAGGATCTCCCGAAAAGGCTTGTGGATGGTTGGATGGAACGCGGCCGAGGATATCGATGGCGCACGCTCCTCCTCACCCCGGCCTAGGGGTTGCAGGCCCAGCCGATAATGGCGCCCCGACTCCCGACACCATGGCCTCCGACCTCACGCCCCACGTCCGCCGCCGGCGCACCTTCGCCATCATTTCCCACCCCGACGCGGGCAAGACCACGCTCACCGAGAAGCTGCTGCTGTTCTCGGGCGCGATCCAGATCGCCGGCTCGGTGAAGGCCCGCAAGGCGAGTCGCCACGCCACGTCCGACTGGATGGAGATCGAGAAGCAGCGTGGCATCTCGGTCGCCTCCTCGGTGATGCAGATGGAATATCGCGACTGCACCATCAACCTGCTCGACACCCCCGGCCACCAGGACTTCTCGGAAGACACCTACCGCGTGCTCACCGCGGTGGACGCGGCACTCATGGTGATTGACGCGGCCAACGGCGTGGAGCCGCAGACGCGGCGCCTGCTGCAAGTCTGCCGGGCCCGCAACACGCCCATCCTGACCTTCGTCAACAAGATGGACCGCGAGGTGCAGGAGCCGCTGGCGCTGATGGACGAGATCGAGCGCGAGCTGGGCATGACGGTGGTGCCCTTCACCTGGCCGGTGGGCATGGCCAAGTTCTTCGGCGGCGTGCTGGACCTGCGCAAGGACCAGATGCGCGTCTTCACCCCGGGCGAAGACCGGGTCGCGGGCACCGAGGAGATCATCGACGGCATCGGCAACCCCTTGCTGAACGATCGTTTCGGCGACGTCTACCAGCAGGCAGCCGGCGAGATCGAGCTGGTGCGCGAAGCCGCGCCGGCCTTCGACGAGGCCGAGTTCCTCGCCGGCCGCCAGACGCCGATGTTCTTCGGCTCGGCGGTGAACAACTTTGGCGTGCAGGAAGTGCTCGATGCCCTCGTCGACCTGGCGCCGCCGCCAGGCACCCGCAGCGCCATCCAGCGCAGCGTCGAGCCCGACGAGCCGAAGTTCACGGGCGTGGTCTTCAAGATCCAGGCCAACATGGACCCGGCCCACCGCGACCGCATCGCCTTCGTCCGAGTGGCTTCGGGCAAGTTCGAACGCGGCATGCGAATGAAGGTGGTGCGCTCGGGCAAGGAGCTGCGGCCCAACACGGTCGTGACCTTCATGAGCCAGAAGCGCGAGCTGCTGGACGAGGCCTTCGCCGGCGACATCATCGGCATCCCCAACCACGGCGTGCTGCAGCTGGGCGACACGCTGACCGAAGGCGAGGCCCTGCAGTTCACCGGCCTGCCCTTCTTCGCGCCGGAGCTGTTCCGCTCGGTGGAGGTGGCCGATCCGCTGAAGACCAAGCAGCTCAAGGCCGGCCTGACCCAGCTCGGCGAGGAGGGCGCCATCCAGGTCTTCCGCCCGGTGATGGGCACCGTGCTGCTGCTGGGCGCGGTGGGCCAGCTGCAGTTCGAGGTCGTCGCGCACCGGCTCGAACACGAATACGGCGTGAAGGCCCGCGTGACGCCGGCCCGCTACAACGTGGCCCGATGGGTCACCTGCGACGCGGCCGACGGCGGCGACCAGGAGCTCAAGCGCTTCATCGACGGCAACAGCCATCGCATCGCCTACGACGCGGTGAATGCGCCCACGCTGTTGCTGGAGTACGCGGCCGAATTGCGCGCCATCGAAGCCAACTGGCCGAAGATCAAGTTCCACGCGCTGCGCGAGCACGCCGGCCTGGTCTTCCAGAAGCGGCTGGAAGGTTGATCCTCAGTACAGGATCTTGAAAAGGTTGTTGGACGCGTCGGTCCACAGCGTCAGGCCCGGGATGGGCGTGATCGGCCGGCGCCGCGCCTGCACCTCGGGGTCGTTGAGGAAGACCGGATCGTCGGTCACGATGACCCAGACCGAGGTCTTCTCAGGGTAGTCCACGGTGGATCGCAGGTACACCGCCTGCAGGCCGGCGTCGGCCGCCAGCTGCTCCACCACCGGCTCCAGGTTGAGGAAGAGATTCGAGACGTGGAAGGCGATCAGGCCGTGCGGCTTGATGTGCTGCCGGTAGACGGACAGGGCCTCCTGCGTGATGAGGTGCACCGGGATCGAGTCGCCCGAGAAGGCATCGACGACCAGGAGGTCGAAACGGTTGGGTTGACCGCGTGCGCTTTCGCCTTGCAGGCTCAGGCGCGCATCGCCCAGCATCACCTGGTGGCGTGCCGCTGACTCTCGCAGGTAGCTGAAATCGCGCTCGGCGACGAGCTGGCTGTGCGGGTTGATCTCGTAGAAGCGGAAGTCGTCGCCGGCGCGGCCGTAGGCGGCCAGCGTGCCTATGCCCAGACCGATCACGCCGACCGACTTGGGGGCGCCCTCGAAGCGCTTCATCGCCAGCGCGACGCCACTGCCGGCGCCGTAGTAGGTGGTCGGCATCAGCCGCCGCGCTGCGTCGGGGCTCCGTATCTGCGTGCCGTGGACGATGGAGCCGTTGTAGAGCGTGCGCACCGTGTCGCCCCGGTCGTTGGCGTACTCGGCCACCCGTGACGCGGCGTAGAAGTTGCGCATCATCACGAGGTTGTCCTGCGCCTGGCGGTGCAGGTGGATCCAGCCCATGAACACTGTCAGGCCGGTGGCCATCACCGCCAGCGAGAGCACGCCGTATGCGGCGATGTGGGCCGTGAAATAGCCTCGCAGCAGCCACAGCATCGCCAGCGCCGTGGCGATCAGCAGCAGGGGCAGCTCGTGGTAGCTGTCGAACACCGCCGGCGCGATCGCACTGACGAACAGGCCACCGGCCGCCCCGCCGCCGCTCAAGGCCAGGTAGAAGCGCGTGAGGTGCCGGGCCGCCGGCTTGCGCATCGCGAGTTCGCCGTGCAGGAACATGCAGCAGACGAAGAAGGCCGCCGCGAACGCAGGCACCGCGATGGCGATCTTCACCTCGCGCGAATGGACGTTCATGCCCCACGCCAGCACCACCAGCGCCAGGATCAGCGGGCCGGTGAAAACGCTGCGCCGGTACCAGCCCCGCCCCTCGAAGCACAGCACGAAGCTCAGCAGGTACAGCGACAGCGGCAGCAGCCACAGCAGCGGCACCGCGGCCACGTTCTGCGTGAGGTGGTTGCTGATGGCCAGCAGCAGCGCGGAGCCGAGGCCGGAGAGCAGCCACCACGAGGCCTGCTCGCTGCGCGCCGGCAGCGGCGCTTGATCTTCGTTCCCTGCGGATGCCACCAAGGGCGAGGCCACCCCCCGGCTCACCCACGCGCAGCCGGCGCACAACGCGGCGAACACGACGAAGCCTGCGCTCCACCATCGCGATTGCTGCAGGCTGCTTGAATACGGTTCGATCAGGAAGGGATAGGCCAGCAGCCCGGCCAGCGAGGCCAGGTTCGACAGCGCGAAGAGCCGGTAGACGCGCCCCTGCGGTACCAGCCGCGCGTACCAGGCCTGCAGCAGCGGCCCGGTCGTCGACAGGCAGAAGTACGGCAGGCCCACTGTCGCGGCCAGCAGCACCAGCAGGTCGCGAAGGGGCGCGTGCTCCGGGTCCGGCTTCAGCGCCTCGCCGGCCACGATGGGCAGCGTGAGCACGGCCAGCGCCAGCAGCGCGACATGCAGCCGCGCATGCTGCCTGGGTGCAAGCTTTCGCGTCGCCACGTCGGAGTAGGCGTAGCCGGCCAGCAGCACGATCTGGAAGAACATCAGGCAGGTCGTCCACACGCTGGACGCGCCGCCGAACCATGGCATCACCTGCTTGGCGATGATGGGCTGGACGAGGAACAGCAGAAAGGCCGAGCTGAAGATGCAGGCGATGAAGAGCGCACGGACCGCCGGGCTCGCCGTCGTGCCTCGCGGTGCCACGCCCTCGGCCACGCCACCCCAGCCCGATGTGCGCGTGCCGCCCATGCTTCAGGCCCCCAGGGCGACCGTCCGCCCGGGGGCGAGGTGCAAGTGCTCGGCGAGCCCGGCGCGCAGCTCCAGCGTTGCATGGGCCTGGCGACAGGACGCAGCGCGCCACGGGGCCAGCTGCGGCACGACGCGTGCCACCGTGCCGTCGCGGCGCAGGAAGACGACGTCGATGGGGTAGCGCATGCCGAGCGTGTGAACCGCGTTGCAGGGCGCGATCCACAGGCCGCAGGGGTCGTCCAGCGTGGCGGTGGCCAGCAGCCCCACCGCCCGCGACCACCAGCGCAGGGCCTGCCGGATGCGGCAGGCGCTGCGCTGGCCGTCGATGTGCAGGTGCAGCGCCTTCATATGCCTGAGGTCAGGAACTTCACCACGATCGGGAAGCCGATCACGATGAAGGTGCAGGGGAAGATGAACATGATCAGCGGCCCCAGCATCTTCACCGGCGCCTCCATGGCCAGCTTCTCGGCGCGCTGGAATCTCTCGGTGCGGCGCTGGTCGCTCTGCGCGCGCAGGATGGGGCCGAGGCTGGAGCCCATGAGCTCGCCCTGCACCAGCGCGCTGACCAGGCTGGAGATGGGCGCGTAGTCCATGCGCTCGGCCAGGTCTCGCAGGGCCTCGATGCGGGGCTTGCCGGCCCGCACGTCGCGCAGCACGCGGTTGATCTCGACCATCAGCGGGCCGGCCTTGCACTTGTCGACCGCCTTCTGCAGCGCGCCGGTGAGGTTCAGGCCGGCCTCGATCGAGAGCGTGACGATGTCGAGGAAGAAGGGCATGGCCTTCAGGATCGCCAGGTTGCGCCTCTTGGTGTGGTCGCTCAGCCAGATGTCGGGGTAGACGAAGCCGAAGACGCCGCCCAGGGCCACGCCCAGCAGGGCCCCGCCTTCGCCGGACAAGGTGAAGCCGACCAGCGCGCCCAGCACCGCGCCGACGATCTTGCCGCCGAAGAACTGCTGGGGCGTCAAGGCGTACTCCTGCCCGGCCTTGCGCAGCCGCGCCATCAGCGCCGCCTCGCGCTCGCCGCGCAGCAGGAAGCCGAAGGTGTTGGCGAAGATGTTCACCGCCGGCCACAGCCAGCGAAAGCCCGAGGGCGGGCGGTCGCGGTAGATCGTCTCCGCGCTGCCCAGCTCGACCACCAGCCGCCACACGGCGAAGGCGGCCACCGACAGCGCCACGCCGGCAAGCAGGGCCACGAGCAGGGTGTCGTTCACTTCAGGCTCCGGAGGGTCAGACGTCGATGGTGACGATCTTCTTGATGAAGAAGCCGCCCATCGCCAGCAGCACGAAGACGGCGGCGATCACGCCCCAGCCGTAGAGCGTGGTGAACAGCGGCATCATCGCCGCCGGCTCCATCACGTAGAGGATGCCGGCCAGGAAGATGGGCAGCGCACCGACGATCAGCCCCTGCAGCTTGCCTTGCGAGGTGAGCGCGCGGATCTTGCCTTCCATCACCGCCTTGGCGCGCAGGGTCGTGGCGAGGCGGTCGAGGATCTCGGACAAGTTGCCGCCGACCTCCTTGGCGATGCTCATGGCCGAGACGAAGAGGTCTATGTCCTCCACCTTCAGCCGCTGCGCCATGCCACGCAGCGAGTCCTCGAGCGCCAGGCCCAGGCGCTGCTCGCGCAGCAGGATGGAGAACTCCTGCGAGACCGGCGCGGGCGTCTCCTTCACCACCATGTCGAGTGCCTGCTGCAGGCTGGCGCCGGCGCGCAATGAACCGGCCATCATGGTGAGCGCATCCGGCAGCTGCAGCACCAGCTTGCGCTGGCGGCGGTTGCGCATCACCACCCACGCCAATCGCGGGAAGATCGCGCCGGCCAGCGCCGCCAGCACCGCGAACACGATCACGCCGGTGGCCAGCCACACGAGCAGCGGCAGCAGCAGGAAGATCGCCACGTTGGCGCGGAACAGCGCCCGCGGGTCGATGAACAGGAACATGTCCTCCATCGACACGCGGGCGTTCTCGGTGAACATCTCGCGCCAGCGGCCGAAGGCGGCTCGCAGGGTCCACAGCGCCGCCAGCATGGCGCCGAAGACCATCAGCGCGATGAGCGAGAGTTCGAGGATCACGACCGCCGCTCCCGCGCCTCGGCGGTGGGCTGCATGCCGTCGTTGAAGATGTTCAGGTCCAGCGGCACGCCGATTCTTGCCAGCTCGTCGTAGAACTCCGGCACGAAGCCGCGGCCGGTGAAGTAGCCCTGGGTCTTGCCGCGCGCATCGATGCCCGTCTGCACGAAGGCGAACACCTCCTGCAGCTGGATCTTGCCGCTCTCCACGCCGGTCACCTCGACGATGCTGGTTATCTTGCGCGTGCCGCAGGCGAAGCGGGTCTGCTGCACGATGATGTCGACGGCCGAGGCGACCTGCTCGCGGATCGCCGTCACCGGCAGGTCCATGCCGGCCATCAGCACCATCACCTCGAGCCGCGCCAGCATGTCGCGCGGGCTGTTCGCGTGGGCGGTCGTCAGCGAGCCGTCGTGGCCGGTGTTCATGGCCTGCAGCATGTCGAGCGCCTCGCCGCCCCGGCATTCCCCGACCACCACCCGGTCCGGCCGCATGCGCAACGAGTTCTTCACCAGCTCGCGGATGGAGATCTGGCCCTTGCCCTCGATGTTGGCCGGCCGCGCCTCCAGCGAGACGATGTTGGCGTGGTGCAGCTGCAGCTCGGCCGCGTCCTCGATGGTGACGATGCGCTCGCCGTGGGGGATGAAGTTGGACAGGATGTTCAGCAGCGTGGTCTTGCCGGAGCCCGTGCCGCCCGAGATGAGCATGTTCTTGCGCTTCTCGACGCACACCTGCAGGAACTCGATCATCGCCGGGCTGGCCGAGGCGAACTTCAGCAGGTCGGTCGAATCGAGCTTGCGCTTGCTGAACTTGCGGATGGTGATCGACGGGCCCTTCAAGGCGAGCGGCGGGATCACGGCGTTGACGCGCGAACCGTCCTTCAGCCGCGCGTCGACCATCGGCGAGCTCTCGTCGATGCGACGGCCTATGGGCGCCACGATGCGCTCGATGATGCCCTGCACCGCGCGGTCGCTGGTGAAGACCGCCGGCCAGCGCTGCAACTGGCCCGAACGTTCCACGAAGACCTCGTCATGCCGGTTGACCATGATCTCGGTGATGCTCGGGTCGGCCAGCAACGGCTCCAGCGGGCCCAGGCCGATCGCCTCATCTCGCACTTCCTCGAGCAGTTGCTGGCGGTCCAGGTCGGGCGGCAGCTCGTCGGCCAGGCGCTGGATGAGATCGCGGATCAGCCTCTCGGTGAGCTCGCGCAGGTCGACGTCGGCCATGCGGTGCGTGTCGGTGCGGCGCACGTCGAAGGCCTCGAGCAGGCGGTCGTGCAGCAGCTTGCGGACGCGGTAGTGCTCTTCGCTGGCTGCCGGCGGTGCCGCCGGTGCCGCGGGTGCCGGCGCTTCGGGTGCTGCGGGCGGCGTGGCTGCCGGTGTGCGCGCAAGCGCCTCGCCTTCGCCGGCCTGTGAATCGCTGCCAGGCCGGTGCCAGTGCACCTTCAGCGAATGCGAGCCGATGCGGATCTCGTCGCCCTCGCCCAGCGGATGCGCCTGTTCCAACTTGCGGTCGTTGACCAGCGTGCCGAAGGTCGAATCGAGGTCGCGCACGAAGACCTTGTCGTTGGAGACGAAGACTTCGGCGTGGCGCCGGCTCACCCGCCAACCCGGCAGCGGGACCTCGCAGTCGGCATCCTTGCCGATCACGCAACGTGGCGCATGCACCTTCACCGGCTTGCCCTGCTGGCCAGGACTGGCGGCGACTTCGATGGTCAGCATGGGAGGGGCTCCTGGTTCAACGGCTGCCGCGCGAGGTGCCGCCGGCCGGCTCGGCGGGCGGCTCGGACGGCGCGGGGGCGGCCTTCGCCGGCTCGAGCCGGCCGCGGGTGTTCTCTTCGGTCTCGGCGGCCATCTCGGCTGCCCGCTCGATGCCGGCGCGGTTCGCAGCCGCCTGGGGCGTGATCACGCGCGGCGTGGCGATGACGAACAGCTCGGTCTGCTCGGTGCGGGCCTCGCGCGCGCCGAACAGCAGGCTCATGAACGGCAGCTTGCCCAGGCCCGGGATGGCATCCGTGGACTTGTCGGACTTCTGCCGCAGCAGGCCCGAGATGACCAGCGGCTCGCCCTGCTTGAGCGCGACCTGCGTCTCGGTGCGGTTGGTGGCGAAGGCGATGAAGCCGCCGTTGGCATTGCGCGTGTCGGGCTCGCTGACCTCGATCAGCAGGTGCGAATCGATGTTGCCCTGCGCATCGGCGACCGGCTTGAACTCGATCATCACGCCGTACTTCTTGTACTCCACCGACACCACGCCGAAGCCCTGGCCGACGGGGATCGGGATCTCGCCACCGGCGAGGAACTCGGACGTTCCACCGCTGCGGCACGACAGCCTGGGCTCGGCCAGCGTCCACGCATCGCCGTTCTGCTCGAGGAAGTTCAGCGCCGAGGTGATCTGCGTCGCCAGGCCGAGGTAGGTGGCGATCGGGTGGGCGATGTTGACCGGCGGCATGCCGACGTTGTCCGCCGGCCGCCACGGGGTGTTGCTGTAGCCGAGCGCATTGGTGGCGAACGCCGGCCCATTGGCGTTGGGAGCCCACTTGATGCCGAGCTGGTCGAGCGCACGCTTCTTCACCTCGACGACCCGCAGGTCGATCTGCACCATGCGCTCGAGCTGCAGCGGGTCGGCGTCGGCAGCCGCCTCGGGCACCAGGTTGAGCACCTGCGGGAAGTTGGTCGCGAGCAGCTTCAGCCGCGCCGCGGCTTCGGCGTTCGGATAGCGGCCTTCCATCACCACGCGCTCGCCGACGAGGCGGGCGCTGATGCCCGGCGTCTCCTTCAGCAGGGCCTGCAGGTCCTCCAGCACGCGGCTGGTGCGCACGGCCTGCACCTGCAGCTCGTAGCTGATCTGGCGGCCGTTGCGCAGCCACACGTGCATGATCGTTTGCCCCGCCGCCTCGGCCAGCAGCACGATCTCGCGGTCGTCGACGACGGTCGCCTTGACCAGCGCCCCGTTGCCGATGGCGATGCGCGCCACGCCGGGCAGGCCTATGGTGGCGACCTCGCCGACCGCCATGGTTCGCTTCGGCCCGCTCTCGACCATGACCGGCATGGGCGGAGGCTTGGGCCCGCGAGGGGTGGCCTGCGCGGGCGCGCCCGGCCTGGTGGCCTCGATGACCGTGCCGGCGGCCGCTGGTGGGTTCACGAGGCCTCGGCCGGCACCTGGATCGACCACGGGCGGGGTCGCGGGCGGCGGATTGGTGGACGCGCCCTGCGCGAACAACGCGGCCGAAGCGGCCAGGCCCAGGGCGGCGAGGCCGGCGCGGCCGGCCAAAGGGGCAAACGACAAGGACACGAGACTTCCTTCCCTCTTCGAATGTCTTGTTCTGCGTTCAAGCGGCCAGCCCTTCAGCGCGCCGCGGCGGCCGCCGGGGCGGCCGCGGCGACGACGCCACCTCCGCCGCCACCGGATCCACCCCCGGCCGCCAGGCGGCCGAGCTGCCACTGGACCTCCGCCATGCCGCCGCGGCCGTTGCCGCCGACGATGTACTCGACCGAAGGCCCACTGGTCTCGCGCGCCGTGCCGCGGCCGGACAAATTCGCCGCCGTCAGTGCACGTGTCGTGTTGGCGTTCTCGTCCTCCGGGTGGCGAAGAACGGCCGTCAGCCGCCCCGACTCCTTGGCCACGATGATGCGATCGGCGTCGAGCGGCGAGACCTCCAGCGTGATGGTGGAGAACGAGCGTTCCTTGCCGGTCTCCAGGTCGCGCTTGGTCACGCTCTGGTCGGTCGCCAGCACGGTCACGTTGGACATCAGCGGCGCTGTCACGTCCACGTCGCTGCCGGCCGGCCCGCCGCTGATGCCGCGGGCGGTGTAGATGAGGTCGATGCGGTCGCCGGGCCGCAGCATGCCGGAGATGGAGTTGACGGCATCGACCTCGAAGGTCAGTGCGCGCCAGCCCTTCTTCAGCGTGGCCGAGAAGACCTGGTTGCCGTTGCCCTCGGAATGCACCGGCAGCAGGATCTCGCCGCGCTTGAGCGGCACCGCCAGGCGCTGGCGCTCGATGGACCCAAAGTCCCCGGGCCGCACGGCCGTCTCGTGCACGAACTCGCGCGGCACCTGCCGCACGGCCATCGCGTCGGCGGTGATCGGGTCGCCGCGCGCCATGTCGCGCTTGGCCACGACGACCGGCACCGTCTGCTGTCCCCGGCGCGCCTCCTCCTCCAGCTGGTTCATGCGGCGCTGGATGAGCTGGTTGCTCAGCACCACCGCGCCGACGCCGAGCGCCAGGGCGACGCCGAGCAAGAGCCAGTTGGTGTTGATCTTGGAGATCTTGGGTTTGGGCAGGGCGATGGCCATGACAGCGTCCGTACAGCGCGAGGTGGGAAGGTCAGGGAAGCGAAATGAAGTAGCTCAGGTTGCGGAAGAAGGCGCGGATCATGTCGGCCAGGTATTGCGCCGCCGTGCGGCCGCCGAACTCGACCGTGAACATGGCCGCCGCCAGCACCGAGGCGATGACGATGTACTCGACCAGGGCCTGGCCGCGGGACGCGGCACGGCGCGCCAGCACGTGACGCCGCGATGCCTTCATGGCGCGCTCCCTTCGGCCGGGCCGAGCAGGTTGGCGGTGATGTACGAGCGCCGGTCGGCGGGCCGCCAGGCCAGCGCCAGGTCGATCGACTGCGGCGGCTTGGCAAAGCTCGCGAGCCAGGTGCGCACGCCATCGCTGCCCACCGCCGGCTGCTGCTCGAAGGCGAGCTGCCAGCCGCGGCGCTGCCACTCGCCGCGCCAGCGGGCGACGTTCACGTCGAAGCTTTCGGTGCTGACCATGCTGACGAGCTGGCTGCGCTGCGGCCCGTCGGTCGATTCGGTGACCTGCGCCACCCGCGTGTCGCCGAAGCGTGGCAACGTTGTCGGGACCGGGTCGCGCCGGGCTTCGCGGAAAGCCGCCACGCTGATCAGGCCCTCGGTGCCGGACGGGCTGCGGGGCTTGACCTGCACCGCGATCTGGTAGCCGCCGGGCATCAGGGTGGACAAGGCGCGCCAGTCGCCCGATTGCGTCTCTCGCGGCGCACCGGCAGCGGCGCCGCCCCAGCGCTGGCGGTAGAAGGCCAGCACCTCGTTCGGCGTGAGCTCGGTCTCGAAGCGCTCGATGCGCGTGGGCAGGCCGTTGACCACCGCGTCGCGCGCCACCCATTCGACGAGCTCGGCCCGCGGCGGCGGTGGCACCTCGGGCCAGGCCGGTGCCGCGGCCGCCAGCGTGGCGCCGAGGGCTGCGCCAGCCGCCAGGCCGGCACGCACCGCGGGATGCGTGGCTACTTGCATTGGCTGTTGTCGGCCGCGCCGTCCAACCGGTTGGTGGCCACCACGTCGGGCTTGATGCAGCCGATCTTCGGTCCCTCGGGTTCGAACAGGCCCATCGCCTTCTCGAGGAAGCCGGTGAGCGCGCCGGGGATGTGCGAGGTGGGCACGATCGTCGCGGCGGCGTCGCGCGTGCCTTGCGAGCCCGAGCTGCCCAGGCCGTTGCCCGCGGCCGCGGTGGCGGCGGCGATCACGATGGGCTTGGGGCTCGCGTTGATCTGGTCCAGCTTGTTGGCCAGCGTGACCTCGACCCTGGCCACCTGGCCACCGGGATAGCTCTTGCCGGCCGACTTGGTCATCACGCCCATGGCCTTTTCGACGCCGCCGCTGCCGAGGCCGGTGTCCCCCCATTGCAGCGTGATCTTGTCCGGCCGGCTCAGCAACGGGTTGCCGGACAGGTCCTGCCACAGCTCGGCCTGCCCCTTGTCCGTCGTGAGGCCCGCCACGCTGTCGTCGCTCTGGATGCGGCCGTTGTGCAGGTAGTCGCCGGCGAGGAAGAAGCGGGTGCGCATCTGGTCCTCGATGGTCGAGCCGGCGAGGCGGCCTTCGGACGGCTCCATCGCGCGGCCCAGGGCCGCATAACGGCTGGCCTGGGTGGTCGTCTGCTGCAGGTCGCCGTACTTGCCGGCATAGGCGATGGCGAAGAACAGCGGCGTCAGGACCGCCAGGCCCACGAGGAACTCGGCGATGGACTGGCCGCGCTGGATGCGCAGGCACGGCGGATGCAAAGCCATCGAACCTCTCCTCACGGTTTCAGCGGCGTCTTCGCCGGCTGGTTCAGGAACGCCTCGGCCCCGGCGCGCGTGAAACGATCGGGCGCGATCGGCTTGCCGTCCGAGAACTCGGCCAGTTGCTGGTTGAAGTGGCCGCGCGTCTCACCGAAGATCTCGCTGATGTCGTTGCCGGCGAGCGATTCGTCCGAGCCGCTGGACTTGAGCACCACCTGCCGCACGTGGCCGCGCCAGAAGTACTCGGGCTGGCGTGCATAGAGGCAGAAGTCGAGTGTCTTGGTGTCGTGGCCGGGTGACTTCAGGCCGGCCGTGCGCATCATCGCGGCGGTCGCATCGGCGAACCAGACGCAAGGCGTCCCTTCGCCGGCGTTCTCGGTGGGCAGACCTTGCGTGGGCAGGGCCTTGGGCTTCTTGCGGCAGTTGCCGCCGGGGCCACTGCTCACCTCGGCCTTGGGCGGCTTGGGATCCTCGGGGTCGGCCATCTCCTGGGTCGTGGGCATCACCGCGCTGTAGCGGCTCTCGCAGGTCTGCTCTATCCGCACGCCGCGCGAGGTGAACAGCGCGAGCCGGCAGTCGCTGCTGGCCGGATCGGCCAGCACGCTGCGCTGGGTACCGTACTGGGCCCAGCGGCCGCCCTCGAAGAACTCCTCCTCCTCGGCCGTCACCAGCTTGGCCAGGTAGTCGTCCGGCGGCAGGACCTTGGGCGCGTTCAACGGCAGCTTCTTGGCCGTGCGGCAGGCCTCGATGCTGGCCCCGATGTTCAGCTTCAGGCCCGCCACGTTGCCATGGCCGACGCGGCGCAGGTGCAGCGGATTGCTGCTGTCCTTCACCTCCTGCGCAAGAACAGGCGACCAGGCCAGCACGGCGGCCAGAGCAAGCAGAGAAGGGAACGACGACACGGGCATCAGCGCTGGCCTCCAGGGGTGTACAGGGCCTTGTCGGGCACCATGCCCATCGAAGTCATCAGGCCGATCTTTTCGGCGGGCGTCAGGTCCGCCAGGCGGGCCTGCCAGTAAGGGCTGAACAGCGAGCCGTACTCCTTGGCGGAGTCGTCGCGCCACAGGCCGCGGGCGGTGAAGTCGTTGGCGAGGCCGCGCTGCGGCCGCTCGAAGAACACCCGGGCCTTGCCTATCGCGGTGTACTGGTCGGCCTCCAGCCGCTCGGCCATGTCGGCCCCGCCGGTGTTGGCGCCGACGTCCAGGCCGATGCCCATCTGGTGGGTGGTCAGCGTGGCGGTGCGCACGCGGCGGGTGGCGACGATGAAGTCGATGCCCAGCGCCGGGCGCGCCTTGGCGGACTTGTCCTTGATGTCGTAGACATTGGGCACGCCGCTCCAGCCGCTGTGGCTCTCGGCCTGCTCGTAGGCGAACTTCTGTGCCGCGCGGTTCGGCTCCCAGACGTCGCCGTTGCCGCCGTTCTTGTCGGCGTTGCTGCGGCCCCAGCCGATGGGCTGGTACTCCTTGCACATGCCGGACTTGCAGGGCACCTTCTCCCAGACTTCCAGCGTGTCCTGCGTCTCCCAGCGGTCGAAGCCCTTGAGCTGCGAGCCGCCGCGCTTCTCGGTGCCCACGAGGCCCAGGTTGAGGTTGGTCCACCAGGCGCCCGGGCGGTCGGCGGAGAAACGGTCGCGCGAGTTCAGCAGGATCTCCTTCGCGTCGGTGCGCTTGTTGCCGGTGTAGCTGGTGGTGAAGGCCAGCCAGTCCTTCTCGTTCAGCCCGAAGGTGGCGGCGCGCACGCCGGGCCGCTTGTCGATCTCGACGCCTATGTCCTCGTGCGTGCCCCACTGCGTGCGGTTGGCCTCGACGATCTTGCTCGCCGCATCCTCGGCCAGCAGGCCGCCGGCCTTGATGACCACCGTGTGCGCCGCGTAGATCGCCTTCTTCTCGAGCTCGATCGCCTTGATGATGAGGTTGTTGGCCTTGGCCAGGCCGTCGTGGATCTTGTCCGCCACGTCGCCCATCTTGTCGAGGAACTGGCCGATCGCCTCGACCGGCGGCACGAACACGCCGATCAGCTCGGCCAGGGTGCCGAAGTTGTCCGCCGTGGTGCCGAAGTACTGCAGCCAGCTCTCGATGCTGAGCATCTGGATCAGGAAGGCCTCGTTGGCCATCATCGCGCGGTTGTTGTAGGCGGCGAGGTTGAGCACGCGCGCCTGCACCGTGGCACCGGCCAGCGCACCGGCATCGGCCGCGTTCACGGTGCGCTGCTTGGCGACCGTGATCTGCGCGGTGTTGAAGACGCCGTAGAGGATGGCCGCGCAGGCGACCAGGGTGCCCAGCAGCCAGATCAGGGCCTGGCCGCGGGCGTGTCGCGCGGCGGCGATCGCCGTTCTTGCACTCCAGCTCGTCACTTGTCGACTCCCCTGCCTGCCCGCCATGGAACGGCGGGCCTGCACCGCGTTTTCGTTCGATGCCGGGAAGGCTCTTGCCTGGCCTTCCTCAGCCGAGCTTGACCAGCTCGACCCGCCGGTTCTTCGCTCTCCCGGGTTCCGTGCCGTTGTCCGCCACCGGTTGCGTCTGGCCGCGGCCGACGGCGCTGAGCCTCCTGGCATCGATGCCCTGGGCCACGACGGCCTTCATCACCGCCTCGGCCCGCGCCTGCGACAGCTTCAGGTTGTCCGGCGCCTGGCCGACGTTGTCGGTGTGGCCCTCGATCGAGAGCTTCCAGTCGGGCGCCGCCTTCATCAGGCCGGCGATCTGCTGCACCGCCGACACGCCATCGGCTTTCAGGTCGGCCTTGCCCGTGTCGAACAGGATGTACAGCGGCGCGCGGCCGAAGTTGGCCAGGCGTGTCGCGAGCTCGTCCTGCTTCGCCGGCGCGCGCGTGTCGGCGCTCGGAAACAGCATCAGCCAGTGGGTCATGCCGCCGTCCTGGATCCACAGGCCGAAGCTGACCTCGCCCTCGGGCGTGGGCCGGCTGTAAAGGACCATGCGCGCGTTGACGTCCGTCCACGCGCCCGGGTCGAAGCCGGTGTTCAAACGCTTGCCGCCGGCCTGCGCAACCTTGGTGTCGTAGTGCTTGAGCAGGTCGACGATGCGCTTGTGTTCGGTGGCGCTGTCACCGGGGTCGCCCGGCAGCCGCATGTCGAACAGCCGCGTGCCCTGGAAGGCCTGAACCTGCGTCGCGCCCGAGGGCAGCGCGCCGGCGGCGCGGTAGGTCTTGTTGGCCGTGTTGGCCGGATCCTGCTCCTGGTTCAGGACGGCGCCCGGGTAGGCCAGGTCGGCCAGCGCGGGCGGCAGTGCCGCGGGCTTGGCCACGGACCAGGCCAGCGCCGGCCATCCGGCCAGCAACCCCAGGCGGACGAGGGCTCGCCGCGTGAACATCTGAGAAAACTCCCTTGCTGCGCCAGGCGGCGGGCCGCCGAAGAGGCGGCGCCGCGCCTGCAGCGCACCCTTGCGTTACTGCTTCTTCGCGTCGTTCGTGAAATTGTCGAGACCGGCGGCCTGGTTCGAGATCGAGGTCGCACCCTTGCCGGCGTCGGTGCCGGCCTTGTTGGTATCGCGTGCTTCCTTGTCCGCGCCGCCGACCGCGGCGGCAATCGCTGCCGACTGGTTGCGCACCGTCTTGCCGAAGTAGCTGTAGACGCCGATCGCCGCGACGGCGATCAGGGCCACGATGATGATGTACTCGGTCATTCCCTGGCCGCGGGCATGCCGCAGCGACGAGGTGTCGAACAGCTTCATGGAAGGAACTCCTCACTAGCGTGGTTGATGCGGGCCGTTGCCCCATCTGCAGGCACAGCGGCTCGAGGTGCCGGCCCTGGGTGGGAACCGGGGTGGCGACCCGTCCGTCCGGGTTCGCCGTGGGCACCTTATTTCAGCCGTCCGACCCAAGACATCCCCCTAACACCTTCGATAGTGCAACGCGACGTAAAACGTTTTATGGAGTGATGCACGTCACGCTTTGCGCTTGATTTGTCACGCCAGCGACCTGAGACTCGCGCGCCACGACGCAGATGGCTCCAGGGAGGAACAGGTGCACGCAACGCTGGCCAACGAGGCTGCGACAGGCGGCGCGGAGGCGATCCGCTCATCGCCCGGTCGCTGGCTGGACAGCGTGGCGCTGTGGCTGCTGGCGCTCGCCGCCGGGTGCGGCGGCCTGATCGGCCTGGCGGCGGCGTGGCCGCGGCTGTGGCCGGCGGCCTTGGCAGCCCTCGTGGCCTGGGGCTGGCTGGTGGTGATGACCGCGCGGCGCTCCGCGGTCCTGGGGACGGTGGCGCTGGCCGTCGGCTGGGCGGCCTGGCATTTCACCGGCCAGGGCTGGGTGGCGCTCGCGGTGCGCGAGAGCGAGCCTCTCGCGTGGCAGCTGCTCGTCGTGCTCGTGATGGTCACCGTGCAGCTGCTGCCGCTGCTGGCCGCCTGGTGGCTCCTCGCGCCGCTCGGCGGCAGCCACCGCCGGCGAGCCAGCGTGCTGGCATCGCGCTGGGCATTGGCCGTCGCCGCCGCGGAGTCGCTGCGCCAGTTCGGCTGGTGGGGCAGTGGCTATGCCAGCCTGGGCGTGGTCTTCGTCGAGTTGCCCGGCGCTCGGGCCCTCGTGCCATCGGTGGGCGGCGCGGGATTCGGCATGTTGCTGCTGGCCTGGTCGGCCCTCGCCGCGCTTGCGGTGTGGCAGCAGGCCAGCGGCGCATGGCGTGCCGCGTGGCGCACAGCCGTGCCGGCGCTGCTGCTGGCCGCCGCGTGCGCGGCTTGGCCGGAGCCGCCGATGGCCGAAGTGGCCGGATCGCTCGGCGTGGCGGCGGTCCAGCCTCCCGCCGAGCGCGGCAAGCGCTGGACGAGAAGCTTCCGCGACGAGGCGCTGCAGCAGCTCGAGGCCGCCATCGATGCCTCGCCCGCCGGCACCCTGCTGGTCACCGCGGAGACCTTCTTCCCCGAGCCGCCGCCACGAAACGGTGATGACAACCGCTGGGGCGACCTGCTGCGCCGCGCCCGCCAGCGCGGCGTCCACCTGCTCGTCGGCATGCCGCACCTCGTGCGAGACCAGGAAGGCGTGCACCTGGCCAACGCGGTGGTGCAGCTCTCTCCCGAGCGCCAGTCGCTGTACGCGAAGGAGCGGCTGGTCCCGGGGGGCGAGTACCTGCCGTGGGCGCAGACCCTGGGCCCCGTCTACGCGCGCCTGTTCGAGCGGGTGCGCGAGGGGCAGCGCAGCGGGCCGCCGGAGCTGACCGCCCCCCTTTTCGTGGCGGGCACGACGGTCGGCGTGTCCATCTGCCACGAGCTCGCTTTCGCTCTGACGCAGGCCGAGAGGGCGCAAGGTGCCGGCTGGCTGGCCAACATCGCCGACGACGCGTGGATCGACAGCGCCCTGTATCGCCGGCAGATGCTCGGCCTGGCCCGGCTGCGCGCCCTCGAGGCGGGCAAGCCGCTGCTGCGCGTGAGCCAGGGCGGCCCCACGGTCCTCGTGGGGCCGGATGGCCGCGTGCAGGCCCAGGCCGCGAACCAGGAGCGAGCGGAGCGCCTCGCCGTGACCCTGACGCCGCGCGACGGCACGACCGCGTACCAGCGCCACGCCGAGGCGCTGGCCGTCGCGCCGCTGCTGCTGGGCGCGCTGCTGGCGCTGATCGCCTGGTGGCCGCGCCCTGTCCAAACGCCCCACGGAGGATCGATCCCGCCATGAAGCGAATCCAACGCCTGCGTCAGCGCGGCATCACGCTGGTCGAGTTCGTCATCGTCTTCCCCCTGGCCACGCTGTTCGTGCTCGGCCTGATCCAGACCGGCCTGGTCTACATGGCCAAGCTCACGCTGAACCACGCCGCCTTCATGGCGGCCCGCGTGGGCGCCACGCACAACGCCAGCAAGGATGTGATGCGCGAAGCGGTGATCCGCGGCCTGTCACCCTTCTACCAGGACAGCACCGACGGCAACGACCTGAGCCGGCTGGCCAAGGCCTATCTCAAGGCCAAGCTCGACAACGTCCCGCTGGCCCGGCCCTGGGCGGCCGAGGTCGAGGTCCTCAATCCCTCGCCCGATGCCTTCACCGACTTCGGCGTGCGCGATCCGAAGGCCCGCGTGACCTACATCCCGAACGACAACCTGGAGTGGCGCTCGCTCGACGTCGGCACGCGTTCGAAGATGAACATCCGGGACGCCAACCTGCTGAAGGTGCGCGTGACCTACGGCTACGAGTTGAAGGTGCCGCTGATCTCGGGCGTGCTGTCGCGCGTGATGTGCGGCGGCTCGGTCGGTGTCGACGCCTACGGTGACGTGAAGATCTGGCAGACGGTCTTCGGGCCGGTGTCGCAGGAATGCCTGAAGTACTACCTGCACGGCCGCATCCCCATCGAGAGCTTCGCCATCGTGCAGATGCAGACGCGGGCCGAGAAGTCGTCGTGAACAACCGAAGAGTGGAGGATCAAGTGTTGTCGAACCCATGGAAACGGAAGGCCGCTTGCCTGGCGGCAAGCACGGCCGCGGCATTAGTGGCCGCCTGCGGTGGAGGGGGCAACGAATCCGGCCCGGCGGACGCGCTGGAGGTGGCGCCGACGGCGGTCACCGTGGGATCGGAAGACAGCTGCGCCGTCGGCGTCGGGCCGGTGGTGCACGTCTACGGCGGCCAGCCGCCCTACAAGCTGGCGAACTCGGTGCCCACCGGCATGCAGCTGGACAAGTCGCGGCTGGAGAACAGTGGCGAGGGCTTCACCATCACCTTCATCAACGGCGTGTGCATGACCAACATGCCGATCACGATCGAGGACGACATGGGCCGCCTCGCCTACGTGATGGTCACCAACGGCGGCTGAGCCATGCGGCCGGTCCGATGGCAGGCTGTGGCCTGCTGGGCGCTGGCCACCGTGCCGGTGAGCCAGGCGATGGCCGCGGGAACGGACGCGGCCGTGTGCCGCCGGGGCGGCGTCGAGTGGATCGTCGGTGGCCGCGAGGCGCCGCAGCCTGGCTGCGAGGCGGCGCCTGCCCCCAGGGTCGGTCCCAGCGGCACCCCCCCGGCGGCTCGCTGGCGAGACAGCGATGGCGCGTCCGAGCGCCGGCGCATCCTCGAGGACGAGTTGCGGCACGAGCAGTCCCTGCTGGCTCAGGCCCTGAGCCAGGGCCCCGGCGCGGACGCGGCCGCCCTGGGCCGGACACGGGCGAACATCGCGGCGCTGCAAGCCGAGCTGGCGCGGGTGCCGCCGGCTCGCTGAAGCTTCGCCGGCCCGCATCGGCATGGACGTCCCGCGGCGCTCGTGGCTGCTGGCGGTGTACCTCGCCGGGCCGCTCATGGGGGCCGCCGTGCTGCTGGACACCACCGTCCTCGACCGGTCGCTGCGCACCTGGACGCCGGCCTCGCCGGCCCTGATCCCGGGCTACGCGCTGGTGTTCGGCATGCCGCACATCCTGGCCAGCTTCTTCGCCTTCGCCGACCCGGCGCAGGCGCGGGCCTGCGCGCCGGTGCTGCGCCCGTCGCTGGGCTGGGCGGCCCTGGCCGCGCTGGCCGTGGCACCCTTCGTCGGCCAACCGTCGACCGACAGCTTGGTCGTCGGCTGGACCATGGTCCACGTGGTGGGCCAGCAGAGCGGATTGGCGCTCGGGCAGGCGCTCGGGCGCTCAGGGCTGTTGGGATCCAAGGCCTGGGCGCTGGCAGCGCACGCCTGGCGCGCACTGCTGGCCGCCGTCGGCGTGGCGGCCGGCCTGGCGGTGGGCGGCGAGGCGGGCTGGACCCTGGTGGACACGCCGGCCAACTGGCTGCAGGCCGCGGGCGTGCTGTTGTGCCTGTCCACCCCGCTGGCGGCCCTTCTGGCCTGGGCGGCGCGGCAGTGCGGTGGCGATCTGCGCGCGCTGCTGGCCTTGCAACTCACCATCGCAGGCGCGTGGGCGATGGTCCTGGCCGGCTACCCGCTGCTCGGCATCGTGCTGCTGCGCCTGGTTCACGACGTCAGTGCCTTCCTCTTCTATGCGTCCCTGGCCAATGCGAGGGAAGCAACGCACCCGGGCGCGAACCGGCTCTACCGCCTCCTCGGCCTGGCCGGCCGGCGTCCCGGGCCGTGGCTGTGGCCGCTGGCCAGCCTGCTGGTGCTGCTGCTCGCGCCGGTGGTGCCGGTCGCGTTGTCGCTGTGGCTGGTCTTCGCGCACTACCTGGCCGAGCACCGTTTGTGGCGACACGACTCGCCGCTGCGCCAGCCCGCCGGCGCGACAATCCAGGCCCATGGCCACCGCCACTGAACTCCCCGTTGCCCCGCGGCGCTCGCGCCTGTCGCTCTACCTCGACCTGATCCGCTGGAACCGGCCCGCCGGCTGGCTGCTGCTGCTGTGGCCTTCGCTGGCCGCGCTGTGGATTGCCGCCGATGGCTTCCCGGGCTGGCACCTGCTCGTCGTCTTCGTGCTCGGCACCATCCTCATGCGCAGCGCGGGTTGCTGCGTGAACGACGTGGCCGACCGCGAGTTCGACAAGCACGTCAAGCGCACCGCCAACCGCCCCGTCACCAGCGGTGCGCTGCCGGCCCGCGAGGCCCTGTTGCTGGGGGCCGTGCTGGCGCTGGCGGCCTTCGCGTTGGTGCTGACCACCAACCCGCCGACCATCCTGCTGTCCTTCGCCGCGCTGGCGGTGGCCATCGGCTATCCGTACGCCAAGCGCCTGGTCTCGATGCCGCAGGCGGTGCTGGGCGTGGCGTTCAGCTTCGGCATCCCGATGGCCTTTGCCGCGGTGCAGGGCGGCAAGTACTGGACGTTCGCCGCCATAGGGGCGGCGGTGCCCTGGCACGCCTGGTGCCTGCTGGCCATCAACCTGTTCTGGGTGCTCGCCTACGACACCGAATACGCCATGGTCGACCGCGACGACGACCTCAAGATCGGCATCAAGACCTCGGCCATCACGCTGGGCCGCTTCGACGTGGCCGCGGTGATGGCCTTCTATGCGGTCTACCTCGTCAGCTGGGGCTGGGTCACCACCACGCTGGGCGTGCCGAGGCTGGTCTGGGTGGGCATCACCGTCGGCGCCCTGCAGGCGGCCTGGCATTACACCCTGATCCGCGACCGCGAGCGCGAGGGTTGCTTCAAGGCTTTCCGCCTCAACCACTGGGTCGGCTTCGCAGTCTTCGCCGGCACGGCCCTGGCGCTCACCCAGTTGCCCGGCTGATCAGGCGGCCAGGGTCCGCAAGCCCTGGGGGGTCAGGATCCGGGCCCGCAGCGCCGGGTGCGGCGCTTCGACGATCTCCACTTTCACACCTTGCGGGTTGAATCCCAGGCTCACGAGCAGCGCCTCGGCGCGACGCGGCTGCGGGTGCAGCAGCTCGAAGCCGGCCAGGCGGCAACCCAGGTCCTGCAGCCCCATGGCCGGATGGGCCTCGGTGTGCCATTCGATCAATGCCGGCCCCACGCCTCCGAGCGGAGGACGCCCATCCTCGGGCAGGGTGATCAGCCAGTTCAACGCGCCGCGCGACATGGGCTCCACAGTCCCCAGAGGCTCCGTGGCCGCGGCCGCCGTGTCGCGGATGTTCGACGTCCGCACGACCCAGCAAGACAGCCCGGGCGCCGCATCGGCCGCAAGTTCGTCGAGCGCGAACCAGCGTGGGCGAGGCGGCGCCGGCGCGGCGGGATCGGTCGCAATGACCTCCAGGAACATCGCATCCCCCAGGCGCAGCAGCAGGTTGTGCGTGCCCATGCGTGGATGCTGGCCGCCGCGCTGGGCCGACACGCCGAGGGCGCCTTCGACGAGCTTCGCTCCCGCCTCCAGCGTGGGGGCCGTGATGGTCAGGTGATCGATCAGGCAGCCGGCCATGGCCCGCTCAGCCGCCGAACTCGTCGCCGAGCTCCTTCGCGCGGCGCGCCGCTGCATGCAGCGCCTGCACGAAGGCATCCATCACGCCGCGCTCGTCCAGCGTGGTGATGGCGGCGTGCGTCGTGCCGCCCTTGGAGGTGACGTTGGCGCGCAGGACCGAGGGAGCATCGGCACTTTGCGCCGCGAGCGCGGCCGCGCCGTCGAAAGTGCCCACGGCCAGGCGGCGCGACTGATCTGCCGAAAGACCTAACTCGACCCCCGCACGCATCATCGCCTCGAGGAAATAGAAGACGTAGGCCGGCCCCGAACCGGACAGGGCAGTCACCGCATCGAGCAGCTCCTCGCGCTCCACCCAAAGCAGCGCGCCGGTGGGCTGCAGCAGCCGTTCGACCTGTACTTGTTCCTCGACGGTGACGGCCGCGCTGGAAAACAACCCCGACATGCCCCGACCGACCAGCGCCGGCGTGTTGGGCATGCTGCGCACGACGCGTGCACTGCCGGTGGCTGCCTCGATCGCGCCGATGCGAATGCCGGCCATCACCGACAACTGCAGGGCCTGGCGCACGTGCGCCGCACAGGGCGTGGCCGCCTCGCGGAACAGCTGGGGCTTGATGGCCCAGACGACCAGGCCCGCGTCGGCCAGCGCGGGCCCTGCCGCCTCGTCGACGCTCACGCCGAAACGCTCGCGCAGCTTTGCGGCCTGCGCTGCCAACGGCTCGACGACGCGGATCGCCGAAGGCGCGTGGCCCGACTGGATCAGCCCGCCGATGAGGGCGCTGGCCATGTTGCCGCCGCCGATGAAGGCGACGGGAAGTGAGGGAGTTTCGTGCGACATGCCGGGCAGTGTAGGAGCGGCCGAGAACCGGGGGCCATGAGCGAAGCCGGCGAGGGTCATGCAAAAAATGCATGCAGCTCCGAGATTTATTCGGCCCTGCCGGCCCTAGAGTGCGCCCCCATGTCGCGACGGCCTTCTGTGCTCACACACGAACGCCGCCGCCCTCAACTCATGGAGTCATGAAATGACCAGCCCGCTTTCCTTCGTCCACCCGACCGCCGACAGCCCTTGGGGCACCTACCTGTCGCAGGTCGATCGCGTCACGCCCTACCTCGGCCACCTGGCCCGCTGGGTCGACACCCTCAAGCGCCCCAAGCGCGCGCTCATCGTCGACATCCCCATCGAACTCGACAACGGCACCGTTGCCCACTTCGAGGGCTATCGCGTGCAACACAACATGTCCCGCGGCCCCGGCAAGGGCGGCGTGCGCTACCACCCGGACGTCACGCTGGAAGAGGTGATGGCGCTGTCGGCCTGGATGAGCATCAAGAACGCCGCGGTGAACCTGCCCTACGGCGGCGCCAAGGGCGGCATCCGCGTCGACCCGAAGCTGCTGTCGAACAAGGAGCTGGAGCGGATGACGCGCCGCTACACCAGCGAGATCGGCATCATCATCGGGCCGCAGCAGGACATCCCTGCGCCGGACGTGAACACCAACCCGCAGATCATGGCGTGGATGATGGACACCTACTCGATGAACACCGGCGCCACCGCGACCGGCGTCGTCACCGGCAAGCCCATCCACCTGGGTGGCTCGCTGGGCCGCGTGAGGGCCACCGGCCGTGGCGTGTTCGTCACCGGCCGGGAAGCGGCCCGCCGCATCAACCTCGAGCTCAGCGGCGCCCGCGTGGCCGTGCAGGGTTTCGGCAACGTGGGCTCCTCGGCCGCCGAGCTGTTCGCCCAGGCCGGCGCGAAGATCGTCGCCGCCCAGGACCACACCGGCACCATCTACAACGGCAGCGGCTTCGACCTCGCCGAGCTGATCCCGCACGTCAAGGCCACCGGCGGCGTGGCCGGCTTCAAGGGCGCCGAGCCGATGGGCAACGAGGAGTTCTGGGACGTCAAGTGCGACATCCTGATCCCTGCCGCGCTGGAGGGCCAGGTGACCGCGGACCGTGCTCGCCGGACCACGGCGAAGCTCGTGCTCGAAGGCGCCAACGGCCCGACCGTGTCGGCGGCCGACGACATCCTGGCCGACCGCGGCATCCTCGTCGTGCCCGACGTGATCTGCAATGCCGGCGGCGTGACCGTCTCCTACTTCGAGTGGGTGCAGGATTTCTCCAGCTTCTTCTGGACCGAGGACGAGATCAACCTGCGGCTCGACAAGATCATGGTCGGCGCCCTGCGCCGCATCTGGGACGTCGCCGACCAGCACAAGATCACGCTGCGCACCGCGACCTTCGCGGTCGCGTGCGAGCGCATCCTCGCCGCTCGGGAAGAGCGCGGTCTGTATCCGTGAGCCCCCACGCCCCCTTCCGGGGGCTGCCCCCAGGGCCCGCTGAGGGCCTTTTCAAGGTCCTGGGGGTCGCGCCGCGGGACCGGCGAAGCCGGATCCGCGCACGCCATTTGGGAGGATCTGCGTCAGCCTGGGCTCTGATCGTGGGGGGTTGGCGCGAGCACGCCATTGGCACCGCTAGACTTCGCGTTGCAGCCTCGCCGGCGCCGCTTCGAGCGCGCCGGCCGGTGCGTCAAGCCGGGCCCGCGCCCGGCTTGCGTCTTTGTGGACATGACCGACAAGTGGAGAGACCGATGAAGCGAAGCCTGACCACGCTGGCCGCCTTGCTGCTGGCCGCGACGGGGGCCTGGGCGGCGGACGAGCAGCCCACGGTGGAGAAGTGCGACCGCGAGATGGGCAGCCTGGCGGTGGCCGAGCCGCAAGACTACGTGCTCGCCAGCCTGGGCCGCTACCACCTCGGCTCGCCGAGCACGATGCTGCGCATGATCGCGCAGGAGTCCGGCTGCTTCGCGGTGGTCGAGCGAGGCGTGGCCATGCAGAACATGCAGCAGGAGCGCGCCCTGGCCTCTGGTGGCCAGCTTCAGAGCGGCTCCAACATCGGCGGCGGCCAGATGCAGGCCGCCGACTTCGTGATGACGCCCGCGGTGCAGTTCAGCGCCGACACGGGTGGCGTGGGCGGTGCGGTAGGAGGCCTGCTCGGCCGCGCGGGCGGCGTGCTCGGCCAGATCGGCGGCCTGGCCGGCGGCGTGCAGTTCAAGGAGGCCGAGACCACGCTGCTGGTGGCCGACGTGCGCTCCGGCATCCAGGTCGCCAGCGCCGAAGGCAAGGCCAGCAAGATGAACTTCGCGCTCGGCGGCTGGGGCTGGGGCGGCCTGGGCTGGGCCTCGGGCGGCGGCTACAGCAAGACGCCGGAAGGCAAGCTGATCGCGGCCAGCCTGCTGGACAACTTCAACAAGATCGTCGTCCAGATCCGCAACAAGCCGCAGCTGATCCGCAGCACCTCGGTCGCCGCTCAGCAGAACGCGGCCAACTCGATCCAGGCCACCGGCGGCGGCGCCGCGGCAGCCAAGCCGGTGGTGCAGACGACGCAGGTCGCACAGTCCGGTGGCGCCCTGCCGGCCATGATGGTCGGTGCCTTCTCCGGCCAGTACAGCGGCGCCGACAGCGGCGTGTTCTCGGTGCTGGTGGCGGCCGACGGTCGCATCTCGGGCGTGGGCCAGTCCTCCAGCGGCCAGAGCCTGTCGATCACCGGCACGGCGAACGCCAGCGGCTCGATGGTGATGAGCGGCACCGGCCAGGCCGGCGGCGCGCAGTTCACCGGCATGATCGACCAGGGCAGCGGCTCGGTCGTCGGCACCTGGCGCCAGTCCAACGGCAAGGGCCAGGGGACCTTCAACGGCCGCAAGCAGTAGCGAATCGGCGAGGCCGCGGCGATCGACAATCGCCGCATGACTTCCCCTCGCTCCCTACGCCGGCGGCGCGCCGTCGGCGGCCTGCTGGCCCTGGCCGCCTTTCCCCTCGCCTCGCGCGCCGCGGACTGGCCCTCCAAGCCGGTGCACATCGCCGTGCCGGCGCCTGCCGGCAGCTCGCTGGACATCGTCGCGCGCCTGCTCGGCGAGCGCCTCGCAGCCCGCTGGGGCGAACCGGTGGTGGTGGACAACCGCCCCGGCGCCGGCGGTCTCATTGGCACCGACGTGGCCGCCAAGGCCCCGCCCGATGGCCTCACCCTGACGCTGTCGTTCAACGGCCCCGTCGCCTTCGCGCCCTTCCTCTACCGCAAGATGCCCTACGACGCGGCGCGCGACCTGGCGCCGGTCGTGATGACGACCTCGCAGCCCAACGTGCTCGCGGTCAACGCGGCCAAGGTGCCCGCGAAGACGGTGAAGGAATTCGTCGAGTGGGCCAAGGCAGCGCACGGCGCGGTGAACTACGCCTCGCTCGGCAACGGCAGCTCGGCCCATCTGACGATGGAACTGTTCATGGCCGAGGCCGGCTTCCAGGCCACGCACATCCCCTTCAACGGCTCGCCGCCCGCGGCCCTTGCCGTCGCACAGGGCGAGGCCGATGCGGTCTTCATGGTGGCCCCCGCGCTTTTGCCGCATGTGCGTTCGGGCAAGGTACGGCTGATCGCCGTCAGCAGCGCGCAGCCGGTGGAGTCGCTGAAGGAGCTGCCGACGCTGGCCTCGGCCGGCTATCCGGCCGTCGAATCGATGGCCTGGAACGGCCTGTTCGCGCCGGCCGCCACGCCCGCGGCCGTGATCGCCAAGATCAACGCCGACGTCAACGCCGTGCTGGCCGAACCGGCCGTGCGCACCGCCCTGGACTCGCAAGGCCTGACGCCCGTCGGCGGCAGCGCGGCCGACTTCCGGCACGTGGTCGAGGCCGAACAGAAGCGTTGGGGGCCGATCATCCGCAAGATCGGAGTGACGCTGGACTGAATTCTCGGTCGGTGGACATTCTTCCAGCTTCGGCGCTGGCCTTCGGGCAGCCAAATCGATAATCCCGCGCTTTGCCCATTGGGAGGGAAACTCATGCAACGTTGGGTCGGCCGCATGGCCGCATATGCGGCCTTGGCCGCTCTGGCTGCCTGCGGCGGTGGCGGTGGCGGTGGCGGGAATGGCGATGACGGCTCAGGCACGAACCCGCCGCCTGCCGCCGGCAAGCCGGAGGGCGCCTATGCTGGGACGCTGACCGGCACAGTCAAGCCGTGGAACAGCTTCAAGATGGTGGTGCTCGAGAACGACGAGTCGTGGACCATCTACGGCAATACCGTGGACGACACCTTCTACGTGGGCGGATTCATCCATGCCACGGGTGTTTCCGGGGCCGGCAGCTTCGCCTCCTCGGGCTGGGACTACAGCAACGACGCCCCGACGCAGCCCAGCATGTCATTGAGCTACGTGGCCGGCGCCAGTATTCAGGGGTCGGTCGTCTATCCCGGGGGCTCCATGTGGCTCCAGGGCACCACGGCCGCAACAGCGCCCTACGACTACGAGCAGGCGGCCTCGCTCTCGTCGCTGGTGGGGAACTGGAACCTGACCGCTTTGGACGGCAGTCCCGTCGTAGCGACGGTGGCCGCCGACGGTACGTTCACCAGCAACTCGGATGGATGCATCAGCACGGGCACGTTCGTCTCCCGGCCTTCGGGCAAGAACGTGTTCAACGTAACGTTGGCCGCCGGCCCGGCGCCCTGCGAGGCCCCCGGCGCCACCAGCAGCGGCATTGCCATCTATTCGCCCATCGAGGGCTCGGCTTCGCACCAGCTGATCGTCGGCACGGTGGACTCGAATGCCGCGTACATCGGCACCCTGGCGGTCGGCACGCGATAACCATTGACCGAACCCCGCCGGGCGGCAGGACCGCGCGCGACGGGGTGATATTCAATGGAGGCCGGCGAGGAGGGCGGCGTTGCCGCCGGCGGCGGCGGTGTTGATCGTCACGGTCTGCTCGGCGCAGAAGCGGTAGAGGTTGAGGGGACGAGCCGCTTCGGCCAGTGAGAGCAGCGGAAGGATCGCGCCCTCCTGCGCTGCGAGCTGGCGCGCCAGCGCGGGCAGGCGTGCGGCGTCCAGCGCGCAGACGCCTGCGATGCGCGCATCGGCCGCGAGTGCCGTGCCCAGCGTGGCGAAGGAACCCGGGATGGTGCGAAGCGAATCGGCCGGAAGCCCCGGCTGGCGAAGCGCGTCCAGCCAGGGCTGCGACTTCTTCAGGACCGCATCGTCGACGACCCAAGCCACCGGGTTGCCGCAGACCAGCGCGGCGGCCACCGCCGAGGCAAGCTGCGGCGGCGGCGCGTCCACGACGTCGCCAACGAAGGCGAAGACGCCGCGGGCATGCAGGCGCAGCTCGTTGCTCTCTCCCGTCGGGCCAGGCAAGGCCTGCGGCGCGAGGGCGCGCTCGGCGTGGCTGGCCAGCAGCCTCCACGCCTGGGCGATGGCGACGTCGTCGAGCGCATCGGCCGCCCGACTGAGCCAGCGAACGCGTTCAGCGGCCGCACGACCGGCCCAGGCGGCGCGCGAAGCCGACAACGCATCGACGGTGGAACGCACCGTCGCGCTCAGGTCGCTCGTGGGCACCGCGCTCGTCGCGGGGGCAGGGCCCGCAGCCACGATCGCCGATGCGGCTCCCACATCCGCCGTGAAGCGCAGCAGGTAGTTCGGCCCGCCCGCCTTCGGCCCCGTGCCCGACAGGCCTTCACCGCCGAAGGGCTGCACGCCGACCACCGCGCCGATCATGTTGCGATTGACGTAGACGTTGCCGATGTTCGCCAGCCTGGCCAGCCGCTCGGCGCGGCTGTCGATGCGGGTCTGGATGCCGAAGGTCAGGCCGTAGCCCAGCGCGTTGACCTCGCGCACCACGCCCTCCGGCTCCCCGCGCCAGCGCACGACGTGCAGCACCGGCCCGAAGATCTCGGCCTTGAGGTCGCGCACGGCAGGGAGTTCGAAGGCCACCGGCGGCACGAGGCGCGGGAACGCGCTGACATCGACCCGCGTCTCGCCGAGCAGGCGCGTCTCGCGCTTCAGGCGCTGTACGTGCCTGGCTATGCCCTCATGGGCCTCGTCGTCGATCACCGGGCCGACGTCGGTTTGCAGCCGGGCGGGGTCGCCGACCTCGAGCTCGTTCATCGCGCCCTGGAGCATCTCGATCACGCCGTCGGCGATGCTCTCGTGCACGCACAGCAGGCGCAACGCGGAACAACGCTGGCCGGCCGAGCGGAAGGCGCTTTGGACCACCGCGTCCACCACCTGCTCGGGCAGCGCGGTGGAGTCGACGATCATGGCGTTCAGGCCGCCGGTCTCGGCGATCAGCGGCACCGGTGCGCCGCCCTTGTCGGCCAAGGTGCGCTGGATGATGCGGGCCACCTGCGTGGAGCCGGTGAAGCACACGCCGGCCGTGCGCGCATCGGCCACCAGGCCTGCGCCCACCGTCTCGCCCGGACCGTGCAGCAGCGCCAGCGCATCGGCCGGCACCCCGGCCTCGTGCAGCAGCCCGACCATGCGCGCGGCCACCGCCGGCGTCTGCTCGGCCGGCTTCGCCGCCACGGTGTTGCCAGCCACGAGGGCCGCCACCACCTGGCCGCTGAAGATCGCCAGGGGGAAGTTCCAGGGACTGATGCAGACGAAGACGCCGCGGCCCTTCATCGCGGCGGCGTGGGCCTCGGCCTGGTCGGCGTAGTAGCGGCAGAAGTCCACCGCCTCGCGCACCTCGGCCACGCAGTCGCCGAGCGTCTTGTGCGCCTCCTTGACCAGCAGCCCGCAGTACTCGGCCAGGCGGACGTCGAGCAGGTCACCGGCGCGGCGCACGATCGCGGCACGTTCGCTCACCGGCCTCGCGGACCAGGCCGCGAAGCCGGCCTGCAGGCTCGACAGGGCTGCGGCGATGTCTTGCGCAGTCGCCTCGGGCACCGGGGAAACGCGGGCGCTCGCCACGGCCGCCATCAGGGGCTCGCGTTCGGCCAGGCAGGTGATGTCGGCGCCCGTGGAATTGATCCGCTGCGAGCCGCCGCCGTCGCGATAGAGCGCCACCGGCAGCGGCAGGGCCTCGGTGTCCGCCGGTTCGCCGGCATGCGCTTGCGAAAGCGGTGAGGCGAGCAGTTCTTCCGGTGCCACGTTGTCGTCCGCCAGCTGGTGGACGAAGGAAGAGTTGGCTCCGTTCTCCAGCAGCCGGCGCACCAGGTAGGCCAGCAGGTCCCGGTGCTCGCCGACCGGCGCGTAGACGCGGCAGGCCATGCGCGGGTCCTTCAGCACCTCGCGGTAGACGCCGTCGCCCATGCCGTGCAGGCGTTGCATCTCGAAGTGCGTCCCTGGCTCGGCTCCCGCTTCGCGCGCCATGCCGACAAGGGCGGCAATGGTGCCGGCGTTGTGGGTGGCGAACTGCGGGTAGATGACGTCGCGGTGGCCGAGCAGCGTGCGGGCGCAGGCCAGGTACGAGACATCGGTGTGCGGCTTGCGGGTGTAGACCGGATAGCCGGCCAGGCCCATCTCCTGGGCGCGCTTGATCTCGCCGTCCCAGTACGCGCCCTTGACCAGCCGCACCATGAAGCGCAGGCCGTGGCGCCGGGCGATGGCCGCCACTTCGTCGACCACCGCCAGGGCGCGGGTCTGGTAGGCCTGCACCGCGAGGCCGAAACCGCGCCATTGCGGATAGTGCTGCGCGACGCGCTCGGCCAGGGCCTCGAAGACGTCGAGCGAGAGCTCCAGGCGGTCCACCTCCTCGGCATCTATCGTCAGGTTCAGCTGCGCCGGCGCGGCACGCTCGTTCAGCGACCAGACCCGCGGCAGCAGCTCGGCGAACACGCGTCCGCGCTGAAGCTCCTCGTAGCGCGAGAAGAGCGCAGAAAGCTTGATCGAGATGCCGTCGCTGGCCTCCGGCCCTTCGCCGCGGGCCTGGGCGGCGATGCTGTCGATCGCGTGGGCGTACGAAGCCAGGTAGCGCTCGGCATCGCGCTCGGTTCGCGCGCCCTCGCCCAGCATGTCGTAGGAAAAGCGCAGGTTGGGCTGCTCGCGCCGTTGCGAGGCGGCCTCAGCCATCGCCTCGCCGATGGTGCGGCCCAGCACGAACTGGCGGCCCAGCAGCTGGATGGCGCGCACGGTGGCGGCCACCACGGTGCGTGCGCCCAGACGCTTGATCAGCCCGGGTTCCTCCTCGCCTTCCGGCAGGAACTTCTTGGACAGGCCGATCGCCGTCGCCGACAGGCTGGCCAGCATGCCGCCGGAGCCGTCGGCGGTGTCGAATTCGGCCCGGCCGAGCTGGTCGGCCGTCAGGGCGACGGCGGTCTCGACATCCGGCACCCGCAGCAGCGCCTCGGCCAGGCGCATCAGCGCCAGGCCCTCGGCACTGGAGATCGGGTACTCCTTGAGCAGCGACTCCATGGCCCAGAACGGCGCCGGCCTGTCGCGCACCGCCTGCACCCAGGGCCGGGCGGTGGAAACCACCGCCGGCCAGTCCACCCCCGGCATCAGGCGCTGGCGCGCGGCCTCCAGCGCCACGTGCTCGCGCCGATAGGGCAGCGGCAGGCGCGGGCGGGGCGGCGGGCACGCGAAGGCGTGTTCCGGGGTGGATTCCGAGGTGGAGAGCGAGCCCATGGCGGTAGAAATCCTGACTGGAAGGATTGGCAGGTTACGCGGACAATTCCTGAAAAAGATTCGGAGTTCCTTGCCCGTGACGAACTTTTCGCAAGCGTGCCGCCCTTGATGAACGACCAAAACCTCGCCGACCGTGGGCTCGACAAGATCGACCTGAAGATCCTGCGCGTTCTACAGAAGGACGGGCGCATCAGCAACCTGAAGCTGGCCGAGGAGGTGCACCTGTCACCGACCGCCGTGCTCGAGCGCGTCAAGCGCCTGACCCGCGACGGCTTCATCCTCGGCTACGAAGCGCGACTGAATCCGCTGAAGCTGGGCGCCGGCCTGATGGTGTTCGTCGAAGTGCTGCTGGACCGCACCGTGCACGACGTGATGGACGCCTTCCGCGCCGCCGTCCAGGTGCGGCCTGAGATCCTCGAATGCCACCTGGTGGCCGGCGGCTTCGACTACCTGCTCAAGACCAGGGTGTCGGACATGGCGGCCTACCGCAGCTTCGTGGGCGACGTCATTTGGTCGCTTCCCGGCGTGCGCGAAACGCGCACTTATGCGGTGATGGAGGAGGTCAAGAACAGCACGTCGCTGAGCTTCTGAAATCCAGGGCTCGGCATTCCCTCCATTGGGGGAGCCTGGCTCCCTCATGCGGGCGATGGTTGCGCCTTCCCGGCAAGGCGACGATGCCGTTCATGGCCACCAGACAGGCCGAACGGACCAAGCATCGAGGACCTCCCCGTGTACATCGCCACCTTCAGCATGGGCGCGCTGCGCCCGCCTTCCCAGCCGCATCAGACCGGCATGCAGCGCGCGTCGGATGAGGACGTCGCGCCGCAGGAGCTTGCCAACATCGGCGGCTGGTTCGGCTCGAGCCTGGATCTGCAGCGCGGCCTGGAGGTGCGGGATCTCGGACCGGGCGAATGGCTGAACGAGTGCCCAGGGACCCTGGTCGCGGCATGAGCCTCGCTCAAGCCGGCCGAGGCCGGCTGCCGAAGATGGCGCTGCCCACGCGCACGATCGTCGCGCCTTCCAGGACCGCCGCCTCCAGGTCCGCGCTCATGCCCATGGAAAGCGTGTCCAGCGCGAGGCCCTGCTCGCGCAGCCCGTCCAGCGCCTGCTTCAGGCGCCGGTGCGGGATCCGCTGCGCCGCCAGGTCATCCGCCGGCTCGGGGATGGACATCAAACCACGCAGCCGCAGGCCCGGCAGGGCCGCCACCGAGCGCGCCAGGGCCGGCAGTTCGTCGAAGGACGCGCCGCTCTTGCTGTCCTCGCCACTGACGTTGACCTGAAGACAGACGTTCAGCGGCGGCAGCGCCGCCGGTCGTTGTGCCGACAGGCGCTCGGCGATCTTCAGGCGATCCACCGTGTGCACCCAGTCGAAGGCTTCGGCCACCGCACGCGTCTTGTTCGACTGCAGCGGCCCGATCAGGTGCCATTCGATCTCGGCTCGCCGATCGGCCAGCGCCTCGATCTTGGCGAGCGCCTCCTGCACGTAGTTTTCGCCGAAGGCATGCTGGCCGGCGGCCAGTGCTTCGCGCACGGCGTCGGCCGGAAAGGTCTTGCTGACCGCCAGCAGCGTGACATGCTGCGGCGATCGGCCCGCCGCGGTGCAGCCGGCCCCTATCCGCCCCCTCACCTCGTCGAGGTTCTCAGCGATACTGCCCAGGTTCATCTCCATCACCCGCCCGAGCATACGGCAGCGGCGCGGCGGCCCTGGCTGGCCGCACCCGCCCGCCCGCCTCGGTAGCCGCCCCCTCGACTGCTCATGGACATCACCCAGCTGCTGGCCTTTTCGGTGAAGAACAAGGCTTCCGACCTGCACCTGTCGGCCGGCCTGCCGCCGATGATCCGGGTGCATGGCGACGTGCGCCGCATCAACATCGACCCGCTGACGCACAAGCAGGTGCACGCCATGGTGTACGACATCATGAACGACACCCAGCGAAAGCAGTACGAGGACACGCTGGAGTGCGACTTCAGCTTCGAGGTGCAGGGCCTGGCCCGCTTCCGGGTCAACGCCTTCCACCAGAACCGCGGCGCGGCCTCCGTCTTCCGGACCATCCCGTCCAAGATCCTGACGCTGGCCCAGCTCAATTGCCCACCCGTCTTTGCCGAGCTGGCGATGAAGCCGCGCGGCCTGGTGCTGGTCACGGGGCCGACGGGCTCGGGCAAGTCCACCACGCTGGCCGCCATCATCGACCACCTGAACGAGAACGAGTACGGCCACGTGCTCACGCTCGAGGACCCGATCGAGTTCGTGCACGAATCGAAGAAGTGCCTGGTCAACCAGCGCGAGGTCGGCCCGCACACGCTGAGCTTCTCCAACGCACTGCGCGCGGCTCTGCGCGAAGACCCGGACGCGATCCTCGTCGGCGAGCTGCGCGACCTGGAGACCATCCGCCTGGCGCTGACGGCCGCCGAGACCGGCCACCTGGTCTTCGGCACGCTGCACACGTCCAGCGCCGCCAAGACCATCGACCGCGTGGTCGACGTCTTCCCCGCCGCCGAGAAGGACATGGTGCGCGCGATGCTGTCCGAGTCGATGCAGGCCATCATCTCGCAGACCCTGTGCAAGACCAAGGACGGCTCGGGTCGCGTCGCGGCGCACGAGATCATGCTGGGCACCGCCGCCATCCGCAACCTGATCCGCGAGAACAAGATCGCGCAGATGTATTCGTCGATCCAGACCGGCCAGAACCTGGGCATGCAGACGCTGGACCAATGCCTCGCCGACCTGGTGCGGCGCAATTTGATCAGCGCGGCCGAGGCGCGCGTGAAGGCGAAGTTCCCCGAGAACTTCCCCGGCTGACAAGGAGAGCTTCATGGAACGCGACCAGGCATCGAAATTCGTCAACGACCTGCTGCGGCTCTTGGTCACGCGCAACGGCTCCGACCTGTTCCTGACGGCCGACTTCCCGCCCGCGATCAAGGTCGACGGCAAGGTCAGCAAGGTCTCGCCGCAGCCGCTGTCCGGCGCCCACACGATGACCCTCGCGCGGGCCATCATGAACGACAAGCAGGCGGCCGAGTTCGAGCGCACCAAGGAGTGCAACTTCGCGATCTCGCCCGGCGGCGTCGGGCGCTTTCGCGTCAGTGCCTTCATGCAGCAGGGCCACGTGGGCATGGTGCTGCGGACGATTCCCGCGCACATCCCGACGGTCGACGAGCTGGGCCTGCCGACCATCCTGAAGGACGTCGCCATGACCAAGCGCGGCCTGGTCATCATGGTGGGGGCGACCGGCTCGGGCAAGAGCACGTCGCTCGCCGGGATGGTCGACTGGCGCAACGAGAACGCGCAGGACCACATCATCACGGTGGAGGATCCGGTCGAGTTCGTCCACCCGCACAAGAACTGCATCATCACCCAGCGCGAGGTGGGCCTCGACACCGAGGACTGGGACGTCGCCCTGAAGAACTCGCTGCGCCAGGCGCCCGACGTGATCCTGATGGGCGAGATCCGCGACCGCAAGACCATGGAGCTGGCCGTCGCCTTTGCCGAGACGGGCCACCTGTGCATGGCCACGCTGCACGCCAACAGCGCCAACCAGGCGCTGGACCGGATCATCAACTTCTTCCCCGAAGAGCGGCGCGACCAGCTGCTGATGGACGTGTCGCTGAACCTCAAGGCCCTGATCTCGCAGCGCCTGGTGGCGCGCCAGGAGGGCAAGGGCCGCGTAGCCGCGGTCGAGATCATGCTCAACACGCCATTGATGGCCGACCTGATCTTCAAGGGCCAGGTGGGCGAGCTGAAGGAGCTGATGAAGCGCTCGCGCGAGCTCGGCATGCAGACCTTCGACCAGGCGCTGTTCGACCTCTACGAAGGCAACGTCATCTCGTACGAGGATGCCCTGCGCAACGCCGACTCGGTCAACGACCTGCGGCTGCAGATCAAGCTGAACAGCCAGCGCGCGCGGGTCAGCGACCTGTCGGCCGGAACTGAGCACCTGACGATTGTTTAGCCCCCACGCCCCGTTCCGGGGGCTGCCCTCGGGGCCCATCAAGGGCCCCGAGGGCCCCTGGGGCTCGCGCCGCCGGACCGGCCAAGCCGGATCCGCGCACGCCACTTGGAGCGCGGCGGCTCCTGCGGAGCGGCCGCCACACTGCACCGGAGGCTGGAATGAAGACGTATGAATCGATCGAGCCGAGGCGCGTAGCCTTTCTGGGGCTGGGCGTGATGGGCGGGCCGATGGCGGCCCACCTGGCGGCCGCCGGCCATGCCGTCACGGTCTACAACCGCACTTCTTCCAAGACCGAGACGTGGGTGGCCGAACATGGCGGGGCGTCGGCAGGGACGCCGCGGGCGGCGGCCGAAGGCGCCGAGTTCGTGTTCGCCTGCGTGGGCAACGACGATGACCTGCGCTCCATCACGCTGGGCCAGCAGGGGGCCTTTGCCGGCATGGCGCCGGGCACGGTCTTCGTGGACCACACCACCGCCTCCGCCGAGGTCGCCCGTGAGCTGCATCGCGCCGGACTGCTCCACGGCATTCACTTCATCGACGCGCCCGTCTCCGGCGGCCAGGCCGGCGCCGTGAACGGCGTGCTCACCGTGATGTGCGGCGGCGATGCCAAGCCCTTCGGGGCGATGAAGCCGATCGCATCGGCCTATTCACGCGCCGTCACGCTGCTGGGCGAAAGCGGCGCGGGTCAGCTTGCCAAGATGGTCAATCAGATCTGCATCGCCGGGCTGGTCCAAGGCTTGTCCGAGGCGATCGCCTTCGGCCAGAAGGCCGGCCTGGACATGGCCCAGGTGCTGGAGGTGATCGGCAAAGGCGCCGCTCAGAGCTGGCAGATGGACAACCGTGGCAAGACGATGCTCGAGGACCGGTTCGACTTCGGCTTCGCGGTGGACTGGATGCGCAAGGACCTGGGTCTCGTGCTCGAAGAGGCCCGGCGCAACGGCGCCAAGCTGCCCGTCACGGCGCTGGTAGACCAGTTCTACGCCGACGTGCAGTCCATGGGCGGCCACCGCTGGGACACGTCCAGCCTCGTCAAGAGACTGCGGTGATGCTCGACAGCCGGCTTGGGAGCGGCCGGGCGCTCGGCCGCCACGGGCGTGGAATCACTTCGCCTCGATGGCCTTGAGCTCGGCGTCGCTGATGATCTCGAACACCCGCACCACCTTCTGGACACCGCCGACGCCGCGCGCCACCTCGGTGGCCTTGGCGGCTTCCTTCTCGGTGACGCGACCCATCAGGTAGACGATGCCGCGCTCGGTCGTGACCTTGACGGCATTGGCCTGGATGTAGCCGTCATCGATGAAGGCGGCCTTGACCTTGGTGGTGAGCAACGCGTCGTTCGAACGGGTGCTCAGCGAGGTCAACATCGTGACCGCCGCCTCGTTGACGACCGAGCGCACGTTGTCGATCGCGGCGATCGCCTTTTCGGCCGCCTCGCGGTCTGCGTCCGTCCCGACCTCGCCGGTGATGAGCACGAGGCGGTTGTAGCTCGTCACGTTGAGGTGGGCGCGGTCGCCCAGCGCCTCTTTCAGGCGCGGGCCGGCCTTGAGCTCGATGGACTGGTCCTCCAGCTGTGCGCCGGAGGTGCGCCTGTCGGAGTACATCAAGGCGCCGGAAACCGCTGCGCCGCCGATCAGCAGGGGCGCGCAGGCGCTCATCAGCACGCTGGCGGCACCGGCGACGACGAAAACGGCCAGGGTGGATGTCAGGCGGGGGCGTTGGGTGTGGTTCATGTCCATTCTTCGATGAAAGGGGCAATCGGGGCGCCGGCCGGTACTGGGCCCGGCCTCGCGCTCACGCCGGCTCGGCGTCGCCCAGGAGTTGAAGGTCGATCGCGTCGCACAGCGCATGCAGCACCAGCAGGTGCAGCTCGTGCACCCGTGCCGACCGTTCGTGCGGCACGGCGATCCAGGTATCGGTCTCGCCCAGCAGCCCCGGCAGGGTCGTGCCCTCCGTGACCGGCCCGCCGAGCAGAAGCACGCTCATTTCCTTGGCGTGGGCCTCGCGCACGGCGGCCAGCATGGCAGGCTCGTCGCCCGCCGCTGAACAGACCATAAGCAGGTCGCCCGGTTGGCCGAGCGCCCGCAGTTGCAGCGCCACGGCGAGCGACGGGTCCGCGACGAGTTCGTGGTGAGGCACCAGCGGTTGAGTCAGCGCTGGCCCGAGCGCCAGCGCGGCCAGCGGCGGACGCTCGCGCTCGAAGCGGAGCATCAGCGCCGAGGCGAACCACTGCGCCAGCCACTGTCCGCCGCCCTGGCCACAGGCGAGCAGCTTGCCGCCGGCGGTGAGGCAGCCCACGATGGCCTGCGCGCCTTCGGCGATCGGCCGCGCCAGGCCATCCGCGAGCTGGTACATCAGGTCCGCACATTCGAAGAACTGCTGTTGGATGCGGGCTTCGAGCATGAGGGGATGATAAATGGGGCACCCGGCCCCGGAGGACCGGGGCCACCCTCCGAGAGGGTGCGCGGCCGCTTCGACAGCGGCCGTGCGCTGGCCGCGCGAGGCACCCGGCCCCGGAGGACCGTCGCCAACGTCCAGGGGAGTGCGCCGCTCAACCGGCGTCGAAGGCGCCACGCAGCCACTGCAGATCGTCCCCGTCGATCGCGACGACGTCGAAGCGGCAGGGCGGCAGGCGGTCGAAGCGCTGCAGGTAGTGCTGGGCAGCGTAGACGAGTCGGGAGCGTTTGGCGTGCGTCACACTGGCGGCAGCACCCCCGGCGTCCCGGGTGCTTCGGACCCGGACTTCGACGAACACCAGCGTGCCATCGCGTTCGGACAGCACCAGATCGATTTCGCCGGCATGGCGGGAGCGGCCGCGCGCCACCCGATAATTGCGCTCCACGAGCGTGAGGCCGTGGCGCTGCAGATGTGCCAGGGCTCGAGACTCGCCATGGTCCCCTGTGGCGAGACGAGTCGTCGATGAGGCGTCCGGCGGGCTCGCAGCGGCCCGCTTCGATTTCCAGAACATGCACTCCCCTTCCCCACCTGCGCCGACCTTGCTGGACGCTGCAGCGCTCGCCGCTGGCGGCCAGCACTTCCCGACGGGCGCGCTCTATGTCGTGGCCACGCCGATCGGCAACCTCGCCGACTTCAGCCTGCGTGCCATCCATGTGCTGGCACTGGTCGACGCGGTGGCCTGCGAGGATACCCGCGTCAGCGGCGGCCTCCTGCGCCACCTGGGGCTGAGCAAGCCCCTCATCGCCCTGCACGAACACAACGAGCGCTCGGCGGCCGAGCGCGTGCTGACGCGCCTGGCCGCGGGCGAGCGGGTGGGCTATGTGAGCGACGCGGGCACGCCTGCAGTGTCGGACCCGGGGGCCGTCCTGGTGGCGCAGGCGCGTGCCGCCGGCCATCGCGTGCTGCCGGTCCCCGGGCCGAGCAGCGTGGTTGTCGCCCTCAGTGCCGCGGGAGCCGACGCCGGTGGAGGAGGCTTCCACTTCGCCGGCTTTCTTCCCGCCAAGGGCGCGGAGCGCATCGCAGCGCTCGATGTCGCGCTGGCGCAGACGCTGCCTTGCGTACTGTTCGAGGCACCGCATCGCGTGGGTGCCCTGTTCGACCAGCTCGCCGAGCGTGCGCCTGGCCGCCTGGTGACGGTGTGCCGCGAACTCACCAAGCAGTTCGAGCAGATCGAAACACACACCGCCGACGCGCTGCCGGCCTGGCTGGCCGCCGAGCCGGTGCGCGAGAAGGGTGAATTCGTGCTGGTGCTGCATGCGGCGGCGTTGCCCGTTCGCGAGGCCGAAGCGCTGGACGATGCCGCCGAGCGCACGCTGCAGGTGCTGCTACGCGAGCTGCCGCTCAAGCAGGCGGTCGCCTTGGCCGCGGAACTCTGCGGAGCGCCGCGCAACGCGCTGTACACGCGAGCGCTGGCGCTCAAGTCGCCGGGCGGCTGAAGGCGGCCCGGCGCGCCGGCTCACTTGCCGCTCGAAGGGGCGCTCGCGCCGTCGTGCTTCTGGCGGTAGATGTCCTTGCCCGCCTTGTTCTGCGCCTTGCGGATGTGCTGGCGCTCCTGGGCGGTGACGGTGCCGTCAGCCGCGGCCTTGGTCTGCGCACGGTCGACAGCCTTCTGCTCGCCCTTCAGGCGGCGCGCCTCGTGACGGGTCAGTTCGCCGGACTGCTTGCCTTCCTTGATGCGCTGTTCCTGGCTGGCTTCATGCTTGTCGATCAGCGGGGTGTTGGTGCCGCGCTGCACGCCGGGATCGACCGGCACGGGCGTGGGCGCCGGGGTGGCAGTCTGGGCGAAGCTGGTGGCCGAGACGGCGGCGAAGGCGGCGGCGGCAATGACGTGGCGCAGTTTCATGAAGGTCCTTTCGTCTTGGGATGAAGCGCCGCAAGAGGATATCGGCGCAGGTGTCACCACAACGCCGGCCGTTAGGCCCGAGCCGACCAGGAATTGAAAAGGCATGTAAAGCCGCCTTCCTGGTGGCGTGGCAATCCCGCTTTCCTACAATCGGCCGATGATTGCCCGCGAACCCACCCTCGAGCGCCTGGCCGTGGCCCAAGGGCTGCTGCTGGAGCCCTACCAACTCAGCGAGGCCGCGCTGCAGCGTGCATTGGCGGAAATCGCCACGCACCGCATCGACGATGCCGACCTGTACTTCCAGTACACCCGCCATGAAGGCTGGAGCCTGGAGGAAGGCATCGTCAAGAGCGGCAGCTTCTCGATCGACCAGGGGGTCGGCGTGCGAGCCGTGGCGGGCGAGAAGACGGCCTTCGCCTATTCGGACGACATCTCCGAGGCCGCCCTGCTGGATGCGGCCCGCACCGTGCGCTCCATCGCCGCGGCCGGCCAGAGCAGGCGCGTGAAGGTCGACCGGCCGATCAAGGTCGCCGGCAGCCGCACGCTGTATGCGCCCATGGATCCGATCGCCACGCTGGACAGCACGCAGAAGGTGGCCCTGCTGGAGCGGGTGGAAAAGCTGGCCCGAGCGCGCGACCCGCGGGTCGTGCAGGTGATGGCCGGCCTGGCCGCCGAATACGACGTGGTGATGGTGGCCCGCGCCGATGGCACCCGCGCCGCCGACGTGCGCCCGCTGGTGCGCCTGTCGGTCACCGTGATCGCCGAGCAGAACGGCCGCCGCGAGATCGGCTCGGGCGGCGGCGGCGGGCGATTCGGCCTGGGCTTCTTCCAGGAGGCGCAGCTGGTCGAGTACGTCGATCAGGCGGTGAACGCGGCACTCACCAATCTCGAATCCCGCCCTGCCCCGGCCGGCGAGATGACCGTCGTCCTCGGCTCGGGCTGGCCCGGCGTGATGCTGCATGAAGCCGTGGGCCACGGCCTGGAAGGCGACTTCAACCGCAAGGGCTCCTCGACCTTCTCCGGCCGCATCGGCCAGCGCGTCGCGGCCAAGGGAGTCACGGTGCTGGATGACGGCACGCTCGCCGACCGCCGCGGCTCGCTGAATGTCGACGACGAAGGCAACCCGACGCAGCGCAACGTGCTGATCGAAGACGGCATCCTTCGCGGCTACATGCAGGACAGCCTCAACGCCCGCCTGATGGGCGTCAAGCCGACGGGCAATGGCCGGCGCGAAAGCTACGCGCACGTGCCCATGCCGCGCATGACCAACACCTACATGCTGCCCGGCGACAAGTCCAGGGAAGAGATCGTCGCCAGCATCAAGCGCGGCCTGTACGCGACCAATTTCGGCGGCGGCCAGGTCGACATCACCAGCGGCAAGTTCGTCTTCTCGGCCTCGGAGGCCTTCTGGGTCGAGAACGGCAAGGTTCTGTATCCGATCAAGGGCGCGACCCTGATCGGCAACGGCCCGGAGGCCATGACCCGCGTCAGCATGATCGGCAACGACTTGCAGCTCGATACCGGCGTCGGCACCTGCGGCAAGGATGGCCAGAGCGTGCCGGTGGGCGTGGGCCAGCCGACGCTGCGCATCGACGGCATCACCGTCGGCGGCACGGCCTGAGAGCCGCGGCGCATGAAGGGGCTGCTTGGCCGCGTGCTGGGCGGCCCGACGCCTGAAGAGCCCGCCTGGGCTCCGTCCGGCACGCGGCCGCTGGACCGGGTCGACGCCGCCGCGGCCCGCGCAGCGCACAAGACCAACCCGCACAGCACCTGGGCCGCGCGCGCCCAGGAGGCCAACCAGGCCGACCGGACGCTGGCTTGCCACCGGATCTGGGCCAGCAAGCCAGAACTCGGCATCCGGCCCAAGTTCCGGGTGGGGCGCGATCAGGCCGTGTTCGCCTTCGGATCGTGCTTCGCCCGAGAAGTCGAGGACGCGCTGGTCGACTTGGGGCTGGAGGTCCCGTCGCGTTGCGATGGCTTGTTCAGCCGGGCACCCCTGGTCCACGACGAGGCGTTCAATCCCGGCGCCCGGCCCCGGGCCTACCTCAATCGCTACAACAGCATGTCGATGCTCGACGAGTTCCGGCATCTGCTGGGGCTGGCTCCCGAGCTCGAGCGGGGCCTGCTGACCTACGGGCTGGACCGCGGCAGTGCGGCCGACTTGCACTACACGCAGTCCCTGAGACAGGCAAACCTCGAAACCACGATGGCCCGCCGGCAAGCCGTGAGGGAGCACCTGGGCCCCCTGTTGCGCCGGTGCAAGCTGTTCGTGCTGACCCTGGGCATGGCGGAATGCTGGTTCGACGAGAAGGCGGGCCGCTATCTCAACAACACGCCGGGCGCTCGCGTGCTTGCCGCATTCGGCGAGCAGCTCGCGGTGCACCTGACGCGCTTCGAACAGCACCGCGCGGCGCTGGAGTCGCTGCACCAACTGCTTCGATCCGTGCACGGCGACGACTTTCGCGTGGTCATCACAGTCTCGCCCGTGCCGCTGGAGCGCAGCTTTCTCGCGCAGGACGTGGTCACGACGAACAGCTATTCGAAAGCGATGCTGCGCACGGCGGCGCAGGAATTCGCGGCCGGGCACGACAACGTCGACTACTTTCCCAGCTACGAGCTGGTGACCTTCGCCGACCCTCGCCGCGCCTGGGCCTGGGATGGGCGGCACGTGAGCGCCGAGCTGGTGTCGCACGTCATGACGCTGTTCCGCAGGCACTACGTCGAAGGCGCGGCTACCGACGCCCCCGGCCGCTAGCGACGCCAGTCGATCTTCTCGCGCAGCACCTGCGCCGGCGAACCGCCCGCCAGCGTGTTGGCCGGCACGTCGGAGCGGACGACGGCACCTGATTCGATCACGCTGCCCTGCCCGATGGTCACGTCCGGCAGCACCATCGCTCGCCGCCCGAGCCACACATGGCGGCCTATGCGCACGTGCCGCCGGTAGCCGAACACCGGCGCCCCGCCCTCCTGCTCGACGATCGCATGCTGGTCGCTGCACTGGACCACCACGTCCTCCGACAGCTGGCAGTCGTCGCCGATGACCAGATCGGCGTTCGAGGCGTTCATCCGCGCCTGGCCGATGGTCGTGCGGTCGCCGATGAAGGCGGTGGCCTTGGCCGCCAGGTGAAGCGCCCCGCGCACCGTGGTCTCCGCGCCGACGACGACCTTCAGGTGATCCCCGCCCAATACGAGGTTGAGCTGGCCCTTGTGGCCCAGGAGGGCCAGGTGCACCCCGCTGAGGGTGCGTCGCGCACCCGTCACGGCGAGACTCACATGGGTCAGCCGCTCGTCCTCGCCCTCAAAAAGGGTGAGATAGCAGTCGTCGGCCCAGTCCATGGCCAAGGACCTGGCCAGGGAAGACTCTCGCAGGAGCATGGTGCGCAAGGGCTTCTGGGCGGTCACCGGCAGATAGCGAACGAGGGAAGGAGGCAGGCCCATGATGCGCATCAAGGGCTCGAGATGGGGTTTTTCGACGAACGTGCTCATTCGGGGGAATCCAACGCGGCCGCGGACATGCGGCCAGCCCGCTGGTCGATGCTACGGGATCGCCGTCAGCCGGCCCGCCGGGCCTTCTGCCGCGATGGCGCCGGCTGCGCCTCGCGCGTCCAGCCCACCTGCTCGCGCAGCACGCGGGCGGGCGAGCCCCCCACCCAGGTGTTCGGCGGCACATCGGAAACGACCACCGCGCCCGCCTGAACGATGGCGCCGTCGCCGATGCGCACGCCGGGCATCAGCAGGGCGCGCCGGTTCACCAGCACGTGGCGTCCCAGGTAGGTTCGCTGGCGCGAGCCGTTGAGCAACCGGCCGTTGCTGAGATCGGTGATCAGGTGCGGGTCGTTGCACTGCAGCAGCACATCCTCGACCAGGTGGCAGTCCTCGCCGATGACCAGGTCGGCATGGTTGACGATCAGGCGCGAGTGGCCGATGACCGTGTGATCGCCGATGAAGGCGGTGGCGCCGCGAAACAGCTGCAGGGCGCCGCGGATGATGGTGTGGCTGCCGATGAAGGCCCGGCACTGGTCATCGCCGATCAGCAGGTGGACCTGGCCCTTGGTGCTGAGCAGGGTCAGGTGCACACCGCTGAAATGGCGCCGGCCTTTCGGCACGGCGAGCTTGACCGGCAACTGCTCGGGCTCCATGTCCTCGCCAAGGGTGAGCCAGCAGCTGTCATCGAACGTCGCCGTTACGTTGATGGCCAGCGAGGTGTCGGCCAGGCGCAAGGTTCTCAGGCGGCGCTCGACCGACGCACTCGCGTGCCGCACGAGAGTGGCCGGCAGCGGCATCAGGCGCAGCAGCGGATCCAGCAGCAGGGGTTGTTCGATCATCACGGCAGGCGGCTGAAAAGCACAAAGGCCTCGCCGCTGCCGGCGAGGCCTGAAATCTTAGCCAGCGGAGCCCGCCCCGCGGGGCCCGCCCACCCCCTAGCCTTGGGGGCCGACGTACAGGCTCCTGAAGCCGCCGCCGATCTGGACCTTGTGGTCCGGGCTGGGGTTGTAGACCTCCTGGCCCACCTGGCCGCTCAGCACCACCCAGGCGTTGCGGTCATTCCAGGCGCTGCCCCAGACCCGCGCGACCTGCGCATGGGTAAGACTCGTCACTTCGACGCCCAGCTTGCGGGCGGCGACTATGCGCAGCACGTTCTGCAGCTGGTCGAAACCGATCGTCACGTCGAAGGTGCGACCGGAGAAAGCCGCATGCTGCGTCGCCGAGCCTTGAGAGACGAAAAGCGGCCAACGGGTCTTGGAGTCCGTCGTCATCTGGCCGCTGGCGTAGACGGGGCCATCCACGATGGGAATGCCGCCTTGGGCCGGATCGAACCAGACGTCACCGTTCTTGAACCAGCTGACCTGCGACCAGTCGCTCACGCCGGAGCGGGCGATGGCCGTGTTGAACAGGTACTGCACCTGGCAGGGCTGGCCGCTGAGCGTGCGTTGGCAGGTGGTGTTGAGGAAGGTGGCCATCATCTGCTGCTTGGCCTGCACGGCCGGCCCGGCGGTGTCCAGCTGGATCCCGCCCAGGCTCTGCACGCTGCGCACACGCGCCACGGCGCCGCCCTTCCAGGGCTGCAGCGGATCGGCCACCCCCCACGCCTGCCGGAAGCTGACGAAGGTGCCGGTGATGTAGGCATTGGTGCCCTTGCCGTTCTGGCCGCCGGAGCCGTACGGCCCGAAGAAGGGCGTCGCGCCGTCGTCCTGCTTGCCCGAGGTGGTCAGCATGCCCACGGCCCCCGCGGAGTCGTCGGCATTGAGGTAGACCGCCGAGGCGCCTTCCCGCCCCTGGGCCTGGGCATTGCAGCCGCTGGCGGCGCCGGATGGCGTCCAGCGCAGCGTCGGCAAGGCGGCGGCGTGCGGCAATGACGTCAGGCCGGCCACGGCCGCGAGCCGGCTGTCAGACAAGCTGGTGAGCGGCCCCTGCGTCCCTGCCGCACAGCCTGGTGCCGCGCCGAAGAACATGACCTTCATCCCGGGCTTGAGCACGGTCTTCGGATCGTTGGGATCCCAGGCCGCGAACAGTTGCGAGCCACCGGAGACCCGATCGATCGCGCCGGCCGCGGCCAAGGCGGACGCGGGCCGGAAGTACAGCGCATCCGGTCCGGCCTGCGGCGCCGGACCGGTGGACCCACCGGTGTCCTGCGGCTGCTCGTCGATGCCACCGCTCACCGGCTCGTCAGTGGAGCCCTCGCCCCCACCACCGCCGCCACAGGCGGCGGCCAGCACGGCCATCATCAGAACCGACACCATCGCGAACGACCTCGTCGTGGGAGAAGATTCACCGTTGTATCCGAACGCTCGCATGGCCGATCCCGTTGGCTGCTTTCGCACGCCGCACCCGCGGCAGCGCATGCAGGTGGTTTCGGTCGTTCAGCCGCGAGCCTGAAGGGAATCGTCGGCTTGAATTGCGGGTCTGTCGGCCCCAAGCGGAGCTCAAGTTCCTGACTGGCCTGCCGACAGGCGGTCCGGCACCGGCCCTGCGCCACGAGCGGCCGATGCTTGCCTGGCAAGAGACGCGCCACAGCCAACGAGGCAGCGTCGCCCAGTCAGCCTGGCACCAGCCGCCGCGTGCTACATTCCCGGCCGTGATGCGTACCCCGCGATTTTTCTTTGCGTACTTTTGGTTCTCGCCCCTATCGGCGGCTGGGAAGGCCATCGCACGCACCTGAAATCACGCGAAGCGAACACCCCCGAAAGACCGCCGGCAGCCCCCGGCGGTTTTTTTTCGCCGGCGCACACCGCAGACCCTTGGAGATCCAGCCGATGAACGCCAAAGCCACCACCGCCAGTGACAGCCCTGCCCGCACGGGCCTGGTCCTCAGCGAACGAACCAGCGAGACCGACGACCAGCGCATCCAGGACGTGACGCCATTGCCGCCGCCCGAGCACCTCATCCGCTTCTTCCCCATTGCCGGCACGCCGACCGAGAAGCTGATCAAGCACACCCGCAGCGCGGTGCGCCACATCATGCACGGCAAGGACGACCGGCTGCTGGTGATCATCGGGCCGTGCTCCATCCACGACCCGGCCGCGGCGCTGGACTATGCGCGGCGACTGTCGGCCGAGCGTTCGAAGTACGCCGGCACGCTGGAGATCGTGATGCGGGTCTACTTCGAGAAGCCGCGCACGACCGTCGGCTGGAAGGGCCTGATCAACGATCCGTACCTGGACGAGAGCTACCGCATCGACGAGGGCCTGCGCATCGCGCGCCAGCTTCTCGTGGAGATCAACCGCGTGGGCATGCCCGCCGGCAGCGAGTTCCTCGACACCATCAGCCCGCAGTACATCGGCGACCTGATCAGCTGGGGAGCGATCGGGGCCCGCACCACCGAAAGCCAGGTCCACCGGGAGCTCGCCTCGGGCCTGTCGGCGCCGATCGGCTTCAAGAACGGCACCGACGGCAACCTGAAGATCGCCTGCGACGCCATCCAGGCCGCGGCCCGGCCGCACCACTTCCTTTCGGTGCACAAGAACGGCCAGGTCGCCATCGTCGAGACCCGCGGCAACAAGGACTGCCACGTCATCCTGCGCGGCGGCCGCTTGCCCAACTACGACGCCGGCAGCGTGGCCGCCGCGTGCCAGGCCCTCACCGAGGCGAAGCTGCTGCCCACCTTGATGGTCGACTGCAGCCATGCCAACTCGAGCAAGCAGCACCAGCGCCAGGTCGACGTGGCCCGCGACATCGCCGGCCAGTTGGCGGGCGGCAGCCGGCAGGTCTTCGGCGTGATGGTGGAAAGCCACCTGAACGACGGCGCCCAGAAGTTCACGCCCGGCAAGGACGACCCGGCGAGCCTCGCCTACGGCAAGAGCATCACCGATGCCTGCATCGGCTGGGACGATTCGCTCGAGGTGCTGAAGGTGCTGAGCGACGCCGTGCTGGCACGTCGTGCCGCGCACAAGGTGGCCGGCTGAGTCGACCGGCCCGCCGCGGCAGGGTTCAGGCCTCGTCTGGCTCGGCGCGCTTCAGGCGCTCGCTGTGCCAGTAGACGTCGTCTCCACCCAGGCCGTCGAGGTTGGCGCGGTTGAGCACCCGCGCCAGCACGAACAGCAGGTCCGACAGCCGATTGAGGTACTGCCGGGGCGCCACGTTGACTGCCTCGGTGGCGGCCAGGGCGACGACGGCCCGCTCGGCGCGGCGGGCGATGGTGCGGCCCACGTGGGCCAGGGCCGCGCTTCGCGTGCCGGCGGGCAGGATGAACTCGGCCAGGCGGGGCAGCCTGGCGTTGTAGTGGGCCAGCGCTTCGTCCAGGCGCGCCACGGCGTCGGACTTGAGCAACTCGAAGCCGGGAATCGACAGCTCGCCGCCCAGGTTGAACAGCTCGTGCTGGATCGTCACCAGCAACTCGCGCACGTCGTCCGGCAGGGGCTCGGCCAGCAGCACGCCGAGCTGGGAGTTCAACTCGTCCACGTCGCCCATGGCGGCGATGCGCGCGTGGCTCTTCGGCACGCGTTGGCCGTCGCCCAAGCCGGTGGTGCCGTCATCGCCGGTGCGGGTGGCGATCTGGGAAAGTCGGTTGGCCATGCGGCGAGTGTAGATCCGTGGCCCACCGGCGCCGGGCGCTTCAGGGGGTCAGCAGGTAGGCTCGCGACACGCCTTGCAGCGTGTTTCGCGCGCTGCCGGTGATGTGGCCGAGACGATCGATCGCCGTCGCGGTCACGAGCACCCATCCTGCGTCGCGGACCGAGGCATCGACCATGTCGTTGAGGTCGATCGCCACGCCGTTGCGCCACAAGGTCGCGTGGTAATCGCAGCAGCCGGAAACCGAGCTCATGCCCACCACGTCGCCCGCATCGTTGATGCCGTCGGCGAAGCTCTGGTCGCCACCCAAGGTGCCGAGATCCACGGCGCCCGTCGCGCCCCACTGGGTGGCGTGGACGGGCGAACCGGCGTAGCCGACCACCGTGCCGGCGCTGTTCACGCCGTTGGCTTCGCCGTTGCCGAGGTCCTTCAGCGTGCCGCTTTTCCAGACCACGGCACGGCGTTCGCCGACGGCGTTTTCGCTGTAGCCGGCGATATGGCCCTTGTTCGAGATCGCCGTGGCGTAGGCATATTGGCCCCCGAGATCCTTCAGGACTTTCGCCGCTCCGTCCTTCCAGGCGACAGGGCGCACGCGCCTGTTGTCCCGCGTCATCGAATACCCGACGACCACGCCGGCCTTGTTGATCGCGTAGGCGCCGCTTTCGGTGCCGCCGAGGGTGCCGAGGTCGGTGATGGTCCCCGCGCTCCACAAGGTGGCGCGCACGCCGGTGTTGCCAGGCAGGAAGCTGATGCCCACCGTGGTGCCTGCATCGTTGATGCCGCTGGCGCGGCCGAAAGGCCCGCCGTCGACGACGCCCAGGTCGGTCGGGGCGGCAAGGGCCCAGCGGGCCGGGCGCGTCGGCTCCATCGGCGGGTCGTCGTTGTTGGGCGCCTGCGTGCCGGTGCCCACGACGGTGCCGGCCGCGTTCACCGCGGAGCCGGTGGCCCAGGAGCCACCGAAGTTGTCCAGTGCCTTGAAGGCGTAGGTGGAGGCGGCCTGTGCCACGGAGCAGGCCACCAGTGCGGCCGACAAGGCAGTGGCGCGCAGTTCCCTGATTGCAATCATGTGAAGGCTTGACGATACGCAGGGGCATGCAGAGGTCGCGCCCGGCCTCCCCCACCCCGGTCTCGAGCGCTGCCGGTTTATAGCGGCCCGATCGCGCCGCGCCTTGCACCTTTTATGCTTGTCCCGGCATGGGCCCGCGTCGCGTCGCACTGGTTGCCCGCGGTCACGCCTCGACTCCCTCGGGCGTGCCATGCTTCAATCCGCGGCTGCGGGTCACCGCCCGAACCGACCCCGAGGATGAAACCACCATGCGCTACATGCTGATGATCGTCGAGCCCACCGGCCAGCGTGCCACCCGCACCCGCGCCGAAGGGGAGGAGGCCTATGCCCGCATGCGCCGCTTCGCCGACGAGCTGCACGCCGAAGGCAAGCTGTTGGCCGTCGAGTCGCTCGCTTCGCTGCGCCAGGCGACGCGGGTGCAGGTGCGAGGCGGCAAGCGCCAGTTGCTGGACGGCCCGTTCGCCGAGGCGAAGGAGATGGTCGGCGGGTTCTACCTGGTCGATTGCGCCGGCCCGGAAGAGGCACTGGCCATCGCCGAGCGGTGCCCCGCCGCCGAATGGGCGACGGTCGAAGTGCGGCCGGCATCGCCCTGCTACGACGAGTCCGACGCCTGAATCGCCGCGCTGGCGGGCGCCTGTGTCGAAATCCACCGTCGTGCTTCGTCGTGTGTGCATACCGGCCCTCAACGACGAAGGAGCAACGATGCGATTCATGATCATGGTTCGCGCCAACGCGCAAAGCGAATCCGGCCAGATGCCCGAGGAAGCCCTCATGGCCGCGATGGCGGCCTACCACGAGCAGCTCGCGCGAGCCGGCGTGCTGTTGGACGCCAACGGCCTGAAGCCCAGTGCCCAGGGTTTCCGCGTTCGCTACCAACACGGCACGCCGACGCTCATCGACGGGCCCTTCGCCGAGACGAAGGAGCTGATCGCGGGCTACACCCTGATCGAGGCCCGCTCACGCGAAGAGGCCGTGGAGTGGGCGCGTCGTTTCCCGGCCCCCTTCGGCGACGCCGTAGACAGCGAGATCGAAGTCCGCCCGCTCTACGAACTCGACGATTTCGCCCACGACGAGCCGGTCCGCCGCTTCAAGGACCTCGAGGCGACCCGCCGCTGAACCCCCTTCATCCATGCCGAACGAGCGCACCACCCATGAGGCCATCGCCGCTGTCTGGCGCATCGAACAGGCCCGCATCGTGGCCGGCGTCGCGCGCATGGTGCGCGACATCGGCCTGGCCGAGGAGCTGGCGCAGGACGCCCTGGTTGCAGCGCTCGAGCACTGGCCCGGCGAAGGCGTGCCCGCCAATCCGGGGGCCTGGCTCATGACCACCGCCAAGCACCGGGCGCTGGATCGCCTGCGGCGCGACAAGAACCTCGCCGCCAAGCTGGAGCAGATCGGTCTCGACCTCGAAGCGCGCGAAGCCCTGGTGGTGCCGGATTTCGTCGACGCCCTGGATGCCGCGCGCCAGGACGACATCGGGGACGACCTGCTGCGGCTGGTCTTCACGGCCTGCCACCCGCTGCTTTCGCCGGACGCCCGGGTCGCCTTGACGCTGAAGCTGCTGGGCGGCCTGACCACCGCCGAGATCGCCCGCGCCTGCCTCGTGCCGGAGCCGACGATCGCCCAGCGCATCGTGCGCGCCAAGCGGACGCTGGCCGAAGCCCGCGTGCCCTTCGAGGTACCGCGCGGCGAGGATCTGGCACCGCGTCTGGCCTCGGTGCTGGAGGTCGTCTACCTGATCTTCAACGAGGGCTACACCGCCACCGCCGGCGACGACTGGATGCGGCCGGCCCTGTGCGACGAGGCGCTGCGCCTGGCGCGCATCCTGGCCGAGCTCGCGCCGGAGGAAGCCGAGGTGCACGGCCTGGCCGCGCTGCTGGAGCTGCAGGCATCGCGTATTGCGGCGCGCACCGACGAGCAAGGCCGCCCGGTGCTGCTGGCCGACCAGAACCGCGCCCGCTGGGATCACTTGCTCATCCGACGCGGGCTGGCGGCCTTGTCACGCGCCGAGCAACTGAGCGCCAGGCAAGGCCAGCCCCTGGGTCCTTACACGCTGCAGGCCGCCATCGCGGCCTGCCACGCCCGCGCGCCGAAGGCCGAGGCGACGGACTGGGCCGGCATCGCTGCCCTGTACGACGCGCTGGCACAGGCCACACCTTCGCCCGTCGTCGAGCTCAATCGCGCAGTGGCGGTGGCCATGGCCTTCGGACCGGCCGCCGGGCTGGCGATCGTCGACACCCTGGTGAGCGAGCCAGCTCTGAAGAACTATCAATGGCTGCCCGCGGTACGAGGCGATTTGCTCGCAAAGCTCGGCCGAGCCGACGAAGCCCGCAACGAGTTCCTCCGCGCGGCAGCGCTGGCGAAGAACGAGAGAGAAAAGGCGCTGCTCATGGCACGGGCAGCGCCCTGACTCGCCGGCACCGCCTACTCGGTGATCGTGATCGCCGGGTTGTCGAGGTAGCTGCTGATCTCGTCCTGGTAGAAGGTGTTGCTGTTGCCCGCGTAGTCGTAGACCTCGAGCGAGTACGGCACATACACGCCAGGCGTGGTGTACGCGGTGATCTTGCCGCCGAGCGTCAGCGTCTGGCTGTCCTTGCCGCGCACGGGCACGTCCGCGCTCAGGTAGATGCAATCCCACCAGGTGTCTTGCATGCAGTAGGTCATCGACGCGGCGCGAAGGCCCGATCCGCCGGTGTCGACCAGCTTCAGCTTGACCCCGACGCGCGCCCAGGAGCCCGGCAGCATGCCGCGCGGCGGCGTCGAACGCGAGACAGTCGGCGTGAGGTTGACGCCACCGGCCTGGGCGCTGGGCCAGGCGTAGTCGCCCGTCGCCCCGACGACTTGCAATGTGGTGCGTCCAAGCGACGCCAGCGTGGCCTCGTCGAAGCTGGCGACATTGCCGTTGGCATCCACGACGGACACGCTGTACAGGTGCCACTCGCCGTCGTCGGCGACGTTGGACATGTCCACACCGATCTGCAACTCGTTGCGCGTGGCCTCGAAAGGACTGTCCCAGCTGCCCGAGGCGGTCTGCCCGGTCGGGCTCACGAGCGTGACGACCACGGTGTCGACGCCCGACAGGTTGTCGGCCACGGACAGCGACACCACGGCCTGCGCATTCTTGAGGTTGGCGTGGACCTTGCCGCCCACGCCGACGGACTTCAGCACCGGCGGCTTGATGTCGTAGTTGTAGAGCGGTGAGATGGCGCGCTGGTGGGCCTGGCTTCTGGCCAGGTGGGCCAGTTGCGCCGGGGTAAGACCGGCGGCATCGGCCAGCGGCTTGGCTTGCGCACCGGTGACCAGAACCACGGCCGAGGCTACGGCGGCCAGGCGGATGAGAGGTGACGGCATTTGTTTTCCTCCGGTAGATGCGTTGTCGTGCTCAGGGGGTGACCGTGATGACCGTCGACGGGAAGTAGGCGCTGAAGTCGGTGTTGCCCCCGAACTCGGTGCTGCTCAGGAAGGCCGTGTTTTCCGCGTAGTCGGTGATCCACAGGTTGCGCAGGTGGTATTCGCCGGCGACGACCGAGGAGGAGCTGACTTCGCCGCCCAGGCGCAGGGAGATCGCTGCGGCGCGCCGCGAGCCACGCGTGTCGTTGGCCCAGACGCTGAAGCAGGAACTCTGATCCAGAGTGCAGAAGTCCATGGAGGCGTAGGCGACGCCGGCCACCACCGTGGCGCCAACGTCGAGTGCCTCGAGCAGCACGCCCGCGTACGGCGCGTGGGTCGTTCCCGGGGGGCTTGCCGACAGCGAAAGCTGCGGCGTCAACACCTTGCCGGCCTGCAGCACAGGCTGCTGGGCGTCATGGCCGCGCTTGTTGGCAACCACGAAGCTCGTCCGTCCCAGGGCCGCCAGTTCCGCCTGCTCCAGGTGGCGCATGTTTCCGGCCAGGTCGGCGATGTAGAGGTCGGTGAAGGTGTAGGTGCCGGGCTCCGAGAATCCGGACAGGGTGTAGACCTCCATCCCGCCCACGTAGCTCTTGGCCGGAAGCTGGTTGGTCATCGAGCCGCCGACGAATTGCCCGCTCGGGCCCGTGCCATAGGCGTAGGCGTAGTACACGCCGGACCGATCATCCGTGGCCTTCAGCGGGACGAACATCGGGTTGTCCGGGATGCCGACGTCGAAGGTCGCCGGCGCGTTGAATGCGGTCAACACCGGTGGCGTACTGTCTGCCCCGAGATTGCTGCTGTGCGATTGACTGCGCTGGACTTGCCGCTCGAGCGCGGCGCGCGCCTGTCGAGGCGACATGTGACGCAACGCGTCGGCATCGAGCGTCGCGGACTGGGCGGCCGTGGCCAGTCCGAGCGCGGCCAGGAAGGTCGCGCCGAGGAAATGCTTGTGCATTCAGTTCTCTCCGGTCAGAGACTGTCAATGGGAACGACGAAGTACGCCCGGCCCTCCCATCTCACCGGTCTCGGGCGCGGTGCGTTTGTATCTGCCCTTGCTGGCGTCATCCCCAACAATTTGCTGAGCGTGCGCTCGGTACTTGCCCTTCCCCAATTCGGGACTTGACGAGCGCCCGATGCGCCGCCTCCGCACATGGGAGCGGCGCAGAATGCAGCCATGAACGCGCCCTTCGAATTGCATCCGCGCCCGATGCCACCCGCCATGCGCGAAGCGCTGGCCGCGCGCTTCGGTGCAAGACTGTCCACTGCCCAGGCCGTGCGCGAGCAGCACGGACGCGACGAATCGCCATTCGACGTGCCACCACCGGACGCAGTGGTATTCGCCGAATCGACCGAAGACGTCGCCTTTGTCGTCAAGCTGGCGAGCGAGCATGGCGTACCAGTCATTCCCTTTGGTGTCGGCTCCTCGCTCGAAGGCCACCTGCTGGCGATCCAGGGCGGCGTGAGCATTGACCTGAGCCGCATGAACCAGGTGCTGCGCGTCCATGCCGAGGACCTCACCGCCACCGTGCAGGGCGGCGTGACCCGCGAGCAGCTCAACCGCGAGATTCGCGACACGGGGCTGTTCTTTCCCATCGACCCGGGTGCGAATGCGTCGCTGGGCGGCATGGCCGCCACGCGGGCCTCGGGCACCAACGCGGTCCGCTACGGCACGATGCGCGAGAACGTGCTCGGTCTCACGGTCGTCACGGCCAGCGGCGAGACCATCCACACCGGCACGCGAGCTCGCAAGTCCAGCGCCGGCTATGACCTCACCCGCCTGTTCGTCGGCAGCGAGGGCACGCTGGGGGTGATGACCGAGGTCACGCTGCGGCTGTATCCGCTGCCGCAGGCCGTGTCGGCCGCGGTGTGCCACTTCCCCGACGTGGCCAGTGCCGTCAACACCACCATCCAGATCATCCAGATGGGCGTGCCCATCGCTCGCTGCGAGCTGCTCGATGCCAATGCCGTGCGGGCCGTGAACCGCGCGGAGAAGATGACGCTGGCCGAGTCGCCGATGCTGCTGATGGAGTTCCACGGCAGCGAAGCGGGCGTGAAGGAGCAGGCCGAGACGGTGCAGGAGATCGCCGCCGAGTTCGGAGGCCAGGCCTTCGAATGGGCGACGACGCCGGAGGCGCGAACCCGCCTGTGGACGGCCCGCCACCGCGCCTATCTTTCAGGCCTGCAGATGAAGCCCGGCTGCCGCGCCGTGACCACCGACGCCTGCGTGCCGATCTCGCGCCTGGCCGAGGCGATCGTCGAATCAGTGGCCGAGGTGGATGCCTCCGGCCTGCCGTACTTCATCGTCGGCCACGTGGGCGACGGCAACTTCCACGTCGCCTACCTCATCGACCCCGACATCCCTGCAGAGCGCGAACTGGCCGAGTCGCTCAACAGCCGCCTGGTGGCCCGCGCCCTGGGACTGGAAGGCACCTGCACCGGCGAGCATGGGGTGGGCTTGCACAAGCAGGGCTTCCTGCTGGACGAAGCCGGCCCGAACGCCGTCTCCATGATGCGCAGCATCAAGCAGGCGCTCGACCCGCACAACATCATGAACCCCGGCAAGATCTTCTCCGCCTGACCGACGGGCGCGTCCGCACCGCCCCCTTTCAAAGGGCGGGCGTGTCAGCCCACCCCTTCCCTCCCCAGCGCCCCACCCTGGCGCTCCGAAGGAGCCGCCACATACCAGGGCGTGCGCGGATCCGGCTTTGCCGGTCCGCTGCGCGAGCCCCTCGGGGGGCAGGCCCCCGGGAGGGGCGGTGGGGGCCAACATTCCTTCCGCTGCGCGAGCCCCCTCGGGGGGCAGGCCCCGGAGGGGCCGTGGGGGCCTCAGTTCACCGGCCCCGCCACGCTCCACCGCCGCGTCACGTCGCCCTTCGCATTGACGCTCTCCAGCTGCACGCCGAAGCCCCACAGCCGCGCAGCGTGCTTGAGCACCTCGTGGGCGGAGTCATCCAGCGGGCGGTCGTTGTGCTGGGTGTGTCGCAAGGTCAGTGAGCGGTCGCCGCGCAGGTTCACGTTCCAGACCTGGATGTTGGGTTCCCGCGCACCGAGGTCGTATTGGCGCGACAGCGCTTCGCGCACGCGGCGGTAGCCGCTGTCGTCGTGGATGGCGCTCACCTCGAGTTCGGGCTCCTTCTCGTCGTCGGCAATGGCGAACAGGCGGAAGTCGCGCATCAGCTTCGGGCTCAGGAACTGGCCGACGAAGCTCTCGTCCTTGTAGTTGCGCATCGCCTGGTCGAGCGTGGGCAGCCAAGGCTTGCCGGCGATGTCGGGGAACCACGCGCGATCTTCGTCGGTCGGCTTGTCGCAGATGCGCTTGATGTCGGTGTACATCGCGAAGCCGAGCGCGTAGGGGTTGATGCCCGAGTAGCCCCGGTCACCCACCTTCGGCTGGTAGACGACGTTGGTGTGCGACTTCAGCCACTCGATCATGACGCCGTCGGTGAGGAAGCCGTCGTCGTACATGGTGTTGAGGATCTTGTGGTGCCAGAAGGTGGCCCAGCCCTCGTTCATCACCTGCGTCTGCCGCTGCGGATAGAAGTACTGCGCGATCTTGCGCACGATGCGCACCACCTCGCGCTGCCAGGGCTCGAGCAGCGGCGCGTTCTTCTCGATGAAGTACAGCAGGTTCTCTTCCGGATCCTCCGGGAAGCGCTTGGCGGCCTTCTCTTCCTCGGCCTTCTCGATGCGCTTGGGCAGTGTGCGCCAGAGGTCGTTGACCTGTTGCTGCGCGTACTGCTCGCGGTCCTTTCGCATCGCGAGCTCTTCGGCCAGCGACTTCTTGCTCGGCCGGCGATAACGGTCGACACCGTAGTTCTGCAGCGAGTGGCAGGAGTCGATGAACTCCTCCACCGTCTCCACTCCATGGCGCTCTTCGCACTCGGCGATGTAGTTCTTCGCGTAGACGAGGTAGTCGATGATCGAGCCCGCATCGGTCCACATGCGGAACAGGTAGTTGCCCTTGAAGAAGCTGTTGTGGCCGTAGGCCGCGTGGGCAATCACCAGGCCTTGCATCGCCATCGTGTTCTCCTCCATCAGGTAGCTGATGCAGGGGTTCGAGTTGATGACGATCTCGTAGGCCAGGCCCATGTGGCCGCGGCGGTAGTTCTTCTCGGTCGAGATGAACTCCTTTCCGTAGCTCCAGTGGCGGTAGTTCACGGGCATGCCCACGCTGGCGTAGGCGTCCATCATCTGCTCGGCGGTGATGATCTCGAGCTGGTTCGGATAGGTGTCCAGGCCGAAGCGCTGCGCGGTCTTCTTGATGACCTCGTGGTACTGCTCGACCAGTTCGAATGACCAGTCGCTCGGATCCGGCAGGGCATGCTCGGGGCGGGGCGGCGGCGGCAGGGGGGCGTCGAGGGCCATGCGGGGTTTTCGGCGGTCGCCCGTCGCGGGGACCTTCAAGGGGTTGTGCACGAAACGTCTGTCCTGGGAAAACTCCGTCATTTCGGTGCTCCTTCCTTCTTGAAGAGGTCACGAAATACCGGATAGATCTGGTCGGCCGAGATGGCCTTGCGCATCGCGAACTGCTTGTGCATTTCGGCGATGCGGGTGTATTCCTCCCACAGGTTCTGTTCTTCCTCGGCCACCTGCACGTAGGCGTAGTAGCGGCAGGCCGGCAGCAGCTTTTCCACCAGCAGCTCGCGGCAGCGGCCGGAGTCGTGGTGCCAGTTGTCTCCGTCGCTGGCCTGGGCGCCGTAGATGTTCCACTCCTGCGGGTTGTAGCGGGCCTTGATGATGTCGTTCATCAGCTCCAGCGCGCTGGACACCACGGTGCCCCCCGTCTCCCGGGCGTGGAAGAACTCGTCCTCGGTCACCTCCTGCGCCTGGGTGTGGTGGCGGATGAAGACGAGGTCGATCTTCTCGTAGTGCTTGGTGAGGAACAGGTACAGGATGATGAAGAAACGCTTGGCCAGGTCCTTGCGCGCCTCGTCCATCGAACCCGAGACGTCCATCAGGCAGAACATCACCGCCTTCGAGCTCGGCACCGGGACGCGCACGCGGTTGCGAAAGCGCAGGTCGATCGGATCGAGGAAGGGGATGCCGGCCAGTTTGGCGCGCAATTCCAGGATGCGTTTCTCCGCCTCGATCAACTCCTTCTGGGCCACCGGATCGTCGGCGTGGAAGTGCTTGATCTCGACCACGCGGGCTTCGAGCGCATGCAGCTCGCGTCGCGCATCCCCGCCGATGGCGATGCGTCGACTCAGGGCTCCGCGCATCGAACGCACGATGTGCAGGTTGTTCGGCGTGCCGTCGCTGGAGTAGCCGGCGCGGTGCGTCTTCCACTCCGGCACGTCGGCCAGCTGCGTCTTCACCAGGTGAGGCAGGGCGAGGTCCTCGAAGAAGACCTGCATGAACTCTTCCTTCGTGAGGGCGAAGGTGAAGTCGTCCTCGCCCTCGCCCGAATCGCTCGCCTGGCCCTTGCCGCTGCCCTGCCCGCCGCCGCCCTTGGGCCTTTCGATGCGGTCGCCCCTGACGTAGTCCTTGTTGCCCGGATGGACCATCTCGCGCTGGCCGCCGGAGCCATGGTGGAACACCGGCTCGGAGATGTCCTTCTTCGGGATGCGCACCTCCTCGCCGCGCTCCAGGTCGCGGATGCCGCGGCCATCCACCGCGCGCTTGACCGCCTCGCGGATCTGATCCTTGTAGCGACGCAGGAATCGCTCGCGGTTGCCGATCGACTTGTTCTTGCCAGCCAGCCGTCGGTCGATGATCTGCTGAAGCATCGGGTCCCTCCGTCTTCAGGGATTCAAACGCCGATGCCTCAGGAGGACTTGCGCACGCGCAGGTACCACTCGCACAGCAGGCGAACCTGCTTGGCGGTGTAACCCTTCTGGACCATGCGCTGCACGAAGTCCTCGTGCTTCTTCGCCTCGTCCGCGCTGGCCTTGGCGTTGAAGCTGATGACGGGCAGCAGCTCCTCGGTGTTCGAGAACATCTTCTTCTCGATCACCGAACGCAGCTTCTCGTAGCTCGTCCACGCGGGGTTCTTGCCGGCGTTGTTGGCGCGGGCGCGAAGCACGAAGTTGACGATCTCGTTGCGGAAGTCCTTCGGGTTGGCTATGCCTGCCGGCTTCTCGATCTTCTCCAGCTCCGCGTTGAGCGAGGCGCGGTCGAAGACCTCCCCGGTGTCGGTGTCGCGGTACTCCTGGTCCTGGATCCAGTAGTCGGCGTAGGTGACGTAGCGGTCGAAGATGTTCTGGCCGTACTCGCTGTAGCTCTCGAGGTAGGCCGTCTGGATCTCCTTGCCGATGAACTCGGCATAGCGCGGGGCCAGCTGCTCCTTGATCAGGCCGACGTACTTCTGCTCCTGCTCGGCCGGGAACTGCTCGCGCTCGATCTGCTGCTCCAGCACGTACATCAGGTGCACCGGATTGGCGGCGAGTTCCTGGCTGTCGAAGTTGAAGACCTTGGAGATGATCTTGTAGGCGAAGCGAGTCGAGATGCCGCTCATGCCTTCGTCCATGCCGGCGTAGTCGCGGTACTCCTGGTAGCTCTTGGCGCGCGGGTCGGTGTCCTTCAGGTTCTCGCCGTCGTAGACCTGCATCTTCGAATACAGCGACGAGTTCTCAGGCTCCTTCAGGCGCGTGAGGATGGCGAACTGCGCCATCATCTTCAGCGTTCCCGGCGCACAGGTGGCCTCGGCCAGCGAGGAGTGCCGAATCAGCTTCTCGTAAATCTTGATCTCTTCGGACACCCGCAGGCAGTACGGGACCTTGACGATGTAGACGCGGTCGAGGAACGCCTCGTTGTTCTTGTTGTTGCGGAAGGCCTTCCACTCGCTCTCGTTCGAGTGGGCAAGGATCACGCCATCGAACGGGATGGCGCCGAAGCCTTCGGTGCCTTTGAAGTTGCCTTCCTGGGTCGCCGTCAGCAAGGGGTGCAGCACCTTGATCGGCGCCTTGAACATCTCGACGAATTCCATCAGGCCCTGGTTGGCCAGGCACAGGCCGCCGGAGTAGCTGTACGCGTCCGGGTCGTCCTGGGCGTAGGTCTCCAGCTTGCGGATGTCGACCTTGCCGACCAGCGACGAGATGTCCTGGTTGTTCTCGTCACCAGGCTCCGTCTTGGTGACCCCGATCTGCTTGAGCACGCTCGGGTGGCGCTTGACGACCTTGAACTGGCGAATGTCGCCGCCGAACTCCTCGAGTCGCTTCACGGCCCAGGGGCTCATGATGCGATTGAGGTAGCGGCGCGGAATGCCGTACTCGCTTTCGAGCAGCGGACCGTCTTCGTCGGCGTTGAACAGGCCCAGCGGCGATTCGTTCACCGGCGAGCCCTTGATCGCATAGAACGGCACCAGCTCCATCAGCTGCTTCAGCCGTTCGGCGATGGAGCTCTTGCCCCCGCCCACCGGGCCCAGCAGATAGAGGATCTGCTTCTTTTCCTCCAGCCCCTGCGCGGCGTGCCGGAAGTAGGACACGACCTGTTCGATCGAGTCTTCCATGCCGTAAAACTCGGCGAAGGCGGGGTACACCTTGATGACCTTGTTCGCGAACAGCCGCGACAGGCGCGGGTCGTTGCGCGTGTCGATCATCTGCGGCTCGCCGATGGCCTTGAGCATGCGCTCAGCGGCCGTCGCATACGCCAGCGGGTTGCGCTTGCACTCTGCCAGGTATTCCGCGAGGGACATCTCCTCTTCGCGGGTTCGCTCGTAGCGGGCGGCGAAGCTGCTCATCACGTCCATGCAAGACCTCCTGTGGATGTCAGGGCGGCGCCGCGTGGGTCCCTCCTCGCGGCGTCTGGGAAGTTCTGATGGCGTCCCGGCTGTACTGGACCCGGGCGTCATCAGAGCTTTCCGGTCTTCAGGTCATGCAACGCGGCAGTGCGCGTCGACGGTGACAGCTTGAGCCTTACTCCTCAAAGACAGTCGAGCAAAAAGCAGGCCATCGGGAGTTCAGTTCCGACGATTCAGGCGAAGGGCCTGCCCGCGTTGGCTCGTTATATCTCGTTTCCCGTCAGCAGGGCTAGCGTCCAGTGGATTCAAGCCACACCGCGCGTGGTGCGCTGCACGTTCCGATGAGGCCGGACCCGTCTTCGATGATCTTTCGTGACGCTCCACCCGCCGTTGAGCGAACGCGTCAGCGAGCCGTCAGCGCTCGCCTGCCCCTAGCTTGTCGAGCAGCCCCGACAGCTCGTCGAGCGAGCCGAAGCGGATGGCGATCTCGCCTTGTTCGCCTCGCTTGGTCTTGCGCTGGACGCGGATCTCGACATCGGCCGTCAGCGCGTCGGCCAGTTGCTCTTCGAGCCGGACGATATCGCGCGACTTCTCCTTTGCCACGCGAAGCAGCGGCGTCTGCCGGCCCGGGTTGGCGGCCTTGGCGGCCAGCTTCTCGGCATCTCGCACCGACAGCTTCTTGGCGACGATCTCGTTGGCAGCCATGATCTGCTGCGCGTTGTCGAGGGTGAGCAACGCGCGAGCGTGACCCATGTCAAGGTCGCCCGTCATCAGCAGCTGCTGCACCGGCGCAGCGAGGTTCAGCAGCCGAAGCAGGTTGGTGGCGGCGCTGCGCGAGCGCCCCACCGCCTGCGCCGCCTGTTCATGCGTCAGGCCGAACTCGTCGACCAGGCGCTTCAGCCCTTGCGCCTCTTCGAGCGGGTTCAGGTCCTCGCGCTGGATGTTCTCGATCAGCGCCATCACGGCCGCCGATTCGTCGGGCACCGGCTTGACGAGCACCGGCACCTCGTTCAGGCCCGCGAGCTTGGCAGCCCTGAATCGCCGTTCACCGGCAATGATCTCGTAGCGCCCCGCTGCCGGGCTCGTGCCCCCTTCCGGGGCGCCGACCGGGCGGACCAGGATGGGCTGCATCACTCCCTGGCTGCGGATGCTCTCGGCCAGCTCGTACAGCGAACCCTCGTCCATGCGGGTCCGGGGCTGGTACTTGCCGGCTTGCAGCTGGTCGACACGAAGCACGTTGGGTGCGCCCGGCGGGGCCTCTGCCGGGGTGTCGCTGACCTTCGGTCCGAGCAAGGCCTCCAGGCCCATGCCCAGGCCCTTGGGTTTCTTCGTTGCCATGGCGCGATTGTCCGTCACGGCACCGGGTTCACATGGCCGCGGTCCGGCTCGTCGCGAGGGCCTCGAGCCAGCGGCGGCCCTCACGCCATTCACCGAGGCCCGAGTCGCCGTTGACATGACCCAACGCGCCTGCCGCGTGTGGCTGCGCCTGCCAGGCGGCGGCAAGTGCCAGGCTGGTGGACGGTGCGCAGAAAGGATCGTCGTCGCTGTAGACCAGGACGGATGGAAACGGAAGCCTCTGCTTCACGACCGGTCGCCAGCCGTGAAGCTGCGGAGGCATGTCGGGCCGCTCCAGGTCGGGTGGCGCCACGAGCAGCGCGCCAAGCACCCGATCGGGATGCCGGGTATGGGCGGCCCATGCGGCGACCAGATGGCAACCCAGGCTGTGCGCGGCGAGAAGCGCCGGGCGCGGATCGTCCAGAAGCACTTCTTCGAGCCGCGCCATCCAGTCCCCGCGGCGCGGCCACTGCCAATCGGCCTGTTGCACGCGTTGATCACCATGTCGCAGTTCCCACACAGTCTGCCAATGGCCTGGTCCGGAATCGAGCCAGCCTGGAAGCAGAAGCACACGGGCCGGTGCAGCGGTCGCGTTCGTCGTCATTCGGGTCCGGCGCTTGCCGTATGCTTTCGGGAATTCCCGCATTCTGCGGCCCGGGCAGCTGCGCCCGCATTTCCAGGATTTGCCCCATGACGACCCGCGTCTACGTCGACGGCCAGGAAGGCACCACCGGCCTTCGCATCCACGACTACCTGGCGCGGCGTGGCGACATCGACCTGCTGCGGATCGACCCCGACAAGCGCAAGGATCCGGCCGAGCGCGCCCGCCTGCTCAATGCCGCCGACGTCGCCTTCCTGTGCCTGCCGGACGCGGCTTCGCGAGAGGCCGCGGCGATGGTCACGAACCCGAACACCTGCCTGATCGACGCCAGCACGGCCCACCGCACTTCACCCGAGTGGGTCTTCGGCATGCCCGAGCTGGCGCCGGGCCAACGCGACCTGCTTCGCCGCTCCAAGCGCATTTCGAATCCCGGCTGCCACGCCAGCGCGTTCATCCTGCTGCTGCGGCCGCTGGTGGATGCCGGCCTGGTGCCGGCCGACACCCCGATCACCGCCACCTCGATCACCGGCTACTCCGGCGGGGGCAAGAAGATGATCGACGAGTACCAGTCAGGCGGCGACCCGGCGTTGACGGCCCCCCGCCCTTACGGCCTGGCGCTCGCCCACAAGCACCTGCCCGAAATGAAGGCGCACACCGGGCTGAGGGAGACGCCCGTCTTCATGCCCATCGTGGCCAATTTCTACAAGGGTCTGGCGGTAAGTGTGCCCTTGCATCTTTCACAGCTGCCAGGCATCACGACCGGCGCCCAGCTGCACGACGCGCTGTCAGCGCGCTACGCGCAGGAGCGCTTCGTGCGGGTAATGCCGCTGTCGGATCCGCAGACCCTGGCCTCCGGCTTCTTCGACGTCCAGGCCTGCAACGACACCAACCGCGTCGACCTTTTCGTCTTCGCCAACGACCGCCAGGCCATTCTCATGGCGCGCCTGGACAACTTGGGCAAAGGGGCGAGCGGAGCGGCGGTGCAGGCCATGAACGTGCACACGGGCAAGGACGAGGCGCTCGGGCTGTAGGGTCCCGAGCGCCTGCCGCTTCAGCGGCGCGGAAGCGCGATCTTTGCCTCGCGCTCGGGCCCGCGCAGCAAGCGACCCTGCGGGTGCGCTCCGCCAGAAAGCACCGAGCGGCGCGCGGCCTGGGCGGCCGCCACGTTGCAGGCGTTGTTTTGCAGGTTGTACAGCGCGGCACCGAGCATGCCCTCGCTGCTGTCGCCCATCGCATGATCGAAGTCGTCACTGGCCGGACAGGTGGCGGAGAAGCCGTCGGCATAGTCGCCGTAGCCCTTGGCGTTGACGCCCTTGAACTCGATCGGGAAGTAGGAGACGCCGCAGTTGTCCTTGGCCGTGAAGCCATACGGCTTGCCGCAGGTCGTGCCACCAATCAGCCGGACTTCCACGTCCACCCCGCGCAGTCCGTTGATCACGGCCTCGCTGGCCGAACAGGTCGCATCGGTGGTGATGACGGTCACGCGCGACAAGCCCAGGGTCGGTAGCGGCTTGCGGCTCGTGCACTCGTAGCTGTCGTTGAGGATGCACGAGGTGTCGTAGAAGTACGTCTTGGCATCGTCGCTGTTGGTTTCGGCGCTGCGCTTGTCGTTGTACTGCGCCTGATCGAAGACCTTGCCACTGGTGCGCGAGCTGCCGGCGATCATGTAGGCCAGTTCGCTGGCGACGTACAGGTAGCCGCCGCCGTTGTAGCGCAGGTCCAGCACCAGGTCGTCGACCGCAGCGGTCTTGAGTGTGGTGATGGCATCGATCAACGGCTGCTCGGCGCTGGCCAGGTGGTCGTTGAACACGATGTAGCCCACCTTGCGACCGCCACTGTTCATCACCGTCGTGGTGGGCACCGGTTGCTTGGTGACGGTGGCGCTGACCAGCGCCTTGCTCACGTTGCTGCCGGCGCGGCTGACCACGAAGGAGTGGCTCTGGCCGTTGGCGGACGGCCACAAGGCCGCGTTGAGCGTATCGACGCCGGACGACGTGCCGTCGTCAGCGCCTACGCCATCGGCACTCACCAGGACGTCGCCGCGCAACAGGCCGGCGGAGGCCGCCGGCGAGCCCGGCTCCACGTACGCGATCCGGATGCCGCGGGGCGGGGTCGGCGAGGCCATGTACCACTCGATGCCGTAGCCCGACACCGAACCCGAGTTGATGAGGTCGCTCCAGGCCCGGGTCGGGTAGGTGAAGCTGAATTGGTCGCGCAGCTTGCCGGAGGCCGTGTGGGCTGGCGACTTCAGCGCCTGGAAGTAGCTGTCGAGCGATCCGTAGACGTCGGCCGTGTTGCTGTAGGCCGCCAGATCCGCATCAACGCTCGGCATTTCCCCGTACCAGAGGTAGGCGCCGCTCATGTAGGTGTGCAGCCAGGCTTTCTCGTTGGCCAGGGTGCCCATGGTCGTCGGGCCCGACGCGTCGGCGACGTACGGGTTCGTCGGCGCGCAGAGCTGGGCCGAATCGTCGATGGCGGGGGCAGACGAGGCACCACCGCCGCCGCCACAGGCGGCGAGCGTGCTGGCAAGGCCAACAGCTGTGAGCAACTGAGCCAGCCGACCCAGCGGAGGAAGATGGCGTGCGTTGTGGTCGCAAAAGTAGTGGGTGAAGCGGGCGATGGCGAGCGGCGCGGTCCCGGGCGTCGAAGTCAAATGAGTCCCCTACGAGTGAGCGAATGGTCCGGGGATTCTCCTCACGGACCCTGCCAACACCCTAACGGAGCCATGACGAGTTCACGCACAGCCTCACCGCGTGCCAAATTCATCACGCCACTCGACTGGTCACCGGATCAGCAGCCCTCACCCGCTCGACCATTTCTCGCGCGAACTCGATGAAGGCCTGGGCGCCTTTGGCAGCAGGGTCGAACACCACGCCCGGCACACCATAGCTGGGCGCCTCGGCCAGACGGACATTGCGCGGAATCACCGAGTTGAAAACCTTGTCGCCGAAGTGCGACTTGAGCTGGTCGCTGACCTGCGTCTGGAGGGTGATGCGGGGATCGAACATCACCCGCAGCAGGCCGATGAGTTGCAGGTCGCGGTTCAGGTTCGCATGCACCTGCTTGATCGTGTTGACGAGGTCGGTGAGCCCTTCGAGCGCGAAGTACTCGCATTGCATCGGCACGATCACGCCGTGGGCGGAACACAAGCCGTTCAGCGTGAGCAGGCTGAGCGACGGGGGGCAATCGATGAGGACGAAGTCATAGTCGCCGTCCGTCAGGTGCAGGGCCCGGCGCAGGCGCTCGTTCCGATGGTCCAGCGCGACCAGTTCCACCTCGGCTCCGGCCAGCTCGCGGTTGGCGCCCAGCACGTCGTAGCCTCCGGCCTCCGACCGGACCCGTGCCTCGGCGACGGAGGCACTCTCCAGCAGCACGTCATAGACGCTGGCTTCGAGCTTGCGCTTGTCGACTCCCGAACCCATCGTGGCATTGCCCTGGGGGTCCAGGTCCACCAGCAGAACCCGCTGCCCTACCCGGGCCAGCCCGGCGGCGAGGTTGACGCAGGTCGTCGTCTTGCCGACGCCGCCTTTCTGGTTGGCGATGCAGAAGATGCGGGTCATGGAGAACGATTGTCGCTTGAGATGCCTCACCTGCCGTCGCCTCCAAGCGTCAAGCGGAGGTACCTGTGGACAAGCTTGTGGATGGCCCGGTGGATGACCGGTGGACCGGCTGTGGGCTGCCGGTGGAGCGAAACGCCCCTACGCGTCCGCGGGTGGCCGCATCCAGACCAGGCAGCGGGCCGCATCCAGCGACGGCACCCGAAGTGGTTCCACGTGAAACACTTCCACGTCGGAGGGCAGCCCAGCCCGCTCCTGCGAAGACAGTTGCGCCTTCATGGCCAGCCAGCATCCCCCCTGCCCCAGTCGGTCCCGCGTGAGGTTGACGAAATCAGCGAGGGATGCAAAGGCCCGCGAAGTGACCACGTCAAAGCCGCTATCGCGCATGGCTTCCACTCGTTCGTGCCGGGCCTCGAGATTTGACAGCCCAAGCTCAACGGCCACCTGGCGAATGAAACTGGTCTTCTTGGCCACCGTGTCCACGCAGGTCACCCGCCAAGCAGGTTCGCAAATGGCGATCACGACACCTGGCAAACCAGCGCCACTGCCCACGTCCAGCAGGGTCGAACCATCGCCCCGCCCTTCCCCCACAGCGTCGGCAGCCGCGAAATGGCGGCGCAATGGCGGAATGATGGCCAGACAATCCAGCAAGTGCTGGGTCAGCATCGCTGCGGGTTCTCGCACAGCCGTCAGGTTGTAGACGCGATTCCACTGGGCGATGAGTCGCAGGTACTGCAGCAACCGCCGCTGCGTCAACTCGTCCAGCGGAAGCGCCATCGACGCGAGGCCTTCGGCAAGCGCCGGCGCCAGGGGATCTTCAGGGGATGGGGGGGACATCGTGCAGCTTCGAGAAGGCAAATGGTCGGGCCTGCTTTAGCGCCTGCCACGGCGGCGACGAATCGGCCGCTCCTCGGGAGACGGCCGGTCGGACGGATGCTCAAGCGGCGTCGGCGGACGGCGCTTCGGCAGGTATGTCGTTGGCCGGGGCAGCCCCGTGGAAACCGCCCATGCGCTTCTTCTTCAGATGCACCAGCAACAAGGAGATGGCCGCGGGCGTGATTCCGGAGATCCGCGCCGCCTGCCCCAGGGTTTCAGGACGATGTCGATTCAGCTTCTGCCGGACCTCGAAACTCAAGGCCGTGACCTGCGAATAGTCCAGTTCCGCCGGCAGCGGCAGATTTTCGAAGGCCAGTGCGCGACCGACCTCCTCGACCTGCTTGTCGATGTAGCCGGCGTACTTGATGGAGATCTCGATCTGCTCAATGACGGCCCTCGCCGTTTCGGCGCCTAACACTGCCTCCAACGTTTCACGTGAAACACCCGCTTCAGGCCGCGCTGCCGCAGCCAAGGCTGCTACCTCGTCGAACCCGACTCCAGGGCGGCGCAGCAGATCCGCCAGGTGATATTCGTGCTCCAGGGCCTTGCCCAGCACAGGCTCCGCGATTTCTCGCGGGAGGATTCCAGGGTGAACCCACGTCGAGCGCAAGCGCTCCGTTTCCCGGGCCACCGCTTCCCGCTTGCGCTCGAAGGCCATCCAGCGCGCATCGTCGACCAGGCCGAGTTCCCGCCCCATCTCCGTCAGACGGGCGTCGGCGTTGTCCTCTCGCAGTTGCAGGCGATATTCGGCCCGGCTGGTGAACATGCGGTACGGCTCCGTGACGCCCTTCGTCACCAGGTCGTCGACCAGAACGCCGAGATAGGCCTGATCCCGCCGCAGCAAAAGAGGATCGCGGCCGAAGGCCTGGCACGCTGCGTTCACGCCAGCAAACAAGCCCTGGGCTGCCGCCTCCTCGTAGCCTGTCGTGCCATTGATCTGGCCAGCGAAGAAGAGACCCTGGATCTCCCGCGTCTCGAAGCTGGACTTGAGCCCCCGTGGATCGAAGTAGTCGTATTCGATGGCGTAGCCCGGCCGAAGGATGTGAGCCCCCTCGAGCCCTGGCATCGACCGAACGGCGGCCAGCTGCACGTCGAATGGCAGCGAAGTGGAAATGCCGTTGGGATAGAACTCGTGGGTGCTCAGGCCTTCGGGTTCCAGAAAGATCTGGTGGCTCGTCTTGTCGGCGAAGCGATTGATCTTGTCTTCGATGCTCGGGCAGTAGCGGGGACCGACCCCTTCGATCACGCCGGTGAACATCGGACTGCGGTCGAAGCCGGAGCGGATGATCTCGTGCGTCCGCTCGTTGGTGTGGGTGATCCAGCATGGCAACTGCCGGGGATGCATCCCCGCCGAGCCCATGAAGCTGAAAACCGGCACGGGATCGTCATCGCCCGGCTGTTCGACCAGACGCGAGAAGTCAATGGAGCGACCATCGATTCGCGGCGGCGTTCCGGTCTTCAGCCGGCCCTGCGGCAGCTTCAGCTCCTTCAAGCGCGCGGAAAGGCTGACCGCCGGCGGGTCGCCGGCGCGACCGCCGCTGTGGTTCTGCAGGCCGACATGGATTCGGCCATCGAGGAACGTCCCCGCCGTCAGCACGACCGTGCGGGCCTGGAAGCGGATGCCCACCTGGGTCACGGCACCGACGACGCGGTCGCCCTCCACCATCAGGTCGTCGACCGCCTGCTGAAAGAGCCAGAGCCCGCGCTGGTTCTCCAGGCGACGACGGATCGCCGCCTTGTACAGCACCCGGTCGGCCTGGGCCCGAGTGGCCCGCACCGCCGGCCCCTTGCTTGAATTCAGGATCCGGAACTGGATGCCTGCCTCGTCGGTGGCCAGGGCCATCGCGCCGCCCAGCGCATCGACCTCCTTGACGAGATGGCCCTTGCCTATCCCGCCGATCGAGGGGTTGCAGCTCATCTGGCCCAGCGTCTCGATGTTGTGGGTCAGCAGCAGGGTGGCGCAGCCCATGCGGGCAGCGGCGAGCGCAGCTTCGGTGCCCGCGTGGCCACCACCAACCACGATGACATCGAATTCCTGGGGGTAAAGCACGGGCGTTGGGGCGCCGGAGCGCGCGCAAAGGCTTGATTTTAAAAGCCCGCCCGGATTCGCGTCGCGGGGCAAGAATGACCTGGTGAGCACGATCCCTCAGGCCTGTCGGGCGCATTGCGGCGCCTGCTGCATCGCACCATCGATCTCGAGCCCGATTCCGGGCATGCCTCACGGCAAACCTGCAGGCGTTCGCTGCGTGCAGCTTGACGCTCAGGAGCGCTGCCGACTCTTCGGCGATCCCCGGCGTCCCGCCGTGTGCGGCTCCCTGTCGCCCAGCGCCGCCATGTGCGGCCCCGACAGGCAGCACGCGATGCACTGGCTGACCAGGCTGGAGGCCGCCACCGCGCCCGTCGCCGCCATACCCGTCACGGTATGACCCTCAGCGCCCGCTCGCGATGGCGACCCATGCCGTCGTCTTCCCCAACACGTCCTCGCCAACGATTCGGCCGTCTGAGCCCGCTCCAAAAAAAGAAAGGTGCTGACGGCGACAAGCGACGCCAGCACCCGGAAAGTCAACCAAGCCAAACCCGGGGGCTGTATCGGTTGGATACGGCCTGACCAAGCCCGACGCTGGTTGTGGAGGGATACGGTCCGAAACGGGTCGCGTGCCGGCTTGTCGCCAGTCGTCACGGCCCGTTTAATCAATTCATCTCAACCAGTGGCTCACCAACCGACGCGGGGCGCATCCGTGCCGCCGTCGCCCCCGACCACGAAGCGCAATTCGGCGTGGGCCAGCACGCGAGGCGCTGCCGCGATGGCAACGACTTGCCGAGCAAACGTACGACGAATCAGAGACAACAGGGCTTGCTTCATGGGGGCTCCGCGACGTTGAAGCGCTGATGCAGCGCACGTCGCCATTGAAGCAATCGGCCCCCGATTCGGACACTGTCAACTCTTACAGGTGCGGGTAACCGGCTGTCACTGCACCGGCGCCCACGGCGCAGCGCCGCTAGTGGATCAGACCCAGTCGCAAGGCCTTGAGCACCGCCTGGTGCTTGTTCACGGAGCCCAGCTTGCGCATCGCATTCTGGATGTGCAGCACCGCCGTGCGCTCGCTGATGCCCAGGATGCTGCCGACTTCCCAGGCCGTCTTGCCTTCCATCGTCCAGCGAAGGGCTTCCAGTTCGCGGGGCGTGAGCGAAGGGGTCTCCACCAGCTGCTCCGCCGGCACGAACAGGCGCAGCGCGGTGTCCTGCGCATGCACGGCAAACAGCTGCAGGTCGGCCACCATGCGGGTGAGCTCCTGCGCGGGCTGCTCCAGCGGCTGGTCGCGATCGACGCTCAGCATGAAGTGACGCCCCTCGGGCAGGTGCAGTGCCAGCGCGATGCCCGTGCGATAGCCGAACACCGCCTGCTCTTCCCACAGGTCGATCGAGCCCTGGCGAAGGTAGGTGCTCTGGTCCCAGATGATGGGCAGCGCACCGTGCTTGCAGTGCTGCATCACCGGGTCCCGGTTCTGGCCGTTGAAGGCGCCCGAATCGCGCCAGGCCTCGGGCATGTTGTCGACGCTGATGAAGTCGGATTTCGTCAGCGAATGGTCGATCACCGTCATCGCCGACACATACCGGAAGCCGAGCTGATTGGCGAACCGGATGATCTGCTCGCGAAAGGCATCCGAGGACCGGGCCTCGGCGATCGCCAGGTAGCTGGAGCTGAGCAGCGCGGCGGTCATTTCACAAACCTGACAGGATTGACAGCTAGTCGGTGCAACACGAGGTCTCCAGACTTCGGGTTCTTCGGACGAAGAAGAAGGCCATCATGCACACGACCTCCTGCGTCTCCATGCCACCCCCCTGGGCGCTTTACGCCTGGCCCGCCGTATTTTGTCAGGCGAGCGCCAAGCGTAAGGCAAGATTCGTTCACTTGGGAACCCGGGTCACCTCGACAGATGAGCCCGGCGTGCCGAAAGCGGGCCAAACCGTGTGGAGTGAACACCTCGACGAAGGCGAGGCCGGCATCGCCTGGGACTGGATCCAGATCGCCGAAGGCGTGGTGGCCATGGCCAACCCGCTGTGCGTGCTGACGAACCTGCGCCTGGTGGGCGAACACGGCGAGCTGCTGGCTGCACGCGAGTCGGCCCTGCACCTGAGCCGGCTGGTCTGCCAGATGCCCTGGCAGGACGAGGTCTGGCGCGCCGCTCAGGCGGCCTGAAGGCGTCGACGCGACCAGGCCACCGCGCCCGCGAAGACGAGCAGGCCGCCGAGACCGGTCGCCGCGTCGGCGCAGAGGAAGGCCGCGGGCCCGCGGTGCTCGTAGGTCCAGCCATCGACCAGGGTGACCCAGGCGATGGGCATGTTCGAGAGCGAGGCCAGCAGGTTGTACTTCGTGGCCGCCGCCCCGCGGCCGATCGCCTCCAGCACCACGGCCGAGAAGCCGGCATAGGTCAGGCCCTGGACAAAGGCGTAGGCACTGGCGAAAACGACGAACGACGTCTCGCTGCGTGGAGCGAACGCCATGGCGAGCGCGACGGCGACCATCACCAGTCCGAACAGGCAGTAGGCCCGCTGGCGGTCCAGGCGGTCGCAGACGAAGCCGCCGGCCAGGCAGCCCGCGGCCGAGATCACCCCGCCGAGCGTGCCGCTGACCAGTGCCACCGTGGCGGCGGAGGCCTGCCAATCGCCCGCGACCACCGACCAGAGGTTGGTCGCCGCCCCGGTGCCGACGGGCAGGAAGCACACGAGGATCGCGAGCGCGCCCCGGCGCGAGCGGGCCACGGCCCAGAGGTCGGCCGCGGCTTCGCGCAAGCGGCCGCCACGCGCCTCATTCAAAGCCGCCGAGGGTGGCGGCTCGCGCAGGCCGATCAGCGCCAGCCCGCACAGGCCGCAAAGCCCGCCCAGGACGGCCGCGGCAGCCGGGGCGCTCAGCCCGCTGACCTGGACCATCCACAACCCCGCGCCGCCTCCGACGCCCAGTCCGCCCAGGTTCCCGGCCTGGAACCAACCGGCGGCACGGCCCTTCTGCGCTTCAGGCGTCGCTTGCGCCATCAGGCATTCGATGGACATGCCGAGCAAGGTCGCGGCGACGTTGGTGGCCAGCACGGCCACGCTCATCCACGACAGGTTTCCGGGCGTCGCGGCCAGCGCACCGGTGGCGAAGGTGCCCGTCGCGCAACCGGTACAACCCAGCAGGTACCAGCCCTTGCGGCGCCAGCTCAGGTCCACCATCGGCGCCCAGAAGAACTTCCAGGTGTGAGGCAGATAGCTCAGGGCGATCAGCGCCGCGATGTCGGTGGCCGCGACGCCCTCCGCGTGGAGCAGCCAGGCCATCGTCACCGTCAGGAAGCCGGCCGTGACGCCGAATGGAAGGATCAGCAAGCCGTAGCGCACCGGATGCACGCCGCGGCCTTCCGTCATGTCGCGGCCCTCATGGCGCCGGTCTCAGCGAACGGCGGCCCGTGCGAACTGGCGCGTCACATAGGCCAGGCACACCGCCCCCAGCACCAAGCAACCCAGGGCCGGCACGAGCAGGTCCGGCCAGCTGATCAGCTCGCCCTTGAGCACCCGGGCCATCAGCGTCGACTGGGCCAGCGCCGGCACCCAGAGGTGCCAGGGCCGCTCGCCTTCCTGGCTGAACAGGGCGACCATCGGCAGCAGCGACAGGGCCAGCACAATGACCGTCGCGTTGGCCTGCGCTTCCTTGAAGCTGCGGCAGCGTATGGCCACGGCCATCAAGAGCGCCGACAAGGCGCCTGCCAGGGGCAGCAGCAGAACGAGGAAGGCGAAGGCCTCGCCCGGGCCGTACTGGAACATCGCCGCCAGCGTCTCGCTGCGCAACAGCCACTGCCCGGGCAGAAAGCTGAAGGTGGACAGCACCGCGATCAGCATTCCCACCGCCGACACCGCGCCCCACTTGCCCAGCACCAGCGCCAGCCTCGGCGCCGGATTCATCAGCAGCGGCTCGAGCGAGCCGCGCTCGCGCTCGCCGGCCGTCGTGTCCAGGGCCGCGTTGAGCGCGCCGTACAGCACCGCCATCAGCACGAAGAAGGGCAGCATCGCCGTCAACTGGGCCGCCCTCGAAGCCGGGTTGGCCAGGTCACGCTCCTCGATCTGTACCGATTGGACCGCGCCGGGTGCCACGCCGCGAACGGCCAGCCGCAAGGTGCCCTGCTCCTGGTTGAAGCCGTCCAGGAGCCGGCCCAGGCGCCCGACGCCGCTCTGGGCCCGCTGGTTGGCGCTGGACGAAACGATCTCCAGCACCGGCGTCTCGCCGCGGGCCAGGTCCTCTTCGAATTCGCGCGGCACGACCAGCACGGGATCGGCGAGGCGGCTGTCCTTGATCTGTTGCTCGTAGTCCTTGGGCGCCGCCTTCAGGGTGTAGGTCTGGCGCAGCAGGTAGTTGCGCAGTGTCGGCGCGGCGTCCAGTCCGACGACCGTCAGCTCGCGGGCCTCGGCCCTCTGCTCGATGCTGGTCACCAGCGTCGAGATCAGCACCAGCACCAGCGGCCCCATGGCCACCGAGCTGAGGAAGACGGTCATCAGGGTGCGGCGGTCGCGCAGGGCGTCCAGCAGCTCCTTGTGAAAAACCGCCCGGGCCGCGCGCAGCATGTGGGCGGTCATCGGCCCTCCTCCTCGATCGGCGTCACGCTGTGGTCGCCGGCCTCGTCGCGCTCGCGGCGGGTGAAAGCCAGCTCGACGAAGGCCTCTTCGAAATCCTGCTGGCCGGTGCGTGCGGAGAGTTCGGCCACCGTGCCCTCGGCCACCATGTGGCCGTGCGAGATCACCACGACCCGGTCGCACAGCCGCTCCACCTCTTGCATGATGTGGGTCGAGAAGACGATGCACTTGCCCTCGTCGTCCCGCAGGCGCCGAAGCGCCTCCCGCAGGCCGCGCGTGGCCAGCACGTCCAGGCCGTTGGTGGGTTCATCGAGCACGATGTTCGGTGGGTCGTGCACCAGCGCCCGGGCCAGGGCCGTCTTCATCTTCTCGCCCTGGCTGAAGCCGTCCGTGCGGCGGTCCAGCAAGGGTTCCATCTCCAGCACGCGGGCCAGGATGTCCGCCCGCGCGCTGGCGGCGGCATCGGAAAGGCCATGCAGGCGGCCGTAGTAGACGATGTTCTCGCGCGCCGTCAGACGCGGATACAGGCCGCGCGCGTCCGACAGCACGCCGACGCGCGCGAGGGCCGCCATCGGGTCGGCAGCCACCTCGATGCCATCCACCCGCACCCGGCCGGCGTCGGGCTGGACCAAGGCAGCGATCATCCGCAGCGTGGTCGTCTTGCCGGCTCCATTGGGGCCCAGCAGGCCGGTGATGCGACCATCCTCGGCGCGCCAGCTGATGCCGTCGACGGCGCGCACCTCATGGCGATGCCGGCCCCGGCCCTGGACGAAGTGCTTGGCGAGTTGTTCGACCTCGATCATCTGTCGGCCTTCGAATAGCGGGCCGCATCGGGCGAACTCTCGCGCGGCCGCGGCGCCGGTGGAGGCGGTGTCAGCGGCACCGGTGCCGTCGGAGGCATCGGCAAGGCAAAGGCAGGCGGACGCGGCAGGTCGCCCACACAGCGGGCGTCCGCCTCCACCGCGCCCAGCGCCTGGGCGTCGTCCTCGTTGTCGACGAAGCGATAGACGACGTCGCGCAGGCAGGCGAGCGAGAGCGTCCCGTGACCGGCGTGCGGCACCACCACGTGGCGGGCCTGCGCGCCCAGGGCCTTCGTCACCCTCTCACCGTGTCGCGGCGGCGTGGCGGGATCGTCGCCCCCGGACAGCACCAGCGTCGGCGCCGACGCCGGCGGCAGGGTATAGAACGCGGGCGGCACGTTGCCATGCGGCCAGGCGGCGCACGCCTGCTTGTACATGCTCAGCGCCGCGTCGCCGAAGTCGCTGCCCGGCTTGTCGGCGTTCTTGCCGAGCAGGGGCATGTCCTCGCTGCACACCACCGAGAAATGCATGCCCATCGCCAGCTCCAGCGAGCGGCCGCCGCTGTTGCCCATGGCACTGGCCAGCCCCACGACGGCATCAAAGCGGCCGGACGCGGCCTCGCTGATCGCGAACGGCAGCCCCGACGCCAGCGCCGGCGAGTACAGCGGCAGCCGGACCAGGCCGAGAAGCATGTCTCGCGTCAGCATGAAACGCTCGTCCCGGCCGGTCACCGGGTGCACCACCGTGATCTCGCGTGGCATGGCCGCGAGCAGCGACTTCCACTGGGCTCGCAGCGTGGGAAAGCGCCCATGGCAAGCGGCATCGGACTCGCAATCCGCCAGCAGAGCATCGAATGCACGCTGGGTGTCGGGCGAGAAAGAGCCCGGCAGCGACATGTCCGGCGGCGCCACGCCGTCTATCACCACCCGCCGCACGCTGCGCGGGAACTGGCGCATGTAGTCCAGTGCCGCGCGCGTGCCGTACGAACCGCCTATGAGGTTGACCTTCGGCACGCCCAGCGCCTGCCTCACGGCTTCGGCGTCGGCCACTGCGATCGAGGTCGTGAACTGCCGCAAGTCGCCATAAGGCAGTTTCTGCAGGGCGTCGCGGCATTCCAGCACCAGCTTGGCCTGGCGCGCCGGATCGACGCTGTCGACCAGTGGACGGGTGGGCGCCTCGGGATCGCACATCAGCGGCGCGCTGCGGCCGGTACCGCGCTGGTCGACGAGGATGATGTCGCGCCGGTTCAGGAAGCGCGTGTACAGGCGCGACACCAGCCCGGCCAGGTCGATCGCGCTCTGCCCTGGCCCGCCGGCGAAGAACAGCACCGGATCGGGCTTCTTGTTTCGAGCGACGGCCGGCAGGACCGCCACGTGGATGGCGATCTGGGGCCCGTCTGCACGCGCAGGGTCCAACGGCCGATCGAGCTTGCCGCAGAAGGCATCGTGCTCCACGCCCTTCAGGCGGCAAGGCTGCAGCGCGAGCGGCGACTTGGCACCGAAGGCGGGCCAGGCCAGGGCCAAGCCGAGCAACGAAGCCGCCCAGCGGCGCCGCCGCGAAGAAAGCGCGCTCAAGGCTGCGGCGCCGGCGCGAGCAGGCGTTGCAGCTCGCCGCTGGCGAGGAGTCGCTCGAGATCGTCAGCGCCGCCGATCAACCGGCCCTGGACGAAGACCATGGGGAAGGTCGGCCAGCCGGTCCACATCTTCAGCGCGTTGCGGCGTCGCCACTGGCTGAGGTAGCTGCCGTAGCCGAGGTAGTGATGAGCGATGCCGGCGGCGTCCAGGAGGCGGCGCGCCTTGCGAGGGAAGGGGTTCATCGCCATGCCCACGACCACCACCGGATGCGCGGCCACCGCCTCCTGCACCTCGCGGACGATGGCCGACTGGTGCAGGGCCACGCGCTCCCGCACGGCAGGGTGGATCGACTCCTCGGCTAGGACGGCACGCGGCATGGACGTTCGGCAGGTGTCAACGCGATGCGGCGCAATCTAACAGAGGCGCGGGCACCGAAGCCTGGCGTGCTCGGTCCCCGCGGGCAGGCAGCGAGCCGGGCGAAGTCGGCGCCCCCGCTCAGGCGACCTTCTTCAGCACGCCATCGCAAGCGGCGCGCTGCGAGTCGCCCGCGGGCAGCTTGGCGCAAACCGGGCTCAGCTGCGCGCGCAACCGCTCCACCACCGCGCGGTGCTGGCCCTTGGCGGACCAGGTGGCGAGCTGGTCGCCCACCTTCTGCATCGAGCGGGCGCTGCGCTCGTAGAAGGCCGCCTGCTGGCCATCCGCCTCGCGGATCAGGGCCGCGACGGCCTTCTCGATGCGGGCCTCGTCCTGCGGCGCGAGCTCGACCAGGCTCGTCACGTACGACGAGCCCCACTGCAGGCGCGTGGCCGGCCCTTCGCTGCTTTCGTAGGCCTTCTGGTACCAGTCCAGCGCCTCGGCCTTGCGGCCCTGTTTCTTCGCATTGCCCGCCAGCTGGCTCATCAGGTAGTACGGCGAATGGCTCTTGGCCAGGCTCGCCTTCAGCAGCGCGTCGCTGTCCTTCCACAGCCCCGCCTGCCCCAGCATGTAGCCCGCCGCGGTGATCACCGCCTGTCGCTCGTAGCCGTCGACGATCTCGCGGTCGGCCTGCGCCGCAGCGTCTTTCACTTCACGCAACAGAGGCTGCGGCAGCTTGGGCGCGAGCGCATCCTTGGGCTGGTCCAGACGGGCCAGCTCCACGCGGCCGATGAGGGCCGACATGCGGTCGGCACGGGACAGCGTGGCATCGCCCGCCAGCCGCACCAGCGCGCCATCGAGCGCCCGAACCACGGCCTGCCGGTCCGGCCCGGCCGTGGGCGCGACGGCCTTGGCGATGTCCGGTGCCGCGTTGACCAGCACGTCCATCTGCGCGCGGCTGGCGGCCGGATCGGCGAGCAGCTTCAGCAGCTGGGCGCGCAGGGCGGCGTCCGGCTTGACTCCCTGCATCTCGTTGCTCTCGGCGAGCGACTTCAAGCGCAGGCGGGTCGCCGTCTCGGCCTCGGTGGCCGGGCAGCTGGCGGCCAGCGTCGCCAACAGGCCGGCCCGTTCGGCCTCGGGCACCAGTTGCGCCTCGTCGGTATCCCAGGAGTAGAAGGCCAGCATGCGCCACTCGTTGGGCGAGACCGGCTTGCCGGCGCGCGCTTCGGCCAGCACAGTCTTCACCGGGCGCCCGCCGGACAAGCCCATCTGCAGGACGTTCATCACGGCTGGCGCATCGGCCTCGCCGGGCAGCCGGGTGATCTCGGCGCCGTCGGTGTTGAACAGGATCATCGTCGGGTAGCCGCGCACCTTGAAGCGCGCCCCGAGCTTCTGCGCGCCGGGGAGGTCGCCGTCGATGCTCACTGCCACAAAGCTGCGGGAGCGCTCGATGAAGTCCTGCCGGTTGAACAGGGTCGCCTTGAGCTGGTTGCACGGCGGGCACCACTTGGCACCCCAGTAGACCAGCACCGGTTTCTTCTCGGCCTTGCCCTGGGCGAAGGCACGCTCGATGTCGGCGTCGGCCGCGGCGGCCTGCCAGGCGACCTGGGCCGAGGCCCCGGGCGCGGGATTGGCCATGACCTGGGTACCGGCCGCCAGCCCCCAGGCCAGCGCAAGAGGGGCCAGGCGGCGCACGAACGGGGATGAAGGCAGGGCGATGGGCACGGGAGCTCTCCAGTCGTGTGGGGGCGCCGCGGCGGCTCCCTCGCGCCGCGGGTGGCGGCTCGGCAGAGCGCTGTCCGATGGTGCGCAGCGGCTGGCGGCGATTGTGCGGCAAGCCTGCCGGCGTTTCAGCAGGGCGGATCGATGGACCCCAGCATCGCCTGGGGAGGCTCTTCCTCGGGTGGCACGGCAGCCGCTCGTGCCAGGGCCATCCAGACCGCGAACGGCAGACGGAAGGGCCGCCGGGGCGCCGGACGCAGTACCTCCAGCGCGCCAAAACCGACCTGGCCATCCCCCGCCTCGAGCGGCTCGGCCTGCATGACACCGTAGACCTCGGGGACTTCCTCGGCGCGGCCGATGCCGGCCTTGATCACGTACCAGCACTCGCTGCACAAGGCCCGGTACGCCTCGCCCTTGGCCGGCCTCTTGAGGTCGGACAGCAGATCGGCGCGACGCACCTTCACTTCATGCACGATCGGCAGCGCATAGTCCTCGACCGTCGTGTGGCGGATCGAATAGACATCGGGCATGGCCATCGCCCAGCGCGTGACCGGCAACGCCTGCCCCTCGGGACCCACCAGCTCGCCGGCCACCGGCGCCCGCAGCGACAGGCCGCGCCACACGACGCGGCCGGCCCGCTGCATTTCAGCGGCGACGCGCGCCACGAGCGCCTCGTGCGCATCGCGCGCCGCCCGGTTGCGCTGCAGCGTGGCGGCCAGCACCTGGATGCCGGCATCGGTGACGCGCAGGGTCTCGCGGCCATGGGCATCGCGCACGCGCTCGAGCCAGCCGGCGGCCAGCAGCTCCGCCTCGACCAGGTCCTGGCACGGCCACCCGGCAGACCGCCAGACCTCGCGCAGGCGGCGCCGGTGCACGCTGCCCAGGGCCGCGGGCAGCTTCAGGGCCGAAGCGTCGGCGCTCACCGCCGGCTTACTCGACGATGTCTACGCCCCGCACGAAGGCCACCCGGCCCTTGACCTGGGCCGCGGCCTCGCTCGGCTCGGGGTAGTACCAGACCGCATCGGGCTTGAGTTCGCCATGGACCAGCAGGCTGTAGTAGCGCGCCTGGCCCATCCAGTTGCTCGTGCGGTGGTTGGAGAAGCTCACGTACTCGCGCTTGAGCGAGGCTTCGGGGAAGTAGTGCTCTCCCTCGACCGCCACCGTGTCGTCGCTCTCGGCGACGACCACTCCGTTGAATATCGCTTTCATCCCTTGACGCTCCTGAACCCGTCGCCCGACGCCCGGCGATGGCTCGGCGCATGCTACGCCTGCAGACCCGGCCGTCGAGTGGCCACCCGGAATTCCGCGCCCCTGTCGAGCGTACACACCCACCCTATACTGGCCTGCTGCCATGCTTTCCGCGCGGACCGACAACGACATGAGGGAGTCGATCGCCTCCAACCAGCTGGCTGCCGCCACGGCGGTGGCACTCGGTGCACCTGCCACCGGCGAAGCTCGCCGCGGCACGGCGCCGGGCGCGATCCCGATCGCCTTCGGGGAGGCCCACACACGCTGCTTCGGCTGGTACCACGCCCCGGCCCAGCCCGCCCGCGCCACCGGCGTCGTGCTGTGCCGGCCGGTCGGCTACGAGGGCACCTGCGCCTACGAGACCTATACCCAGCTCGCTGAGCGGCTGGCGGACGACGGCTTCGCGGTCATCCGATTCGACTACCACGGCACCGGCGACTCCATCGGCAGCGACGCCGATCCGGATCGGGTCGCCGCCTGGCGTGCCTGCATTGGCGCAGCGCTCGACGAGATCGGACGCCTGTCCGGCTGCCCCCGCCTGGCGCTTTTCGGCGTGCGCATCGGGGCCACGCTGGCGGCCGGCGTCGCGGCCGAGCGCGGCGGCGTGGACAGCGTCGTCTGGTGGGCTCCCTGCCCGACCGGCCGGGCCTTCGTGCGCGAATTGCGCGCGGCCGGCACGATGCGGGCCCACGCGCCGCGACCGGGTGCCGCCCAGGAAGACGATCTGGAGACCCTCGGCACCCTCTACACGGTGCAGACCCTGTCCGACCTGCAGGCCCTCGACGCCCGGCCCGCCGGAGGCGCCGCACGCCCTGCCCCGCGCGCCCTGTTCATCGGCCGGGACGACCTGCCCGGCGCCGGCCCCCTGCCCGCCGCCTATGGCCAGGCCGGCATCGAGACCACCGTGGTCGACTGGCCGGGCTACAGCGCGATGATGGCCGAGCCGCACGAGGCCGACGTCCCGCGCGAGACCCTGGACGGCATCATCGCCTGGCTGCGGGCCGGCGAACCGGCCGTCCCGGCCCTGCGCGCCCCCGCGTCGACGAATGCGCCGCAGCAGCGAGATGCCGTCTTCGGGGGCGTGCGCGAGATTCCCCTGCTGTTCGGGCGGGAGCACGGGCTGTTCGGCATCCTCGCCGAGCCGGAAGATCTCGCCGCCGCCGGCAAGCGGGCCGAGACGGCCATCCTGATGCTCAACGTGGGCACCAACCACCGGGTGGGCCCGAACCGCCTGTACGTCAAGATGGCCCGCGCCTGGGCGGCGCGCGGCTACCGCTCGCTGCGCTTCGACCTGGCCGGCATCGGGGACAGCCGCACCGCCGCCGGCTACGCAACCACCCGGCTGTATTCGAAGGGCTCGACGGTCGACGTGGGGGCGGCGATCGAACGGCTCTCAGGCCTGGGGGTGCAGCGCTTCATCCTGGTGGGGCTGTGCTCGGGGGCCTACGTCGCCTTCCAGACCGCGCTGGCCGACCCGCGCGTCACCGGCCTGGTGCTGATCAACCCGCGGCGCCTGGACTGGAAGGAGGGCGAGACGCTGCAAAGCGCCATGCAGCGCAGCTACAAGTCCAGCCACTTCTATCGGCGCGCGCTGCTCGAGGCGTCCACCTACCGTCGCCTGTTCAAGGGCGAGATCGACGTACGCGGCATCGCCGGGCGTGTCGTGACGCTGACCCGGGTGCGCGCCGAGCGCGCTGCCCGGCGCCTGTTCCGGCAGGCACCGGCCGAGGAGAACGTGCTGGCCAACATGCGCCTGCTCAGCGAACGCGGCACCGACATCCTGCTCATCGTGGCCGAGGCGGATGATGGCCTGGACTACCTCGAATACCACCTGGGCCCTCGCGGCCGGCACATGCAGGGCCAGCCCAACTTCCGGATGCTGATGGTGGCCGGCGCGGACCACACGCTGTCCCAGGCCGACAGCCAGCAGCACGTGATCGAGGCGGTGCGCGATCACCTCGATCACACCGCGAACGATTAGCCCCCACGGCCCCTGCCGGGGCCTGCCCCCCAAGGGGGCTCGCGCAGCGGACCGGCGGAGCCGGATCCGCGCACGCCCTGGTAGGGAGCGGCGCTGCGCGCGCTCGGAAGGCGTCGCTGACCTGGACAAGGGTGCGCAGCGGACTGGCGAAATGTTGCCCTGACGGCCCCTTGCCAGGGGTCTGCCCCAGGGGGCTCGCGCAGCGGACCGGCGGAGCCGGATCCGCGCACGCCCTGGTAGGGAGCGGCGCTGCGCGCGCTCGGAAGGCGTCGCTGACCTGGTCAAGGGTGCGCAGCGGACTGGCGGAATGTTGCCCTGACGGCCCCTTGCCAGGGGCCTGCCCCAGGGGGCTCGCGCAGCGGACCGGCGGAGCCGGATCCGCGCACGCCCTGGTAGGGAGCGGCGCTGCGCGCGCTCGGAAGGCGTCGCTGACCTGGTCAAGGGTGCGCAGCGGACTGGCGGAATGTTGCCCTGACGGCCCCTTGCCAGGGGCCTGCCCCAGGGGGCTCGCGCAGCGGACCGGCAGAGCCGGCTCCGCGCACGCCCGTGAATGCGGCGACTCCTGCGGAGCGCCGAGGGCGGCGTGGCTAGCTAGTCGTGAGGGTTCTTCAAGGCGCCGGGGGTGGCTTCGCCGCAGCCGGTGTGCGAGTGGCCGGCCTGGGCGGCGTCGCGGCAGTCGGTGAAAAGTTCGGCGCCGGGCTCGCGGCAGGGCTCGAGGGCCTTGGCCAGGGCGTCGATGAAGGCGCGGGTCTTGGCGGGCATCAGGCGCCTTTCCCGGAATACCGCCCAGGCCGCGGCGGGAGCGGAGCGCCAGGCCGGCAGCACGCGGACCAGCTCGCCGGCACGCACGTACGGCACGGCGAAGAAATCTGCTGCCAAAGCCAGGCCCAGGCCGGCGCGCGCCATCCGCAACAGCACGGGTGGGGAGTTGGCCAGCATTCGACGCGGCGGCAAGCCCTGCCATTGCTCGACCGGCACGGCCTCGACGCCGGCGCCTTCCACGGGCCGCTCCAGCCGCCACGGCACGGGCTCGCCGCCTTGCCCTGCTATGGCCAATGCGCGCCAGCTCTCGTCGCTGACCATCAGCTCTTCCGGATGTTGCGGCATGCCGTGCTCGCGCACCCAGTCAGGCGAGGCGAAAAGGCCGCCGCTGAACCAGGCCAGTCGCCGCGCGGCCAGCTGCGCCTCGTCGGGCAGCGCCCCCATCCGCAAGGCCACGTCGAAGTTCTCGGCGATGAGATCGACGCGGCGGGGTGACAGGTCCAGTTCCAGCGTCACGGCCGGGTGGTCGCGCACGAAGGTCTCCAGCATCGGACCGAGCGCCAGGATGGCGATGTCGTTCGGCATCGAGACCCGCAGGTGGCCGCTCGGCCGGGCCTGGCGGTGCTCCGCCAGCGCGCGGGTGCCGTCGACCTCCGCCACCACCTGCCGGGCGTGCTCCAGCACTGCTGCACCGAACTCGGTGACCGTCAGGCGCCGCGTCGTCCGCAGGATGAGGCGCTCCCCGAGCTGCGCCTCCAGGCCGGACAAGCGGCGCGACAGCGTGGATTTCGGCAGGCCGAGCTTGTCGGCAGCCCGGGTGAAGCTGCCGGCATCCGCCACGTGGGCGAACAGGGCGAGGTCGTTGGGGTCGACGGCGGCGGTGGTCATGGCGGGCCTCCAGCGGGAGCGTCCATTGTTCCACCACAGGAACAAACATGTGCATTTGGATGGATTTATCGACCCCTTCGTTATCAATAAAGTGCAGTCATCGAGCTCGCCGAGCTCAACCTCCCCGGAAGGCCCGCCATGAACGTCCTGCAAGTCAACTCCAGCGCCCGCGTCTTCGAAAACGACCAGGGCTCGGTCTCCACCCGCCTGGCCAACGAGCTGTCGGCCGGCCTGCTGGCGGCCCATCCGGATGCCACCCTGGCGGTGCGCGACCTCGCACGCCAGCCGCATCCCGTGCTCGACGAAGCGGCGCTGGGCGCGCTGTTCACCCCGGCCGAATCGCGCACCCCTGAGCAGGCTGCCCGCGTCGCGCTGGACGACGCGCTCATCGCCGAGATCCAGGCCGCCGATGTCGTCGTGCTGGGCGTGCCGATGTACAACTTCGGCATCACCGCACAGCTGAAGAACTGGATCGACGCCATCGCGCGTGCTCGGGTGACCTTCCAGTACACCGAGAACGGCCCGGTCGGCCTGCTGACCGGGAAGACGGTCTACGTCGTGCTGTCGCGCGGCGGGCTGCACCGCGGCACCGATCGCGACAGCCAGGTGCCGTACCTGAAGGCGGCATTGGGCTTCCTGGGCATGACGGACCTGCGCTTCATCTTCGCCGAAGGCCTGTCCATGGGCCCCGAGGCCGAAGCCCGCGCCCTGGCCACTGCCCGCGCCGAAATGGAACGGGCCCTGCAAGGCGCCAGCGAGGAAGCGATCGCCTGAGATCCACTGCCCGGCCCCAAGGCCGGGCTCCCGTGAACATCCTGGAGAAACCGATGACCACTGCCACGATCGCCCCGACGTCCAGCGCGCTGGCCCGGCCTCGCCGGGTCGAGCGCCTGGTCGTCGGCAAGCCGACCTCTGACGGCGCCGGCGTCAAGCTGACCCGTGTGCTGACGCAGGACCTGCAATACCGGCTGGACCCGTTCCTGATGCTGGACGCCTTCGGCTCGGACGACGCGGACGACTACATCGGCGGCTTTCCCGATCACCCCCACCGCGGCTTCGAGACCGTCACGTACATGCTCGCCGGCCGCATGCGCCACCGGGATTCCGCCGGCCACGAGGGCCTGCTCGGCAACGGCGGCGTCCAGTGGATGACCGCCGGCCGCGGGGTCATCCACAGCGAGCTGCCCGAGCAGCAGCAAGGGCGGATGGAAGGCTTCCAGTTGTGGCTCAACCTGCCCGCCAAGGACAAGATGGTGCCGGCGTGGTATCGAGACATCCCGGCCGGCGAGATCCCGCATTGGCGCGCGCCGGGCGTCGATGTGGGAGTGATCGCCGGCCAGGCCGGTGCGGGCGAGGACGCGGTGCCGGGCGCCATGCAGCGGGAGCACACCGAGCCGGTCTATCTGGACATCGCGCTGGAGCCAGGGGCGAGCTTCGAGCAGCCCCTGCCTGCGGGACACAACGCCTTCGTCTACGTCTATCGGGGCGAGGCCCGCGTCGGCGACACGGTCGTGCCATCCCAGTGCATGGCGATCCTCGCGAACGACACGACGGCAGACGGCGTGCGCCTGGTGGCCGGCGAGGAGGCGACGCGTGCCCTGCTCGTGGCCGGGCGGCCCCTGCGGGAGCCCATCGTCCAGTACGGGCCCTTCGTGATGAACAGCCAGGCCGAGATCTTCCAGGCGGTGGAAGACTTCCGGGCCGGTCGCCTGGCCTGAACCGCAGCCGCCCATGAAGAAAGGCGCGGGGCCTTGCGGCCACCGCGCCTTGGTCTTTTCCGCCCGGGCCGCCGCTGCGGCGCCCGGGCCCAAGGATCAGCGGTCCTTTCGGAGCACGCCGACCAGGCCGTTGGTCGTGTCGAACATGAACAGGGTGTACAGACCCTTGGACAGCAGCGTCAGGTCGGTCAGCGTGAACACGCTGCCATCGGCGGGCGAGGTCACGTCGATGGTCGACGAGGTGCTCGCCGGCAGGCTGGTCCAGTCCGACGCATGGGCGAAGGCCAGGTCGTCGACCACCGCACCGAAGTCGATGGTCATCGACAGGTTCTGGTCGGCCAGCGTCGGCGCCGCGTGGATCATGCGGATCTTGTACTTGGTGGTGATCAGAGGCAGGCGGTTGTCGTCGACGATCTGGCTGACGACAGCGTCGGCGGCGGTGGTGCCGGTGACCAGCACGGTCACGTCCTCGCCACCGGTCAGCGTCAGCGTGCCGGCCGACAGCGCGGTGCCGTTGACGGTCGTCGACAGCGTCAGCGTGCCGGCGTCGATCGTCTGGTAGGCCAGGACGGTCGACGACTTGGCGTTGGACGCCAGGGGCGTGCCGCCCGCCGTGACGGTCACGGTGCCGCTGTTGGCCATGGCAGCCACGACGCGCACCCGGCCCTGCGTGTTCAGGTACGGCGTCACGTCGCCATCCTGCACCAGGCCCATCGCGTTCACGAGGACGCCGCCGCTGCCCGTCGTCAGGACCAGGTTCACCACCTTGGTGCTGTCCAGGGTGACGGCCGGCACGTCGAGGCGGACGTCGGTCGTGTCGCCGGCCGCGGTGACGCGCAGGCGGTAGGTGCCGGAGGTGACGCTGTTGAAGCCGCTGGACGAGCCGCCATCGACGCCGGAGGCCACGGGGGTCGAGGAGTCGAGCGAGTCGTCGGTACCGGTCAGGTAGACGTCAAGCTCTCCAGCGTCCATCGCTTCGTTCAGGACGTTGACCTTGGTCTTGCCGCTGTCGGCCGCATTCTCGTCATCGGTGAGGATCGCCGACCTGAGGGCGCCCTCCCAGCCGAAGGCCACGATGGTGTATTTCTTGCCCGAGCCGAGCGAGCGGGTCTGGGTGAGCAGCTCGGTGCCCGAGCCGGTCTGCGTCAGCACGTTGTCGACATCGCCGGAAGGCACGCCCGCGTAGGCGCTACCGGTGCCGAAGGCCACCGCCGTGATCTGGGGCGAATCCGCGTCGTCGACATTCAGGTCGAGCGAGCTGTAGGCGCTTGCGTTGACGAGGCGGACATTGGCATCGTTGCCGTTGTCGCCGCCGCCGCAGGCGGTCAGCCACGCCAGGGGCAGGGCGGCCACGAGGCCGAGCAGGTGGCGTTTGTTCATGCGCATGGGTAGTCCAGGTCCTTCGGAATCGGCCGATGGTCAATCGGCCGTGTTGCGTGAATGTTGCGGCCTGTTGCCGGCGGTGAATCGCCAGCGCGCGGGTCGGCTGCCAAGACCGGGAGGATAACCGTTGTCGCAGGGCCCCGGCGGGGCCCCTTTCGGAGCAGCAGCGCCAGCCGTTCAGGCGCTCCAGACCACGTCGCCCAGGCCCGTGGACGGCGCCCCCGCCAGCCGGCCGATGACGCTCAGCTCGTCGGCGCTGACCGTGGCGTCGTTCCCGGAGGACTGGAAGTACAGCGCGTACGAGCTGGAACCATCGTCGACCATGAAGACCGCCGTCTGCCCCGCCGCGTAGGCCTGGTTGGCGTGGCCTATCGCGGCCGCGGCCTGATCCAGCAGCGCGCCGCCGCCGGCCAGGTCCGTGGTGACGATCACCAGTTCCGCGCTGGCCTTGAATCCGCCCGGCCCGCTCACGGTCACCGCCCCGTTCACGACCAGGTCGCCATTGCCGACCACGAGGCTGGACTGGCTCACCGCCAGGCGGTCCACCCCGGAGACGAAGTCGTCCACCCAGAGCATGTCCTGGTCGAGCTCCTTGCCGGTCAGCACGAAGGTGTCCGAGCCGGCGCCGCCGAGCAGATGAACGGCCCCGCCAAAGGCGGACAGGATGTCGTCGTTGACGCCGCCGTCCAGCAGCAGCGAAAAGCCTGAATCCCCCACGGCGTGCAGCTGGTCCTGCCCACTGCCCCCGTAGAGCGAGATGTCGCCGGCGCCGCTGCCCTCGATGGTGTCGTTCCCGCCGCCACCGGTGACGGTCAGGGGGCCCCCACCGAAGGTCTTGTAGCCGGTGATCAAGTCGGCGCCCCCGCCCCCATCGATGCTCACCTCCAGGCCCGCGCCGCCTCGCAAGGTGTCGTTGCCCGCGCCGCCCGAGAGGTACAGGCGGTTGTTGGTGGCATAGACGTCGATGGAATCCTTGCCGCCGCCGCCGTCCACGTAGAAGTTGACGTATCCCGAGCCGCCGGGGCCCTCGATGGTGTCGTTGCCCAGCCCGCCGTTGGCGGAGCTGGTCGCGTAGCTGGTGTACATCAGGTCGTTGCCGTCGCCGCCATCCAGGCCACCCCCGCCGTTCAGCGTGTCGTTGCCTGCGCCGCCCGAGAGGTAGTCCGCCACCCCGTAGGGACCGCCTTCGCCGGCCACGAGGCTGTCGTTGCCGTCCTCGCCGTACAGGCCGTTCGAGCCGCGGGTGACCTGCAGCACGTCGTCGCCCAACCCGCCGTAGAGCACGTCGCTGCCCATGCTGACGGTGCCGGCGACGAGGGTGTCGTTGCCGTCACCGCCGATCAGCGTGTCCTCGCCATAAGGCCCGATGTGGCCGCCACCGTCGATGTAGTCGTCGCCGCCGAGGCCCTGGAGCAGGTTGTCGCCGGCGGTGCCCGAGATCTGGTTGTCCAGCTCGTTGCCGGTGCCGTTCAGGTCGAACGGGTAGTTCGCGTCCAGCAGATCCAGGTTCTCCACAAAAGCGGGCAAGGTGTAGTCGATGCTCGACATCACCGTGTCCGTGCCCTGGCGGTCGAGCTCGATGACGAGGTCGCCCACGTTGTCGACGAAGTAGGTGTCGTTGCCACGGCGGCCCGACATCTGGTCGGCGCCCTCCGCGCCGTCGATGGTGTCGTCACCGCTGCCGCCGTGCAGCGTGTCGTCACCCGGCGTGCCCACGATCGATTTGTCCGGCCAGATGCCCGACCCCTCGGCGCCTGCCGTGCCGGCGGACAGGCCGCTTGCCCAGGGCCTGAAGGCCAGGTCCTCGTCTTCGTTCCACGCCTGCGCGTGACGCAATTGAACGTTCATGATGGCTCCTCGGGTATCGCCTCAGGCTCCCCACAAGATGTCGTCGATGGCGGTCGATGGCGTGCCTGTGAGCCGGCCCAGCACGCTCAGCTCGGGGGCGCTCACCGCCGCGTCGGTGCCGTCGGATTCGAAATACAGCGCCCAGGATTGCGTGCCGTTGTCGACCATGAAGACCACCGTCTGGCCGTCCGCATAAGCGCCATTGGCGCTCCCGATGGCCGCCGCCGCCTTGTCCAGGGTCAATTCGCCGGTGATGTTGGCCGTCACGATCACCAGTTCGGCCGAGGCATCGAATCCACCGGGGCCGCTCACCGCCACCGCGCCGTCCACCATCAGGTCGCCGTTGCCGACAGGCAGGCTGCCCTGCCGCACCGTGAGCAGGTCCAGGCCGCTGGCGAAGTCGGTGACGCTGACCATGTCAAGGCCGTAGACCTCCTTGGACGAAAGCGTGAAACGATCACTGCCAGCGCCGCCGGTGAAGTAGCACACGCCCGAGCCGGTGGAAAGCGTGTCGCTGCCCACGCCGCCATCCAGCTCCAGGACGTGGCCGGATGCCGCGGTGCCATAGAGCTGGTCATCGCCCCTGCCGCCGTCGACGTGCGCCACGCCGTGGTTGGCGTTGAAGGAGATCGTGTCGTTGCCGTCGCCGCCGTGGATCGTGGTCGATCCGCTGGACTGCGCGAAGGAAGACACCTTGTCGTTGCCCGCACCGGCGTCGATCACGACATTGATGGACGCTCCACCGGTCAGCGTGTCGTCGCCGTCGCCGCCGTACAGGAACAGGCTGTTGTTGCCGGAGTAGACGTCGACGCTGTCGTTGCCCAGCCCGGCATGCACGGTCAGATTGTTGTAACCCGCCCCGCCCGAACCCGAGATGGTGTCGTCGCCAGCGCCGCCATCGAGCTGGACGGCACTGACGGTGGATTGCAGCAGGTCGTTGCCATCGCCTCCATCCATCGAGACGCCGCCTTTCAGCGTGTCGTGGCCGGCACCACCGTACAGGTAGCCATTGCCCTGGTGATAGCCGCCCAGCCCTCCGTCCAGCAGGTCGTTGCCATCGCCACCGTAAAGCGAGCAGCTGCCGAGCTTGGCCACCAGCGTGTCGTTCCCCGCGCCGCCCTGGAGCAAGTCGCTCGAGTAGTAGAGCCTTCCTGCCAGCAACAGGTCGTCGCCGAGGCCGCCCACGAGGGTGTCGGCCTCCCCGGGCGACACGATGCGCCCGCCATCGAGCGTGTCATTGCCAGCCGCGCCGTCGATCCGGTTTTCGCCGTAGTTGTCGGTGATCAGGTTGTCGAGCTTGTTGCCTGTGCCGTTCAGGTCAGCCAGGCTGCCGCTCAGGACGAGGTTCTCGACCTGCTTGCCCAAGGTCCAGTCGACGGTGGTGACCACCGTGTCCATGCCTTCGCCGATCCGCTCCCTCACGACGTCGCCGGCGTTGTCGACATGGAAGGTGTCGTCACCCAGTCGGCCGGCCATGGTGTCGGCCCCGGCCAGGCCGTCGATGTCGTCGTTGCCCTGGCCGCCGTGCAGCTTGTCATTGCCGGGTGTGCCGACGACCGTCTTGTCCGGCCCCATCCAAGCCTGTTCGTCTTCCAGGCGCTGAAAGGATTCCAGCGTCTCGAGCCAGCCGACCGGCTGCCCGTCGAGAAAGGTGGTGAGGTGGCGCTGCATCGTCGATTCTCCCGTTACGTTTGGTTATGCAACGGGAGATTCGGCAGCGCCGGGGGGCCAGGGTCAACCCCCTACATCCCCAGGGAAACCACCCCCCATCACTGGGGGGATGGCCGGGGGCTCGATCAAGGGTGCTGGCAGGTGCCCTTGAGCAGGCAGGCGCGGTAGCCGGGCAGGTTCTTCAACAGGAACATCGAGCGGCCGGCGACCGCATCCTCGGCGAAGTCGGAGAAAACGCCGTCGACGCCGAGCGAGAAGAAGCGCTGGTACTCGCTGGAGGGCATGGCGCCGTCTTCCAGCGGCAGTCGCGAAGGCTCGCTGCGGAAGGTGTACGGATGCACCAGCAGCTTCGCGGCATGGGCGTCGGCCACCACGGTGGTCGGTGGCAACACGGTGCGGTCCGCCTCGTTGACGACGCCGTCGCCGTTGGCGTCCTGGCAGGCACCGTTGACGATCAGCTTGCAGGCCGTCGTCTGCAGGTAGTACTTCCACGGGCCGATGCCGTCGGCGTAGGTGGCCACCTCGGCCAGCCCGGCGGGCGTGACCAGGTCGCTGAACAGCCCCTTGCGGCCGGAGACGACCCAGTCATAGGGCTTGTCATAGGGCGGGGTGAAGTCCAGCGTGCCGTCGGGATTCAGGTCGTTGGCGTCGACCAGCTGCACGAGGTGCACGGTCGTCTTCGCACGAAGCTCGCGCAGGTTGGCCGTCTCGAAGCTCTGGATGAAGACCGGCGCGGTGCGGTGGTTCCAGCCGGCCAGGGTCAGCTCGTCCAACAGCTTGTCCTCCAGCGGCAGGCCCAGGCTCTTGTGGTAGGTCGGGTGCTTGGTCTCGGGGTAGATGCCGATCGTGTGGCCCTTCTCCAGCGTCTTGCGCTTGACCAGCGCGATCACCTCGCGCAGCGTCGGGATCTTGTACCAGCCGTCGAATCCGTGGTCGCGCCCGCCCATGGGCTGCACGGCGCGCAGCTCCTTGATCTCGGCCAGCGTGAAGTCGCTGGCGAAGAAGCCCTCCTCGGGCACGCCGTCGACCACCGCGATCCGCTTGCGCGAGGCGAACTTGGCGATGTCCTTGACGTTGGTCGTGGCGATCAGGTTGGGCTCGTGGCGGGCGATCAGCACGCCGTCCTTGGTCGAGACGAGGTCCGGCTCGACGAAGTCGGCGCCCATCTCGATCGCCAGCGCGTAGCCCTCCAGCGTGTGGTCGGGCAGGTGGCCGGCCAGGCCTCGGTGGCCGATCACGATCGGCGGGCCGGCGAGCTGGGGCAGCGCGGCGGAGGCGGTCTGCACCGTCATGGTCTGGGCGGCAAGGACCAGCAGCGCAGCTGCGGCCAGGCGGGTGGGTTTCATGGGGTCTCCTCTTGGCGATGGAAGGTCGCGAACAGCCGGCGACCATAGGAAGCTGCAATGACCTGGGCGTGACAGCTCAGCCGGTCCGCCACCAGGCGAGGACGAGATTCGGACCAGCGTTCGCCAGGCCGTCAAGCCCTAGCTCGCTGACGGGCCTGCCACAGAAATGAGCTGGCCTGACCCTTCTGTTCGCGCCCTAGCCGGGCCGCCGAGGCGCGTAGCCTCTCGGTCACGTTGAGGGATCCACCGATGAAGCCCACCTACACCCCCCGCACGACCCATGCCAGACAGCGGCCGGAGCTGCCCCCTCTGACCTGGCCGGTGCCGCTCGATGGCCTGCCGCCGATGCAGGTCACCAAGGCGCCCGAAAGCCCCGGCTGGGCCGAGACCCAGCCGATCGGCCGCGAGCTGTTCGAAGTCGAGCAAGGCAGCACCTTCGAGGAGTCGCTCAACGGCCTGCAGGTGCGCGAGCTGATCGGCAGCAAGCTGTTCGAGCGCCTGTTCGGCCCCCGCGACGCACAGGGCTGATCGCCTGCCAGCAGCGGATCAGAAGGGCCGCACGCCGATCCAGGCCTGGTGCGCCCAGAACGCGAAGAACGCCCACAGCGCCACACCGGCCACGACCGCCGCGGCCGTGCGCCCCGGCTTCACCGCCACCTCGACGCGGCCTCGCCGCCTCGCGCTGCGGAAATCCAGCACCGCCCACGCCAGGAAGCCGCCGAACAGCAGGACGTCGGCCAGCGTGTTGTTGGCCAGCAGGTGCGCCAAGGCCCAGACCTTGGTGCCGAGCAGCATCGGGTGCTGCAGCTTCGCCTGGAGCGCATTGCCGGGCAGCTGACCCGCGGCCACCAGCACGAAGGCGATGAGGGTCAGTGGCGGCGCCAGATGGCGCAGCAGCGCCGGGGTCGTCCACAGCACCACCGGCTGCTGCCTCGCCTGGCCGTAGCCCCACACCAGCAGCACGAAGCCGACGACGGACGCCAGGGCGTACACGCCCTTCCAGCGCCGCTCGCCCATCCGGGCCACTTGTGCGGCACGCCAGTCGGGGGCCGCGATGCGGATCGAGTGCACGCCGAGGAACAGCAGCAGGCCGATGACCAGGGGTGTCATGTCAGACTCGCTCCTCGTGGTGGCAAACGGACAGGGCATTCTGATGGAAGCAACGATCCACTGGGAGGACTTCGAGCTCGGCCAGACCCGCCCCTACGGGCCGATGAAGGTCACGCGCGAGGCCATCATCGACTTCGCGCGGCAGTGGGATCCGCAGCCCTTCCACCTCGATGACGCCGCGGCCGAGGCCTCGCTCTTCGGCCGCCTGGCCGCCAGCGGCTGGCACACCTGCGCGATGACCATGCGCATGCTGTGCGACGCCTACCTCCTGAACTCCGCGAGCCTGGGCAGCCCGGGGGTCGAGAACCTGCGCTGGCTGCAGCCGGTGTACGTGGACGACGTCCTCAGCGGGACGCTGGCCGTGCTCGAGTCGCGCGCCAGCGAGAGCCGCCCGGGCATGGGCCTGGTGCGCTCCCGCTGGACCACCGTCAACCAGCACGCCCAGGCGGTGCTGACCATGGAAGGCTGGGGCATGTTCCGCCGGCGCGGCTGAAGCGCTTTCAAATCGCCCCGCCTTCCTGCCATACTCGGCCGGCCGACACCGGCTCGCCGGCCACCGCCGGCCAACGAGAACAGACCGCCCACGACCCGGCACGCAGGCCGCAGGATTTCAGTGAGGACATCAGCAGGGATCCCCGCCATCTCGTTCGCCTCCCGGCGCCGCGCCGTGGGGCTCGCCATCGGACTCGCCCTCGCGCTGGTCCTGCCGGCCGCGGTGCCGGGCCAGTCCGCCGGCACGCCGGCAACCTCGGCCTCGGCGCCGGCACCGATCACGCTTCGGGTCGTCGGCGGCCTGGACGGCGTCAACCAGTTCACCCGCCAGGAACAGCCCTTCTGGACCCAGGAGCTGCCCCGCCTGTCCGGCGGGCGCCTGCGCGCCGACATCGTGGCCTTCGACCGCGCCGGCATCCGGGGCCAGGACATGCTGCGCCTGATCGGCCTCGGGGTGGTGCCCTTCGGCACCGCGCTGGTCTCGCTGTCGGCCGCCACCGATCCCCTGGTGGGCGCGGCCGACCTGGCCGGCCTGAACCCCGACATCGCGACCCTGCGCCGCCATACGGCCGCCTACCGGCCCTTCCTCGAGAAGACCCTGCGCGAGCGCCACGGCATCGAGCTGCTGGCGGTCTACATCTACCCGGCGCAGATGTTGTTCTGCAAGCGCCCCATAGCCGGCCTGGCCGACCTGGCGGGGCGCCGCATCCGCAGCTCCAGCCCCACCCAGGTGGACTGGATCGAGGCCCTGGGCGCCAAGGCGGTGACCATGCCTTTCGCCGGCCTGGCAGACGCCCTGCGCCACGGCAACGCCGAATGCGCGCTGACCGGCAGCATGTCGGGCTACACCATCGGCCTGCAGCAGCACACGCAGCACCTGTTCACCATGCCGGTCACCTGGGGCATGTCGATTTTCGCTGCCAACGGCACCGCCTGGGCCGCCCTGCCCCCCGACCAGCGCACCCTGCTCAAGCAGGAGCTGCTGCGCCTCGAACAGGCCGTCTGGGCCGAGGCCGAGCGCGAGACGGGCGAAGGCGTGCGCTGCCTGACCGGCGAGCAGGACTGCGGCGGCGCCCCCGGGCGCCTCGTGGCCAAGGCGCCCGGCCCGGCGGACGAGCAACGCCGCCGCAGCATCCTGGCCGACACGGTGATCGCCCGCTGGGTTCAGCGCTGCGGCCGCAGTTGCGCCGACGCCTGGAACCACACCATCGGCCCGATCAGCAAGGTCGAAGCCAAGCCCTGAAGAAGGTGAACCCTTGAACCCGCCGAAGCGCGTGCAGTGGATCATCGCGGCCTTCGTGGGAGTGTTCGTGGGCACGGTGCTGGCGGCCGCGATCGCGCTGGTCAACAGCTCCGAGCGCGAGGCGCTGGACGCGGCCCGGCAGCGGGCCGAGCACTTCATCGCCAGTGCCGAGGCCTCGCTCAACCGCACGCTGCTGGGCATAGACGTGATGCTGGCCGGCACCGACCTCCTGCTCAAGCCCCACCTGCTGCCCAACGGCACCCACGACGTGACGGGCCTGCAATCGCAGCTGCGCACCACCATCAGCCAGAACCTGCTGGTGCGCGATCTGGTGCTGATGCGGCCGGACGGCACCGTCCTGGCCGGCGCCCAGCCCGACAGCGCCCGGCTCGGCCTGCCCCTGCCCCCCGGCTTCGTCGCCAGCGCGATGGCCCTGCCCTCGCCGCAACTGGTGATCAGCCCGCCGCTGGTCAACTTCGTCACCGCCGAACGGATGGTGTACTTCGCGCGGCCGGTCGACCTCGGCGGCGGTTCCCGGGTCCTCGCAGTGGCCGAGGTGCCGGCGGCGCTCGTCGCCAGCCTGCTCTCGCAGGCCGCCGACATCGAAGGCATGGTCGCCACGCTGGAGCGCGACGACGGCGTGCTGCTGGTCAGCGTTCCGCCGCACGACGCGCTGGTCGGCCAACGCCTGCCCCTGCCGCTGGGCGACGAGACACCGAGCGGCCACGCGCAGCGCGCGCCGGCCCGCATAGGCGGCGCCCCGGCCCTGGTCGCCGTCAGGCCGGTGCTGTACCGGCCCCTCCTGATCGCGGCATCGATCCCGATCGACGCGGCGCTGGAGGACGTGCACGAGCAGCGCCGCTTCGTCATCGCGGCCGCCCTTCTGTTCGCCCTGATGGTCACCGGCGCCGGGGCCTTCGCCCACTGGCACCTGGGCCGGCTGGCACAGGCCCGGGCCGAGCTGGACCGCAGCAAGACCATGCTCGACCACGCGCTCGCCTCCATGGCCGACGGCATGCTGCTGTGCGACGCGAGCGACCGCGTCGTCGTCTGGAACCCGCGCTTCCTGGCCATCTACCCCTGGTTGAAGGACGTGATCGCGCCCGGCGTGCCCTTCGAGCGGCTCGTCCTGGTCGGCGTGAACGCGCTGCTGCCCGATGCCGCGCCGGAAGACCAGCAGGGCTGGGTGCAGCGGCGCATGGCCATCCACCGCACGGAAGACGGCCGGTTCGAGCAGACGCTGCCCGACAACCGCGTCATCCACGCCATCGAACGGCACACGCCCGATGGCGGTGTCATCACCGTCTACCACGACGTCACCGCCACCGAGCGGGCGCTGGAGCGCGCCAAGGCCGAGGCGGAGGCCGCCAACAAGGCCAAGTCCCGCTTCCTGGCCTCGATGAGCCACGAGATCCGCACCCCGCTGAACGCGGTGCTGGGCATGAACGGCCTGATGCTGACCACCGCGCTGACACCCGAGCAGCGGCGCTATGCCGAACTCATCCGCAGCTCGGGCCAGACCCTGCTGACCCTCATCAACGACATCCTGGACCTGTCCAAGGTCGAAGCCGGACGCATGGAACTGGAGATCGTGGAGTTCGACCCGCTGGCCACCGTCAACGAGGTGGTCTCGCTGCTGGCGGTGCGCGCCGAGGCCAAGGGACTGGCGCTGCAGATGAGCTCTGCGCCCGGCCTGCCGCCGCGGCTGCGAGGGGATCCGAGCCGGCTGCGGCAGGTGCTGTTCAACCTCATCGGCAACGCGCTGAAGTTCACCAGCGAAGGCCGGGTCGACGTGGAACTCACCCACCGACCGCTGCCCGGCAGGCGCGTCGAGCTGATGATTTCCGTCAGCGACACCGGGATCGGCATCGATGCCGAGACCCTGCCGCGCCTGTTCCGCCACTTCAGCCAGGGCGACTCGAGCACCGCGCGCCGGCACGGCGGCAGCGGCCTGGGCCTGGCGATCAGCCAGGAGATCATCGAGCTGATGGGCGGGCGCATCGAGGTGCAGAGCACGCCCGGGGTCGGCAGCAGCTTCAGCGTCAGCCTGCCGCTGGAAGTGCTGCAGCCTGCCGAGGAGTCGCCGCAGGCGGACGGCTCGCCGGGCCCCGAGCCGGCGCAGTCACAGCCGGCGCGGCGCATCCTCGTGGCCGAGGACAACGGGGTCAACCAGATCCTCATCAAGGCGATGCTCGACCACCTCGGCCACTACAGCGACGTGGTGGCCGACGGCTTCGAGGCCGTGCGCCAGGTGCAGGCCGCCAACTACGACCTGGTGCTGATGGACATCCAGATGCCCGGCATGGACGGCGTGGCCGCCACCCGTGCCATCCGAACCCTGCCGAATTCCGTCTCGCACATCCCCATCGTGGCCATGACGGCCAACGCCATGGTCGAGGAGCGCGCCGCCTACCTGGCCGCCGGCATGAACGACCACGTCGCGAAACCGCTGGATCTCGGCCGCCTGGCGGCAGTGATCCAGCGGGTTAGCTAGCTAACCCGCTGATGTACCGTGAGCTCCCCCGAGCCCCCTCCAAGAGCGGGGCTCCAGCGGCCTGTGGCCGCTGGCTCCAGCCGAATGCCCTGCTCCCCCGAGCCCCCTCCAAGAGCGGGGCTCCAGCGGCCTGTGGCCGCTGGCTCCAGCCGAATGCCCTGCTCCCCCGAGCCCCCTCCAAGAGCGGGGCTCCAGCCAGTTCGACAGCACCTCCCAGCCCTCCTCCGGGAGGAGGGCACTAGCCAGTCCGTCCCAGGGCACGGACAACTCGCCAATCACTCTGGAGCCTCCCTCTCGGAGGGAGGCTGGTGGGAGCCCATCGTTCATGGAGCACTGCGGAGCGTTGCGAGGCGCGAGCGGCTTCGCCGCTCAAGCCTGCAGCAAGCTCTGAAGACAGTGCTCCCGGATGCCGTAGAAGGCCTTGATGCGCTCGATCTCGACCAGCACGGCCTGGCGCCTCGCGGCGGGCAAGGGGTGGCGACGGCGCACGGCCAGGATCATCTTGTTCTTGCTCGTGTGCTCCAGCGACACGAACTCGAAGACCTGGGCGTCGTAGCCGTGCGCCTCCAGCAGCAGCGCGCGCAGGCTGTCGGTCAGCATCTCGGCCTCCTGGCCGAGGTGGATGCCGTGGCGCAGCATGGGCCGCAGCACCTCGGGCAGCTCGAGCTGAGGCCGCAGCTGCTTGTGGCAGCACGGTGAGCTCAGGATCACCGCCGCACCGGCGTGGATACCAGTGGCCAGGGCATGGTCGGTCGCGGTGTCGCAGGCATGCAGCGCGATCATCACGTCGACCTTCTCCGGCACGACACGGCTGACGTCGCCGCATTCGAATTCGAGCCCGGCCAGGCCGCAGCTTTGCGCGGCGCCGTTGCAAAGATCCACCAGGTCCTGGCGCAGCTCGACCCCCAGCGTGCGGGTCGGCCAGCCACGCGTCGTGGTCAGGTGGTGGTGGGTGGCAAAGGTGAGATAGCCCTTGCCGGCGCCGAAGTCCACCACCTGCAGCGCCGGCGCGCCGGCAGCCGGCTCGCCCTGGGCCAGGCCGGCCTCGTCGAGGGCGTGATCCAGCACCTCGAGGAACTTGTTGATCTGCTTCCACTTGCGCGCCATGGCCGGCACCAGGGCCCCACCACGGTCCACCACGCCCAGCGCTCGCAGGAAGGGCGCCTCCAGGGACAGCAGCCGGCGCTTGGCGTGCTCGTGGCCGCGCGCGGAATCCAGTGGCGCGGCCTCTTCGGCCGCGGCGATGCGCGAACGCCGCAGCGCCACCCGGCCGCGCTTGCTGATGAGCAGCTGCAGCTCCTCTTCGACGGTGAAGAGGTGCACGTGCGCGAAGCTGGTGCCGATCAAGCCCTCGATGCGGGCGCGGGCGGCCTCGAGCGGCAGGTTCTCGGTCAGCTCGCGCGTGCGGTGCTGCGCGAGCAGCTGCAGGCACGGCACGCCTCGAAGGGTGATGGGCTTGGCGCTGATGCGCTGCAGGTCGCCCGCGCCGGAGCGCGGCTTGGCGAGCACCAGGCGCCGAAAGCGGCCGTCGGCGAGGCTGGCGGCCAAGGCTTCGGCGAAGCGGTCCCGCCGCGCCAGGTCGGCCAGGGCATCGCCGTCGGCCAGGGGCCGGCCGCCGTCGGTTTCGGCGTCGGCGCGGGCGTCGGCGGCATCGGAGTTCATGGTCGGGAGTCGGTGGGGTTCATCGGCGGGACGGCCTGGCCGATTGTCGGCCAGGGTCCCAAGGGGTTCCCCTCCCCCCAACTCGAACCCTTCTGCGTGCCACCGTGAAACTTATGATGCCGTAACAAAACGTGCGAGCCTGGAGGGTGGCAGCCGGCCGGAACAGCCCATTCGAGGCGGTCCGTCGCCCGGCTCCGGTTGGCCACGGAACCTGACGCCCCGATGTGCGTCCTTACAGCCGTGAACCCGCCTTCCACCTTGGCCTCGCCTGCCTCGCGCCCGCCCGTTGCGCTCTCCACCTCGACCGACGTCGAATCCGACGGACAGGCCGGCAGCGTCATCGTCCGCACCCGTGCCGCCCTCGTGGCCGGTCTGGGTGCGGCCTGCGGTGCGACGCTCGGCCTGATGACCGCCGGGGTCGCGCTGGACGGAGGCGCCGCTGCCCTGGCGGCGATCGCCGGTGCCGCGCTCGGCGGCACGCTGGGCCCGATGCTGGCCAGGCGCCACTCGCCCCCGGCCGACGCGCCGGTCTCGCGGCTGGACCGCGTCACCGGCTTGCCGAACCGGGCCGAATTCCTCAGCCGGGTGCAGGCCGGGCGCGCCGCCGGCAGCGCACCCCGCGCGCTGGTGCTCATGGGCCTGGACCGCCTCGGCGTTCTCAACGACAGCCTCGGCCACGAGATCGGCGACCTCTGGCTGCACGAGACGGGCGTCCGGCTGAGCGAGGCCTTCGAGCCGCCCGCCCTCACGGGCCGCCTGGCCAACGACGAATTCGCCCTGCTGGCGCCGCCGCAGCCGCTGCGTCCGGACGACGCAGCCCTCGCCGGCCTGGGCGAAGCCCTGCTGCACCGGCTGCGGCGGCCGTTCATGGGCAATGGCGGCGAGCACCACCTGACGGCCAGCGCCGGCGCCACCTGGCTCACCGAAGACAAGCCGCTCGACCAGGCGCTGCGCGAGGCCGACCTGGCCCTGCGCCGCGCCAAGCGCGCCGGCCGCGACTGCGTGCGCGTCTTCGAAGCCTCCATGCAGGCCGAGGCCGACGAGCGGGCGCGCCTGCTCGCTGCCCTGCGGCACGCGGTCCCGGCCCAGGAGTTCCGTCTGCACTACCAGCCGCAGGTCGATCGCAGCGGCCGCGTCGTCGGGGCCGAGGCGCTGCTGCGCTGGGATGCGCCGGAGCTGGGCCCGATAGAGCCGGCCCGCTTCATCCCGCTGGCGGAGGAGTCCGGCCTCATCGTGCCGATCGGGCGGGCCGTCATCCGCGATGCGTGCGGGGTGCTGGCCTGGTGGGCGCAGGATCCGGCCACCGCGCACCTGACCCTGTCGGTCAACGTCAGCCCGCACCAGTTCCAGCATCCGGGCTTCGTCGAGGAGGTGCGGCTCGCGCTGCAGACCGCCGGCGTCTCGCCCAGCCTGCTCAAGCTCGAGGTCACCGAGAACGTCATCATCTCGGACATGCCCGGCGTGCAGGCGCAGATGCACGCGCTGCGCGACCTCGGCGTGCGCCTGAGCCTCGACGATTTCGGCATCGGCTACTCGTCGCTGAGCTACCTCAAGCACCTGCCGCTGTCGCAGCTCAAGATCGACAAGGTCTTCGTCCGGAACATGCTTTCCGACCCGCGCGAGGCGGCGCTCGTGCGCACCGTGATCGCGCTCGCGCGCGACCTGGCCCTGGAGCTGGTCGCCGAAGGCGTGGAGACGCCGGAGCAGCGCGAAATGCTCAGCGACCTCGGCTGCGGCCTGTACCAGGGCTATCTGTTCGGCCGGCCGGTCCCGCTGGAGTCTCTTTGCGTGATCCAGTGAGTCAGGCCTGACCCGCCGGGATCAGCGGGATCAGCGGGAAGCGCCACTCCAGCCGCCAGCCGCCGTCGCCGACGGCCGCGACCTCCAGCATGGAGTCGTGCAGCTGCGCCGCCCGTGTGACCATCGCGGCCGCCATGTCGGCCCCGCGCGGGCCTGACGCCGCCCGCAGCGGCGCGATGCGCGCCTGCCACGCCAGGCCGCTGGCCTGGACCGAAAGCACCGCATGCCCCGGCTCCCCGCGAAGGTTCCAGTGCACCTGCGCGCCTTCGCTGGCACCGGCCAGCGCACTGCGCAGCAGGTGGTCGAGAGACATCAGCAGCGAGATCCGGTCGGCACGGATGTCCAGCCCCCACTCGATCTCGCGCTCGAGCCGCACGGCGGCCGCGGCCGGCGGTGCCAGGCGCTCGCCCACGTCGTCGACCAGCTCGGCCAGGTCGATGGCCTTGAGCTCGCTGCGGCGCAGGTTGCGCACCCGCACCCCGGCCAGGAAGTGGTCGGCCGTGTCGAACACCTGCTGGATGGTCTGGCGCGCCTCGATCATGCGGCGGCGGGTTTCCTCCGGCGCCGCCTCCAGCGCCTCGGGCCCCAGCTGCACCAGCGCCGCACCCATCGGGTTGCGCAGGTCGTGGGTGATGAACTCCTCGGTCTCGCCGCGCAGGGAATCGAGCGTGTGGTGCACCGCCATCGCGTGCTCGCGAACCAGCATGCTTTGCGTGCGGGCCTCGAACTGCAGCCAGGCCCGGTGGTATTTCAGGGCCTCGGCATGGCGGCCCATGCGCTCCAGCGTGTCGGCCAGGCACTGGTTGAGCGCCGCCTGCATCTCACCCCCGCGAAACCGAGGGCCGGGCACCGACTCGACCTCCCGCAGCAGCTGCAGAACGTCCTCCAGCGACGAGCGGCGCTGCGCCAGCTCGACCCGCGCCAGCACCAGAGCGAAGGTGCCCCAGTGCACGGTGCCGCGCACCAGCTCGTGTCCGCTGGCCGCGGCAACGCGGTCGGTCCAGTCCCGCGCGCTCGCGGTGTCGCCGGCGTGCAGCAGAACGCTCACCAGCGTGTCCAGCGCGCTCAGGCGCATGCTCAGGTGGTTCTCGGCCAGCATCTGCTGGCAAGCGGTCTCCGCGAGTGAGCGGGCTCTTGCGAGCGCGGGAGGCGCGGCCGGGGAGCCCGGTCCGGCCTCGCCGAACTGGGCCGATCGGGCCATGCCCAGCCAGGCCATGGCCTGGTTGTTGACGGCCCGTGCACGCTGCACCCGAGTCTCGGCGGAATGGCCCCGAAGCAGCAGCAGCCGCTCGTCGAACATGCCGATGGCCAACTGGAATTCGCCGATCAGGCTCAGCGCGGTCGCCAGGTTGTTCAACAGCCGGCCGAGCAGGTCGTCGCGCCGCAGCACGTAGGCCATCCCGAGCACCGACTGGCCACGCGCCAGTGCATCGGCATACCGGCCGTGGTAGATGTCCACCACCAGCTGGCTGTTGACGGCACGCAGCAGCAGCACCGGCTCGGCCAGCTTCTCGGCCAGCTGCAGCGCACGGCCAAGCACCGCATCGCGCTCGACGTGACCCATCGCGTCGTGGGCCATGCCGAGCACCAGCAGGGCCCGCACGATGGCGGCCTCGTCCCGCCGGGCGACCGCGCGATCCAGCGCGGCCTGGGCAACGTCGGCGGCGTCCTGCGGCCGGCTGGCCAGCAGCGGCTGTACCGCGTCGAAGAAGGCGTCGCTGCCGCCTTCTTCGGCCGGATCGTTGGCGCCAGCGGCCGGTTCAAACGAGTCCATCGTCTCGCAGCGCGATGATCAAGGTGACAGCCGTGCCACGGCCGGGCTCGCTGTCGACGACGATGCGCGCCCGGTGAACCCGCGCCGCGCGCGCGACCAGCGCGAGCCCCAGGCCGTTGCCCTTGCGGACCGCGCCGGTGGCGAAACGCTGGAACAGGCGCACCCGCATGTCCACCGGCAGCCCCGGCCCCCGGTCGGCCACGGTCAGCCGGGCCTGCTGCGGATCGCTGCACAGGGTGACCATCACGGCCGTACCCGCGGGCGCGTGCTTCAGCGCATTGCTCAGGAGGTTGGCGACGGCGCGCATCAGCAGCAACTGGTCGCCCGTGACCAGCACGCCCGGCTGGATGGCGCGCCGCAGGCTGGGACCGGGGCCCGCAGCCGGCGCCATCTGCTCGCAGACGTCCTCGGCGAGCGCGCTCAGGTCGACCGGCGCCAGGTCCTCCTGACGCAAGTGCTCGGCGCGCATCACGCTCAAGTACTGGTCGGCGATGTCCAGGGCCCGCTGCACGCCACGGGCTGCGCGACCCAGGCCCTCACGTCGCGTCGCGTCCGCCTCGCCGGCGGCCAGGGCGCTCAGCTCGGCGTGCGCATGCCGCAGCGGCGCCCGCAGCTCGTTGGTCACGAAATCGTCGGCCTCGGTGCGCAGCGCGCCCAGCGTCTCGCGGGTCCAGCGGTTGTGCTCCAGGGCCAGGTTCGCCCGCACCCGGGCCTTGGTGTGCGACCACTGGCGCTGGCAGGCCAGGGCCTCGGCATGGCGCTGGGCGAACTCGAAAGCCTCGAACTGGCAGCGCAGGTACGACAGCCGCAGGTCGCCGCCCAGCACCCGCGGATGCCGCACCTGCTCCACCTCGGCCAGGCGCTGCAGGACCCGTCCCGGATCGGCCGCGCCCTGCCGCAGCTCGATCATCGACTCGCTCAGCACGAGCTGCGCCAGCGCCAGGCTGCCCGCAGGGGCCGGTAGCGGGCAGGCGGCGAGCACCCGCGCCACCCAGGATCGCGCCAGGCCGGCTTCGCCCGCCTCGAGCAGCACCCGCACCAGGCCGAACAGCGCAGCGTGGCTGAAGCGCGCGCTCGCCCCCAGCAGCGCAGTGCACGCCTGCTCCCCCAGCCGGCGAGCCCGCTGAAGCGCATCGGCCGCGGCTTCGGGGCCGCTGGCCTCCAGCAGCAGGCCGCCCCGCATCAGCCACGCCTGAGCCTCCGCGGCCGCGTAGCGCCCCAGCGCGATGCGGTGGTCGGCCGCCGGCAGCGAAGCCGGGTTGGCGCGGAGCAGCATCCGCGCCTCCTCGAAAGCTTCCAGCGCGAGCTCGTGCTCGCCGAGGTGGCAAAGGCTGGTGCCGCTGGTGAACAAGGCCTGGCGGGCGAGTGTCGAGAGCCCTTGCGCGCGGGCCAGCTCGGCCACGCCACGGCAGGCGGCCAGGGCGCGGGCATGCTGTCCGTTGTCCGCGTCGTGCCAGGCCTGGGCGAGAAAGGCCTGGCAGCGCAGCGCCGGGTCGCCGACCCGCGCAGCCTGCGCGCGTGCACGCTGCAATGTCGTCACGGCCTCGGGCTGGTCGACGGCGCTCTGCACCTGGCCCTGCCAGAGCAGGCCCAGGGCCAGGGCAGATCCGTCGCCGAGGCGCTGGGCGTCGGCCACCAGGATCTCGAGCTGCTGCAGCGCCGCTTCGGCGGGCTGGTCCAGCCAGTGCCCTGTCGCCGCAGAGGCGGCCGCGCTCAGCTCGATCATGGCCGCAAGCCAGGCCTCAGGCCGCCGCCGTCGCCGAGGGCAGCTCCAGTCGATAGCCGGTGCCGTAGACCGCGTTCAGGCGGAAGCCGTGCTCGGTCAGCGCCAGCTTGCGGCGGATCAGGTAGACGTGCTGGGCCACCGTGTGCACGCCGGCCTCGTGGTTCCGGCCCCACACCGCTGCCAGCAGCTCGTGCCGGGTGAACAGTCGCGCCGGCTCGCTGAACAGGATCCAGGCCAGGTCGAACTCCCGCGGCGCCAGCTCGATGGCGCGGCCCTCGATCGTCACCTCGCGCCGACCGAAGTCGAGCCGGTAGGGCGGACGCTCGATGTGGGTCAGCGTCGACGCCGCCGGCGTCATGCGCCGCAGCAACGCCTCGATGCGCGCCACGACGACCGACTCCGACCCGGGCTTGACGATGTAGTCGTCCGCACCAGCCTTGAGCGCGCGCACCACGCTTTCCTCGGTGTCCAGGCCGGTGAGCATGACCACCCCGACGCCGGAGGCCAGCAGCTGTCGCAGCCGCGCCACGACGTCTATGCCCTCCATTTCGGGCAGCCGCCAGTCGACCACCGCGCAACGCGGGGCCTGCTTGCTCACCTCGTAGAAGAACTCGTGGGGACGACCGAAGGTCTTCACCTGGTGACCGGCGCGCGCCAGCCACTGCTCGACGCTGGCCGAGCAATCGGGATCGTCTTCCAGCAGATAGATCAGGGCCAAGACTTCGCTCCTGCCACGCCTTCGCCAGGCGAACACCGCCCGGGGCGTGGAAAACGCCATACACGTGTCAACTGACCGGCCGCACAATCCGGCCTCCGGTCATGTCCAGATTATTGCGGCATCGCGTGCCCCCCCGGATGATGACGATCCTTGAGACTTTGGGCGAGGACCGGGCATAGTATCTGCTTGACTGCGTGGATTGCTGCACGTCCGCCACCCCTGGGCGCGTGGCGACGTCCAGCCAAAAGTTCGGAGCCTCGTCGTGATGAACCAACCTCTTTGCCGCACCCTGGCGCTGGCCGCCATGGTCGCCCTGCTCGGCGCCGGACTGGCCACCCAGGCCCAGGCTTCGGCGCGCAGCGGCCGCGTGCACAAGGAGACGGTGCCGGAGTTCAGCGGCGGCCTCATCGTGAGGATCAAGAGCGACGCGGTGTTGGACGAGCGGCTGATCGCCCGCGCGCGCGCCCTCGCCGCCCGCCACAACGTGAGCCTCGCGCAGCTGCGTCGCCTGGCCCGGGGCGGACACCTGATGCAGCTCGACAAGGTCCTGCCCCATTCCGTGCTGCGCCAGCTCGCCGACGAGATCGCCATGCTCGACGAGCGCATCGACTACGTCGAGCCCGATGTGGTGATGGTCCCGATGGGCCTGTCCAACGACAAGCACGTCGGCGAGCAGTGGAACCTGACCGAAGCGGCCGGTGGCATCGACCTGGCCGGAGCCTGGGCGATGTCCAGGGGCGCCGGCGTGGTGGTGGCCGTGGTCGACAGCGGCGTGCGCCCCCACGTCGACCTGATGCCCAACCTGCTGCCCGGCTACGACTTCGTTTCCAAGCGCGCCGTCGCCCGGGACGGCGACGGCCGCGATCCGCAGGCATGGGACGAAGGCAACTGGAGCACCGCCGGCCAGTGCAGCACGGCCCATGGCGATCCGGACGACAGCTCCTGGCACGGCACGCACATCGCCGGCACCATCGCCGCGGTGTCGAATAACGGCATCGGCGTGACCGGCATCGCGCCCAAGGCCAAGGTGCTGCCGGTGCGGGTGAGCGGCCGCTGCGGCGCCTACACCTCCGACATCATCGACGGCATGGTCTGGGCCGCGGGCCTCCCCGTCCAGGGCGTGCCCACGAATCCGCATCCGGCCAGGGTCATCAACCTCTCGCTCGGCAGCGTGAACAGCTGCAGCAAGGCCTTCCAGGCCGCGATCGACGCGGTGCGCGCCGTCGGCACGGTCGTCGTGGCCGCCGCGGGCAACAGCGACATCGATGTCTCGCGCATCAGCCCGGCCGGCTGCCGCGGCGTCATCGCGGTGGCGGCCAGCACCCGCGAGGGCGCCAAGGCGTACTACTCGAACTTCGGCCGCCACATCACCGTTGCCGCGCCGGGCGGGGACATGGTGCAGGCCGCCGGCAACGGCATCCTGTCGACCTACAACAGCGGCACCCGCCGCCCCGCCACCGACGTGCTCGCCTACATGCAGGGCACCTCGATGGCAGCGCCGCACGTGGCCGCCGTGGCCGCGCTGATGCTGTCGGTCAATCCGCGGCTGGAGCCCGACCGCGTGCAGAGCCTGCTCAAAGGCTCGGCGCGGCCCATCCCGCCGGCGCAGTGCCGTGGCGGCTGTGGCGGCGGACTGGTGGATGCCGCAGCCGCGGTCGCCGCCGCGGCGGTGGCGCCCTGACCGCGCCGCGCCGTCCGCGTTCCCGATGAGCCCCGATTTCATCGAGGTCTACGACGACGCGCTCGACGCGGATTTCTGCCAGGACTTCATCAAGCGCTTCGAGGCCAGTCGCCACAAGATCCCCGGCCACACCGGCGGCGGGGTTGACCGCAGCAAGAAGATCAGCACCGACCTGGTGCTCAATCAGCACGCCGAATGCCAGGCCGACCTGGCCCACGTGCTGAAGGTCACCACGCGGTACGCGGAGCAGTACTTCCGCACCTATCACTTCGCCCTCATCGCCCCGCTCGCGCTGACGCTCGCCCACCCCGAGACCGGCCAGCCGGTGGCGGTGACGCACGAGAACTACCCCGAGGTGGCCGCGCCCAAGACGGGCGACCTGATGCGCGCGCTGTACCGCCTCGGCAACGTGCAGGCGCAGAAGTACGACCGCGGCGTCGGCAACTACAACTACTGGCACTGCGAGGTCTACCCCGAGGCCAACGCCGAGGCGCTGCACCGCACGCTGCTGTTCATGTACTACCTGAACGACGTGGAGGAAGGCGGCCACACCGAGTTCTTCTACCAGCAGCGCGCCATCCAGCCCAAGGCCGGGCGCATGGTCATCGCCCCGGCGTATTTCACCCACACCCACCGCGGCTGCACGCCGGTGTCGGGCGACAAGTACATCCTGACCAGCTGGATCCTGCTCAACCGCGCCGAACAACTTTACGGAGCGCGGCCGGGCCCCCGCTGAAGGCACGGGTTAGCATTTCCCGCATGCCCTCTTCGGCCCCGGTGCTGCCGCCGCAGCGCGCCACGGCACGGCGCCGACGTGCCCCCCGCCCCATCGACCTCGCCCTGCAAGGCGGCGGCTCGCACGGCGCCTTCACCTGGGGCGCCCTCGACGCCCTGCTCGAAGACGAAAGGCTTCAGCCCGACGGCATCTCCGGCACCAGCGCCGGCGCGATGAACGCGGCCGTCCTGGCCAGCGGCTGGGCACAGGGCGGCCGAGCCGGCGCTCGCGAGGCGCTGGCCTCGTTCTGGGGCGCCATAGGCGGGCTGGACCAGGCCTGGGGCAAGTCGATCGCCAAGCCGCCCATGGCCCTGCCTGCGCCACCCTGGGCCTTCAACCGCGACCAGTGGCCGGGCTACGCCCTGTGGGAGGGTTGGTCGCGCCTGTGGAGCCCCTACCAGCTCAACCCCTTCAATCTCAGCCCCTTGCGTGACATCGTCCGGCACCACGTCGACGAAGCCGCGCTCAAGCGCGGGCCGATCCAGGTCTTCGTCACCGCCACCGCGGTGCGCACCGGCCAGCCCCGCGTCTTCGGCGGCGAGGAGCTGGGCATCGATGCGCTCATGGCCTCGGCCTGCCTGCCGCAATCCAGCCAGGCCGTCACCATCGACGGCGAGCCCTATTGGGACGGCGGCTTCAGCGGCAACCCGGCCCTGTGGCCGCTGGTCTACGGCACGCCCACGCATGACGTGCTGCTCGTGCAGATCAACCCGCTGCGGCGGGAGGCCCTGCCGATGAGCGCCGCCGACATCGCCGACCGGATCAACGAGATCACCTTCAACGCCAGCCTGACGGCCGAGATGCGCGCCATTGCCTTCGTGCAGAAGCTGGTTCGCGCACGCAAGGTCGACCCGACGCACTACAAGGACCTGCGGCTTCACCGCCTCGCCGATGAAGAGGGCTTGGCGCCCTACAACGCCAGCAGCAAGGCCAACACCGACCCGCGCCTGCTGCAGGCGCTTTTCAGCCTCGGCCGCGCGGCCGGCGAGCGCTGGCTGGCCGCCCATGCGACCGACGTGGGCGTGCGCGGCACCGTGGACGTCGAGCGCGTCTTCCTCGCGCCGCGCTGACCCGGCGGCGGTTCGAGGCGCGGCCCCCAGGTAAGGGATGGTCGCCGCGCGGCGGGGCCCTAGAGTCGGCGCCAGCGCGGCAATGCCGCCGTGCACAGCCTCCATGGAGGTCACTCGTGTCCCCACGCGTCCTGCTCGCCACGCTCATGGCCGCCGCCGCTACGCTGGCCCCGACCAGTGCCACTGCGGCACCCCGCCTGAACGACACCGGCATCGACTTCTGCATCGATGCGGATGGCGAGTTCATCGACTGCCATCACACCGGCCAGGACGCCACCTTCGGCCGCGACGTCGCTCACCCGCGCGACGCGGACGGGCGCCTGGGCTTTCGTTTCACGCGCCTGTGCAACAGCGGCGAGCGGGCCGGCGAGGGGAGCTGCCCGGCCCAGCCGCAGCCCGGCGACGCCCCGGACGAATGGGGCTGCACGCGTGACGAGGTGACCCATCTGCTGTGGGAGACCAAGACCGCTTCGGGCCACCGCGCGGGCAGCCGCGCCTACACCTTCTACAGCCCGGAGTACGACCCCGACGGCCAGTACGGCGGCCCGGACGACCTCACCGGCTTCCTCGCCAGCGTCAACGAAGCCGGCCTGTGCGGTTCACACGAGTGGAGGCTGCCCCGGCCGACGGAGCTGATGGGCCTCGTCGACATGGCCGTCATCATCCCGCCCGCGGTGGACGAACGCTTCTTTCCCCACACCCAGGCCAACTTCTACTGGGGTGCCGGCCGCGCCCTGGGCTTCCAGCTCGAGAAGGAGCTCGCCTGGGGCAGCGACTTCTTCTTCGGCCTGGGCGCGATCAGCGCGCAATTCCGCTCCGGTGCGAGGCCGGTGCGGCTCGTGCATGGCGACGTGCCCGGCGGCAAGCGCTTCGTGCTTTCACCCGACCAGCAGGAGGTGACCGACCGGCAGACCGGGCTGACGTGGCGCCGTTGCGTCGAAGGCCGCACGTTCGACGGCGGACGCTGCGTAGGCACGCCGCTCGTCCAACCGTGGCTCAAGACGCTGGCCCATGCGCGCCGCGAGGCGCGAGACAGCGGCGTGGCCTGGCGGCTGCCCAACGTGAAGGAGCTGGCCTCGCTGCTCGATCACGAGCGGCGCGAGCACATCGACCTGCGGGCCTTCCCGGGGGCGAACGCCGATGTCCTCTGGACCTCGTCTTCCTTCCCCACCGACCCCACGCCCCGCTGCGTGAGCTTCCCTGACGGTGCGGACTTCGCCTGCAGCCAGGGCGTGGGCGGCTTCGGCGCGCGGCTGATGCGCGACCGCGACTGATCAGCCCTTGCCCGGCGTGCTGGCGCCCGGCAGGGGCTTGGGCCTCGGCACGGGCCGGGGCGAGGACGCGGCCTCGCCGCCGCTGACCGCGTAGTCGGCGGGCACCTTCATCAGCGCCGCGTCGGGCTCGCCGCGCTTCAGGTTGGCCAGGCGGTAGATCGTCTCGCCGCGGCGCGGGTCGGCATCACGCGTAAGCACCGTCAACAGCAGGTCGGGCGAGGTCCACACCTCCCGCGTGATCTGGATGGGCTTCTCGTTGCCGACCTTGCCGGCCTCGATGGTCCAGGTGGTGCGCTCGCCATTGGCGCGCACGCCTTCGATGTCCTTGCTGCCCAGCGGACTCAGCACGCCCGGCCCGCGCGGCGCGCCGCGTTGGGCCTGCCATCCCACCATCGGCGGGACGGGGGGCACGGGCGGCACCGGTGGCACGGGCGCCGCCTCGTTGATCCGCAACACCTGGATCTCCGTCGGCGAGCCGCGGGCGATGACCACAGGCTGGGGCTGCACGACCGGCTGCGGCTGCACCACCGCGGACGCGCCACGGGCCGGCTCCCGCGCCTGGTCCCGCATCTGGCGCGCCTGCTCGCGTGACTGCCGGGCCTGCTCCCTCGCCTGCTCGCCCTGCTGGCGGGCCTGTTCGGCACCGGCTCGCGCCTCCTCGCGGACCTTGTCGGCGAACGCCCGCCATTCCTCGGCCTGCATGGCCCCCATGGCCGAATCGTTGAACCACATCGCATGGCCGAAGTGGCCCAGCCTGCGCGCAGTCTTGCGCTGAGGGTCGAGCACCCAGCCCTGCCTGGCCACCGGGTCGCGCAGCCAGACCAGCTTGCGCCCGTTGCGGTCCACCTCCTGCCGCGTGCGGCCCTCGCCGTCACGGCACAGGCGCGTCTGCTGCTTGCGCACGATGCGGTTGCCGTCGGTCAGCGTCTGCACGGTCTCGTGCACCGCATCGGCGCAATAGGGGGCGCCCTTGACGAGCCGCTCGCCGCCCATCTCGTCGAAGGCGAAGTCGAAGCTGGCCTCGTCGAAGTCGAAGTCCATGTCCATCACGCCGGCGTCGGCCAGGGCCATGTGCACGATGTGGTCGATGTCGGGGTCGCCCGCGTGGGCTGGTGCGCCGGCCATCGCGAGCGCCGCGGCGGCTGCCAGCGCATGCCAACGGCGGGAAAGGGCGGGGGATGTCATCTCGTTCTCCTTCGGTCCGATGCGACAGTGATGGGCTCAACGGGTCAGGCGCACCGCCAGCACGTCGCCGGACGGATGCATGAGGAGCTCGGCGTGCACCAGTTCGCCGGCGCGCGCCGGGTCGTAGGGCAGGCCGAGGGAGGCCAGGCGCTCCCGGGGCAGCTCGGTGCGCACGACCCAGGCCGGCGCGGCCTCGGCACCGCCCTGCCAGAGCTGCGCGAATCGCTCGGGCGAGGCCACGGGCACGAAGCCGCTGGCGCGCGGCACCCGGCCCAGCGGCCCGGCGCTGATGGCGCCGCCGCCGCCGTCGGAAAGGGCTGGCTGCGACGGGGCCGCCGGGATGGCGCGCTGGCGGCCCGGCCCGGCGAACCACACCAGCGCCACCGCCAGGCCCGCGACCAGGAGCCAGGCCCACGCCGGCCAGGCTGAGGAGGACTGCTTCACCGAGGGTCCCTGCGGCGCCGCCAGCTGCCACGCCGGCACCGGTTGGGGGGCATGGGCGGCGATGCGGCGCCACAGCGCTGGCGGCAACGGCGCCGCGGCAAGGTCGTCACGCAGCTGAGCCAAGGCGCAGGCCAGGGCAGGCGGCGGAGCTTCGCCGTCCGGCAGAAGCGAAGGTCGGGGATCGTTCGTCATGTCAGTTCACTCCTGGCGCCGGCCGCCTGGCCCGTCAATTGCGCGGCCAGGCGCCGGCGCGCGCGGTGCACCCGCGTGCGCAAGGTGTTGAGTTCGATGCCGGCGATCCGGGCCGCCTCGGCATAGGGGCGCTCCTGGAGGTCCACCAGGACCAGCGCCTCGCGGAAGGGCCAGGGCAAGGCGCGAATCGCCGCCCACAGCGCCTCCAGCGTCTGCTGGCCGATCAGGGTGGCTTCGCGGTCGGGCGCGAGCGGGTGGGTGGGGTCGGTGGCGGGATCGTCTTCGCCGTCGTCGGCGGCGTGGGCCTCCCAGGCCACGTGGCGATCACGCTGGCGCCAGGCGGCGAGCAGCTGGTGGCGTGCGATGCCGGCGAGGTAGGCGCCCAGGCTGCCGAGCGACGCGTCGTAGCCCCCGGGCGACTGCGCCAGCGCGACGAAGGCCTCGTGCGTCGCATCGGCCGCCAGTGCCGCGTCACCCGAGAGCGCGAGCGCATAGCGGTAGACCGACTCGCCCTCCTGCCGATAGGCCGCCTCCAGCCAGGCCAGGCCATCGCGCGAGGCCGCGGCGGGTCGGGGGCGGAGGGTCCAGGGCACGAAGGGGAGCATGGTTCGGCGGCGGTTCCTCTCCATGGGCACGAGCCCCTCGGAAAGTTCCCGCCCCCTTTCGACACGCGGCGCGGATGGTGCCGGCGCCTCCTCCGGAGCCCGCAAGCCGCGCAGGCCCCAGGATCAACCCTTCATGACCGCGCCGATCAAGCGATGGAAGTGGTGCACGCCCTGTTCGCGACCGGGCGAGTAGCGCCCCCGCTGGTAGAAGCGCGAACGCAGCCCACGCTGCACCGTCATCACCACCGCCTCGTCCTCCATCTCGACCTGCTCGAGCGCGCCGCCGGCCCCTTGCGCCTGCAGCTCGGCCTTCCACACGTAGGAGCGAAAGCGCACCCGCGTGCGGGCCGGGCCGATCGGCACCACCTGGTTCACCGACAGGCCCCAGGGATAGAAGTTGAGCATCAGGTTGGGGAAGACCCAGTAGTAGTAGGCCGCGATGCGCTGCCCGTGGTCGGGCGAAGAAGCCGGCAGCTCGAAGACCAGCTCATCGGGCCCCGCCACGGCCAGCTGCAGGTTGGCCCAGGGCAGCAGCTCGTAGCGGTACTGCGCCAGGTCCAGCGTGCGGGTAAGGCCCGGGTGCACGAAGGGGATGTGCAGGCCCTCGAGGTAGTTCTCGACGTAGAGCGCCCAGTGGGCGTCGAACTCGTAGTCGCGGCTGGCCTGCTCGTCCGGCCGGAAGTCCTGCAGCGGCAGCCAGTTCAGGCGCTCCTGCAAGGGGCCGAACACCTCGTCGAAGGACGCCAGCGGCTCGCCCAGTGCCACGAAGGCCTGGCCACCCCAGTCGGCGAAGGGCAGCTGCGGCAGGTGGTCGCACGGCCGCGGGAAGTCCCGGGCGCCTTCGAAGCCCGGCATGAAGGCCATCCGGCCATCGAGCTCGAAGCGGCGCGAGTGGTAGCCGCAGCGGATCTGCTTCGCTCCTGCGCAGGCCTGCTGCACCAGCAGGTTGCCGCGGTGGGTGCAGACGTTGGACAAGCAGCGAAGCGTGCCCGCGGTGTCGCGCGCCAGCAGAAGCGGCTCGTCCAGACAACCCTCGAGCAAGTGGCGCGGGGCCAGCGACCCGGGCTCGGCCGCCTCGGCCACGTCGCCCAGCCACTGCCAGCTGCGGGCGAAGACCTGTTCACGTTGCGCTGCCTGCGCAGCCGTATCCAGGTAGAAGGCCTTGTCCAGCGTCTCGGCGCGGGTCACGTCCGGGTCGACATGCCAGCGACTCGTGGCCGCCGTGCCGCTCAGGTCGGGTGCATTCATGGGCGCACCCTAAGGCCTGCGACCCGCCCCGCCAAGCGGGATGAGCCCTACGGATCAAGGAGCCCTGCTGGCGAAAACTGCGCGCGCACAATCCCCGCCATGAAGACCTTCGGCCAACGCGCGCACCGCACCGGCGGGCTGCGCCTGGAGCGCATGCGCGCCTCTTCGCTCTGGCAGGACGACGAGCGCGGCGGCGGCTTCCGCAACAAGCACCCAGTACTGCCCGGCCTGCGCGACAGCCAGGTGCCGCGGCCCAGCCTGTCGGACTTCCTCTGCGGCGGGGAGCGCCGCACACCGGCTCACCCGCTACCGGCGCTGGACCCGCGCGCAGCATGGCAGCAGTCCAGCAGCAGCGGCCTGCGCGCCACCTGGCTGGGCCACTCGACCCTGCTGCTCGAGATCGACGGCCACCGCGTGCTGACCGACCCGGTGTGGGGCCCGCGCGCCTCGCCCCTGCGCTTTGCCGGGCCCAAGCGCTACCAGCCGGTGCCGGTGAAGCTGAAGGACCTGCCGCCGCTGGACGCCGTGGTCATCTCGCACGACCACTACGACCACCTCGACTATCCGACGGTCGTCGCACTGGCCCGCCACACCCAGGTGCCCATCGTCACCTCGCTCGGCGTGGGGGCGCATCTCGAAGCCTGGGGCGTCCCGCCATCGCGCATCACCGAGCTGGACTGGTGGGAAAGCGCCACGCTGCGGGGCGGCTCGCTGCAGATCACGGCCGCACCGTCGCAGCACTTCTCCGGCCGGGGGTTGAAAGATCGCAACGCGACGCTCTGGTCGTCGATGGTGATGCGCACCGACAGGCACCGCGTCTTCTTCAGCGGCGACACCGGGCTCACCACCGAATACGAAGTCATCCGCGAGCGCCTGGGGCCCTTCGATCTCGTGATGCTGGAGATCGGCGCCTTCCATCCCTCGTGGGGCGACATCCACCTGGGACCCGACAACGCCTTGAAGGCCTGGCAACTGCTCGGCGGCGGCCCCTTCCTGCCCATCCACTGGGGCACCTTCTCGCTGGGCCTGCATCCTTGGGACCAGCCGGCCGAAGTGCTTCTCGCCCGTGCCCCCGAGTTCGGCGCCCGCCTGGTGATGCCTTGGCTGGGGCAGCCGATCGAGCCCGACCTGGCCGAGGCCGCCACGCCGTGGTGGCGGGCCGTCGGCGCGGCCGGTGCCGCGCCAACGTCGAAGCTGCCGGACCTGCGGCTGCCGCGGCAGATGCCCTGGCCGATGGACTGAAGCGTCAACGGCGCCACGGCAGGCCGAATCGATCCACCCACGCCAAGGCACCCGCCGCCATGCCGATGCCCACCGCCAGCAGGGGCGCGAGCGACGACAGGTCGACGCCGTGCGTCGCGCGCAGCCAGGGCAAGCCCCAGGCGACCACCACACCGGCCGTGAAGGCCACGGCGAGCACCAGCGCCAGCGTGTCGCGCTTCAGGCGCACGTAGCCGCGCTGCAGCGCTTCGAGCTCGCGCGCGTGTTCGGCCTCCAGCGTGCGGCGCTGGCGCGCCAGATCTTCGGCGGCCAGGGCTCGCCAGGCGGCCTGCAATCGTTCGTGGAAGCCTTCGGGCAGCGGCGGAGGCGCCAGGGCGCCGCCGAATGCCGCATCCAGACCGCCGGGCAGCGGGTCATCGAGGGCAGTGGGCTGGATCTTCATGCTGGTGTCTCCTTCAGGCCAGCCACAGCGCCGGGTCGTCCAGGCCGTGCTCGGCCAGCATGGCGCGCAGCCGGGCCCGGCCGCGGTGCAGATGGGTCTTCACGGTCGCCTCGGGCAGGCCGAGCATTGCGGCCACCTCGGCGACGGCGCGCTCTTCGTAGTAGTACAGCGTCAGCGCGAGACGCTGCGGCTCGGGCAATGCGCCCACGAGCCGGCGCAGCAGTGCGTGCCCCTGGCCGTCGGCCTGCAGCGGCGCGGCCAGCGCGGCCACCTCGGCCTGCACCGCCTCGTCTTCCACCGAATGGGCAGGCGAGTCGCCACGCTCCAGCAGCGTGAGGCAGCGGTTGCGCGTGATGGCGTACAGCCAGGTCGACAAGGCGCCTGCCTGCGGCTGGTAGCCGGCCAACGCCCGCCAGGCGCGTAGCAGGCTGTCCTGCGCGGCGTCTTCGGCCCGGGCGGGCTCGCGCAGCATCGCCAGGCACAGGCGGTAGACCTTGGGCGCGTAGCGCGACGCCAGGCGCTGGAAGGCAAGCTCGGCTGAACCCAGCGCCAGCAACTCGACGATGTCGCGGTCGCGTCGTGCGGCTTCGCTGGCGACGACAGAGGCGGCCGTGTCGGGCGTTGCGTCCAAGGGCATGTGCCTTGATACCCGGGCCATCGCGCCGAGGTTTCAGCGTGGCGCCGAAAGTTTCTTCGCGCCGGCCGTGAAACCGGCCGCCGGCGACGCGGGTATCAAGCGCATCGACCACCCGAACCCACGAGGAGCCCCGTCATGCGAGACATCGGCGAACTGCGCCACATCCTGCCCTTCCTGATCCCGATCGTCGCGATTGTGATGGGCATCGGCATCGCGATGCTGGCCGTCTGGATCGACTACCGCAAGAAGCGCGACATCTTCGAGCTGCACCACAAGGAGCGGATGTTCGCCATCGAGCGCGGCATGGAGGTGCCGCCTCTTCCGCCGCAGCTGCTGCAGGGCGCCAGCACGCGGGAGGCCCGCAGCACCGGGCCGGCGGATTACCTGCGCCGCGGGCTGCTGTGGTCGTTGGTGGGCTGTGCCGTGGCGGCCGCCCTGGCCATCAACCGCGACATCGACAGCGCCGCCTGGGGCCTGATCCCGATCGCCGTGGGGCTGGCCTACCTCATCTTCTACGCCACCGACGCCCGTTCCCGTCGAACGAGCGACCGCGGGTTGATGGACACCCCTTCGCAGAGGTGAGCGCGCAGGTTCGGATGGACCCCGGCTAGGACTTTTTCGCCAGCAGCTTCTCGACCCGGGCCTTGGCCCGGTTCGAGACCACCGCCTGCTCCAGCGCGCTGGCCTGGCCGTAGAGCTTGCCGCCCTCGGCCTGGCAATCGGTGGACAGCTTCTGCAGCGCCGCGGAGGACATGCCCTTCTGGCTCTCGCGCGCCTCGGCGGTGAGCTGGTCGGCCTCTTCCTTGCGCAGGCCGCGCAGGTAGGCCTTGCCCACGAAGCTGAAGCCCTGTTCGGTGAGCTTCACGAGCCCCGGCTTCACGCTGCGGTCGCCGGACTGGTAGCGGCCGGCCATCGTCGTGGCATCGCGCTCCAGCGCCGCCACGCAGGCGGCCGCATGGCGGAAGAAAGCAGTGTCGGCTTCCGTGGCGCCGGCAGCGGCGGCGGGCCTCGCGCCAGCCAAAGCCAGCGCCACCAACAGGGTCGATCGGATCGGAATGAGATTCACCACCCCGAGCCTAACGCCCCGCCGCGCGCTGCCGCCGACAAGCCACCGGGCGGGGTATTGAACTTCCCGCCTGCGGCGCCACACTGAGAGACAGGAGGTGAAGTAGTACATGCCTTCGAGATGGCCCCGCCCGGGGGCCTCGTTCACCGGGTCCCACGCCCGCATGCCGACCCGCTTCCCGGCGGTCGCCGGTTCCTTTTACCCGGCCGAGCCCGCGGCCTTGCGCGACGAAGTCGCCCGTTGCCTGGCTGCCGCCCACCCCAGTGCGCCGGCGCCCTCCGGCCCGCCCAAGATGCTCGTCGTGCCGCATGCCGGCACGGCCTATTCCGGCCCCGTGGCCGCCAGCGCCTATGCCTTGCTGACCGGCGACGCGCGCAAGCGCATCCGCCGGGTCGTCCTGCTGGGGCCAGCACATCGCGTGCCCGTGCGCGGCCTGGCCGCGCCCACCGTGGCGGCGTTCGCGACGCCGCTGGGCGAGATCCCGCTCGACCAGTCCGCCCTGCGCGCTGTCGCCGAGCTGCCCTTCGTCGAGCTCAGCGACCGTGCCCACGAGTGGGAGCATTCGCTGGAACTGCAGCTGCCCTTCCTGCAGCAGGTGCTGGGCCGCGGCTTCACGCTCGTCCCGCTGGTCGTTGGAGATGCCCGGCCGAACGAGGTGGCCCAGGTGCTGGAGCAGCTGTGGGGCGCAGACGAGACGCTGGTGCTGATCAGCTCGGACCTCTCGCACTTCCTTCCCTATGCCGCGGCCCGCGAGCGCGACGGCGAGACCCTCGAGCGGCTGCTGGCCTTCGACAGCGACATCGAGCCTGACGAGGCTTGCGGATGCCACGCACTCAACGGTGCGCTGATCGTGGCGCGGCGCCACGGCCTGCAGCCCCGCCTGCTGGACGCGCGCAATTCGGGTGATACCGCCGGAGATCGACGTCGCGTCGTCGGCTATGCCGCGCTGGCCTTCGAGGCGCCCGCGAGCGAAGACTCCGGACGCGACGAGGCCGATGAGCGCGCCGACGATCTCGCCTGGGGCCGGGCCGCCTTCGCCGTGGCCCGCAACGCCATCGCGCGCGACCTGGGTGAACCGCTCGTCGACGAGCCGCCGCACCCGCTGCTGGACGCCCCCGGCGCCTGCTTCGTGAGCCTGCATGACCGCGAAAGCGACCTGCGCGGCTGCATCGGCCGGCTGGAGCCCGAGGGCCCGCTGCGCGAGGACCTTCGCTCCAACGCCCGCTCGGCCGCCTTCCGCGACAGCCGCTTCGCGCCCCTGGCCGCCCACGAATGGCCGGGGCTGAAGATCGAGGTGTCGCTGCTCGGCCCCCTGCAGCCGGTGCCAGTGCGCAACGAGGCCGAAGCGCTCGCCGCCGTGCGGCCCGGCATCGATGGGCTCGTGATCTCCTGGCACGGCCGGCGCGCGACCCTGCTGCCGCAGGTCTGGCAGCAGCTGCCCGCCCCTTCGGCATTCTTCGCCGCGCTCAAGCACAAGGCCGGGCTGCGCACCGACTTCTGGGCACCCGACGTCGAGCTGCAGCGCTTCGAGGTGCGTCACTACGAGGGCACGGTGTGAGCACCGAGGGTTCGTACCCCGGCCGCTGGTGGCACCGCCTCGACGACGGCCGCATCCAGTGCGACCTCTGCCCGCGCGACTGCAAGCTGCACGAGGGCCAGCGCGGCCTGTGCTTCGTGCGCCAGCGCCAGGGCGACGCGATGGTGCTCACCACCTACGGCCGCAGCTCGGGCTTCTGCATCGACCCGATCGAGAAGAAGCCGCTGAACCATTTCCACCCCGGCTCCAGCGTCTTCAGCTTCGGCACCGCCGGCTGCAACCTCGCCTGCAAGTTCTGCCAGAACTGGGACATCTCGAAAAGCCGCGAGATGGACCGCCTGATGGACCAGGCTTCGCCCGGGCGCATCGCGGAAGTGGCCGCGGCCGCGGGTTGCAAGAGCGTCGCCTTCACCTACAACGACCCGGTCATCTTTGCCGAGTACGCGATGGACTGCGCCGATGCCTGCCACGAGCTGGGCCTGAACAGCGTGGCCGTGACGGCCGGCTACATCGGGCCCGAGGCGCGTCGCGAGTTCTATTCGAAGATGGACGCGGCCAATGTCGACCTGAAGGGCTTCACCGAGAAGTTCTATTTCCAGCAGACCGGCGCCCATCTCGCCCCGGTGCTCGACACGCTGCAGTACCTCAGGCACGAGACAGACTGCTGGTTCGAGATCACCACGCTGCTGATCCCCGGCCACAACGACTCGAGCGAGGAGATCGAGGCCGAGTCGCGCTGGATCATGGAGCACCTCGGGCCCGACGTGCCGCTGCACTTCACCGCGTTCCATCCCGACTACAAGATGACCGACGTGGCCCCGACCCCGAAGGCCACGCTGCGCCGCGCGCGCGAGATCGCACTGGCGCAAGGACTGCACTTCGTCTACACGGGCAACGTGCACGACTCGGATGGCGGCACCACCTTTTGCCCGGGCTGCCACAACGCACTCATCGTGCGCGACTGGTACGAGATCCGGCATTGCGAGCTGGACGAGCGCGGCTCCTGTCCGCACTGCGGCACGGCCATCGCCGGGCGCTTCAGCCGGTTCAAGGGCCATGGCTTCGGCGCGCGGCGCATCCCGGTGCGGGTGGCGGTCGCCTGAAGCCGGGCAACGATTGCGTCACACTCGCCGCAGGAGGCCTGCCGCCATGACCACCACGCAGACCGAGTTCAACGCCTTCCGCGACCACGCCCTGGCCCACGGCTACGACGAAGTGGCCGAGCGAAGTTGGGCACCGGGTGAAGTGGTGGCGACGCACAGCCATCCCTTCGGCGTCCATGCGCTGGTGGTGCATGGCGAAATGTGGCTCACGGTGAACGGCGATACACGACACCTGCAGCCGGGCGACACCTTCGACCTGCGCCACGACGTTCCCCACGCCGAGCGTTACGGGCCCGAGGGCGCCACTTACTGGGCGGCCCGGCGGCACTTCCCGCGGCCGGATTCGGAAGACTGAATCAGGCGCTTCGCAGCAGCTTCCGGGTCATGGCCAGCGACTGCGCGGCATACCCGCCCCCGAACAGCAGCGCGTGGTTCAGCAGGTGGTAGAGCTGGTACAGGCCGCGTCGGCGCGGGTAGCCCTCGTGCGGGCCCATCACGGCGCGCCAGGCCGGCCAGAAGTCCGCGGGTAGAGAGCCGAACAGCTCCATCATCGCCAGCTCGGCTTCGGCGTCCGACACCGACACCGCGGGGTCGAAGATGACTGGACGCCCATCGGGCAGCATGCCCCAGTTGCCGCTCCAGAGGTCACCGTGGATGAGGCTGGCGCGCGGCACGTGGCCGTCGTCGAAGAAGCGAGGCAGTGCGGCTTGCACGTCCTCGACGGCACGCAGCAGCTCGATCGCCGCGCCCGATCGCGCCAGGCGCCTTGCCATCGCGCCCAGGCGCTGCTCGCGGTGGAAGGCGATCCAGTCTTCTACGCCGCCGAACGCACTCCATCCGTTGACCTGAGGCGTGGCGCCGATGAAGTTGTCGGCATCCCACCCGAAACGCCCGTCGCCCTTCTCAGGGACCGCCGCATGCAGGCGACCGAGCGCCTCGCCCAAACGCGCGCCGAAACCGGCATCGGGCGGGCGCAGGTCGAGCCGGTCCATCACCAGCCGGGCCTGGCCGGTTTCGTCATCGATGCCACACGACTGCACTGCCGGGACGGTGATCGCCTGGGTCGCAGCCAGTGTCGCCAGCCCTTCGGCCTCGGCCTGCAGCCGCGCCAACTCCGCAGCCGGCGCTCGCTTCACGAACCGATCAACTTCATCCAAGACTAGCTCCATCGCACGCGGCCAAAACCAGGGGCGTGGGGGCCTTACATCTCGACGATTCCCTTGAAGCCACCCCAGAACATGCGCTTGCCGTCGAAGGGCAGGTTCTTCGGATCGATCATCGCTTCCAGCCGCGGATCGGCCATGACCAGCTTGTTGATGCGGTCGCGATCGCGGCGGCTCTTGTAGACGATGTACGAGAAGACCACGACCTCGCCCTCCTTCAGCTTCACGGCCTGCGGAAAGGAAGTGGACTTGCCGGGCTTCACGTCGTCGGCCACACACTCGACGTACTGCAGCGCGCCGTACTCCTTCCACACCTTGCCGGCCTTGCGGGCGAGCTTGCGGTAATCGGCCAGGCGGTCCTGGGGCACGGGCACCACGAAACCATCGACGTACACGCTCATGCGGGTTCTCCTTCGGCTGAGGGGTTGGGAGGCGAGGATGCGCCGGCCGAATGGGCCGCGCGGATGAGAGCGACGCCCAGCACCGCGGCCAGCGCCGCAAAGGCCGCGCCGAGGACGAAGGCGAGTTGGTAGCCCTGGTTCAGCGCCTGCACGGCTTCGACGCCGGCGGCCTTCAATGCATCGGTGCGCGCCGCCGCGCCGCTGGCCAGCACCGCCAGCCCCAGCGCGCCACCCATCATGAACGAGGTGTTGACCATGCCGGAGGCCAGGCCCGAGTCGGCGGGATTCACGTCGCTCATCGCGGCCAGCAGCATCGGGTTGAAGGCCACTCCGCCACCCAGGCCGAGCAGCAGCATGCCCGGCAGCACGTCCCACCAGAAGTCGCCGTCCACCGGCGCGCGGGCGAAGCAGACGAGCCCTGCCGCGGCCAGCAGCAGCCCCACCGCCAGCGGCCCCCGGATGCCGAAGCGCATCACCATCCTGGCGGACAGGCCCAGTGACATGACCGCCATGATCAGGTTGGCGGGCAGGAAGCCCATGCCCACCTGCCAGGGCGTGTAGCCGAGCACCAGCTGCATGTACAGCGCCGAGAGGAAGAACCAGGCGAAGCAGGCCGCCGCCCACAGCACGGCCGCCGCATTGGCCGCCGAGAGGTTGCGCGAGCGGAACAGCGACAACGGCATCAGGGGTTGAGCGATGCGCGCTTCGATGGCGAGGAACAGGCCGAAGAGCGCCACCGCCACGGCCAGCATCGACAAGGTCTGCGCCGACACCCAGCCCGCCGTGTTGCCGTTGACCACCGCATACACCGCCAGCATCAGGGACAGCGTCACCGCCGCCGCACCGGCCCAGTCCAGCCGCGCCCCTTGCGCGCCACCCGCGGACGCGGCCAGCAGCTTCATGCACAGCGCGATCACGGCCACGCCGATCGGCAGGTTGACCAGGAACACCCAGTGCCAGCCCAGGCTGGTGGTGAGCAACCCACCGAGCAGCACGCCTATGCTGCCCCCGCAGGAGCACACGAAGCCGTAGACACCCATCGCCTTGGCGCGCTCGGCCGGCTCGGTGAACAGGTTCATGATCAGCGACAGCGACACGGCGGACACCACCGCGCCGCCGAAGCCCTGCACCGCCCGCGCCGCGACCAGCACCTCCTGCGAGGGCGCCAGTCCGCAGGCCAGCGACGCCAGCGTGAAGACGGCGATGCCCGCGATGAAGACTCGGCGGTGGCCGTACAGGTCGCCGAGGCGCCCCCCCAGCAGCAGGAAGCCGCCGAAGGTCAGCATGTAGGCGTTGACGACCCAGACCAGCGAAGTCTCGGTGAAGGCCAGGTCGACACGGATCGACGGCAGCGCCACGTTCACGATGGTCGTGTCCAGCACGATCATCAGCACCCCGAGACACAGCACGGTCAGGGCGAGCCAGCGGTGGCTGGGCGAGTGGGATGCGGGATGGGCAGGCATGAGGTTGTCCGTTGCTCAGCGAGAGGTTTCCTTGCATGACGAACAAGGGCAGCGGGAATCGACAGCGTGCCCGAGGGCGTCGAAGAATAGCCCCGAGTCGACTGACCTGTCGTTGCCAGCGGCCTCTCCGGCCGCTGGGCGCCAGGAGCATGATCGTGAGCGAGCGCGCCGAAGAGGAGTCAGATCATGTCGAACGTGATGGCAGAAGTCACCATCGAGGTCCTGCAAGCCTTTGCCGATGCGTGGAATCGCCACGATGCCGCCGCCCTCATGTCGTTCATGAGTGATGACTGTGTCTTCGAAGCCTCGGCAGGACCGGATGCCTGCGGCACCCGGTACGCGGGCCGTGAGGCCGTGCAGGCGGCCTTCGTCCAGGTCTGGACGGCCTTCCCCGATGCCCACTGGGGTGACGCCCGGCACTTTGTCCATGGGGAAAGGGGCGTGTCCGAGTGGACGTTCACCGGAACGCGGACCGACGGCAATCGCGTCGAAGTCCATGGCTGTGATGTCTTCACCTTTCGAGGCGGCAAGATCGCGCTGAAGGACTCCTACCGCAAGAACCGCCCGCCGGTGACAGCCCCAAGCGCCGAGAGCACCTGAGCCGATGACGCGCAGAGCGTCCAAGGCCGACGCCGTCTCACGCGGCCGCCGAGAACTGCCCCTGGACCTCCTGCAGCGCGGCGGCTACCCGCCGCACCAAGGGCGAGTCGCCGTGCGCGGACAGCACCAGTTCGTGGGTGGCCCTCGTCATTCCCACATAGAGCAGGCGCGCCGCCTCCTCCGGGGACTCGTCCTTCATCGGCATGGCCTGCAGACCGGCGATGAACACCAGCGGGAACTCCAGCCCTTTGGCGCTGTGCAGGGTGAGCAGCTTCACGCTCTGCTCTCGCCAGGCGAAGCCGCCGACCCGCTGAGACCCCATCGACTGGCAGGCCATGTGCCGGCGCCGCAGCGCCTGCTCGATCGGCCGCATTTGGTACTTGGCACGGCACAGCACCGCCACCTCCGAGAGCGACCGGCCACCCTGGCAAGCGACCTCGATGCGCTCGGCGATCAGCTCCGCCTCCTCGTGCTCGTTGCGCCCCTGCACGAAAACCGGCATGGGCCCACGGCGCCCGGCAGTGGCAGGCTGGACCAAGGGAATCGCGCCTTCGTCGTCCATCGTCTCCGAGCCCCCGGCCAGCAGGCCTTGTGCACACTGCACCGCCACCGCCAACACCTCCGCCGTGTTGCGGTAGTCGATCTTCAGGATGCTGGTGCGCCCCTGCGCCTGGATGCCCACGCTGGACAGCGTGAACTGCCGCCGGCGCTTGCGCTGGTAGATCGACTGCGCATCGTCGAACAGCACCAGCAGGCTGTTGGTGGCCGGGTCCACCAGCTTCACTGCCATGCGCAGCCAGGCATCCTCGAAGTCGTGTGCCTCGTCCACCAGCAGCGCGGTGTACTGGCCGCCCGGCACGAAGCCGGTGTGCAATGCACGCTCGGTCGTCTCGGCCATCAGCCGGTAGCGCGCAGGCTTGTCCGGCACCCAGGGCACGTCGAGCTGGTAGCTGTCGATCACATCCGAACACCAGCCATGGAAGGTGCGCACCTGGACGCGCTCGTCGATGCCGCGGTCGCGCAGCTGGGCCTCGATGCGATCGGCCAGCGCGCGGTTGTAGCAAAGCACCAGCACCGGGCGGTCCGGCCGCGCGGCCGCGGCCAGGTGCTGGGCGCGATACACCAGGATCATCGTCTTGCCCGAGCCCGCGGCACCGTGGATGACGCGGTGGCCCTCGCCCAGCGTGCGGGCGATCTGCTCCTGCTGCAAGTCCATCACCTGCAGCAGATCCGGCAAGGCCGGCGCAGCAGACGGCGCACCCTCGTCGAAGCCGAGACTGGCCTGTGTCGAGACACGCAACTCGGGGAACAGATGCCAGCGGATCCGGTCGCGCTGCGGCAGGGTCAGCGTGTACGGGAACGACACATTGAACATGCCCCACAGGCGCGCCGCGAAATCCGCCGGCTCCACCTCGTCATCCAGGTCATCCTGGACGAGACATCGGTGCGACGGGAACAGCTCCCGAAAGTCGGTGCCTGCCAGCTCCTTCTCGCGCATCCGGGCGAAGACCACGCCCCAGCCCCAGGCGAACAGGAGCTTGCCGCGGAAAGGGCCTCCGCCGTGCACCAGCAACGGGTCGGCAGCCATCACATCGGCCATCTCGGCGGCGTAGTCGCGCGCCTGGCGCAAAGGGTTGGCCACCGTCACCAGGCCCCGCGGCGTGTTCAGCTCCACCGCATCGGGGTTCGCCTTGGCGAGTGTGGACAGCTTCCAATCCTTGACCTCCAGCAGCAGCAATCCTTGCCGCGGCCCGAGCACCACGAAATCCGGCTGCCGCGCCCTCGGTCCGATCGGCACGTCGTGCCAGACGACATGGTCATCGCCCAGGCAGCGCTTGAGCTGGTGCAGCACGTTGCGCTCGCCCGGCGTGCAGCGCCTGTCGACGTTGGTCAGGCCTTGGGGGAAGAGCGCCATGGCAGCAACAGGCAGGGGCTCGATGCCACGCCTGACACTCCAGGCGCGGGGGCGGTCAGAAAGTCGACGTCCGTCATTCGACACCCGCAGGGCAGCCGCTTGCGCGGCAAGTATCTCGTGGGCTGCGACGGGAGGTCGAAGTGTGATTCGGAATGCTGGCGTCAGCCAGGGGCAGGTCGTTTCTCGTTCGCGGCCGCCAGTGCCAACAAGAGCTCGTCCTCCCGCCGCGCCCACTTCGCCTCGACTTCGCGCGCCAGGCCGGCATATTCGATCTGTGCCACTTCGTCATTGGGCGAAGGCAGGTCGAGATCGTGGAAGGGATCTTCGTCGCGTTCGCGCGCCAGGTCTGCGAACGCCTGCGGGTGCGCCGCCCTCATGCCAGCGCGCCAGGTGGCGTTGCCCAGCAGGAAGGCGTTGCGGGTCGCCGGGTCGGCAGACGATTCGACCACCTGCCTCGCCAGCCCTTCCAGGTCGCCCTGCGTCAGCACGCTGCAGGTGCGAAACGTCATCGACGACACCGTGCTCTCCGGCAGGTCGAGCCGCTCCCGCAGGGCCACCTTGGCATGCACCATGGTCTCGAGCGGCTCCTTCTTGAGGTTCTCCTTCTGCGCGCGCGAAAGGTCGGGCCGCTGGAGGCTGTCCGCGATGAAGCGGTTCACCGCGCTTTCGAGCAGCGACAGTCGCAGTTGCTGCCCCGCCCAGTGATGGAGTTGTACCTCGCCCACGCTGCCACTTTCCACGGCCTGGAACATCTGATGGTTGTTCACCGCCAGGAGGATGTTGGAGAAGCCCTCGGACAGGTTGTCGGTGCAACTGCCCAGTGCGGACTCCGCAAGCTGGAAGACTTGGGCCCGCAGGTCGGCATCGGCGGCGATGGCCCGGATGACCGAAGCCACCTGCAACGTCAACTGCTCGGCGGCCGAGGACGACGAGCCCTCGTCGCGCCGCTCGAGCAGGCGCGCGAGCAGGCGCGCGAACGGCCGCGCGTTGGGCTCGTTGTCGAAATCGCGCGTCTCCAACGAAGCGTCCCACGCGCGGATCTGCTCGCCCAGCGGGATCTGCTGCTGCTCGACATCGTCCTGCAGGCCATCGGACTCCTCGCTGCCGTGCGAGTGGGACACGCCGCTGAAATCCTCGATGGCGAGGATGTGGTTCATGAGTTGGTCGATCGCGTGGCTCAGGACCGGGTTGCCGGCATAACGCTCGTCCAGCGCCTGGAGCAGTTCTTCGGAACTGCCCATCAGCGTCAGCATTTCCTCGCACGCGCGCAAGACCAGGGCTTCGAATGCCGGGTGCGGTTGCTGGGGAATGAGTTCCAGCACCCGGATCAGGTCGGCCGGCCGGGGCATGCCCCGGATCCCGAAATGCGCCATCGCCGCCGCGCCGGCTGCCAAGGGAGCGCCGGGGCTCGGCGACCGGGACGCGACTGCATCCGGGGCCTCATTCAAGTCCGGCAGTGGCGACCCGGGCGGCGTGGCGTTCAGGTCCAACCCAGCCAGGCGTGGCGCCCCCGCCGCAGGGTCATTCAAGTCGAACAACCTCGGTCGGGGCGACGTGGGCGAACCGGGCGGCGCGACGTTCAGGTCCAACTCACCCTGACGTGGCGGATGCGCCGCAGCGTCGTTCAAGTCCAGCAACCTCGGTCGGGGCGACCCTGGCGCTGGCGCGTTCAGGTCCACCCATGCCGCCCGCGGGAATGCGGCCAGTGAAGCATTCGGCTCGTATCGCCTGGGCACGGGCGAGCCGGCGCGCGGGGCGCGTGACGAGGACCCGGCTTCCAGGTCGCCCGGCCGGCCGCCCCGTGGGGAAAGCGGCACGGTCCCTTGCTGCGACGTCTCGGTGCGGGCGCGCGTCCGCCTCGGGCTGGCGTCCTCGGAGTCGGAGCGCGAGTCCCGAGGCCTGATCGTCGGTGAGTTTCGCAGTGGGTCCATGATGCGCGTCTTGGCGCCGGCCACTGGGTCGGAAAGGGGGTACGGCGTGCCCCGATGCTGGCGCGTGCTGCGCCCGCTCGGAGCTCACAGGCGCAGCGGTGTCGCGGCATGCGAAGGGACGTACCAGCTTGCTGGCCGTCCCGGCGGGGTACCGCTTACCGCCGGGACTTGGCCAGGGCATCTCGAAAGGCGAGTGGTGTCGCGGTTCGCGACAACGCCCTCCTCACGCGTCGATGTTGGCCGCCCTCAGCGCATTCGTCTCGATGAAGTCCCGCCGCGGCTCGACCTCGTCGCCCATCAGCATCGTGAAGACCTTGTCGGCCTCGATCGCATCCTCGATCTGGACGCGCAGCAGGCGCCGCACAGTCGGGTCCATCGTGGTTTCCCAGAGCTGGCCGGGGTTCATTTCGCCCAGGCCCTTGTAGCGCTGGCGGCCGACGCTGTTCTCGGCCTGGCCCATCAGCCAGGCCATGGCGGCGCGGAAGTCGCCGGCCTTGCTTTCCTTCTGCTTGTCGCCTTCGCCGCGCTTGACCAGCGCGTCGGAGCCGAGCAGGCCCTTGAATTCGCGGCCGGCGATGGCGAGGGCTTCGTAGTCGGCGCCGTGCACGAAGTCGGGCGTGATGACGCTGGACTTGATGTTGCCGTGGTGGCGGCGGCTGATGCGAAGCAGGTGCTTGTCGGTGCGCTGGTCGAACACGGCCTCGACCTCGGCGTCGTGCAGCGCGGCCTTCAGTGCCGTGGCGCTGGCTTCGGCCAGGGCCATGTCGTCCAGGTTCAGCGTCAGGCCGTCGCTGATGGCGCGCAGCGCTTCGACGTCCATCCAGGCCGACAGGCGGTCGATCACGTTCGTGGCCTGCACGTAGTGGCGGGCCAGGCTTTCCAGCTCGGGACCGCGGATGACGGGCTTGCTCTCGCCGGGCTCGATCTGCGCGCCGTCCAGCGCCACGCGCAGCAGGTACGCATCCAGTTCGGTGCCGTCCTTCAGGTACTGCTCGGCCTTGCCGTGCTTGACCTTGTACAGAGGCGGCTGCGCGATGTAGATGTGGCCGCGCTCCACGAGCTCGGGCATCTGGCGGTAGAAGAAGGTCAGCAGCAGGGTGCGGATGTGGGCGCCGTCCACGTCCGCGTCGGTCATGATGATAATGCGGTGGTAGCGCAGCTTGTCGGGGTTGAAGTCATCCCCGCCCATGCCCTTGCCGATGCCGGTGCCCAGCGCCGTGATCAGCGTCAGGATCTCGTTGGAGCTCAGCAGCTTCTCGTAGCGCGCCTTCTCCACGTTCAGGATCTTGCCGCGCAGCGGCAGGATGGCCTGGAACTTCCGGTCGCGGCCCTGCTTGGCGGAGCCACCGGCGGAGTCACCCTCGACGATGTAGATCTCGCACAGCGCCGGATCCTTCTCCTGGCAGTCGGCCAGCTTGCCGGGCAGGCCCATGCCGTCGAGCACGCCCTTGCGGCGCGTCATCTCGCGGGCCTTGCGCGCAGCCTCGCGGGCACGGGCGGCGTCCACGATCTTGCTGCAGATGATCTTGGCGTCGTTGGGGTTCTCGAGCAGCCAGTCGTTCAGCAGGCGGCTGACGATGTCCTCGACCGGGGCGCGCACCTCCGAGCTGACCAGCTTGTCCTTGGTCTGGCTCGAGAACTTCGGCTCGGGCACCTTCACGCTCACCACGCAGGCCAGGCCTTCGCGCATGTCGTCGCCGGCGATCTCGACCTTGGCCTTCTTGGCCAGCTCGTTGTCGTCGATGTACTTGTTGATGACGCGGGTCATCGCGGCGCGCAAGCCGGTCAGGTGGGTGCCGCCGTCACGCTGCGGGATGTTGTTGGTGAAGCACAGCACGTTCTCGCTGAACGAGTCGTTCCACTGCATCGCCACCTCGACACCGATGTTGGTGCCCTGGTCGCTGGTCTTGTCGCCCACCGCATGGAAGATGTTCGGGTGCAGGGTCTTCTTGCCTTTGTTGACGAACTCGACGAAGCCCTTCACGCCACCGGCGTAGGCGAAGTTGTCTTCCTTGTTGTTGCGCTCGTCGACCAGGCGAATCTTGACGCCGTTGTTCAGGAACGAGAGCTCGCGCAGGCGCTTGGCCAGGATGTCGTAGTGGAACTCGTTGTTCTGCTGGAAGATCTCGGTGTCGGGCAGGAAGTGGACTTCGGTGCCGCGCTTCTCGGTGTCGCCGATGACCTTCATCGGGCTGGTCTCGAAGCCGTCGCGCAGCTCGATCACCCGGTCTTGCGGGATGCCCTTGCGGAACTCGATGAAGTGGACCTTGCCGTCGCGCCGCACCGTCAGCCGCAGCCACTTAGACAGGCCGTTCACGCAGCTCACGCCCACGCCGTGCAGGCCGCCCGAGACCTTGTAGCTGTTCTGGTTGAACTTGCCGCCGGCGTGCAGCTCGGTCAGGGCGATCTCGGCGGCCGAACGCTTCGGCTCGTGCTTGTCGTCCATCTTCACGCCGGTCGGGATGCCGCGGCCGTTGTCGATGACCGAGATCGAGTTGTCGGTGTGGATGGTGACGACGATGTCGTCGCAGTGGCCGGCCAGGGCCTCGTCGATCGAGTTGTCGACGACCTCGAACACCAGGTGGTGCAGGCCGGTGCCGTCGGACGTGTCGCCGATGTACATGCCCGGGCGCTTGCGCACCGCCTCCAGGCCTTCGAGGATCTGGATCGAGCCCTCGCCATAGGCGGCCGAGGCTTCCGCGCCCGTCGAGGCCCCCAGGCCTTCGGGCGAAGGGATCTCGCGCCGGGTGACGCCGTCGTCAGGGCTGCCGGGGGTGGGGTTCTTGGGGTCGCTCATGGCTTTTCTTCAGGTGGGAGCTCGGCAACGGGACAGGCCCGGCAAGCCCCTTAAAAACGGCTTGGCGGGCTTGGAAGCCCGCCGGTCAGGGGTGGGGGGAGGGTCGGGCCCCGCGCGGCCTCAGATGCGCATAGGCATCACGACGTACTTGAATCCCTCTTGCTCCGGCACGGTGATGAGCGCGGCGGACGAGCCGTCGTGCATCTCGAACTTCACCATTTCGTGCCCGATGTTGCCCAGGGCGTCCATCAGGTAGGTGACGTTGAAGCCGACCTCTATCGCCGGGCCGTCGTAGTCGATTTCCAGTTCTTCCTTGGCCTCTTCCTGCTCGGCGTTGGAGGAGGCGATGCGCAGCACGCCGGGCTCGATGTTCACCCGCACGCCCTTGAACTTCTCGCTCGTCAGGATGGCGGCGCGTTGCAGGCTGGCCAGCAAGGGCGCGCGCCCCAGGGTGACGATGTTCTTGTGGTTCTTCGGGATGACGCGGTTGTAGTCGGGGTATTTTCCCTCGACCAGCTTGGTCACGAACTCCATGCCCGAGAAGCTGAACTTGGCCTGGTTGACGGCAAAGCGCATCTCGATCGTGGCCTCGGCCGAATCCTTGTCGTCCTTCAGCAGGCGCATCAGCTCCAGCACCGTCTTGCGGGGCAGTATCACCTCCTGCTTGGGGATGTCCGTCTCGAGCTGGGCCTGGGCCAGCGCCAGGCGGCTGCCGTCGGTCGCGACCAGGGTCAGGGTCTTGCCCTCGGCCACGAACAGGATGCCGTTCAGGTAGTAGCGGATGTCGTGCACCGCCATCGCGAAGTGCACCTGGTCGATCAGCCCCTTGAGGGTCTTCTGCGGGACGCTGAAGACGGGCCCGAAATCCACCGCCTCGTTCACCAGCGGGAAGTCCTCGGAGGGCAGGGTCTGCAGAGTGAATCGGCTCTTGCCGCCCTGCAGCGTCAGCTTGGAGCCGGAGGCCGTGAGAGAGACCAGCTGGTCGGACGGCAGCGTGCGCAGGATGTCGATCAGCTTGCGGGCGCCCACCGTGGTGGACAGGCTGCCCGCATCGCCACCCAGGGTGGCCGAGGTGCGGACCTGGATCTCCAGGTCGCTGGTGGTGAACTCGATCTGCTCGCCCGTCTTGCGCAACAGCACGTTGGCCAGGATGGGCAGGGTGTGGCGCCTTTCGACGATGCCGGCCACGGCCTGCAACGCGGTCAGAAGTTTTTCTTGTGGTGCCTTCAGAACAATCATGTCTTCCTCTTTCAGATTAGTCGTTTTAGTAGACGACCGCGCAATCTGTGGAAAACAGCATTTTCGCCTGTTTTGACAAGGATTTAGAGTCCGGGCAACCCTGTGTAGCCGACCCGGGGCGGCCTGGGGGCCAAAAGACAGCAATTCCGTCGCACCGGCGGCGCCTGTGGGTAACCGCCCGGTTGTCCGAAAGTTGTCCCCAGGCTTGCGCCTTGACAGGCTGGTGGGGCCTGGTCTAGAGGTTGATCACCGACCGCGCGACAGCGATCAGGGTGCCGGGGACCCTGCAGGGATCAGGCCCTGGCCTTGGCGTAGTTGATCCGGACGCCGGAGAAGTCGCTCATCTTGTGCAGCGAGCTGTTCATCAACATCAGCCCTTCGTAGGCCGCCTGATCGGGGGCCTTGTGCTCGGTCAGGGCCTTGGTGACCTCGTTCCTGAAGCCCTGGAAGTTGCCCTGGGCGACATGAAGCTGCAGAGTGCGCCTGAGCGTGCCATCGGGGCACTGGTTCATGAATTTCGTCAGGCGCTCGCTGAACTTCTCGGCCGGGGTGCGGGACGTGGCGCCAGCCGACTGCAGCGGCGAACTGGCAACGTATTCCTGGAGCGCGACGCCGGAGAAGTCGCTCATCTTGTGCAGCGAGCTGTTCATCAGCATCAGCGCTTCGTGGGCCGCTTGATTGGGCGCCTTGTGCTGCGACAAGGACTTGATGACCTCGTTCCTGAAGCCCTGGAAGTTGCCTTGGGCGAGGTAGCTTCGGAGCGTGCGCTTGAGCGTGCCTTCGGGGCACTGGCTCATGAACTTCGTCAAGCGCTCATTGAACTTCTCGGCCGGGGTGCGAGAAGTGCTCGCGTGGGCGGCACTTGCCGGGTTGGTCTGCGCCGGCCGGGGTGGCGCGCTGCTGGGCGCCTGGTGGGAGGCGGTGGCCTGCGACGAACTGAAGATGTTCCCGAAGAGCCCGCGCTTCGGCTCCTGGCGCTGCGTGGAGGGGGGCGGTTCCGGCGGGGGCGCCGCCACGGACGGGGAGAGGCGAGGCGACCCCACCTTGGTCGGCTTGGGCTTGGCCCCGAATTCGACCGGCGCCTGCCCGACCTTCACGCCTTCCTGGACGATGGACGCGTCCGCCGCAAACCTCAGGCGCTGCCCCGGGAAGGCGGCTTGGGCGTTGGCCTGGGCGTGAGGCGACAGGGCATCCGAGCGTTTCAGGAAGGGACTTCCGCGCGGCGCCATGGCGCTCGGGCCCGCGCCAGGCGAGCCCCGGCCAGCCAGCTCGGGATGGGCATGGGCAGAGGAACTGCCGCTGGCCGAGCCGGAGCCCTTGGGCAGGAGCGGCTGATTGTCCGCAGGCCTGGTGCTGGTGCGGTGCGGTAGCTTGATGCCGTGGAACATGGTGGACGCTCGTGAACTTCGAGCGTCGACCTTAAGGATCGCGCTTCCGTTCAAGAGCGCCCACGCGAAGCGCCGGCGCCCACCGCGAACGAAACTTCAGTCCAGCGCCCGGTCCAGGTGCGTGTAGCCGCCGTCCACGAACACCCATTGCCCGGTGGTATGGCTGGCCCGGTCGGAAAGCAGGAAGACCACCGTGTCGGCGATCTCCTGCGGCGTCGTCATCCGCTGGCCCAGCGGGATGCGGGCCGTGATGGCCGCCAGCTTGGCGTCCGGATCCTCGAAGCCGTCCAGCCAGCGGCGGTACAGCGGCGTCATCACCTCGGCGGGGATGACGGCGTTGACGCGCACCCCGTCGCGCCGCAGCGAGGCCGCCCATTCCCGGGTCAGCGAAAGCAGCGCGCCCTTGGCCGCGGTGTAGCCGCTCGTGCCGCCCTGCCCCGTCACCGCCGTTTTCGACGAGATGTTGACGATGCTGCCGCGGCTGGTGCGCAAATGCGGCACGCACAGATGCGCCATCAGGTAGGCATGGACGAGGTTGCGCTCGAGCGAGGCGACGAAGGCCTGCGGCCCCGCGTCCAGCCCGACGCCGTCGTTCACGCCGGCGTTGTTCACCAGCCCGTGCAGTCCGCCGAAGAGCGTCAGCGTGGCCTGCACCGCCTGGCGGCAGGCCGCTTCGTCGTTGAGTTCCAGCTGGAAGGCTCGTGCCTCGGGCTGCAGGGCCTGCAGGCCCTTCCAGAAGCCGGCCTCGGGCGGGTGGCGATCGAGCACCACCGGGATGGCGCCCTCGGCGGCCAGGGACTGGCAGATGGCGCCGCCTATGCCGGCCGCACCGCCGGTGACGATGACGACCTGGCCGTTCAGATTCAGATCCATGTCAGACCGCCGGCGCCGGCCGGTGTTCGTATTGCCGCAGCGACTGCGGCTTCATCGTGATCGAGAAGCCCGGTGCCATGGGCGGCATGTAGGCCGCGTGTTCGATGCGACAGGGCTCCTCGAAGTGCTCGTGCAGGTGGTCTACATACTCCACCACGCGGCCCTCGCGGGTGCCGCTGATGCAGAGATAGTCGATCATCGACAGGTGCTGAACGTACTCGCAAAGGCCCACGCCGCCGGCATGCGGGCACACCGGCAGGCCGTGCTTGGCGGCCATCAGCATCACCGCCAGGATCTCGTTCACGCCGCCCAGGCGGCAGCTGTCGATCTGCACCACGTCGATGGCGCCGCGCATGATGAACTGCTTGAACAGGATGCGGTTCTGGCACATCTCGCCGGTGGCCACCTTCATCGGCCCGATGGCCTGGCGGATGGCGCGGTGGCCTTCCACGTCATCGGGACTCGTCGGCTCCTCGATGAACCAGGGCTTGGCGAAGGCCAGGTCCTTCAGCCAGTCGATCGCCTGCGGCACTTCCCAGACCTGGTTGGCATCGATCATCAGCTGGCGATCCGGCCCGAGCACCTCCCGCGCGATGCGCAGGCGGCGGATGTCGTCGGCCCGGTCGCGGCCCACTTTCAGCTTGATGTGGTTGAAGCCGGCATCGACGGCCTCCTGGCACAGGCGCCGGAGCTTCTCGTCCTCGTAGCCCAGCCAGCCGGCCGAGGTGGTGTAGCAGGGATAGCCCTCGCGCTGCAGCGTGGCCAGGCGCTCGGCCTTGCCTTCGGCGGCGCGGGTCAGCATCTGCAGGGCCTCTTCGCGCGTCAGGCAGTCGGTGAGGTAGCGGAAGTCGATGCAGCGCACGAACTCTTCTGGGCTCATGTCGGCCACCAGCTGCCACACCGGCTTGCCCGCCGACTTGGCCCACAGGTCCCACACGGCGTTCACCACCGCGCCGGTGGCCAGGTGGATGGCACCCTTGTCCGGCCCGATCCAGCGCAACTGGCTGTCGGAGGTGACGTGGCGCCAGAAGCGGCCCATGTCGGCGGCGATCCAGTCCAGGTCCAGCCCGACCACCAGGTGGCGCATGGCCTGGATGGCGGCACAGCAGATCTCGTTGCCGCGGCCGATGGTGAAGGTCAGGCCGTGGCCCTGCAGGCCGGCCTCGTCGGTCTCGAGGATGACGTAGGCCGCGGAGTAGTCCGGGTCCGGGTTCATCGCGTCGGAGCCGTCGAGGTGCTGCGAGGTCGGGAAGCGCACGTCGAGGACGCGCAGGTCGCGGATGGTCGTCATGTCGGGCCGCCCCTCAGGCCGGGACGGTGCGTTGGTTCTGCACGCCCAGTCCGGTGATGCCCAGGCGCATGGTCTCGCCGGCCCTCAGGTAGCGCGGCGGCTTCTGGCCCAGGCCCACCCCGGGCGGTGTGCCGGTGGAGATCACGTCGCCGGGCTGCAGGCTCATGAAGCGGCTGAGATAGCTCACGATCGCCGCCACGCCGAACACCATCGTGCGGGTGTTGCCGTTCTGGAAGCGGTGGCCGCTGACCTCCAGCCAGAGGTCCAGGTTCTGCGGGTCGGGCACCTCGTCGGCGGTGACGAGCCAGGGCCCGATGGGGCCGAAGGTGTCGCAGCCCTTGCCCTTGTCCCACTGGGTGCCGCGCTCGAGCTGCCACTCGCGCTCGGACACGTCGTTCACCACGCAATAGCCGGCCACGTGCTTCAACGCATCCGCTTCCTCGATGTAGCGGCCGCCCTGCCCGATCACCACGCCGAGCTCCACCTCCCAGTCGGTCTTGACCGAGCCGCGAGGGATCTGGATGTCGTCGTCCGGACCGCAGATCGCGCTGGTCCATTTGGCGAAGACGACCGGCTCGGTGGGCACCGGCAGGCCGGACTCGGCCGCATGGTCGGCGTAGTTCAGGCCAATGCAGACGAACTTGCCGACCTGGCCCACGCAGGGCCCGAGGCGCAGGCCCTGCTGCGGCGTGCCCGGCACGATGGGCAGGCGCTCGATGTCGAGGCTGCGCAGCTCGGCCAGGCCGGCGGGCGTGAGCACCTTGCCGGCGATGTCGGGCACGAGGTGGGACAGGTCGCGCACGCGGCCCTGGGCATCGAGCAGGCCGGGGCGTTCCTGGCCAGGGGCGCCGTGTCGAAGCAGCTTCATGGTGAGTCGGTGAGGCAGGTCAGTCGTAGAGCATCGCGGCGATCTTGGGATCGGCGATGTTGGTCTTGTCGTACCAGTAGAAGCCGGTGTCTATGGTCTTGGGCAGGGCCTCGCCCTTGAGCGCCTTGACGGCCGCCTCGACGGTCTTGTAGCCGATGCCCACCGGGTTCTGAGTCACCGCGCCGGCCATCGCGCCCTTGAGGATCGCCTCTTTCTGCTGGCGGCCCGAGTCGAAGCCGATGATGACGATCTGGCGCTTGGTCTCGCGAGCGGCGTTCACCACGCCGATGGCGGAGCCTTCGTTGGCGCCGAAGATGCCCTTGAGCTTCGGGTTGCCGGCGAGGATGGACTTGGTGAGCTCGGTCGATTTCAGGTGGTCTCCGCCGCCGTACTGCACCGTCACCACCTTCACCTTCGGATAGGCCGACTTCATGCGGTTGACGAAGCCCTCGACGCGGTCGATGCCGGTGCGGCTGGTCTGGTCATGCGCGACCACCGCGACCTCGCCCTCGCCGCCGATCAGCGTGGCCAGCTTGTCGGCCGCCAGCGCGGCGGCGGCGCGGTTGTCGGTGCTGGCGGTGGTCACCGGGATGGGGCTGTCCACGCCCGAATCGAAGGCCACGACCGGGATCTTCGCGGCCTGGGCCTTCTTCAGCAGCGGGATCGCGGCCTGGCTGTCGAGGGCGGCAAAGCCGATGGCCTGCGGCTTCTTGGCCAGGGCGGCGGCGAGCATGTCGATCTGCTTGTCGATCATGGCCTCGCTCTCCGGCCCTTCGAAGCTGACCTGGATCTTGTAATCCTTGGCCGCCTGCTCGGCGCCGGTCTTCACCGCCTGCCAGAACTGGTGCTGGAAGCCTTTGGAGATCAATGGGATGTAGGTCGCCTGCTGTGCGAAGGCCGGCGCGGCGGCGAGCAGCAGAAGGATGGGGGCGAGGCGGCGTCGCAGCATGCGTTGAAGTCTCCTGGGGAAGCTGGTGGTCAGCCCGCGCGGCGGCGCAGGATGTCGGTGTAGACGGCGAGGATGATGATCACGCCGGTGACCACCGTCTGCCATTCCTGCGCCACGTTCATGATGCGCAGGCCGTTGGTGAGCACGCTCATGATGAAGGCGCCGATGAGCGTGCCGAGGATGGTGCCGGTGCCGCCGGACAGCGAGGTGCCGCCGATGACGACGGCGGCGATCGCGTCGAGCTCGTAGCCCTGGCCGAGCGCGGGTTGGGCGGAGTTCAATCGCGAGGCGATCAGCAGCCCCGCGACGCCGCAGATCGCGCCGCCCACCGCATACACCACGACCTTCCAGAACACCACGTTCACGCCCGAAAGCCGCGCGGCCTCCTCGTTGCTGCCGAGCGCGAAGGTGTAGCGGCCCAGCAGCGTGCGGCCCAGCACCACGCTGGCCAGCAGCGCCACCGCGAACAGCACCAGCACCGCATTGGGAATGGGCAGCGAGGGTAGCAGCGCGCCTATGAGCGAATCCTGCGCGATGGACTCGAAGCCCGGCGTGTCGTTGAAGTAGATCGGCTTGGTGCCCGAGACGACCAGCGCCAGGCCCTTGAGCAGCATCATCATGCCCAGCGTGGCGATGAAGGGCGGCACCTTCAGCTTGGCGATCAGCCAGCCCGAAGTGGCGCCGCAGAAGGCGCCGGCCACGATGGCCGCCAGGATGCCCAGCGGCAGGGGCAGGCCCCAGTAGGTGAGCACCACGCCGGTCACCACCGCGCAAAAGGTCATCAGCGTGCCCACCGAAAGATCGATGCCGCCGCTGATGATGACGAAGGTGCAGGCGATCGCCAGCACGCCGTTGACCGCGGTGGCCTGCAGGATGCTGACCAGGTTGTCGGTCTGCAGGAAGTTGGAGGAGGCGAAGCCGAAGAACACCATCAGCGCCAGCAGACTGGCGAAGGCGAGCAGCTTCTGCCGCGCGGCAGGTCGCAGCCACACAGGGCGGGCCGAGGCGGGCAGCGGCGTGGGGGTCGTCGTGGAGTTCATGCGGTGACGGGTTGGGGCGCTGGCGCGGCGTCGCGCTGCGTGGCCAGGGCCATGATGCGTTCCTGGGTGGCCTCGGTGGCGGGAATCTCGCCGGTGATCCGCCCCTCGCACATCACGAGGATCCGGTGGGCCAGGCTCAGGACCTCCGGCAGCTCCGACGAGATGACGATGAGCGCCTTGCCTTCGGCCGCCAGCGCGCGCATCAGCTTGTGGATCTCGGCCTTGGCGCCGACGTCGATGCCGCGCGTCGGCTCGTCGAAGATGAGGATGTCGCAGTCGCGCAGCAGCCACTTGGCGATGACCACCTTCTGCTGGTTGCCGCCCGACAGCAGCTTGACGGTCTGCTGCGTCGAAGGGGTCTTGATCTGCAGCTGGCGCACCAGGCGGGCAGCCGTGTCCTGCGTGGCGTTGTCGTCGACGAGGCCGAGGCGGCTGGCAAAGCGCGGCAGGCTGGCCAGCACGATGTTGGCCTGCACGTCCAGGCCGGTGGCCAGGCCGAAGTGCTTGCGGTCTTCGGACAGGTAGCCGATGCCGTGGCGCACCGCGTCCACCGGCGTGCGGATGGTGGCGGCGCGGCCGTGCACTTCAATGTCGCCAGCCTCGCGCTCGTCGGCTCCGAAGACGAGCCGTGCGACCTCCGTGCGGCCGGCGCCCATCAGGCCGGCGAAGCCGAGGATCTCGCCGCAGCGCAGCTCGAAGGACACGTCGCGCACCGCGTGGCCACGCCTGAGGCCGCGCACCCGCAGCGCGACGGGGGCGCCCGAGGTGTCCGGCACGTCGACCGCCTCGTGCACCAGCGCACGCCCGACCATGAGCGAGATGATGGTGTCGACCGAGGTGCCCGCCATCGGCAGCGTGGCCATGCTGCGGCCGTCGCGCATCACGGTCACCCGTTCGGCGATGCGTTGCAGCTCGTCCATCTTGTGCGAGATGTAGACGATGCCGACGCCTTCGGCCTGCAGCTGGCGGATGACGCGGAAGAGGTCCGCGACCTCCGCATCGTTCAGCGCGGCGGTGGGCTCGTCCATGATCAGCACGCGCGAATGCAGGCTGATGGCCTTGGCGATCTCCACCATCTGCTGGCGCGCCACGGTGAGCTCGCCCACCGGCGTGCGCGGGTCCAGCCGCAGGTTCAGGCGCTGGAACACGGCTTCGGCTTCGGTGTTCAGCCTCGCGTCGTCGAGCAGCAGGCCGCCGAAGCGGCGAGGCTCCCGACCCATGAAGAGGTTCTGCGCCGCCGTCAGGTGCGGCATCAGCTGCAGTTCCTGGTGGATGATCGCGATGCCCAGCGCCTGGGCGTCGCGCGGGCTGGCGAGCGCGGCGGGCCGGCCATCGACCAGCACCTGGCCCTGGTCCTTCTCGTAGACGCCGGCGAGGACCTTCATCAGTGTCGACTTGCCGGCGCCGTTCTCGCCCATCAGGGCATGCACCTCGCCGGCCCTCAGGTCGAAGTCCACGCCTTCGAGCACCGGCACGCCGGAGAAGGCCTTGTGCAGGCCCCGGATCTCGATCAGCGTGACCGGGCTGGCCGTCATGAAGGACGCTCCAGCCCGTAGAAGGCCTCGGCGGTGCCGCCCCACACCGCCTGGCGATCGGGCAGTGGCAGGAGGTCGATGAAGCGCCCGGCGATGTCGGCCCAGCGGCCGTAGTCGGCGGCGAGGTTCAACACCGGCCAGTCGCTGCCCCACATCAGGCGCTGGGGGCCGAAGCGCTGCAGCAGCTCTTCCCACACCGGAGCGACCAGGTCCTGGGCGGCCCCGGGCGAGGTGATCTGCTGCGGCGCCGCCTCCGTGAGCAGGCCCGAGAACTTGCAGCACACCTGCGGATAGGCGGCGAGTTCGGTGAGGCCCGTGCGCCAGGGTGCGACCCAGTCCGCTTGCCATCCGTCCCGCAGCGTGGGCTTGGCGGCGTGGTCGATCACCACCTTCAGCGAAGGCCAGCGCTCGACGAAGCGGATGAGCGCGGCCAGGTGCGGGGGCTTGACCAGCGCATCCAGGCGCAGCCCCAGGTCGATCAGCGCCTGGACCATCGCGGGATGCGGGCCGTGGACGATCCACTCGGTGTCGGGCAGGTCCTGCAGCATGGGCCGCACACCCTTGAAGGCGGACCGCTTCGCCCAGCGCTCCAGCACCGGGACCTGGCCTGGATCCGACAGGTCGATCCAGCCGACCACGCCCGCAATCTCCGGGTGACCATCGGCCAGCCCGAGCAGGTGCTCGGTTTCCTCCATGGTGGCCGCGGCCTGGACGAGCACGGTGCGGCCGATGCCGTTCGCGCGGCGCAGCGGCGTCAGGTCGTCGGGCTCGAAATCGCGGGCCAGTGGCGCGAGCGCCGGGTCGCTCTGGTCGAGCCAGTCGTAGTCGCCTCGCGCGAGGCGCCAGAAGTGCTGGTGAGCGTCAACGCGGCCGGGATGCATGGCGCGGCTCAGATGGTGACGCCACCGTCGACCAGCACGGCCTGGCCGGTGATGAAGCGCGAGGCGTCGGACAGCAGGAAGACGACCATCGGGGCGATGTCGTCCACCGTGGCCAGGCGGCCCATGGGCTGGCGGGCGATGAAATCCTTCTCCGCCTGCACCGGGTCCGCCGCGGCGGCGATGCGCCCGCGCAGCGAAGGCGTGTCGACGGTGCCCGGGCACAGGGCGTTGCAGCGCAGCCCCTGCTTCACGAAGTCGGCCGCCACGGCCTTGGTGAAGCCGATGACGGCAGCCTTGCTCGCGCCATAGACGAAGCGGTTCGGAAAGCCCTTGATCGAGGAGGCCATGGAGGCCATGTTCAGCACCGAGGGGCTGCTGCCCTCTTGCTGGCCTTGCGCCAGCATGCCGGGCAGGAAGGCCCGCACCGTCCGCAACATGCTCTTGACGTTGAGGTCCATGCTGAAGTCCCAGGCATCCTCGTCACAGTCCAGCACTGTGCCGTGGTGGACGAAGCCGGCGCAGTTGAACAGGCCGTGCAGGGGAGGCAGGTCCTTGGCAAGGGCTTGCACCGCGGAGGTGTCTCGAACGTCGAGCAAGGCGGTGCGCAAGGCGGCACCGTCGCCTGCCTCTTGCGTCAGGCTGCCCAGGCCCTCGACCTGGATGTCGGTCGCCACGACGCTGGCCCCGGCGCGCAGGCAGGCCAACGCACTGGCCCGGCCTATGCCCTGAGCCGCCGCGGTGATCAGGACGGTCTTGCCGGCAAGGCTGGCGGACGGGGAGGGAACCATGGGCGAATCCTGTGGCGGTCAGGCCAATGAAGAAAAAAGCCCGGATCTGACGGGCTTGGTCAGGCCAGTCTAGCGCTTGGGACCAGAGTGGTCTGACCGGGAAAACCCCGACAGCCGCGCGGGCCTAGAATTGGTCAGGCCACGGGAGGGGCGCCTCGCCATGATCGAGCATCTGAAGCCGGCGGACAGCCGGCGCTTGTACCAGCAGATCGCGGAGCAGATCCGCGAACTGATCCGCCATGGGCACTTCGTTCCAGGAACGCGGCTGCCGCCCGAGCGCGAGCTGGCGCAGCAGCTGGGCGTGTCCCGCCCTTCGGTGCGAGAAGCACTGATCGCGCTCGAGATTGCCGGCAGCGTCGAGGTGCGGATGGGTGCCGGCATCTACGTGCGCGGCACCGGTGACCATGCAACTGCCGGCCTCGGCGAAAGCCCGCTGGAGCTGATGCAGGCCCGCATCGTGCTCGAGGGCGGCCTGGTGAGTCAGGCCTGTGCCCGCGCGACGGCCGAGGGGATGGCGGCGGTGCGCGAGGCTGTCGCTGCCATGCGCGAAGCGGTGGCCTCTGGCCGGACGGCATTGGACGCCGACCGGCGCTTTCATCTGGCCGTGGCCGCCATGGCCGGCAACGCGGTGCTGGAACGCCTGGTCGGAGAGCTGTTCAGCGAACGCTACAGCCCGATGTCCATGCTGCTGAGTGCCCATGCCGACTCGCGCCAGACCTGGGAGCAGGCCCTGCGCGAGCACGAGCGAATCCTGCAAGCCCTGGAGCAGCGCGACGCGCTGGCGGCCGAGACGGCCATGCGCAGCCACCTGATGGCCGCACAGGAGCGCTGGGCCGGCAACAGCCTGCCCGGCTCGGGGAACTGATCAACCCTTGAGCGTCTGCTCCAGCACGTGCAGCTGCTGGTTGAGCTCGGTGTTCTTGTGCCGCTCGCCGCCGATCTTGCGCACGGCGTGCAGCACGGTGGTGTGGTCGCGGCCGCCGAAGAGTTCGCCGATCTCGGGCAGGCTCTTCTGCGTCAGCTCCTTGGCCAGGTACATCGCGATCTGGCGCGGGCGGGCGATAGAGGCCGGCCGCTTCTTGGAGTACATGTCGGCGATCTTGATCTTGTAGAAGTCGGCCACCGTCTTCTGGATGTTCTCGACCGAGATCTGCCGGTTCTGTATCGACAGCAGGTCCTTGAGCGCCTCGCGCGCCAGGTTGATCGAGATGTCCTTGTGGCTGAACTTGGCGTAGGCCAGCACCTTGCGCAGGGCGCCCTCGAGCTCGCGCACGTTGGCCCGGACGTTTTTGGCGACGAAGAAGGCGACGTCCTCCGGCATCACCGTGCCCTCGGCGCGTGACTTGGTCAGAAGGATGGCCACGCGCATCTCGAGCTCGGGCGGCTCGATGGCCACCGTCAGGCCGGAGTCGAAGCGCGAGGTCAGGCGCTCGTCGATGTCCACCAACCCCTTGGGGTAGGTGTCGCTGGTCATGATGATGTGCGCCCGCTTGGCCAGCAGTGCCTCGAAGGCGTTGAAGAACTCCTCCTGCGTGCGCTCCTTGCCGGCGAAGAACTGCACGTCGTCGATCAGCAGCAGGTCGAGCTGGTGGTACTTGGCCTTGAGCTCGTCGAAGGTCTTGCGCTGGTAGTTCTTGACGACGTCCGAGATGAACTGCTCGGCGTGCAGGTACAGCACGCGGGCGTTCGGGTTGTCGGCGAGAAGCGCATTGCCGACCGCGTGCACCAGGTGCGTCTTGCCCAGGCCGACGCCGCCGTAGATGAACAGCGGGTTGTACATCTGGCCCGGGGCGCCGGCGACGTGCAGCGCGGCGGTGCGGGCCATCTGGTTGGCGCGACCGGCGACCAGGCTGTCGAAGGTCAGGGCGGTGTTCAGGCGGTGCCGGTTGGCGGCCGGCGGCAGCGAGGCGACGCCGGTGAAGGCGGGCGCCGCCGGGCGGGGCGGAGGCGCGAAGTGCTCCTCGGACACCTCGTGGACATCCCCGGCCAGCACCGGCTCGCGTTGGGGGAGCATGGCCGTGGCGAGGAAGTGGCCGGCACGCACAGGCTGCTGCGCACGGGCCACGAAGGTCGGGCTGCCGTTCAGGCCGGCCCCCATCGGGCTGCGGGTGGCGGAGCCATAGGCCGCGGGCAGCGGCTCGCGAGGCGCCAGGCTCAACTCCAGCCGCACGGGTTTGCCGGCGAGCTCGCTCAGCACGGTCTCGATGCGGGCGCTGTACTGCGAGCGGATCCAGTCCAGCTTGAAGCGGTTGGGCACGCGCAGCGAGGCCACCGCACCAGCGTCGCCGGCATCGGTGATGTCGGCCGGCGGCAGCGGGCGGATCCAGGTGGCGAATTGCTGTTCGGGCAGTTCGGTCGCGAGACGTTCGCAACCGCGCTGCCAGAGATCGAAGCTCATTGTGGACAAGTTGTTTTCGAGCGGCCGGATTCTACGCACGGATCAATCGTCGAAGGCGGTGGTTATCCACAGTTTCTGGAGCAGGGTCAAGGGCCGCGCCAAGCCGCAATCTGCCGTGCAAGTGTTTGACCCGACAAGCGTTTTTTGCTCTAATAGTGGGTTTCCCGAATCGGCCCGGCGGAAGAGCGATTTGCGGTACGGGCAGGAGCCAATCCAGGGCCCTTGCCGCGACGCACGACCCAAGACGGCGCCGTCCACGCCGCGAGGCGCTTTCGAAGCGCTCTTGCGACTCCAGGCGGGTTTTTTCGATCCGGCCTTTCAGGCGCCCTCCGGCCCATCCAACCAGCTAGCACCATGAAGCGCACCTATCAGCCTTCCAAAGTCCGCCGCGCCCGTACGCATGGCTTTCTCGTCCGCATGAAGTCGCGCGGTGGCCGGGCCGTCATCAATGCGCGCCGCGCCAAGGGCCGCAAGAAGCTGTCCCAGGTCTGACCCACGCGTCATGATCGGCCGCATCGTGAGACCGGCCGATTTCGAACGCGTGCTCGCGACGGTGCCTTGTTCGCGAAGTGCTCACTTCGCCGTTCACCATGTGTCCGGCGAGCCTTCGCGTGGCCGGGCGGCGGCGTCCAAGGCGCCCGCCGAGGCGGTTGTCCCGCCTGTTTCACCAGACTTATCCACAACCCCGACCGGCTCCGGCCAGACGCTTGTGGATGAATCCCCGGCGCCGGGCCTCGCCAGCACTCCGGCCGGCCACTGGCTGGGCCTGGTCGTGCCCAAGCGGCACGCCAAGCGAGCAGTCACTCGCAACCTGATCAAGCGCCAGCTTCGTGCGGCCATGGCGCGCCATGCCGGCCGGCTGCCCCCGGGCCTGTGGGTGGTGCGGCTGAGGCAGGGCTTCGATCGCCAGGCCTTCACTAGCCCTGCATCCGAGCCGCTGCGCGAAACCGCGCACGCCGAGATCGAGGTGCTGTTCAGCCGCGCGGCCAGGCCGCCCGCCCGCCCGCGATGAAGCCTGTCGATCAGCCCGCGGCCAGACGCTGGAGCCAGTTCCCGCGCCGGGTGTTGGTGGCCCTGTTGCGGGCCTATCGGCTGCTGCTGAGCCCTTCGCTCGGCAACCAGTGCCGATTCGCGCCGACCTGCTCGGTATACGGCATCGAAGCGCTGCAGCGCCACGGAGCGCTGGCCGGCTCTTACCTGACCGTGGCCCGCGTCCTGCGCTGCCATCCCTGGTGCGCAGGCGGTTGCGACCCGGTGCCTGTCGTGCGTCCGCGGCTGTTCAGCCGGTTGCTGCCCGGCGCCACGCTGCCCCCCTCTTCGACCCTTCAGATTCCTTCCAGGCCCCATCCATGACCGATATGCGCCGCACCCTGCTGTGGGTGGTGTTCATCATGTCGCTCGTCTTCCTCTATGACGGGTGGAACAAGCACAACGGGCGTCCGACGCTGTTCGGCGCGCCGATCTCGGAGCCGGTCGCTTCGGCGCCGGCCGCGGGTTCCAGCGCGGCAGCGAGCGCAGGCGTGCCTGCCGCAGCCAGCGGGATGGCCGGCGCGACCACCCTGCCCGCCGCGGCTGCGGCGGCAGCCAGCGCGGCGAGCGGCGAGGCCGTGAACGTCGAGACCGACCTGTTCAAGGCCACGATCGACAGCACGGGTGCCACCCTCACCCACCTGGAGCTCAAGACCTATCCGGACGCCATCGATCCGGACAAGCCGGTCGTGCTGTTCGACCAGAGCGCGGTGCGCCATTACCTCGCGCAGACCGGCTTCATCAACCCGGCCCCGGGCGCCGCCCCGCTGCCGCGCCACCTGAGCCCTTTCAGCGTCCAGCCCGGCGAGCGCAGCCTCAAGGACGGCGCCAACGAGGTCGTGGTGCGCTTCGAGTCGCCGGAGATCGGCGGCGCCAAGCTGGTCAAGACCTACACCTTCAAGCGCGGCGACTACATCATCGGCGTGCGGCATGAGCTGACGAACGTCTCGGGCGCGCCTATGACGCCGCAGATCTACCTGCAGCTGCTGCGCGACGGCCGGCCGCCCGAGGGCCAGTCGACGTCGATGTTCTCGTCGACCGGCTTCACCTACACGGGGCCGGCCCTTTACAACGACGCGACCAAGTTCAAGAAGGTCGAGCCGGCGGAAATCGACAAGCGAGGCGCGAACCCCTACAAGGTCGAAGGTGCCGCGAGCGACGGCTGGATCGCCATGATCCAGCACCACTTCGTCAGCGCGTGGCTGGTCCCGGCCGGCAAGCCGCGCGACTTCGTCACCAACAAGGTCGACAACGACTACACCGTGGCCATGGTGCAGTCCCTGGGCACCCTGGAGCCGGGCGCCACCGCGGCTTTCCAGACCTCGCTCTACGCCGGGCCGCAGGACGAGAAGAAGCTCGGCGCCCTGGAGCCTGGCCTCGAACTGGTCAAGGACTACGGCCGGGTCACCGTCCTGGCCAAGCCCATGTTCTGGCTGCTCGACCAGCTGCACAGCCTGCTCGGCAACTGGGGCTGGGCCATCATCGCCCTGGTGGTGCTGCTGAAGATCGCCTTCTATTGGCTCAACGCCAGCGCCTACCGCTCCCAGGCCAAGATGCGGGCGGTCAACCCGCGCATCATGGAGATGCGGGAGCGGATGAAAGACAAGCCCCAGGAGATGCAGCAGGAGATGATGCGCATCTACCGGGAGGAGAAGATCAACCCGCTGGGCGGCTGCCTGCCCATCGTGGTGCAGATGCCCTTCTTCATCGCGCTGTACTGGGTGTTGCTGGCGTCGGTGGAAATGCGCGGCGCGCCGTGGATGGGCTGGGTCACCGACCTGTCCAAGCCTGACAGCCTCTTCGGCCTGGTGCCCTACTTCCACATGCCGGTCGGCCCGCTGCCGATTCTGATGACGCTCAGCTCGGTCCTGCAGGTGGCCCTGGGCCCGAAGGCGCCCGATCCCGTGCAGGCCCGGATGATGTGGATCATGCCGCTGGCCTTCAGCTTCATGTTCTTCTACTTCCCGTCGGGCCTGGTGCTGTACTGGCTGACCAACAACCTGCTGTCGATCGCCCAGCAGTGGTTCATCAACAAGCGGCTCGGCGTGAGCTGAGACAGTCGCCGGGCCGCGGCTCGGCGACTGCCCCGCCCCCGGCGTGACGCATGCCACGGTGGTTACCGCGGCGCGACTTTTGTTGATCGTTCGGGCCTTCAGCGGACCGGATCCGCGGACGATCATGCAGCCGCGGGGCCAACCCAGTTCCTCGGGAAGCGAGTGATCGTTCGGGGCCGGTGACGGCTGGCGAACGACGCTCCCCCCGCGCCAATTCCTCCCTTCGCGGCGCGCCACGGCGCTCGGGGACAATCGCCGGCACCTTGCAGCTCGGCCACCACCAGGATCCCGTCGTCGCCATCGCCACGGCCCCCGGCCGGGGCGCGGTCGGCATCGTGCGGGTGTCCGGCGCCGCCCTGGCATCGCTGGCCCAACGGCTGACCGGAGCGACGCTGGTGCCGCGCCGTGCGCACTACGGTCCATTCCTCGATGCCCAGGGCCAGCCCATCGACCAGGGGCTGGCGCTGTACTTTCCCGCGCCCCACTCCTACACCGGCGAAGACGTGCTCGAGCTGCAGGCCCACGGCGGCCCGGTCGTGCTGCAGCTCTTGCTGGCCCGCTGCCTGGAGCTCGCACCCGAGGCGGGCCTGCCCCGCATGCGCGTGGCCGAGCCGGGCGAGTTCACCCAGCGCGCCTTCCTCAACGACAAGCTCGACCTGGCGCAGGCGGAGGCGGTGGCGGACCTGATCGACGCGAGCACCGAGGCGGCGGCCCGCTCGGCCAGCCGATCGCTGGCCGGGGCCTTCTCGTCCCAGGTCGATGCACTGGCCGAGGGCATCGTGCGGCTGCGCATGCTGGTCGAGGCCACGCTGGACTTTCCCGAGGAGGAGATCGACTTCCTCGAGAAGGCCGACGCACGCGGCCAACTCGCTGGCCTGCAAGCGCGCCTGGATGAGCTGCTCACCCGCACGCGCCAGGGCGCGCTGCTGCGCGAGGGCCTGCGCGTGGTGCTGGCCGGCCAGCCCAACGTGGGCAAGAGCTCGCTGCTCAATGCGCTGGCCGGCGCGGAGCTGGCCATCGTCACGCCCATCGCCGGCACCACCCGAGACCGTGTCAGCGAGACCATCCAGATCCACGGCGTGCCCGTCCATGTGACCGACACCGCCGGTTTGCGCGCCGACACCGACACCGGCCCCGACGAAGTCGAGCGCATCGGCATCGCGCGCAGCTGGGAGGCGATCGGCGGCGCGGATGCCGTGCTCTTCCTGCACGACCTGACGCGCGTCGAGGAGCCCACCTACCAGGCCGCTGACGCCGCCATCGCCGAGCGCCTGCACAGCGTGGAGCCGGCGCGCCTGCTCCACGTCTTCAACAAGGCCGACCTGGCCGCGAGCACATCGCCCGGCACCTTCGAGCAGGCCCGCCCGGGCCTGCGTCTGTCAGCCCGCAGCGGAACGGGCCTCGACGCCCTGCGCGAATCGCTGCTGGAACGAGCCGGGGGCGTGGCCTCGGCCGAAGGCCTGTTCATCGCGCGAACCCGCCATGTCCAGGCCCTGCGCGAAGCCGAAAGCCATCTCGCCTGGGCCGCCGAACACGCCGCTCAGGCCGACGCGTCGCTCGACCTCTTCGCCGAAGAACTCCGCCTCGCCCACGAGGCCTTGCAGCGCATCACCGGCGCCTTCAGCGCGGACGACCTGCTGGGCGAGATCTTCAGCCGCTTCTGCATCGGAAAGTAGTCCGGGGTTCCGGGGCGTCTCGTCGCGTCCCGACGTCCCTCCTAAACCCCTGTCGCCAAAGGAATCTTGATTCCAGGGTGTCTCATTTAGTCCCACTACGTACCACCTGTGTAGTGTCCAAGACTGTGTCCACAGAGCTAAATTCCGCACCCTCCGCGGAGGGCCGTGGACACAGACGAGGGACAAAACAGGAATGGGACGACTCACCGACACCGGCATCAAGGCGCTCAAGCCGAGGGCCAGCACGTATCAAACCGCCGACGGCGAGGGCCTGGTCATCGAGGTCAAGACGAGCGGGCGCAAAACCTGGATGTACCGCTATCGGCTCGACGGCAGGGCCGAAAAGCTGGTGATCGGGATCTACCCCGAGGTTTCGCTGAAGGAGGCCCGGGAGCGGCACTTCGAGGCCCGCCGTGCAGTCGCGCGTGGTGAATCACCCGCACGGGCCAAGCAGGAAGCCAAGTCGGCGACGCCCAAGAGCCAAACGGTGACCGAGTTCAGCGAGCAGTTCTTCCGGGAAATCGTCCAGCGCGACCGCAAGAACACCACCATGCCACGCCGCTACCTCGACAAGCAGATCCTGCCGGCGCTCGGGGCGAAGCCCATGGGCGAAGTCACCACCGAAGACGTACGCGCCATCATCTGGGCCAAGAAGGACCAGGGCTTTGACGCCGCCGCCGCCGACCTGCGCGGCCTGTTGAAGCGCCTGTTCGACTACGGCCTGACCTGTGGCCATGTCGCGTCCAACCCCGTGCTCGCCCTGCCCATGCGGCATGTGTTCAAGGCCAAGGCGCGCGAACGGGCCCTTTCCGTTCACGAGATCGGCGTCTTCCTGCGCGCCACCAAGGAATCAAACATCCGGCGCCAATTCAAGGTTGCCCTGCACCTGACGCTGCTCACCATGTCGCGCAAGTCGGAGTTGCTGCTCGCCCGCTGGAAAGACGTTCACCTTGACGAGGCGGAATGGCACATCCCGGCCGAGGCCTCAAAGACCGGCAAGCCGCACATCGTTTACCTCTCGCGGCAAGCGATCGCCCTGTTCAAGGAGCTTCACATGTTGGCCGGCGGTAGCGCGCTCGTCCTGCCGGGCCGGAGCAGCCTCAACAAGCCCTTCGCTCACAACGCCATCAACTCGGCGCTGAAAACGTCGCTGCAGGGTCAGGACATCCCTGCCTTCACCATCCACGACCTGCGACGCACGGCGTCGACTCTGTTGCATGAACAAGGCTGGGCATCCGACGTGGTTGAGAAGGCCCTCAACCACACGATCGGCGGCGTGCGCGGCGTCTACAACCGTGCCGAGTACTCCGAGCAGCGCAAGGCCATGCTTCAACAATGGGCCGATACGGTCGACGCCGCCGTCCTGCGGCTCAGCCAGCCAAAAGTCCTGTTGGTGAAGGCGGCGTGATGGCCGTCGACGGTGAGGCGGTCGCCGCGGTACTGGCCGACGAGATTCGAGAACTCGAAGCCCGAATGGTTTCGATGGCGGAGCGCCTCCAACAACTGCGCCAGCATCAGGCGGCCCTCGTCGCCGCCAAGGCGTCGGCAGAGCAGCGCCAGGGCTCATGGCCGTGAGTCGTGACAACAGGATCAAGGGCATCCAACACGCCTCACGAGGTCTCGAATGTCCCGTTCGTTCCTTCGCCTGTCGACCGTCAGGTCGCGCACCGGCCTTTCCCGCAGCACGCTCTATCGCCGCATCAGCGAGGGCCGCTTCCCGTCGCCCATCCAACTCGGTGGCCGTGCCGTCGGCTGGCTCGACTCGGACATCGACGCCTGGATCGAGGCCCAAATGCGCGCGCGCGAAGCGTCACGGCGCGCCTGATTTCGATTGCCGGCGCTGTCCCTCGACTAAGGGCTAAGGCGCTGCTTGGATGGCGGCGAAGCACATTCGCCGCCGCTTCAGCCGTTTCGCGATTCCCGCAGGCCCCAGCGCCAACGACGGCCGCAACAACGGCGCTCACATGGCAAAGGCGAGGTCTGCACCCATGCCATGTGGATCGGCCCCATTCCACCTGAAGGTGAATCGTGGCCACCATGGCTGGCGCAACTGCAGGCTGGTGTGCGGGCAGCCCAGCAAAGCCGAGGCCAAAGTGATCAAGCGGTGGGTCACGCGGGACGTCCTGGCGTCAAGCGGACAGCCGGGCCGATGCGGCGCACCAGACACGAGGAGAGGCGGTGAACGCGCGCGACTACGGCAAAGGCGAAGCAGGGGAAGATCGCCGCCGAGACCCTGACAGTGGCCCAGGACGGCGAGCGCAAGGCAAATGGGCTGGCCCTGTCGCCAGACCCGCCGCCCAGCGGTCACGCCACTTTGCGAGTGATGATCGAGCGCGCGGGTCTTGACGGTGAAGAAGACCCACGCCAAGGGTTTTGATTGGCAGTATTTGGCCTCGCAGGTAAAACCCCGGCCAAGTCGATATTGGCGCTGAACGAAAGCTGGTCGGACAAAATGCTGGAGTTGGTTTGTTGGTCAATCTAAGGTGAAAACGAAGGCCGTTTCGGTGCCCTACAGGAATGATGCCCCGAAAGGCCATCCAAAATCACAAGGCGGTTGACGGTCGGCGGCCTGTGCTGGGTTTACTTGAGAGGTCAAATACCTCCATCTGACCACAATGTAAGCGTCGCCTGAGCCCGGTTGCCGCCGGTCTTGACGCCCTGGTGGCCGGGCCTCCTCATTGCCGATCGCCCGGCCTCAAGCGACGGGCACGAGGACTGACCTGAAAATGGCTCGATATTCACCGTTGCGGTAAATATCGACTCCCACGCCTCTTGTAGGAATACCGCATGCACTCTGAAATCACCTCAGAGCAACAGTGGCATACTGATCGCATTGGATTCGGGGTCGCCCCAAGTCCAGAAAAGACGAAACCCACGCCGACTTCCGATCAGCGTGGGCTTCTTGGAATGGCAATCAGGCGGGATCACCTTCCATGGGTGGGATTCTATATTCGGCGCCGGTGCAGCGCCAAGGCCAGGCGGCACCATACGGGCCGCAACGGCGGGGTGCAGTCGACCGCGACGCTGGGCGTGGAGAAGCTGACGCGCCCAACTTGTTCATGGCGCTCATGCCGTGGCGCGTGGCTTGCGCGGATCACCACTCCGCCCGGGAATGGCACGCACCCGACGAGGCCGTGCGCCGGAGGCACCTGTACGTCAACGAAGACGTGGCGCGGTTCGTAGTCGTCGACGTCGACGAGAAGGGATCCGGCCACGCATGGCGCGACGCCGGCCTGCCGCCGCCGCTCTGCGTGGTCGAGAACCTGCGCAGCGGGCACTGCCATATGGTGTGGGCCCTCGCCGTCCCGGTGAAGCGTGATTCGCCGAAGGCCGCTGCCTTCTTGCGGGACGTCAGCCTCAAGTTTGCCGCCCGCCTGCCAGGATTTGACCCGTCCTTCGCCGGAAACGGCCTTCGGTCGCCGTTTGCAGACGGGCATCGAGAGACCTGGGTGTGCGCCCGGGCCTGGGCCCTGCAGGAGCTGGCGACCTTCGTTGAAGGCGATCGCTCGCCGGCGCGCGCCATTCGCAAAGCCGCAAGCTCCCGCGAGAACTCGAGGAACTGCTGGCTGTTTGACAGCCTGCGCCGCTGGGCGGGCGCAGCCATCCGCTCGCGTCGGGCGCCGACCCAGGAGGCGCTTTTGCAGGCAGCGACGCTGCTCAACGACACGCTCACTTGGCCGCTTCCTGCCTCTGAAGTTCGAGGTGTCGCAAGCTCAGTGGCACGCTACTGCCACCGCGGCGAATTGCTCGTGGGTGGCGGGCCAAGGCGCGGACGGGATGATCAACCACGCGACGGCCGGGTCTGGACTGTCGATCCGCAGTGCACACGCTGGATTGGGACCGGCGAGAGGCTGCCCAAGGCGGAGGTGAAGCGGCGGCAAGCTGCGTCAGCGCGCAGGACGAGTGCCGATCGTGCCGAGGAGACACGCGAGCGGGTTGCCGACGCCATGCGTCGCTTGCCACCGTGGAGTACCAACGCCGAAATCGCCCAGGCGGCTGGGGTGGGCCTCACCTCGGTCAAGAAGTACGCGCCAGCCCTGCGTCACACCCTTGAGCGCCACAAGACGATTGATGCCGGTCGGGCCCCATCCGAGGTGGGGCTCGTCACCTCGCCAGCACGCTCGGGCGCCACCCCTGGCATGGGCGCCACCCCTGGCATGGGCGCCACCCCTGGCATTGATGCCGCCTCTGGCATGGGTGCGGGAGCGCCTGGCAGGTGGTACGGCGATCGCCTGGCGCCGCGTCCCCATCGCCCAGATCAGCGCAGCGGTCGTCGGCTGGTTACGCGAGAAGATGAGGCGGCTTCTACGCCCGTCGCCGTCCCCACAGCTGCGTTTGCCCATCGGTGCCATCCCTGGCACGGGCGCCACCCCTGGCACGGGCGCTACCCCTGGCACGGGCGCCACCCCTGGCACGGGCGCTACCCCTGGCATGGGCGCCACCCCTGGCATGGGCGCCACCCGTGGCACGGGTGCCACCCCTGGCGCGGGTGCAGGAGACACCTTGCACCGCATCCCATGGGCCAGCCAGGCAGACGCAAAGATCAACTGGTCTCGCCTGTGGCCTCAACTGGACGAAGCCCAACTTGTGAGAATCGCATGGCTCGCCTTCCCCCCGTTCTGAACGCCTCACAGATGGCCGACCTGCTCGACTGCGCCAAGAGCACAGTCGAAGAACTCGCGCGTCAAGCGAAACTGCCGGGCCTGAAGTACGGCCAAGGCTGGATCTTCCCGCTGGAGGCGGTCTCGAACGCGTTGAACGAAGCGGCGCTCGCCCGCGTGAAGTCGCCGCCTGCCCCACCAACGCCGCTGGCCGTCAGCTTCCCCCGACCGTGCCGGCAGCGCCGCGCTTTGCCGGTGCTGCCCGATTTGGCGCCCAGCGCCTGACGATCGCGGCGTCAGCGCAACCCAGTTTCAGACTTCATCTCAAACCACGGCGCGCCGGCAGACGAGGCGCGGTCCAGCCAGCCGTTTGACCGCTCGAAGTGGACTGCGGTGATTTACTTAGCGGTTGGTTGAGCGACCGCATCGAACGAGCTGGTCCCTGGCGCCGAGGTCAAGCCGCCGACCGGCGCGGTAGTGTCTTAGTCTGATGTGCAACGGGTACCCCTGTGCGCTCGGATCGTCAAGCCGGCCAGACCCTCTCCGCCTGCCCCGTTGCGAAGCATACGATTCACGCAGGGGGTGAACCGCAATGGTTCAATGGGTCGGAACGGCCGGCGACATCGCCGCTGCTTCAACAGCGCTCGGCGGGCTACTGCTCGTGTTCATCGGTGCGATCTCCAACAGCTTCGATTCATTCGACAAGACGGCTCAACGAGCCGTGAAAGCCAAGTTTCTGCTGCGCGGGATTCTTGCGCTGCTTGGCTTCATGTTCTCCCTCTTGGCTACCGGCTTCGCGCTGGCTGGCAAGTTGATGGAAGTCAACTGCTTGGTGATCGTTTCGGTCGTGTGTCTCGGCTTGGCGCTCTTGGCGGTCGCCATAGCCGCGTCGATTGCGGTGTGGGAGATAAAATAATGGCACTGACTCTTGAGGCAGAGCAGCGGCTTGAGGCCGCCGAACTGATCGACTTCTTCACGGCGGACGAGGCTCGCTGGAAAGAGGTAGCGCAGAAGACCTATGACTTTGTTGAAGATACGTTCCCTGCTGGTGCAACCATTCGGCGAGACGATGTCTCTAACGCCCTAACGCCGATTCTTGCAGTCGATGAGGCGCTTGTGAACAAGCTGGCGGCCGACAAGTTGAAGGGCAAATTTTGGGTGTCCTTCTTTGCCGACCTCATCATTGATCGTGTGTGGGACCAGATTTCTTGAGGTGCAAATCATGAGCAAAGACCAAGTCCTGAAGCAGGCTGAGGCTCTGGTGAAGGACATCCTTCGCAAGGATTTCAACCAGCGCCCGACTGCCGCCATGGTGCGCGAAGTGGCGGCGAAGGTTGCGAAGACAATACCGCAGCCGCACCCAGAACCGAAGCGTTAGGCCTTCAATCGGCAAGCGCGCTGAATCCTTCAGCGACCAACATGGTCACTGGTGCCGGCCGCCTTCGCTGGCGTCACGGGCAACGCCTTGTGGATGCGCGCGAAGTTGTAGGCGACACGGCGTGCTCAAGGGTCTCGACCTTCTTTGAGAGGCCGTTGGTCAGCCGCGTGAAGCGGCATACCCAGGCGCATCGTCGCTGGGCGTCGCGCTAGGTCGCCGATGCCATCAATGTCTTGTTGGACGTTGACAGCTTGGGTATTCCGCAAGACGGGCGACGGCGAAACTCGAATCCGACTCGCGTGCCCAGCCGCGAAAGTCCAACTCTGCTGCCGAGTTACCCGGCCCAGTCTTCACCCAGCGCCTCCGCCTGCTGCAGCACCAACTCGACAGCCGCCTCGGCGGCATCCGGCGGGTACTTGTACTTGCGCAGGACCCGCTTGACCATCAGCCGCAGCTTGGCCCGCACGCTCTCCCGCTGGGACCAGTCGACGCTCACGCTCTGCCGCAGGTTCTCGGTCAGCTCATGGGCGATCTTCTTCAGCGTCTCGTCGGTCAGCTCGCGCACCGCCGATTCGTTGGTGGCCAGCGCGTCGTAGAAGCGCACCTCGTCGTCGTTCAGTCCGAGTTGCTCGCCACGTGACGCTGCCTCGCGGAACTTCTTGGCCATCTCGACCAGCTCTTCCATCACCTGGGCTGTCTCGATCGAACGGTTCTGGTAGCGGGCGATCACGTTGCTTAGCAGCTCGGAGAACTTCCTCTCCTGAACCAAGTTGCGGCCAAATCGGCTCTTGATCTCGCCCTCCAGCAGCCGTTCCAACAACTCGACCGCAAGGTTGCGCTCGGGCAGGCTTCTCACTTGGGCCAGGAACTCGTCGTCAAGCAGGCCGATGTTCGGCTTGTCCAGCCCGACGGCGTCGAAGATGTCCACCACGCTGTCGGAGACCACCGCCGAGTCGATGATCTGGCGGATCGCCAGGTCGCGTTGCTCGTCCGTGCGCTTCTTCGCGACGATGTCCTTCTTGGTCAGGATGACCTTCACTGCCTGCATGAAAGCCACCTCCTCGCGCACAGCCTTGGCCTCGTCCAGGGTGCAGCAGAGGGTGAAGGCTTTGCTCATCGCGAGGGCGGTGTCCGCGAACCGTTTCTTGCCGTCGCGGCCGCCTTCGGTTTTCAGGCCGAGCACGTGGTTGGCGGCCCCGGCCAGCGTCTTGTGCCCGCCGGTCAGGAAGCCGCTGTAGTCGAAGCCGTGCAGCATCGCCCGTAGCACGTCCAGCTTCTCCGCAAGCACAGCGTAGGCCTCGTGGGCGTCCACGGTCGGCCGGCCGCGCCCCTTGCTGGCCGTGTACTCCTTCATCGCGGCCTTGAGCTCGTTGCCGATGCCGATGTAGTCCACCACCAGGCCGCCCTGCTTGTCTTTGAATACCCGGTTCACCCGGGCGATCGCCTGCATCAGGTTGTGGCCCTTCATGGGCTTGTCGACGTACAGGGTGTGCACGCAGGGCGCGTCGAAGCCGGTCAGCCACATGTCGCGCACGATCACCATGCGCAGCGGGTCCGCCGGGTCCTTGAAACGCTTCTCCAGCCGCTTCTTGACCTGCGCGCTGTAGATGTGCGGCCGCAGCAGCGCTTTGTCGCTGGCCGAACCGGTCATCACGATCTTGACCGCGCCCTTCTCGGGGTCGGTGTCATGCCACTCGGGCCGCAGCTTGACGATCTCGTCGTAGAGCTGCACGCAAATGTCGCGGCTCATGGCCACCACCATGGCCTTGCCGGATTGGGCTTTGCTGCGCTCCTCGAAGTGCGCCACCAGGTCCGTGGCCACGCTGGCCACGCGGGGCGTGGCGCCCACCACCTTCTCCAGCGCCGCCCAGCGGGTCTTCAGCCTTGCCTGCGCGCTCTCCTCCTCGTCCTCGGCCAACTCATCGACCTCGTCGTCGATGTGCGGCAGCTCCTCCTCCTTCAGGCTCAGCTTCGCCAGCCGGCTCTCGTAGTAGATGGCGACGGTGGCGCCATCCTCCTTGGCCTGCTGCATGTCGTAGACATGGATGTACTCGCCGAAAACGGCCTGGGTGTCGCGGTCGTCGCTGCTCACCGGCGTGCCGGTGAAGGCGACGAAAGTGGCGTTGGGCAGCGCGTCACGCAGGTGCTGCGCATAGCCGACCTGGTAGCGGTCCACCGTGTACTCGGGCGGCACGAAATCGGCCGCCAGCGCGCTGCTGGCGCCGCCGCCATCGCCAGTGGCGATGCCCCTGCTGCGCACCTTCACCGTCTTCAGCTTGGCCTCGAAGCCGTATTGGGTGCGGTGTGCTTCGTCAGCGATCACCACGATGTTGTGGCGGTCGGACAAGACTGGGAACACATCCTCGTCCTCCCCCGGCATGAACTTCTGGATGGTGGCGAAGACGATGCCGCCCGAAGGCCGGTTGGTCAGCTTGGCCCGCAGATCCTGCCGGGTCAGCGCCTGCACCGGTTGCTCACGCAGCAGGTCCTGCGCCAGGCTGAACACGCCGAAGAGCTGGCCATCCAGGTCGTTGCGGTCGGTGATCACGACGATGGTGGGGTTCTCCATCGCCGGCTCCTGCATCACCCGGGCGGCGAAGCAGGTCATGGTGATGCTCTTGCCGCTGCCCTGGGTGTGCCAGACGACGCCGCCCTTGTGCGTGCCGCCAGGCCGCGACGCGGCGACGACCCGCTCGATCGCCACCCGCACCGCGTGGAACTGGTGGTAGCCGGCGATCTTCTTGACCAACCCACCGTCGTCCTCGAACAGCACGAAGTACCGCAGGTAGTCCAGAAGGCGCGCCGGCGCCAGCGCGCCCCGCACCAGGGTCTGCAACTCCTGGAAGGGGCCGAGCGGGTCGAGCGTTTCGCCGTCGATCGTGCGCCAGCCCATGAAACGCTCGCTGTCGGCTGAGAGCGAGCCCATCAAGGCCTCGCTGCCGTCCGAGATCACCAGCACTTCGTTGTAGTGGAAGACGTCGGGGGTCTGCTCCTTGTACGTCTGGATCTGGTCATAGGCCTTCCAGACGCTGGCGTTCTGGTCGGCCGGGTTCTTCAGCTCCAGCAACACCAGTGGCAGGCCGTTGACGAACAGGACGACGTCCGGCCTGCGCGTGTGGTGCAGCCCCTTGATGGTGAACTGGTTGACGGCCAGCCATTCGTTGCGCGCTGGGTCTGCCCAATCGACCAGTCGCACAAAGTCGCCTCGTGTGTCGCCACCCTTCTGGTACTGCACCGGCACCCCACCAACCAGAAGGCGGTGAAAGCGTTGATTGGCGCTCAGCAGGGCCGGGATGCCGAGGTCCAGCACCTGCTTCAGCGCGTCTTCCCGGGCAGTCAGCGGGATTTCGGGGTTCAGCCTAGCCAAGGCTTGGCGCAGACGGCTGGTCAGCACGACCTCGCGATAGCTGCTGCGCTCGGGAGCTGGGCCGTCGTGGGCGATATCGGGGCCGTAGAGGCGACCATAGCCCTCCTCGGCCAACCAGCCCAGTGCCTCCTCTTCGAGTTGGTCTTCGGTCACGGCAATCTCCTCGGCCGCGCAGCTAGCGCGCCGCTGCCTCGTTTGGCATGAATCGTAGCCGGCTACTGCACACAGAGGACGTGTCGCGATCGCGCTCATGGGGCCTTATCTAAAGGGCAATGGCAGCGTGCACGACCTGATGCACCTGGCGCAGCGGGATCTGAAGACTATCCCAACCGATCAGGCGGTCCGCATCAAGATCAAACGGCAAGACGTGAAGCGCAAGGTCCGAGTCGAAATCGAACGGCGGCAGCGGCTTGGCGAAGGACTCTGAGCGGGGGAACACCAACGCCATCTCGCCTTGGCCAGCCAGGTACTTGTGGCCGTAGGCAAAGAGTTGATAGAAGTCTGCCTGACTGAGGCCGTACTTGCCCGCTCGGTCGCTGCCATCCAGGCGCTTCCACTTCATATCCAGCACCCAACGTTGTCCCCCAGCTCGCAGCAGCACGTCCGGCTCCAGCTGGAAGATGGGGCTGCCGCCATGCAGGCAGAGTGACTCGCTGCTGGCTGGTGTGCGGATGTCTACCCACGAGGCTACCTGCCGCCGCAGCCAGGCCGCCACGTAGCGCTCGAACAGCTTTTCCATCGGGAATAGCAAGCTCAGACCAAACTGCTCGCCCAGCACGGCCAACGGCATGTGCCGATTCAGGATCAGCTCGCACCACGGCTTGACGGCCTGGTAGTGGGCCATCAACCGGTCGGTGCCCCAGGCGCGGAAGTCTTCCCGCAGTCGCCGGCTAGGTGGTACTTCGGCCAGCCGAAAGCTCAGCTCCTGAGCCAAGCGCCAATTCTCGGGCTCCTGGGTGGCCTGGCGCACCCGGTCCAGGGCCAGGCGCAGCAGGCGGTTCTCAGGCCGATCGGGTGAGTAGATGTCGTGCCGAACATGGAAATGGTGATCCCTGCCTGGCGGCTGGCGCATCTGGGCCACCAGGTTCAACTGGCCGCGCAAGAACGGGGTCTCGTCTTCTACGCGTTGGTACTCGAAACGCAGACCGCGCTTCACCAGCAGATCGAGCTCGCTTAGAAAGCGCTGCATCACCCATTCGGACAGGGGCGCGTCGAAAAGTTCAAGTGGGGCTGGCCCCACCTCGCGGGCGGGCAAGTCCAGGGTGGCCTGGATCATCTTGCGCAGCAACGCTCGGCAGTCCTTCAGACTGTCGGTGTGCTCGTGGTGTTTGGGCAGCACCTCCAGTGTCGTGCCGCAGGGCGTTTGCAGCACGCCCACATAGTTGTCCAGCCGCAGCCAACGGCGCCCCTCCACTTGAACCAGGCTGACGCCGGCACGCGAGAACGAGGCATTCAGCTGACAGAGATAGTCGAACGCGCTCGCTCTCACTTGCGCGCGGTCCAGCGAAGCGTCAACCGGCTCGGTGGTCAGCCGAGCGTACTCACGGACGCTGATGACCTCGTTCACGCTGCTGCGGTGTGGTCCATCACCCCGAGGTAGCTCTCTGGGTGGTCAAACGCGATGTCGTTGATCAGCCAGGCTTGGCGACTGCGAGAGACGTTCACGTCGTCGCCGAACAAGCTCGCCGTGTCTTGCGGTCGGGCCTGAACAAACTGGAAGGCCTTGGCCGGCTTTCGGTGGTCGTTCAGCACCCACTGGATCCGCTGCCAGTCCTCGAAGAAGTACTCCTGCAGCAGCGGCAGCACTTGGTTGCGGAAGATCGCCGCCAGGAGTTCGATCTTCGGCTCGGCCCTCAACGCCATGAAGTTGGCATGGCCCAGGCAGTGGTCACGGTCCAGCAGCGCCTCGATGCGCTGATTTAGGGTTCGTAAGAGCTGCCCGACCGAGATGCCTGCCACCGTGACCGCATCGAGCAAGTCGGGCCGCGGAGGCATCTCCCTAAAGACGAATCGTCGACGCAAAGCCACGTCCAGCCCGGCGAGGGACCGATCGGCGGTGTTCATCGTTCCGATCAGATAGACGTTGGCGGGCACGCTGAAGGGCTGTCTGGAGTAGGGAAGCACCACCTCCAACCCCTCGTCAGCGCCAGCGCGCTTGGAAGGTTCAATCAGCGTGATCAACTCGCCGAAGATGCGCGAGACGTTGCCGCGGTTGATCTCGTCGATGATCAGCACGTAGGGCTCCGGGGTCGGATCTAGCGTGGTCGGCACGTCGGCGAGCGTCACACCCTCCGCTTTCAGCGCCTGAAGCAGGTCCGGCCAATCGACGCGCGACAGCGGGTACACCGTCTGCTGCGTCAACTGAACACCCTTGTTCAAAGGCAGGATGTTGAAGTCGATGCCTGTCGTCAGCCAGTGGACCGGCCGCCTGTGGACGTAGTCACTGCGAACGCCCTGGGGGACCTGCGCGGCGTACTCATAGTCGCCGCTGACAACGCCGACCGCGCAGATCGAAGATGTCGACGACAAGCAGACGACCACGTCACCTACCGCGATCTCGTGGGCAAAGTTCAGAAGCGACGCTTGGTCCTTGGGGCCAAGCTTCAGCGCTGGGTCGGCGAGGTTTGCATTGCGCAAGTCACCCGCTTCTGCCCAACCGATGCGGGCCTCGCCATGCGTCAGGCAGTACTGGCGAGTGTGGTCTGAAGCGTTGGCGTCCTTGATCGAAATCTTCCACACCCTCGCCGCACTGCGGACGCCGATCTTCGCCTCCAACTGTCGATTGCGTTTGGCATCTTGGCAAAGCTCCGCGAACACGCCCTTCTCGACGCGGTAGCGAATGGCGCCAGACGTTGCCTCGTCGTCAGTCTCCGTTGTCGCCCGAATGCCCTCGACGAAGTCCTCGTAGCTGAAGCTCTGGTGGAAGGTGACAAATCGGACTCGCCTGTCCTTCACCAGCGCGTCGAAGCGCGCCTTGAGTGCCACCCGGTCGCCGACATGTGCAGCCAGAAACGTTGGATCCAGAACTTTCAATGCGGCGTCGACCGTCGTGTACGTCTTGCCGGTGCCCGGAGGACCGAAGAAGATCTGGTTCAGTGGCGGCTTCGGCATGGTCAGCGCCGATGGCATCGGCAAAGGTGGCACAGGGCTGTCAGTGGCGCTACTACCCTCAGGGTCGTCGTACGCGTCCAGCAGCTTCAAGAGATCAGCCCGTGAGGCCACCTTGACGCTGGCCGCTGGGTGACCAAGTGCCAGGCTGGGAGCATGTGTGGCCAGCCCGCTGTTGCGCTCTCTGTCGGCGGTATAGAGCACAGGGTCAGACACGAGGTAGCCCCGGGCGGGCTTCAGCCAGTCACCCGGCGTCAGGAAGAATGTCGGAGTAGCTGTCTCGCGAATCAAGGCCAGTTCCAGGCCGTCGCTGTTGCGGAACCCTGCGATCTTTTGCGCCGGCGCCATGGTGGCTTTGAAGCGATCGGAGTCCTGCAGCAGCGCCAGCGCCTGCTCGCTGGTCAGCTTGGCCGACTCCACCGTCTCAACTCGCGCCCATAGCTCATCGCCATAGGCGAGTAGCGCGCGCTCGCCGCGCTCCGCCGCCAAGGCTGCCTGCATCTGCGCACAGGTCTTGTGCGGCGTTCCCGGTTTGCGCGGGCCAAACAGCGTTTCCAAGCTCTCGCGGCTGAAGACGGGAACGATGCTCGGTTGAACCCGATCCTGATACAGGAAGGCGATCTTCCACTTGGTGGCGTTGCCGAGGTCTGCGTCCTCGACTGCCGCCAGATTGCCAGCGCGCGCAGCGCTGGCGACCTCGACGATGATGTCGCGGACGGCCGTGAATGCCGTTTCACGGGTCTCGCCGTACTTGGCGGCCCAGGCGTATTGGGCGTCGTAGTGAATCGGCCGCTTGCTGGTCTTGTCGACCTGGTTTTTGCGTGAGTAGATGCCGAACTTGAAGGCCGAGCCGCCCCAGATCGACCCCAGGTCTTCCGTCGCGGTTTCCAGCCAGTAGACGAAGCAATCCTTGTCGCCAGCGGTGGCGTACTGGGGTAGTGTCATTTCGCCCAATGTCTCGAGAGGCCAGCGCGTCAGGAAGTCGTCCCAAAGGGCCTGTCTCTCATTGATGGGTCGAGTCATGCGATGGCCTCATTCAAGGTGGTCGCGGCGTCGGGCAGGCGAACTTGACCGGAAATCAGCCGGGGTAGAAGGGTGTCGCGCACGGCGGCGAGTGTCTTGGCCTGGGCGGAGTTCTTGTGAATCCTCGCCCAGAGCGGGCGTACAGCATCATCGAACGCCAGTTGCAGCGGTATCGGGGGCGCCAGTACCGGGTATGAGGGGAACTCCTTCAGCGCGATCCGATTGACCGTAGCGCCGTGGATCGTGTGCTTCTCGAGCCAGCGCTGGAAGGGTGCGGCCGTGAACTGGTGAAACCAGAAGTGCGCTGCGCCATCGACGGCATGCGGTCGAATGAGCGCCAGGCGGCGCCCCAGGCAACACCGCAAGTCTGGCGGGATCAGGGCGAAGAAGCCTAAGGTGGCTTCGTAGCTGAAGACGATGTCGTCGGCCCGAGGCGTGACCCGGCGTGTCCACTGCGGCCAATCGCTCTCGCTGATGTGACGGATCTCGTCGAGATCCAGGCCAGTGCCGGTGAGGTTCTTGATGCCCAGGAAGATCGGCCCCGAGTCGGCCTCTGCTGGCGTGGCGTGCGGGCCGTCGTAGACGGCCGAGACCACGTCTTGAATGGGTCGACGCGACCAGCCGGCAGGCCGCTCGCCCTCGTCCCCGACGTCCAGACGATCTGGAAACAGGGTGGCGGTGGTCTCGTCCATGCCTTCGGGGGCGCGGCCTTCCAACTTGGTGCGCACGGGGTCGAAATCGACGAACCACGATTTGAACAGCGCCTGGGCGATGGCTTCGAGGGTGGCGTTGGTTGAGCGCAGGAGGGCGATGCGCTCGTCGAGCGCACCCAGCATCTCCACTATCTCGAGTTGAACCGCCAGTGGTGGAAGTCTCAGCGGAACCGCAGAAAGAATGCCGGTGTTGAGGTTGGGCATCGTGGCGCCAACGGCATGCCGAATCAGCCAGTCTTTGACTTCTGGCTGACGCAAGAAGTAAGAGACAAAGCTCGGGCTGGCTATTGAGCAACGGCCTAGGCGCACTTTCAGACATCCAGTGCCACACAACCAGCCGCTTTCGAAGTCGCGGACTAGGGCATTCTTTGTCACGTCTCCGCGCCGGCTAAAGACGATGTCTCCGGTCTTCAGCTTGTGTTGAGCTAAGCGCTCTACATCGGCGGCGCCAATGCGGGCAATACCGCCGACATCTATCCCGCCTTCGCCAATGTTGGTTGGCATGACTACCGGCACACCTACCTCGGTGTAGTCGGAAGTGTGGAGTTGGCTGCCGAAGGGCCCCGTCTGAACTGATCCGCCCTGCTCTGCGCACAGATCGCCAAGTGTGAGTTCACGCCATTCAGAACTCATATCCCAGCCCCCCCAGCCTCTGCCGGATCGACTCGTCCAGTTCCGCTCCCTTTGCCATCTGCTCGCCCAACTTCTCGGTGAGCTTCTGCATCTTCTCGGCGAAGGCGTCGTCGTCGTCCTCGACCTCCTCAGCGCCCACGTAGCGGCCCGGCGTCAGCACATGGCCGTGCTGGGCGATCTCGGCCAGCCTCACGCTGCGGCAGTAGCCAAGCTCGTCGGCGTACGCATCGGCTCCGGACTTGCCACGCCAAGCGGCCACGGTAGCGCCGATTCGCTCAATGACTTCGTCGCTCAGCTCGGCCTGCACGCGGCTGATCATGCGGGCCAGCTTGCGGGCATCGATGAACAGCACCTCGCCCTGACGCGCCTGCTTCTGCTTGACCAGGAACCACAGGCAGGCCGGGATCTGGGTGTTGAAGAAGAGCTGGCCGGGCAGCGCCACCATCACCTCGACCACGTCGGCGTCGACCATCGCGGCGCGGATCTGGCCCTCGTTGTTCTGGCTGGAGCTCATGCTGCCGTTGGCCAGCACGATACCGGCACGACCCTCGGGCTTCAGGTGGTGCAGCATGTGCTGCAGCCAGGCGTAATTGGCGTTGCCCTGCGGCGGGTCGCCGTAGACCCAGCGCGGGTCGCCTTCTAGGCTGCCGTGCCACCAGTCGCTGATGTTGAAGGGTGGGTTGGCTAGGATGAAGTCGGCGCGCAGGTCGGGGTGCTGGTTGCGGGTGAAGGTGTCGGCCGGCTCGCGGCCGAGGTTGAAGTCAATGCCGCGGATGGCCAGGTTCATGGCTGCCAGGCGCCAGGTGGTGGGGTTCGATTCCTGGCCGTAGATGGCCACGTCGCCCAGCTTGCCGCCATGGCTTCGATGAACTTCTCGCTCTGCACGAACATGCCGCCCGAGCCGCAGCAGGGGTCGTAGACCTTGCCGTGGTGCGGCGCCAGCACGGCCACGAGCGTCTTCACGATGCTGGCAGGGGTGTAGAACTGCCCGCCCTTCTTGCCCTCGGCGCTGGCGAACTGGCCCAGGAAGTATTCGTAGACTTGGCCCAGCACGTCACGGGCGGCGGACGGGTCTTCGCCGAAGCCAATGGTGGAAACCAGGTCGACCAACTCGCCAAGCTTGCCGTCGGGCAGCTGGGCGCGGCCGTAGCGCTTGTCGAGGATGCCCTTGAGCTTGGGGTTTTCGACCTCGATGGCAGTCAGCGCGTCGTCGATGCGCTTGCCAATGTCAGTCTGCTTGGCGGCGGCGCGCAGCGCCCCCCACCGGGCGGCCTCAGGCACCCAGAAGACGTTGACGGCCTTGTAGTAGTCGCGGTCTTCCAGCTCGGCGGCCAGGTCTTCGGCGCTGGCGTCGCCGTAGTAGTACTCGTCGGCGGGGTCGGCCAGCCGCCTTTGCAGCTCGGCGCGGCGGGCGGCGAAGGTGTCGGAGATGTACTTCAGGAAGATCAGGCCGAGCACCAGGTGCTTGTATTCGGCTGCGTCCATGTTGGCGCGCAGCTTGTCGGCGGCGGCCCAGAGTGTTTTCTTGATGTCGTCGAGCATGGGCGTAGTGTCAGCGCTGCGGCGGGGTCAGGTGGCGTAAAGAGGCAGAGGTGGGCGACGTCGCGGCCGCGCCGAACGCTGATGGCGGCCGCGGCGAGTTGGACGCGGTGCGAGTGCTGGCGAGCACGCGGGAGCAGCCCAGGCTGTGCCAGCCGCGGCGCTGCAGGCCGGCGACGCGCCGCTCGTGGTCCCGCGACGCGAGGCGCAGGGCCAGCAAGAAGTAGACGACTGGAACGCCCAGGCCCAGCCAGGCGATGCCCAGTTTCTCGTTCAGCACGAGCCCGAGTACCAGCGCGTGGCCGGCCAACACGGGCAAGCTCCACAACGTGGCTGCCCTGGCGCCGTAGCGCCAGGCGAGCAGCGGCCAAGTCAACGGGCCCACCGCCGCGTACAGCGCCGCCACCCAATGGCGTGCGCGAGACGCGACGCGGAGCCGCTGGAGCTGGCGGCTACGCCCGAAGGTTTCGACCTCGACCCAGGTACCGTCCTCGGGCGCGCTGGGCGGCGGAACAATCGGCTTGCGCCGGTCCACCCACCAGCGGCTTGCGCCGTACAGCAACGCACCACGCAGAAGGCCCAGCATGCCAAGGACGGCCAGTACGCCCAGGACCTTGCTCATGAGCGGCCTTGTGCTGGCGGTTCAGGCGGCGCCCACGCCAGCACCCGCGCCTGCAGGTCTTCGCGCAACTGCAGCATGTGCTGGGTCGTATCGGCCCCTTGGGCGTGCAGATCGCGGCAAAGGGCCGCGCGCGAAGAGGCCACCTCCCTGCCGGCCGCTACCAACGTGCCTGTGGCCTTCGCCAGGCTGGTGACGACCTGCATCTGGCTGGGCGGCAGCACCCGGCCCGCCAGCCTGGCCTGGGCCAGCGCCTTGACGGACGCTGGCAATGGGGCCAGCCACTCGACGCTGCGGCTGGCCACCTCGGCCGCGTTGCCGGGGTGGCCCAAGCACAGCAGTACCTCTGTACGTGCGGCGCTGAAGGCCATCAGCCAGCGCAGCGTGTCCAGCACTGGGGGGCTGGCGAGCAGCCGCAAGCGGTCGCGCTCGGTCAGGTCCGCCCTCGGGGCGCCTTCCAGCGGCAAGCCTTGGCTGGCCACCAGGTGGAGGGCGACCTCGGTCAGCTCGGCGAGGAGGGAGTCGGCCTCCTGCCAGTAGCGGAGACGCTCGGCCGGCGCGCTCAGGCTGAAAGCGTCTTCGGCGCGGCGCAGTGCGTGGCTGCAGCGGCCCATGAACTCGGCCTTCTGGAGCATCGCCACCGAGTTGATGCTGGCCGCCACGGCGTCGACCTTGGACTCCACTCGTCGCAGGCTGTGCAGCACCATGGCGAAGCCGCCGACCGAGATGCCCAAGTTCAGAACCGAGGCTGCGGCGCCGATGCTGGCCACCATTTGCACCTGCTCGACCATGTGCTTGAGCTCCAACAGCTGCAGGTTGCCGGCCACGCTGCTGAATGCGGTCAAGGGCTGGGAGACCAGGCCGAGGCCTTGCTCGAACACCAGGTTGCTGAGTTGCTGTGTGGGTTGCAGATGGGCCAGGATCTGGCGCGTCGCAGCGTCCTTGACCACAGCTCCGTCGACGAAGGCCGATTTGGCGTCCACGGCCGCCAGCAGCCAGCCCGGGACCTGCATGAGGTGCAACGACACGGCGCTCACTCCCGTTCGGCCAGTTGGCGGCGCATCTCGTGGGCGCCGAGCAGCAGCAAGGTGGCCGGGATCGTCTTGCGGTAGGAGGTCGACATCGCCGCGTTGGCAAGAAACGCCGCCGCTGCCGGGGCGGACAACAGCGCACCACCCACCGCGGCCGCGCCGCCGGACGCGACAAGCTGGGCGCCGGACAGCACGCCGAACACCCGAACCACGACCCACAGCCCGATCTGGTAGAGCGCGCCGCCCATCAAGCCGCCAAGCGCCAGCGTGGTGGTGCCGCTGGCCAGGGCCAGCGCGCCGGCGCCGGAGAGCAGCCCGGTGCCGATGCCTGTCGCCAGCGACGTGGTGGTGACATGACCCAAGCCGGCCTTGGTCGCCTGCTGCCGGGTCAGCCCGGCCGCGGACGCCAGCTCGGCGTCGATCTGGTCGGCCAGCTTCTGCTTGTCCTCGTCCTTCATGGCCGCCCAGGCGTCACGAGCGCGCTCGTCGAAGAAGCGCAGGATCACCCGCTCCAGCTCCGCCTCGCTGATGGGGTCATCCATGTCGAAGGCCGTCCAGCCAATCCCGGGCTTGAGCTTGTCGGCGACGTCGATGAGGATGCGCTTCCAGGGCAAGTCATGGCTGTCGCGCAAGAGATTGCGCAACGAGTGGCCATGCACGGCGCGCCAATCTGCGCTGATCAGGGCCACCTTCAGCTCATGAGGCACGGCGTCGAATTCTTCGTCGCCGCCTTCGCGGCGCAGGGCCGTGACCCAGATCGAGCGCAGTTCCGCGTCATCGAGCTCTCGCAGCAGCTGGAACAGGCGATCGTTGTAGGGCATGTTGGGTGGTGGGTGGCCGTGGCTCACGGCCCTTGCCGAGTTGATGCGCTCATTCTGCAGAGCCACAAGCTCATGGGGTGATCTGGACGAATCTCCAGGCCGGTGCGCAGGCGTTGAGGAATGAGAGTCGCACAGATTTTGCCGGGCAGTGATCCGAACTTGACCTGGAGCTAACCAGCCTGTCGGATGGCAACATGCCGCTCCCAGCGGGGGAAGGAGGCAGTGGTATGAATGTTTTCGCAGCAACTCCAGGCGGTCGCCGGGTCAGCGTGGATGACGTTGCACTGCTCGAAGCGTCAATGAGATTGCTGCAGGCCGGTATTCACCTGGCGGAGAACGGCTTCGGCCGGCTTGCCTTCCTGCCCTACGTGGGGGGCGCGGGCTACTGGCGCTGCGAGTTCCACGTTCTTGGCCACCCGAGCCGTGTGCTCTACCGGTACTCGCAAGGCGCGGGTTCTCGCTACTTGGCGGACCACGCCGGCGGAACGGTGCGTCGGGACATCATGCCGGAGGCGCTCGCCAAGGCAATCATGGTCAGCGTGCCGGAACACCTGCGAGAGCAATGCGTGGGTGATGTTGACCCTGCCTACCTCGCCTGGTTGAGGGAGTTTCAGCGCCGCCTGGAAAGCGCACCCTGCGTGCCGCTGGCCTTTCACGAGTTCTCCGAAGACACCTCTCGCTGGGAGATCCGGCCGTTGGAGCGGCTGGACCAGCCCGGTGAAATGGTGGCGCCGCCGCCGGGCTATGTGCATCCCGACGACGAGCGCCCCGTCGGGGAAGACCCGTTCTGGCGCGAGCGACTCGATGCTTGGGACGTGTTGGCCCAGGAGCCCTCGGTGGCGGTGCCGACCGGGATTTTCGACGACTGCCGGGATCTGGATGACATCGCGGGCCGGCTGTCCCAGGAATTGCAGGGGTTGACTTCCGGGGAGGCGGGCGAAGCCTTCCGTCGGGCATTAAAAGCGGCGGTGGTGTCACTGCGGCTCGGCTCCGGCATCAACGCCCAGGAGCTGCTTGCAGCACTGAGGGAATCGGGCCTGGAGCCTTGCCTGGTTCGAATGGGCGACAACCAGGTCGTCGGAATGGCTCTGGCCGGCATCGAGCATGAGCTGAGTGAAGCGGAGTTCGAGACAGAACGCTTGGCCCGGCTGGTGGCCGCGCTTCAGTTAATGGGTTTGCAACCCGACGCGGCGACGTTGAAGTTGGTGGAGGCCATGTGCGCCGGGGCCCTGGTAGAGGCCTTGCTCGCCGAGCGCCAACGCGACAAGTTCGCTGCACAGAAGGTGGCGGCCAACGTCATTTGGCAGGCCAAGAAGGGTTGACGGCCAGCTTGACACCCGGTTGACGAGTCAAGTGTCAGTCCCGTGTCGTGCAGCGGGCTTGTGCGAGACGGCAAGAGACCAAATGGACGCCGTTGCTGGCGTCAGCCACGCGCCACTTGGTTGACACGCTGGAGCACCTCATTTCACGAGCGCTACGCCGCTTCAGTGGTCGTGCGCCGAGCATCGGTGCATGTGGAACGAGAGCTTTGCCATCGCGCGCATCAGGCCAACCCTGGACGATTGGCCACCAGCAGCGGGCGTCCAGTACCGCGAGCTGTGCGCCAGCCAGCGCCACTTCAATTGCCGGCCGCTCAGGGCAATGCTTTCGACGCAGGCATGCGCAGACAACGTGAAGGTCGGCAGGCCCAGCTGCCATGGCTGCGGCGTAGGCGCGTTGCATCGGGTCGAACACGCCGACGCTCCCTGCGAAGTGCCGACCCGACGGCCATTGCAGAGCGAGGGCGCACCACCTCTGCGGTTCGATCCACCACCGCGGCGTCAGCATTGCGTCCGGTGTTGGACGCAGCCAGGTTCTCGCGACCGCGGTGGCCTCGTCGTCGACGCGATTTGTGTGAGCTGCTTCAATCGCGCGCGGGAGGCCCGCGCCGGGAGAAACGCCAAGGGCCATCGCCCGGCGGCGACGCGCGTCGAGCGCCTCGCTGTGGGCGTGATCGCGGGCCCCCGCTACTGGCTAGTCAGTGTGGAGGTCGCGTTCGGCGGCTGGCGCGAGCGGTCGTTGCAGCCCTTCCGGGAGCTGGAGGAAGGGCTGGACTTGCGCTGGCCAACTCAAGAGCCGGCGATCGAGGGCATCGCCTGGCTTGTGCCGCAGTGGCAAGCCGACGCCGCTCACGCCGGCGCGCCGTTTGGCGCAGCAGGGCCGGTGCGGCGAGCTCGGCCCTCGCCGTTGCTGCCGCGGCGCGTTTCGGTGTCGGACGTCTCCGGCTGGCGGGCGCTCGAAGTTCTATAGAGCGAGGCTCGGCAGGCCGCCTGTGGGCGTCCAAGGTCGGCTACCCTTTTGTTCCCCCTGAGCGGTCGGTACAACCAGGCCGGCGCCGGACGGGTGGAACCGGGCAATGTGCCCATGTCCTGCCGATCACGGCCGCGTTGATGGTCTTGACAGGCCGATCCAGCATGGCCGCAATGCGAATGTCGCTGTGGCCGCCAGATGCCTGCTGGCGAGCCCAGGCGACCTCCGCCATCGTCAGGGTGGCGCTGTGGTTCCGCTCGCCCAAGGGAGCGCGACCGTGGCGCCGCATGTCGTCGTGGTTCTCCAATGAAGTGCCATATGCGAGGTTGCTGGCCCAGTTGCAGGTCTTGCTGCCATTGAGATGGCGCCGCTCCATGCCGCTAGGGCAAGGGCCATGAAACGCGTCGCAAACGAGGTGGTGCACATACCGAGTGGCGCCGCGGATGTTCAGGGCAAGGTAGCCCACCTTGAGCAGCGTCGGCCGCAAAATGCGGCCGGACATCCTGGCCGAGCGGCCGCCGCGCTGGATCACCCGGGGCAGGCTGCGCACTTTGCCGAAGCTCGACACTTGGTAGCCAGGCAGGCCGGGAATCGGCCGCCATGCCTCGATTCCAAAGAGGGACGAGCAACGAAGGTTGGCCGACAGGGCGATGTGATTCCTGTCGGGCGGCGGGCTGGGCAGGCTTGCTGCGGTCTGTGACGGTTCGAGCTTGTACAAGGGATTCTCCGGTGTGTGGATGGCCCCGCCGGCGAAAACCGGCATGGCGGGGCAGGGCCAACTCGCGGGGGGATCCGCGTGCTGCCGGCACGCGAACGTTGCTGTCACGACTGCCTCGCGGGACGTCTTGAGCGCCGACGGGCCCGTTTGCGATCAGTCGGTGAGCTGGGTGTACGCCGCCAGATTGAAGGTGGTCCGGGTTGGCTTGGCCGTGCCGTTGTTCCACGAGGCCTGATCGGATGGGCTCGCGGCAGGGAGGTGATCGCCCACCAGGAACCGAGCCACTTCGTCTGGCGACATCGACAAGGGCATCGCGCGTTCGCCGAAGACCTTGCGTACCTGGGCGGCCAGGACGACGCGTACCGCGCGGCCCTTCGTCAACCAGTACACGGCCTGATGCTGGATGGCTGCCACAGTTTCGCGATGGCAGCTCGCGAGCATGCGCACCTGGGCCAGCGCCAGTGCACCCTCCAACTGGGAAGGTGCCTGGCCTTCCGCCGCAACGATGGCGAGCTCCAACTCGGCCAGGCAATCATCGGTGCCGCCCCCTTCCCTGTCCCCTTGAGCCGCGTGGCGGTGAAGAATCGGCCAGGCGAACCTCAACTTGTCATAAGCATCGGCGACGGTCAGCCGAGAGGGTCCTTCGCCGCACGGCCGGGCGACCGCATCTTCCAGGGTGTCGATCGCGCCAGTTGCCTGCTTCAGCAGGTCGCCAATACGAAACTCGGTCAGCGAAGCAGCCCGGAGCGGCTTGACCGCCTCGCGATCCGTCGGCGGGTCCAGTGCCTCGATGCGGCGCAGGAGCTGCTCCAGACGCTGCTTCAGGCCCAGGTTGCCAACAAGAATGACGCGCGGCGCTTCGGCCCGGCGGTCGGTGGAATCGTTCATCGCATTTTCCTTTGTCATCGCGCCTGGGCGTGCCCCGAGCGGCGCGATGAACGTGGGTGTGAGCCGCCGGGGATCAAGCCGGCGGTGCTCGGGGCACGGCCGGACGATGGCGTCACGACTTGGCAGCGGTCGGGGCGGTCGCCGAAGGCAGGTGGGCTTGCTGTGTCCACGGCTGTGTCCCTTTCGGGTGGCGGGCTCGTCGACAGCCCTGTACTGGCGCGGACTTGCGATTCAATAGCCGCTTCTGCATCGGCAAGTAGCCCGCGCAAGACGACGAGCGGCACCCCGGGGCCGACGAACGCCACTTTTTGCGGTTGTCGGCCGTCGAACCGTCTGCTGATAATGGGTTGCACATCCACAACTGCCTCGTGCGGCGGCGTGCGCCCGGGAGGCCGCTGCACCCAACGCCTGGAGGGGGTCACATCCATGGCCGTCGAGATCCTTCTGCAAGCCATCCAGACGCTGAACGCCGAGGACGCGTTCCGTGCCCGGCTCGACCTGAGCCAGTGGCGCCAGCTCGCCACCTTCATGCAGCAGTTCAAGCTGCGGGCCGGCGACACGCTGATCCGCTTCCGTGACATGGACAGGGTGATGTACCTGCTCGAGAGCGGCACGCTGCAGGTCTACGTGCCGGATGCCGGGCCGGTGCGCCGGCCGGTGGCCATCCTGCGCCCGGGCGCCGTGGTGGGCGAGCCGACGCTGTTCGCGGAAACACCGCGCATGGCGCAGGTCGAGGCCATGTCCCCCAGCGTCCTGTGGGGCCTGACCCGCAACCGCTTCGACGAATTCGCCCAGCGTCAGCCGGAGATGGCCATCGAGTTCCTCCGCGCTGCCGGTGCGGTGATGGCCGAGCGCATGAGAGCGAATCTCGAACGAGGCATGCCGGCGGCGTGAATTGGCCCCCACGGCCCCTGCCGGGGCCTGCCCCCCGAGGGGGCTCGCGCAGCGGACCGGCGAAGCCGGATCCGCGCACGCCCTGGGTGGGAGCGGCGCTGCGCGCGCTCAGAAGGCGTCGCTGACCTGACAGAGGGCGCAGTGGACCCGTCTGCCGCAGGATCCGCGCCCGCCCTTGGAGGGCCGGCGCGGCGCGCGCGCCGGCTAGCCTGAGAGCAGCTTGGATTCGGCCAGTGCGAGCGTCTCGGGCAGGCCGGCGATCACCAGGGTGTCGCCGCCAGCCAGGCGCAGCTTGTCGTCGGGCGGCACGGTGCGGCCATCGGCCCGTCGGATGGACACCACGTGCACGTCCAGCGCGTGCAGCGCGAGGTCCGACAGCGTCGATCCGACACTCGCCGCGGCATGCGGCAGGCTGACGGTGCGCAGTCTTTCCTGCTGCAGCTCCTCGGAAGTGTCGTCGTCGGCACCGTGGAAGTAACCGCGCAGCAGCCGGTACCGGGCGTCACGGGCGTCACGCGCCAGGCGGATCACCCGCCGCATCGGCACGCCGACCAGCGCCAGCGCATGGCTGGCCAGCATCAACGAACCCTCGACGGCTTCGGGGACCACCTCGGTGGCGCCGGCCGCGCGCAGCTTTTCCAGGTCCGAATCGTCGATGGTGCGCACCACCACCGGCACCTGCGGCGCGTGCTGGCGAACCAGGTCGAGGATCTTCAAGGCCGATGGCGTGTCGGGATAGCTGACCACCACCGCGCTGGCGCGGGCCAGCCCCGCCGCCATGAGGCTCTGCAGCCGCGCGGCATCGCCGAAGACCACGCTCTGGCCGGCCGCCGCGGCCTGGCGCACGCGGTCCGGGTCCAGGTCCAGCGCCATGTAGGGGATGTGCTCCTGGTCCAGCAGGCGCGCCAGGTTCTGGCCGCTGCGGCCGTAGCCGCAGATGATGACGTGGGCCTCGGTGCGGATGGCCTTCTTGGCGATCGCCGTCAGCGCCACCGACTGCATCAGCCAGTCGCTCGAGGCCAGCCGCATGACGATGCGGTTGCTGTACTGGATGATGATGGGCGTCGCCAGCATCGACAGCACCATCGAGGCGAGCACCGCGCTGGTCCACTGGGCATGGATCAGGCGATTGTCACTGCCTAGCGTCAGCAGCACGAAGCCGAACTCGCCCGCCTGGGCGAGGTACAGGCCGGTGCGCAACGCCACCCCTGGCGCGGCGCGAAAGGCATAGGCCAGCCCGGCCACGAGCGCGGCCTTGGCGACCACCGGCACCAGCGTCAGCAGCAGGACCAGCAGCCACTGGTCCCACAGCGGCCGCCAGTCCAGCTTCATGCCGACGGTGATGAAGAACAGGCCCAGCAGCACATCGTGGAAGGGCCGGATGTCCGTCTCCACCTGGTGCTTGTATTCGGTCTCGGCGATGAGCATGCCGGCGATGAAGGCGCCCAGCGCCAGTGAAAGCCCGGCATGTTCAGTGAGCCAGGCCAGCCCCAGCGTGACGAGCAGCAGGTTCAGCACGAACAGCTCGTCGCTCTTGCGGCGGGCCACGAGGGTCAGCCACCAGCGCATCAGCTTCTGGCCACCCAGCAGCAACAGGCCCAGCACCACGCCCGCCTTGACCAGGGCCAGGCCGAGCGAGCGGGCCATGTCCTCGCCACTGGAATTGAGCGCGGGGATCAGCACCAGAAGCGGCACCACGGCCAGGTCCTGGAACAGCAGCACGCCCATCACGCGACGGCCGTGTTCGCTCTCCAGCTCCAGCCGCTCGGACATCATCTTCACGACGATGGCCGTGGACGACATCGCCATGGCGCTGCCCAGCACGACGGCACCCTGCCAGCCGAGGTCCCATGCCATGCCCAGCCACCCGAATCCGACACCCAGCAGCACATTGCCGGCCACGGCACCCAGGATGGTCAGCGAGACCTGCGACAAGCCCAGGCCGAACACCATGGTGCGCATGCTGCGCAGCTTGGGCAGGTTGAACTCCAGCCCGATGACGAACATGAGGAACACCACGCCGAACTCGGCCAGCACCTTCACCGCCGCCGAGTCCTTGGCGAGCGCGAGCGCATTGGGGCCGATCAGCACCCCGACGACGAGGTAGCCCAGCATGGGCGGCAGCTTCAGGCTGCGGCAGGCGACGACCCCGGCCACGGCGGCAACGAGGTACAGCAGGATGAGCGAAAGGGTCGAGGCCATGGGCTCCTAGAATCCCCCCATTCTGTACCCGGGTCTGCCTTGAACATCGCCGCTGCCAAGCCCTTCGATCCCGATCGTGCCCTCGCCTTGGCGCGCGAGACTTTCGACATCGAGGCCGCCGCCTTGCGGGGAGTGCGCGATCGGCTGGATGCGAGCTTCTCGCAAGCCCTGCAAGCCATCCTCGCCATCCGGGGCCGCGTGGTGGTGATGGGCATGGGCAAGAGCGGGCACGTCGGCCGCAAGATCGCCGCCACGCTCGCATCCACCGGCACACCGGCCTTCTTCGTCCACCCGGCGGAGGCCAGCCACGGCGACCTGGGCATGGTGACTTCGGAGGATCTGCTGCTGGCGATCTCCAACTCCGGCGAAAGCGACGAGATCAATGCCATCCTGCCCGCCGTCCGTCGGCTGGGAGTGCCGATGGTGGCCATCACCGGGCGGGCCGGGTCGACGCTGGCGCGGCATGCCGAGGTCACGCTGTCCTGCGCGGTCGATCAGGAGGCCTGCCCGCTCAACCTGGCCCCGACCGCCAGCACGACCGCGCAAATGGCGCTCGGCGACGCGCTGGCCGTGGCCTTGCTCGATGCCCGAGGCTTTCGCGAACACGACTTCGCTCGATCGCATCCCGGCGGCGCGCTCGGCCGCAAATTGCTGATGCACGTGCACGACCTGATGCGTACCGGCGAAGCCCTGCCCTGCGTCGCTCCCGAGACGGGCTTCATCGACATGATGCACACCATGACCGACAAGGGCCTGGGTTTCGCGGTCATCGTCGAGCAGCAGCAGCCCGTGGGCATCTTCACCGACGGCGACCTGCGCCGCCTGCTGGAGACCGGCGCGGACCTGCGCGCGCTCAAGGCGCGCGAGGTCATGCACATCGGGCCCAAGCGCGTGCGTGCGGATGCGCTGGCGGTCGACGCCGCCGACCTGATGGAGCAACACAGCATCACCAGCGTGCTGGTGGTGGATGAAGCGGGCCTGCTCGTGGGGGCGCTCAACACCAACGACCTGCTGCGCGCGAAGGTGATCTGATGCCGGCCTTGCAGTTTCCACCCGAGCTGCTGCTCAAGGCCCAGGGCCCGGGGTCGGGCCTGAAGGCCGCCATCTTCGACGTCGACGGCGTCTTGACCGACGGGCGGCTTTTCATCGGCGAACACGGCGAGTCCTTCAAGGCCTTCCACGTCCTCGACGGGCATGGCCTGAAGCTGCTGGCGCAGGGTGGAATCGTGCCTGTCGTCGTCACTGGCCGCGATTCACCGGCCGTGCGGCGCCGCGTGGCCGACCTGGGCTTGCAGCATGCTGTCTTCGGCGTGGGCGACAAGGTCGCGGCCGCCGAGCCGCTGTTGGCCTCGCTGGGTGTCGCCTGGCCAGAGGCTGCCGTGATCGGCGACGACTGGCCCGACCTGCCACTTTTTGCCCGAGCGGGTTTTGCCTGCGCGCCGGCCAACGCGCACGCCGAAGTCAAGGCAGTGGCGCATCACGTGACCGCGGCGCGCGGCGGAGAGGGCGCGGCACGAGAGTTCTGCGACCTGCTGCTGGTGGCCGCGGGCCGCTACGCCGGGCTGTTGCACGGCCACCTGCAAACCCTGGACAGCCGCTGAAGGCCACAAGGGCGTGACGGCTGAGCTGCACCTGCCGGACCTGCCGGAAGTCCCGGTCGCGATCGGCATCGCACCCGAGACCACCGAGACCCGGGAGCGGCGACGGCGCGAAGCCTTCAGCGTCCGCCTGCGCGGCATGCTCACGACCTACCTTCCGGTGCTGCTGATGAGCGCGTTGGCGGCCGCGACGTGGTGGCTGGCGCGCTACTCGCCGCGCTCGCCGGACGAGCGCTCGGCCCAGGCCGTGCGCCACGATCCGGACTACACCGCCGAACGGGCGAAACTGCAACGCTACAACCCCGACGGGCAACTGATCGCGCAGGTCGAGGGCGAGCAGGTGCGCCACTTTCCGGACACCGACGAGATCGAGGTCGACACCGTGCGCCTGGCGACCGCGGGTGCGGACGGTCGCCGCACCGAGGCCACCGCGCGCCAGGCCCTGGCGGCAGGCGATGGATCCCGCTACAGCCTGCAAGGCGGCGCCCACGTCGTTTCGACCGGCCCGGACGGCCGGCAAGTCGATATCACCGGCGAGCACCTGCTGGTGCTCGCCCAGCAGCGGCAGGTGCAGTCGGACAAGCCGGTCACCGTGCGGCAGGGCGGCAGCGTGCTGGTGGCCGATGCCATGGACTTCGACGAGGCGACGCAGTTCGTCACCTTGCACGGCCGCGTGCGCGCCACGCTGCTGCCACTGGATGTGAAAGCGACGGCCAAGTGAACACCGCGCCGCTGGCGTTCATCACCGGCGCCTCGAGCGGCATCGGCCAGGCGCTCGCCGCGCGCTACCACGCGGCGGGTTGGCGCCTGGCGCTGGTGGCCCGGCGCACCGAGGCGGTGGCATCGTGGGCCACTGCGCAGGGGTTCGCGCCGGAGCGCTGGAAGGTCTACGCGGCCGATGTCCAACAGGTGGAAAGCATCGTCGCCGCCGGCCGTCAATGCGTGGCGGAGCAGGGCCTGCCCGAAGTGGTCATCGCCAGCGCGGGGATCTCGGTGGGCATGGACACGGCCGAGCAGGAAGACCTGCAGGTCATGCGCGAGACGCTCGACACCAACGTGCTCGGCCTCGCGGCCACCTTCCATCCCTTCCTGGCGGCCATGCGTGAACGCGGCCACGGCACCCTGGTGGGCGTGGCCAGTGTGGCCGCCATCCGCGGCCTGCCCGGCCACGGGGCCTACTGCGCCAGCAAGGCAGGCGTGGTGGCGTATTGCGAGAGCCTTCGCGGGGAGTGCCGCGGATCCGGGGTGCGTGTGGTGACGCTCGTCCCTGGCTACATCGCCACGCCCTTGACGGCAGAGAACCGCTACCCGATGCCGTTCCTGATGCAGCCGGCGGAGTTCGCGGAGCGCGCCTTCCGTGCCATCGAGGCAGGCACCAGCTATCGGGTCATCCCGTGGCAGATGGGGGTCGCCGCCAAGCTGCTGCGAATGCTGCCCAATCCGCTTTTCGACAGGCTGCTCGCCGGCCGTGGCCGCAAGGCGCGGCGAGAACCCTAGGATCCGCGGATTTCGCGGGCATCAAAGCAAAAGGGCGCTGCGATCTCTCGCTAGCGCCCTTTCCTGCCGGTCATTCCGGCCGAGTCATCTGGCGGCTCTTCGAGCAGCTCCGGCTCGGCCGACGTGCCGAGCCCTGGGTCAATCAGTAGCCGCTGCTGCCGCCGCCGTAGCCGCCGCCACCACCGCCACGGTTGCCACCGCGGCCGCCGCCACCGTAGGGGCTGCGGCCACCGCCGCCACCACCACCGTAGCCGCCACCACCGCCGCCGCCGTAGCCGCCGCCACCACCGCCGCTGCCGCCGTAGGGGCTGCGGCCACCGCCGCCACCACCGTAGCCGCCGCCGCCGCTGCGGCTGCCACCACCGCCGCCGAAGCCGCCCGGACGCTCTTCACGGGGGCGGGCTTCATTGACGACGATCGCGCGGCCTTCCAGGGTCTGGCCGTTCATGCCGTTGATGGCGGATTGCGCCTCGGCATCCGAGCCCATCTCGACAAAGCCGAAGCCTTTCGACCGGCCGGTGTCGCGGTCCATCATGACCTTGGCGGACGTGACGGTGCCGAACTCGGAAAACGCTTGTTGCAGGGAGTCGTCACGCACGCTGTAGGCGAGGTTGCCGACGTAAAGCTTGTTTCCCATGGGGGAAGCTCCTCAATCGCTCACTAACAAAAAGACCATGTGGAGCTTCAACCCAGCGTGAACCCATCAAGCAAAGGTGCCGCGTCCATACACAGCGAAACCGGGGGCTTTGAACGATTGTCCAGTGGAGGCCCCCCAAACTATTATGGGACTATTTCCACGGCCACCACAAAGCGCCGGCGGCCAAAGTGTCGTATTTCCGCGGCGGGACCGCGAGTCCCTCGGGCTTCCCCTGAGCCCCATCCCCCACGAATGAGGGGATGACCGTCCCGGGTCGCACCACAATGCGGCGCATGGACCTTCTCAAACCCCTGATCGCCCTGCTGGCCATCGTCAATCCGATCGGGGCGGTGCCCTTCTTCCTGCACTTCACGCAGAACTTCAGCGCGGAACAACGAAGCCACACCCGGCGCGTCAGCGCCACGGCGGCCTTCCTGGTGATCTCGATCAGCGGTCTCGCGGGGCTGAAGATCATCGAGTTCTTCGGCATCACCATCGCCAGCTTCCAGGTCGGCGGCGGCCTGCTGTTGCTGATGTCGGCCGTGCACATGCTCAATGCCCAGCAGGCCGAGAGCCGGCCCGACGATGTCCATCAGGGCCAGGAGAAGGCCGAGGCCGGATCTTCCATCGCCGTCGTGCCGCTGACCATCCCGTTGCTCACCGGCCCGGCGACCATTTCCACAATGGTCATCTACGCCGAAAAGACCAAGACCTTCTGGCAGCACGCCGCTCTGGTGGGCTATGGCGTGGTGATCGGCCTGGCCACCTACCTCGTCTTCCTCGCGTCCGACCGGATTGCCCGTGTCCTGGGGCAGACCGGCATCAGCGTGATGACGCGGCTGATGGGCCTGATCCTGGCCGCGATGGCAGTGGAGTTGCTGGCCGACGGCCTGCTCAAGCTGTTCCCGGTGCTGGGCGGCATCCGGATGCCGTGAACGCGTGAGCGTCTCCCTGCCCGCGCCGCGCATCCTGCTGCTGGAGGACGATCCGGCCATCGCGGGCACCGTCGCGTTCGTCTTCGAGCGCGAGGGCTGGCGCGTGGAGCAGGTGCTGCTGGTGCGCGAGGCGGATCGCCTGGCGCGCGCCGATCCGCCGGCGCTGGCGGTGCTCGACGTGGGCCTGCCAGACGGCAATGGCCTCGCGCTCTGCCGCGCCTGGCGGGCGGGCAGCGAGCCCCGCCTTCGCACCCTGCCGGTCGTGATGCTGACCGCCCAGGGCGAGGAGATGGACCGGGTGCTCGGCCTGGAGGCGGGGGCCGACGACTATGTCGCCAAGCCTTTCAGCCCGCGCGAGCTGGTGGCGCGGGTGCGCGCGCTTTTGCGGCGCGCCGCCTGGACGCCGCCGCCCGCGGCGCCTGCGGCCATGCTGGAGCTCGACGGCCAGCGTGCCTGGCTGGGCGGCCGGCCGCTGGATCTCACGCGGCTGGAGCTGGGGCTGCTGCAGGCCTTGTGGCGTGCCGAAGGCCGCATCAGGAGCCGCAGCGCCCTGTTGGACGAGGTGTGGGGTCCGGACTGCGAAGCCAGCGACCGCACGGTCGACACGCACGTCAAGACCTTGCGCGCCAAGCTGCGCGATGCGAGGCCCGACCTCGACCCCATCGTGACCCATCGCGGCCTGGGCTATGCGCTCGAGCTGGTGTCGCGCACACCACCGCGCTGAGGCGCCATGCACCTTGGCCTGCGGCTGTTCTTCGGCTTCCTGGTCATCACCGGCCTGGCAGCCTTCTTCGTCATGCGGGTCTTCGTCGCCGAGGTCAAGCCCAGCGTGCGCGAGGTGATGGAAGACATCCTGGTCGACACGGCGAACCTGCTGGCCGAAGAGGCGGCCGCCGACCTGGCCGCCATGCCGCCCGGCGGCGACCTGAGCGGCAGCCGCTTCGCCGCGGCGGCACGGGCCTACGCCGGACGCAGCATCGATGCCCAGATCTGGGGCCTGCACAAGCGGCGCCTGGACCTGCGCATCTACGTCACCGATGCCGCGGGCCGCGTGGTGCTCGACGAGGGCGCCGGCCTGGCGGCCGGCGGGGCCCTCGGCGCCGACTACTCCCGCTGGCGCGACGTGGCCCTCACCCTGCGCGGCGACTACGGTGCCCGCGCCACGCGTGAGCTGCAAACCGACGAATCCAGCTCGGTGATGTACGTGGGCGCACCGGTGCGAGCGGCCGATGGACAGGTGCTGGGCGTGCTGACGGTGGCCAAGGCCCAGTCGACGATCGCGCCGTTCGTGGAGCGGGCCGAGCGCAAGATCCTCGTCGCCGGCGCCTGGCTGCTCGGGCTGTCGCTGGCGGTGGGCGTGGCCGTCACGCTGTGGGCGGTGTGGGAGGTGCGGCGCCTCAGGCGCTATGCCCAGCAGGCCGGCGCCGATCAACCCGCCGTGGCGCCCCCTCGGCTGCCCGGCGAACTGGGCGACCTGGCACGGGCCATGGGAGCGATGCGCGAAAGGCTGGATGGCCGCGCGCAGCGCGAGCAGTTCGTGCGCGCCCTGACGCACGAGCTCAAAGGGCCGCTGACGGCCATCCGCGGCGCGGCGGAATTGCTGGAGGATCCGGCGCTGGAACGCACGGAACGCGAGCGCTTCGTGGCCCAGGTGCAGGAGCAGGCCGACCGCCTGCGCGAGCTCGTCGATCGCCTGCTCGAGCTGTCCAAGCTGGAAAGCGCCGGGCCGGCGCGTTCGCGCGAGCGCGTGGGCCTGGTGGCGCTCACCGAGCGGGTGCTGGCCGACCATGGCCCGACGTTGCAGCAGCGTCGCTTGCGGGTGCAGTGGCTGGTGCGCGATGACAAGTTGACAGTCCAAGCAGACCCGGCGCAACTGGCCTTGGCCCTGTCCAACCTGCTGGCCAACGCCATCGATTTCGCCCCTGCAGCCTCGACGCTGGAGCTCACCACGATGGTCGAGGCGGAGCACGTCGTATGGCGCCTGCGGGACCATGGTCAAGGCGTGCCTGACTATGCGTTGCCTCACCTGGGCGAGCGCTTCTACGCCACTGCGCGGCCTGGCGGCACGCGCAAGGGCAGCGGGCTGGGCCTGGCCATCGTGCGGCAGGTGGCCGCGCTGCATGGCGCAGAGCTCCGCATAGCCCCGGCATCGCCCGGCCTCGAGGTCACGCTGGCCCTGCCACGGGCCTGACTTCACGCTCGCTTCACGCAGCCCATCACCGCTTCACCGGCCGGGGCGAGCCTGCGCCCTTCATCGTTTCGAACGGAGGAAGAGGCTCGTGAAAACCTTGTCGCAATCACCGTGGGCCAAGCTGATGGCCATAGGCGCCATCGTCGGCATCCTGACGCTGGTGCTGGCCCGCATCGGCTGGCTGGTCGACGAACGCCGCGGCCGGCAGCTCGAGGCCATCCAGAGCGTGCAGCAATCCCAGGCCGGCGCCCAGGCCGTGCTCGGGCCGTGGCTGCATCGACGCTGCACGGAAGAGTGGGAGACTGATGTCGGCGAAGGCAAGGAGCGCCGGCAGCAGACGCAGCGGCGCGAGTTCACCCTCGACCTGGCGGCCACCCGCCTGCACGTGGCCAGCCAGGCGATGGCCGAGACCCGGTACCGTGGTCTGTTCAAGGTCAACGGCTACCTGGGCCGCCTGGCCTTCGATGCCGACTGGGCGAACCTCGCCGCGCTGGAGCCTACAGGCAGCGTGCGGGGCTCGCGTCTCGCGTGCGAGCCGGTGGAGCTGCTGCTGGCGATCACCGATACGCGTGGCGTCCAGCGTGCCGAGCTGCAGCTCGATGGGCAGTCCTTGCCGGTGGCCGCCGGCACCGGGCACCCGAAGTACGCCCGCGGCCTGCATGCCGCGCTGCCTGAACGGGCGAAGGCCGAGCCGCTGAAGGCACATCTCGCGATCGACTTGCGCGGCACGGGCCGGCTCGACCTGGTGCCTGCCGCCGGCCAGACCGAGTGGGACCTGCGCGCCGACTGGCCGCACCCGTCTTTCGGCGGGCGCTTCCTGCCCGCGGAACGAGAAGTGGCCGAAGGCGGCTTCCACGCCGTGTGGCGGGTGTCCGAATTGGCGAGTTCCGCCCCGCGCGACCTCGTCGAAGGAACGCCCTTGTGCGCGGGCCGGGTGGACGCCTCGGCGGCCTACGACGACGGCACGGTCGATCGCTCCGCCGCCCCGTGCCTCGACTCCCTCGCCGTCACCTTCATCGACCCGATCAATCCCTACGTCCTGGCCGACCGGGCGACCAAGTACGGCCTGCTGTTCGTCGTGCTGACCTTCGTCGCCGTGGCGCTGACCGAAGTTCTGGCGAGACCGCGCGTGCGGCGCATTCACCCGGTGCAGTACGCGCTGGTGGGCTTGGCGCTGAGCCTGTTCTTCCTGCTGCTGCTGGCCTTGTCCGAGCACCTGAGCTTTGAATGGGCCTACGCTGCGGCGAGCCTCGGGTGCGCGGGCGTGCTGGCGTACTACGGCAGCCACCTCCTCGGGGGATGGCGCGGTGGCCTCGGCTTCGGCGCCGCGCTCGCCGCGATGTATGGCCTGCTGTACGTGCTGTTGACCCGCGAGCAGACGGCGCTGGTCGTTGGCGCGCTGGGCTTGTTCGCGCTGCTGGCGGTGGTGATGGCGCTGACGCGGCGCATCGACTGGTACCGCCTGTTCGACGATTTCAGCGCTCCCGCGGCGGTGCGCTGAGAATGTCGCCTTCCACGTCCCAAGGAGTGCACCGGTGGAAGGCGACAGCCCGACCTACGACCACGTCATCGTCGGCGCCGGCACCGCGGGCTGCCTGCTGGCGAACCGCCTGTCGGCCGACCGCTCCCGCCGCGTGCTGCTGATCGAGGCCGGCGGCGCCGACGACTACCTGTGGATCCACATCCCGGTGGGCTACCTCTACTGCATCGGCAACCCGCGCACCGACTGGCTCTACCAGACCGACGCCGATCCGGGGCTGAACGGCCGCCGGCTGCGCTACCCGCGCGGCAAGGTGCTGGGCGGCTGCTCCAGCATCAACGGGATGATCTACATGCGGGGCCAGGCACGCGACTACGACGGCTGGGCCGCCGAGGTGGGTGATGCCAACTGGCGCTGGGAGCATTGCCTGCCGCACTTCAAGCGCCACGAGGATCACTGGCGTGGCGAGGATGCGATGCACGGCGCGCCCGGCTTCGATCGCACCGGCGCGCGAGCGGGCGGCGAATGGCGGGTCGAGCGCCAGCGCTTGCGCTGGGACGTGCTCGATGCCTTCGCCGCCGCCGCCCAGCAGGCCGGCATCCCGCCGACCGCGGACTTCAACCGCGGCGACAACGAAGGCGTCGGCTACTTCGAGGTCAACCAGCGCGGCGGCATCCGCTGGAACGCGGCCAAGGCCTTCCTGCGCCCGGTGATGTCCCGCCCCAACCTCCAGGTGTGGACAGGGGCGACGGTCAGCCGCCTGCTGCTCGAACCGGGCCCGGACGGCCGGCCTCGCGCCGTCGGCGTCGAGGTCCTGCCGCTCGGCGGCGGTGCGCCCCTCACGGCACGCTGCCGCGGCGAGGTGGTGCTGGCCGCCGGGGCGATTGGCACGCCGCAGATCCTGCAGTTGTCGGGCATCGGGCCGGGCGATTGGCTGCAGCCGCACGGGATCAAGCCGCTCGTCGATCTGCCGGGCGTCGGCGCCAACCTGCAGGATCACCTGCAGATCCGCGCCGTGTTCGCCGTGGAGGGCGTGAAGACGCTCAACACCTTGTCCGCCCGCTGGTGGGGCAAGGCCATGATCGGCCTGGAGTACGCCATGAAGCGCAGCGGCCCGATGAGCATGGCGCCTTCGCAGCTCGGGGCCTTCACCCGCTCCGACCCGATGCGCGAGCATCCCAACCTCGAGTACCACGTGCAACCGCTGTCGCTGGAGGCCTTCGGCGAGCCGCTGCACGGCTTCAACGCCTTCACCGCCAGCGTGTGCAACCTGAACCCGGAGTCGAGGGGGCGGGTGCGCATCACCTCGCCGCGGCCGGAAGACGCGCCCTCGATCCTGGCCAACTACCTCTCGACGCCGGGCGACCGGGAGGTCGCCGCCCAGTCGCTGCGGCTGACGCGGCACATCGCGTCCATGCCTGCGCTGGCGCGCTACCGGCCGCGCGAGGTCAAGCCGGGCACCGAGTACGAGACGGACGAGGAACTGGCGCGCCTGGCCGGCGACATCGGCACGACCATCTTCCACCCGGTAGGCACGGCCAGGATGGGCCGCGAGGACGACCCGCTGGCCGTGGTGGATGCACGCCTGCGGGTGCGCGGCGTCGGCGGCCTGCGGGTGGCCGATGCCAGCGTCATGCCCACCATCACCAGCGGCAACACCAACTCGCCGACCCTGATGATCGCGGAGCGGGCGGCCGAATGGATGCTGACCCGGCCGCCCGCTACACCGCGATGACCCTTGCGGCACGGGGAAAGCACGGATGCGAAAAGTGACAGCGCACCCTTATAGTGCGCCCACTTTCGGTCGTCATTGCCCTGTGCGAGTGCACGACTGAAGGGGGTCCGAGGAGACAAGTCCGGGCCAGCAGCACAACATATCGAAGGCCCCCGCGCGCCGCCATCCAGAAGGCCGCGAGAGTGACCATGGAAGAATGCAAGGGCGCCAGCCAAACGCTGGCGCCCTTTGCTTTTGTGAGCCCCCGAGGCGCCGGCGAAGCCGAGCCCGTCCCCCCAAGGGGGAGCGGCCGCCCTATCCCCCGCGCCAACGGCCGTCGCAGGATGGCCTTCGCTGCCCATGTTCGACCTGGTTGTCGTCGCGTTTGCTTCCCTCTTCGCCGGGCTGATCGACGCCATCGTGGGCGGGGGCGGGCTGATCCTGGTCCCGGCGCTGTTCGCCACCTATCCGGGCACGGCGCCGGCCACGCTGCTGGGCACGAACAAGGGCGGGGCGATCTGGGGCACGGCGTGGGCGGCGGTCCAGTTCACGCGCCGCGTGTCCCTGACGGCGGCCACGATGGTGCCGGCCATGGGCGCCGCGCTCGTCGGGAGCTTCGTGGGCGCCTGGGCGGTGACACAGGTGGATGCGTCGATGCTGCGCCGCGCGCTGCCTGTGGTGATGCTGGCCATCCTGCTGTACACCCTGGCGCGCAAGGACCTCGGGCGCCACCATTTGCCGCGTTATGCCGCCGCGCAGGAGCGCCTGGTGGCCGGCGGCATCGGCCTGGTCATCGGCTTCTACGATGGCTTCTTCGGCCCGGGCACGGGCAGCTTCTTCGTCTTCCTCTTCGTGCGCCTGCTGGGCTTCGACTTCCTGCATGCCTCGGCGGCGGCCAAGCTGCTCAACACGTCCACCAATTTCGCAGCGCTGGTGCTTTTCGCCTGGACGGGGCACGTCTGGTGGGCCGCGGCGGCCGTCCTGGCGGTGGCCAACGTGGCCGGCAGCCTGATCGGCACCCGGCTGGCGCTCCGGCACGGCGCCGGCTTCGTGCGGGCCGTGTTCATCGCGGTGGTGGGCGCGCTGATCCTGAAGACGGGCTACGACGCCTTCCTGCGATGAGGAAGGCGCGACAGCGCGGCTGCGGTGAGGGTTCGCGCCGATGCCGGGCGCGCGGGGGGCTGGCTACCCTGATCGGTCCAGCCCTTTCCCTGCGCCTGCGATGAGCTCCAACGACACCTCCTTCGGCCTGCCCATTCCGGACTCGGCCCTCGCGCTGCAACGCCTGTACCACTGGGAGCGCACCGCGCCCGACCGCATCGCCTGCACCCAGCCCATGGGCGGCGGGGTGGTGCGCGACGTGACCTGGCGCGAGATGATGGACCAGGCCCGCCGCCTCGCCGGCCACCTGAAGGCCCAGGGTTTCCCGCCCGGCTCGAAGATCGCGCTGCTGTCGAAGAACACCGTCTGGTGGCTGATCAGCGACTATGCGATCTGGCTGGCCGGCCACGTCTCGGTGCCCCTGTACCCGACGCTGGCCGCCGAGACCATCCGCCAGATCCTGCAGCACAGCGAGGCGAAGCTGCTCGTCGTCGGCAAGCTCGACGGTTTCGAGCACATGAAGGCCGGCATCCCCGCCGGCCTGCCGTGCATCGCCACACCGCTCGCACCGCCCAACGACTATCCGAAGTGGGACGAGGTACTGTCCAAGGCAACGCCCTTGACGGGCGAGCCGACGCGGCCTGCGGACGAGCTGGCCACCATCATGTACACCTCCGGCACCACCGGCGTGCCCAAGGGCGTGATGCACAGCTTCGGCACCTTTGCATGGTCCATTCTTTCGGGCCTGGACCGGGTGAACAAGATCGACCAGAACACCCGCATGCTGAGCTACCTGCCGCTGTCGCACGTGGCGGAGCGCACGCTGGTCGAGCACGGCCAGCTGGCCACGGGCATGCGTGTGTACTTCGCCGAAAGCCTGGAGACCTTCACGCTTGACCTGCAGCGCGCGCGACCGACGGTGTTCTTCTCGGTGCCGCGGCTGTGGGTGAAGTTCCAGCAGGGGGTGAACGCCAAGATGCCGCCGGCCAAGCTGGAGCGGCTGCTGAAGATCCCCATCCTCGGCGGCATCGTGCGCAAGAAGGTGCTCGGCGCGCTGGGTCTGGATCAATGCGTGCTCGCCGCCGGCGGCGCGGCGCCGATGCCGCCGGACCTGCTGCGCTGGTACGAGCGCCTGGGCCTGCCCATCGTCGAGGTCTACGGCATGACCGAGAACTGCGGTGTCAGCCACGCCACGATGCCAGGCCATCCGCGGCCGGGCACGGTGGGTGTTCCCTACCGCGGCGTGCAAAGCCGCATCGACCCGAACAACGGCGAGATCCAGGTCAAGTGCCCGGGCCTGATGTTGGGCTACTACAAGGAGCCGGAGCTGACGAAGCAGTCCTTCACCGAGGACGGCTGGCTGCACACCGGCGACAAGGGCCAGCTCGACGGCGAGGGCAACCTGCGCATCACCGGCCGGGTGAAGGACCTGTTCAAGACGAGCAAGGGCAAGTACGTGGCGCCGGCGCCGATAGAGGACAGGCTGGTGATGCACACGTCGGTCGAGGCCTGCTGCGTGACCGGCGCCAACCTCGGCCAGCCTTTGGGCATCGTCATGCTGAACCCCGAGGCGGCCAAGGCAGCGGCCAACGGCGGCCGTACCGATCTCGAGGCCTCGCTGGCTGCGCACCTGAAGTCCGTCAACGCCGTGCTCGACCCGCACGAGCAGCTCGACTGCATCGTCGTCGTGAGCGAGCCGTGGACGGTCGACAATGGCGTGATCACGCCGACCTTCAAGGTCAAGCGCAACCGTATCGAGGAGCTGTACTCGTCGAACTACGAGCGCTGGGTCGGCAGTCACCAACCGGTGCTCTGGGCTTAGGAGCCCGAAAGGGCTCCTAAGCCTGCGGCCGAATGTCGGGCTCCTCCAGCCTCCTCCGGGAGGAGGCTCCAGCATGTTTGACCAGCCGGCCGGGCGGCCGGCCGCGACCCCACGCCTTCGAACGACATGACCGACGCCCTGCATGCCGTGCCTCCACCCGTGCCGCCGCTCGCTCCGCTGCCTTATCACGACGAGGTCGTGCGCTACCTCCAGGACGAGGAGCCCGACGTCTGGCAATGGTCGCAGTCGGCCACCGCGCAGGACGAACACGCCGAGGCCGTCCGAGCCGATCTCCTGAGGCAGACCTACCGCCTCGACGAGACGGCGCATCCCGAACTCCATCGTGCCGCCCAGGCGGCTGCCGGGCGCCTGGGGCTCGACGTGCCGATCTTCCTGTACCAGGCCACGGACGGCCCGATGAACGCCTCGCTGTTCTACCTGCCGGGCCAGGCGCACGTCGTCTTCTCGGGGCCGATGCTCGAGCGCCTGCAGGGCGCCGAGCTGGAAGCGGTCCTTGGGCATGAGCTCTCGCACTACCTGCTGTGGTCGTCGGAAGGCGGGCGTTATCACGCCGCCGACCGCATCCTCGACGCCACCGCTGCCGATCCTCGCGCCGATGCGGCTCATCTGCAGACCGCCCGGCTGTACCGCCTTTTCACGGAGGCATACGCGGATCGCGGCGCCGTGGTGGCCAGCGGCTCGCTCGAGCCGGCCGTCACCGCGCTGGTGAAGACGCAGACCGGCCTGCAGGCCGTCAGCGCTGCCAGCTACCTCAAGCAGGCCGACGAGATCGCCAGCCGCGCCGCCATGAACACGGGCAGCAGCCATCCGGAAGTGTTCGTGCGTGCCCGCGCGTTGCGCTTGTGGAGCCAGGGCGACGCGCAGGCGGACGCCTGGCTGTCCGCCGCCCTGCGAGGGCCGCTGCGGCTGGACGGGGCCGATCTGACCGGGCGGCAGGCATTGTCCCGCCTCACCCGCCGCGTGCTTCAGCAGATGCTTCGCCCTGCCTGGATGCAAAGCGAGGCGACCCTCGCGCACGCCCGGCGCTTCTTCCCCGACTTCACGATCGACGCCAGCCCCGACGTCGCGCTCGCAGCCGACGTCGCCGCCGCCACCGGCTGCCATGACTACATCACAGCCCTGCTGCTGGACATGGCGGTCGCGGACCGAGCGCTGGAAGACGTGCCGCTGGCGGCCGCGCTGGAACTGGGTCGCGCCTGGGGCCTCGCCCCTGTTCTCGAACGCCGTGTTTCGCAGGACCTCGGCATGAGCAAGCGGCAGCTGAACAAGCTCAACCAGGAGTCGGCCGGCATGCTGCAGAAGGCGGAGGCGGACCGTGCGTGAGTCCCCCGCGCTGCTGAGGATCCTGGACACCGGCCTGGCCCACGGCGGGCTGCAAACGGACGACGTCCTGACGCTGCTGCTGCCGCTTTTCCAGGAGGTCGCCGCACTGCATGAACGCGAGCGCATCGCCGGCTTGCATGGCGCCGCCTGCATCGTGCAGCGACAGGACGGTGGCCTGGCGCTGGCACGGCCCGAAGGCGAAGAACCCCGCCAGCAGCGACAGCAGGTCGATCGGCTGCAGGCGCCGGTCTCGTCGGTGTTGCACGTGGTGGGCGAGCTGCGGGTCACCGTCGACAACGAGTCCGGCATGGACATCGAGGATCTGGCGGTGTCCGAGACGGTCGAGGCGGCCGGCCTGAAGCGGCCGGTCTACCTGCCGGACTTCACGGCCTGGGAATCGCTGCTGGGGCACCACGACGCGGTCACCGACATCCTGGTGCTGGGCGAGATGCTGGCCACCCTGGCCTGCGGGCTGGACCTCGGCGAGCCGGATGAGCTGCGCACGTTTGCGAGGGGACGGGACAACCTGTTCCGCCTGCAGCCCCGCCTGCACCCGGTGATAGGCAGCGTCATCCTGGAGATGACCGAGCTGGACCGTCGCCGCCGCGCCAAGGACCTGCCGTCCATCATCCAGCGCCTGCAGACCTATCGCGAGCAGCCGCAGGACCTGCAGCTCGACCGCATTGCCGCCGCCGGCAGCAGCAACGCCCGGCGTCGCAGCGCCGTGCAGGCGCATCTTCGCGACCGCCTGTTCGACCTCTCGCGTCGCAACCGGCTGCTGCACTTCCGCCCCACGCAGGCGAGCGTCAACCTGACCGTGGCGAGCGTGCCGCTGGTGGTCGACCTCAAGAGCATCCGCGCCGACCAGCTGTGCCTTTGGGGCGGGCGCTTTGCGCAGGCGGTCACCGCCAACGAACGCGTGCCGCTGCTGAGCTGGCTGCGCTTCGAGGACCAGCCCTATCTGCCCGCTGCGCTGGACCGACTCATCCAGGAGGCCCGCCGCGACCGTGCCGAGTACGGCTTTTCGCAGCTGTACCTCGTCATCGCCTTCCTGCGCTGGCACCACCTGAAGGAAGCGCCCGAGGAGCGCATCGCCTCGCCGTTGCTGCTGCTGCCGGTCGAGCTCACCCGCAAGAAGGGCGTGCGCGACCAGTACGTCCTGCAAGCCCAGGGCACCGCGGCCGAGGTCAACCCGGTCCTTCGCCAGCAGTTCAGGCTCGTCTACGGCATCGAGCTGCCCGAGACGCTCGAACTCGCCGAGGGCGCCATCCAGGCCTTCCATGAACAGCTGCGCGCGCGCATTGCGAGCACCGAGCCGGGCGTGCAGCTGCGCCTGATCACCGAGCCCCAGATCGAGCTGATCCACCAGCGCGCGAAGCAGCGTCTCGAGCAGTTCCGTCGCCGCCGTCAGGCGTCTGCGCCGGCGCGCGCGGCTACGGCCGCCAGTGCGGACTACAGCTACGCCGCCGAAGACTTCCGCCCCCTCGGGCTCAAGTGGTTCACCGACCACGTGCTGCCGGCGCCCTTGCCGCTGCGCGGCGCCGTCGGTGGCGCGCCTTCGCCGCGCCATCCGCAGATGGCCCAGGCGCTGCAGGAGCACACCACCTACGCATTGCAAGAGGGCACCGGCAATCCGTACCAGTGGGACGTCGACCTGGCTTCGGTGACGCTGGGCAACTTCAACTACCGCAAGATGTCGCTGGTGCGCGACTACAACGCGCTCGTCGACAGCGAGCAGGCGAACCCGGCCTTCGATCGCGTGTTCTCCATGCAGCCGCGCCAGCTCGCGGCGGATCCGGCTTCGCCGGCGCCTTCTCCACTGGGCGAGCCCTGGAACGTCGTCGCTGCCGACGCGACGCAGACGGCCGCCGTGGCGCTCGCGCGCCGGGGCGACAGCTACATCATCCAGGGGCCGCCCGGCACCGGAAAGTCGCAGACCATCACCAACCTGATCGCGGACCACATCGGCCAGGGCAAGCGGGTCCTGTTCGTCTGCGAGAAGCGCGCCGCGATCGACGTCGTGTTCCACCGCCTGCGGCAGCAGGGGCTGGACGAGCTCTGCTGCCTGATCCACGACTCGCAGGCGGACAAGAAGGCATTCGTCCTCAACCTGAAGCAGACCTACGAACGCTGGCTGGCGAGCGAGGACGGGCACGAGGCGCTGACGCGTCAAAGGACCAACGCGCTCGCGCAAATGCAGCAGGACCTGGATGCCCTGCAGCGTTTCGACGCCGCCATGCGCGGCGTGCCGGCCGGTGCGGGCGTGCGCCTGCGCGAGCTCGTGCACCGGCTCGTCGCGCTGCGGGCTCACCGAACCGCGCCGGACGCAAGACAGGCCGAGGCCCTGCCGGGCTACGAGGCCTGGCTGGCGCATGGCGGCCTGGCCGAGCGCCTGCAGCAGGCGCTGCAGGAGACGCTGGGCGTGCAGGCGCTGGCCGGGCACGTCTTGGCGCGGCTGGGTGACGGCGTGATCGGTCATGAACATCCGCTTTCGCGGCTGGCCGACCTGACCGATGCGGCCGAACCACTGGTCGACCGCTGCGCCGAGGCGATGCAGCAGGCGTGGCCGGACATGCCGGTGCTGAACTGGGCGCAGGCCGAGGCGATCTTTCGCCTGGCCGGCGAACTGCAGCCGCTGGCCGAGCGCGGCCAGCTGGCGCTGCTGGACGCCGGCTCCGCCGCGACGCGCGAGTGGGAGCAGGCGCTCGCCGGGCTCGAGACATTGCAGCAGGCGTACGAGGCCGCCCGGGCGAGGAACTCGCATTGGCGAGACAGGCTGTCGCCGGCAGACACGTCGGCGGCCCTGGCACAGGCGCGGACGCTGGAAGGCAGCCCGCTGCGCTGGCTGCAGCCAGCGTGGTGGCGGCTGCGCGGCCAGGTGAAGGCGCGCTACGACTTCAGCGCGCAGCCGGTGCGGCCGACGCTGGCGCAGGTCCTGGCCGAACTCGCAGCCGAGCACGAGGCCACCGCGCGCCTGGAAGAGGCACGCGCCGCATGGGCCACCCTCCACGGAGGAGCCTCTGCGCCAGCCCAGGCCGAGGCCCTCGGGCGATGGCGTGCACAAGCGCGGCAAGACTCGCTCGTGGCCGCCTTCCATCGGAGGGTGTTGAGCCAGGAGGGCGCGGCGGCGGGCGCGGCGGTGAAGATCTTGTCGCCCCTGCTGGAGGACGTGGCGGCCCTGGCGCCGCTGCTGCAGGAGCTGCTGGCCGAGCGCGGCGAGATCGCCTTCGGTGACCTGGGCGAGACCGTGCGCGACCTGCGTGAGCATGCCGACGCCCTGCCGGACCTGCTGCCCTTGCTGCGTGAGCTGAGGCTCGCCGACCCTGCGTTCGCGCGGGCATTGCGGCGATTGCCCTGGCCGGCTTCGGGCATCGAATACGCCATCGCCCACGAGGCGCTGGAGCGGCTGTACCGCACCGAGCGCTGGCTGCCGCGCTTCGACGGGGCGGCGCTGGCGCGTCATGCCGAGCGGCTGGAGGCCGGCGAGCGGAAGCTGCTGGAGCTCAACGCGCTCACGGTGCGCGCCGCGGTGCGCCGGCGCTTCGCCGAGCGGGTGCGGATGTCGATGCTGGCGGTCGGCCAGCTCGACGAGCAGGGCCGGCAGTTCAAGAAGGCCTACAGCGCCGGCCGGCGCGAACTCGAGCACGAGTTCGGAAAGACGATGCGCTACAAGTCCATCCGCGATCTCGCCAGCGGTGACACCGGGCAGGTGGTGCGCGACATGAAGCCGATCTGGCTGATGAGCCCGCTGTCGGTGTCGGACACCCTGCCCCTGCTGCCCGACCTGTTCGACGTCGTCGTGTTCGACGAGGCGAGCCAGATCACGGTCGAGGAGGCGGTGCCGGCGCTTTCGCGGGCGCCGCAGGTCATCATCGTCGGCGACGAGATGCAGCTGCCGCCCACGAGCTTCTTCTCGTCCGGCCGCGACGACGAGGGCGATACGGTGGAGGTCACCCGCGACGGCGAGCGGCTGTCGGTGGTGCTGGATGCGGACAGCCTGCTGAACCAGGGCGCCCGCAACCTGCAGGCGACGGTGCTGTCCTGGCACTACCGCAGCCGCAGCGAGTCGCTGATCGGCTTTTCCAATGCGGCCTTCTATGCCGGCACCCTGTACACGATCCCGGACCGCACGTCGATGGCCGCCCGGCGCGGGGAGATCGTGGTGGGCGCCATCCCAACGCCTGAGACGATAGGCCTGCACGCGGACGCGCTGCTGTCACGCCCGATCAGCTTCCACGCGCTGCCCGAAGGGCGATACGAGGATCGCCGCAACGCCGCCGAGGCGGCCTACATCGCGCAGCTGGTGCGCGAGCTGCTGGCGCGGGAGAGCGGCCGCAGCATCGGCATCGTCGCGTTCTCCGAGGCGCAGCAAGGCGAGATCGAAGACGCGCTGGCGATGCTGGCCACGCAGGATCCGGCGTTCGGCACCCGCCTGGAAGCGGAGTACGTGAAAGAGGAGGACGAGCAGTTCTGCGGACTGTTCGTCAAGAACCTGGAGAACGTCCAGGGCGACGAGCGCGACATCATCCTGCTGAGCATCTGCTACGGGCCCGGCCCCAACGGGCGGATGCTGATGAACTTCGGGCCCATCAACCAGCGCGGCGGCGAGAAGCGCCTGAATGTGATCTTCAGCCGGGCCCGACATCACATGGCGGTGGTGAGCAGCATCCGCCATGACGCGATCACCAACGACTACAACGACGGCGCCTCGGCGCTGAGGCAGTTCCTGCGCTACGCCGAGCAGGTGTCCGGCGGCCAGCGGGAGGGGGCCCAGCGCGTGCTGGAGGGGCTCAATCCGGCGACGCGCCAGGCGCTGACGGAGCAGGTCCTGCAAGACGAGGTGCTGGAGCAGCTGGCCTCGGCGCTGCGCACGCGCGGGCACCAGGTGGACGAGCAGGTCGGGCAGTCGCGCTTCCGCTGCGACCTGGCGATCCGCGGCCCGGGCGGGACCTACCAGCTCGGCGTGCTGGTCGACACCGAGGCGCACTACGCGAATCCCGACGTGCTGGAGCGCTACGTCTCGCGGCCGCGCATCCTGGGAGCCTTCGGATGGCGCGTGGTGCAGGTCCTGTCCAGGGACTGGTTCCATGCCCCCGAGGCGGTCATCGAGCGCATCGAGCGGGCGCTCTCCGGGGAGTCGCCCGCCGATGTGACGCCGGACGAAGAGGAATCGATGGCGACGCCGGCTGCCGAGGCATCGGACACCGGCGCCGTATCGCCGGAGGTGATGGACGCGAGCGGCGCCGCGCCGCAAGGGGCCGGTACGGCGTCGATGCGCCACTTCGAGCTTGTCGAGGGCTCTTCGCGCCGGTTCTGGCGGATCGGCCAGGAAGGCTCCGACGTGACCGTCAGCTTCGGGCGCATCGGCACGCGCGGCCAGGTGCAGATCAAGCCCTTCCCCGACGAGCAGCGCGCCCAGCGGGAAGTGCAGAAGCTGATCGCCGAGAAGCTGAGGAAGGGGTATCAGGAGGTCGCGTAGTCGCGCAGAGCGGTGCCGGCCGCTCTGCCCTCTTACGCCGCCTTCACCTTCAGGCGCCACGCATGCAGCAGCGGCTCGGTGTAGCCGCTCGGCTGCTCGACGCCCTTGAACACCAGGTCGCAGGCCGCCTGGAAGGCCATCGAGTCGTCGAAGCGGCCGGCCATCGGCCGGTAGGCGGCGTCGCCGGCGTTCTGCTGGTCCACCACCTTGGCCATGCGCTTGAGGGTGTTGCGCACCTGGGCCTTGCTGACCACGCCGTGCAGCAGCCAGTTGGCCATGTGCTGGCTGGAGATGCGTAGCGTCGCGCGGTCTTCCATCAGGCCGACGTTGTGGATGTCGGGCACCTTGGAGCAGCCCACGCCCTGGTCGACCCAGCGCACCACGTAGCCGAGGATGCCCTGCGCGTTGTTGTCCAGCTCCTGTTGCTTCTCGGCGTCGCTCCAGGCCGGCGCGGCGACCACGGGGATCGTCAGCAGGCCGCGCAGGAGCTCGTCGCGCTGGTCATCGCGGTCGGCCTTGCGACTGTCCTTCTCGATCTGCTTCTGCACCTTGAACACATCGACCTGGTGGTAATGCAGCGCGTGCAGGGTGGCAGCGGTGGGGCTGGGAACCCAGGCGGTGTTGGCGCCGGCCCGGGGATGGGCGATCTTCTGCTGCAGCATCGCGGCCATCAGGTCCGGCATGGCCCACATGCCCTTGCCTATCTGCGCCTTGCCGCGCAGCCCGCACTGCAGGCCGACGATCACGTTGTTGCGCTCGTAGGCCTGGATCCAGGCGCTGGACTTCATATCGCCCTTGCGCAGCATGGGGCCGGCCTGCATGGCCGTGTGCATCTCGTCGCCGGTGCGGTCCAGGAAGCCGGTATTGATGAAGGCTACCCGTGACTTCGCCGCGGCGATGCAGGCCTTGAGGTTCACCGAGGTACGGCGCTCCTCGTCCATGATGCCCAGCTTGACGGTGTGCTTCGGCAGGCCCAGCAGCTTCTCGATGCGGCCGAAGAGCTCGTCGGCAAACGCCACTTCAGCCGGCCCGTGCATCTTGGGCTTGACGATGTAGACGCTGCCGGTGCGCGAGTTGCGCAGGCCATTGGCGCCGTGGCCTTGCAGGTCATGCAGCGCAATGGTGGTGGTGACCACCGCGTCCAGGATCCCTTCCGGGATCTCGCGGCCCTCGGCGCCCCAGAGGATGGCCGGGTTGGTCATCAGGTGGCCGACGTTGCGCACGAACAGCAGCGAGCGGCCATGCAGCGTGACGCTGCCGTCGCCCTTGGGCGCGGTGTAGATGCGGTCGGCGTTCAGGCCGCGCGTCATCTGCTGGCCGCCCTTGACGAAGGTCTCGGTCAGCGTGCCCTTGAGGATGCCGAGCCAGTTGCCGTAGGCCTGCACCTTGTCGGCGGCATCGACCACTGCCACCGAATCCTCGAGGTCCAGGATGGTCGACAGCGCGGACTCGATCACCAGGTCCGCGACGCCGGCCGGATCCTCGGCACCGATGGGCGTCTCGCGGTCGATGCGGATGTCCAGGTGCAGCCCGTTGTGCTGCAGCAGGACGGAAGACGGCGCATCGGCGGCGCCCTGGTAGCCGATGAACTGCTTGTTCTTCTTCAGCCCCGTGGTCGTGCCGTCCTTCAAAGTGACGACCAGCGAGCCGCCCTCCACGCGGTAGCCGGTCGAATCGACATGCGAGCCCGTGACCAGAGGCGCGGTGCGGTCCAGCACGTGGCGCGCGTATTCGATGACCTTGGCGCCGCGCACGGGGTTGTAGCCCGGGCCCTTCTCGGCGCCATCGATCTCGGGCAGCGCGTCGGTGCCGTACAGGGCGTCGTACAGGGAGCCCCAGCGCGCATTGGCGGCGTTGAGGGCATAACGCGCATTCGTGATGGGCACCACCAGCTGCGGCCCGGCCTGCTCGGCGAGCTCGGCGTCGACATTCTTCGTCTTGACCTTCGCGTTCGCCGGCTCGTCGACCAGGTAGCCGATCTTCTGCAGGTGCTTGCGGTAGGCCTTCTGCTTGGCCTTCTTGTCCAGGGGACCCGGGTTGGCGCGGTGCCACTCGTCCATCGCCGCCTGCAGGCGATCGCGCTCGGCCAGCAGGGCTGCGTTCTTCGGCGCCAGCTCGTGCACGATGCGGTCGAAGCCGGCCCAGAAGTCGCCCGCGTCGACGCCCGTGCCGGGCAGCACCTGCTCGTCGATGAAGGTCTTGAGTTGGCCATCGACCTGCAGGCCGTGGAGGGAGATGCGTTCGCTCATCGGGGTTGCCTCTTCGGGTTTATTGGAAGTTCAAGGGATCAGGAAGGAAAGAAGTCGAGCACGTCGCGCAGGCTGCGGCCGGTGCGGGTGGGCTCGGTGCCCAGGCGCTCGGCCGGCAGCCCCATGCGGTTGACCCACAGGGTGGTGAAGCCGTACCAGGTGGCGCCGACGGCGTCCCAGCCATTGCTGGAGACGAACAGGATCTCGCGCGGCGCGAGGCCCAGCGCCGCAGGGCCGATGGCGTAGGCGGCGGGGTCGGTCTTGAAGCGCTGAGTCTCGTGCACGCTGAGCACCGGGTCGATCAGCTCGGACAGGCCGGCGCTTTTCACCGCCACCGCCAGCATCGTCGGGTCGCCGTTGGACAGGATGCCGGCCCGGATGCCGCGCCGCTTCAGCTCGGCCAGCACCGCGTGGTTCTCGGGGAAGGCCGAGAGATGCCGGTACTCGTTCATCAGCCGTTGCTGCCCTGGCGGGGTCAGCTTGAGGCCGAGGCGCTCGGCGCTGAACTGCAGGGCCGCCTCGGTCAGGGCCCAGAAGGGCTGGTAGCGGCCGCTCATGGAGCACAGGCGCGTGTACTCGATCTGCTTGTCGCGCCACAACTGGGCCAGGCGCTCGCCGGCGCCGGGGAACAGCTGCTCGGCCGCCAGTCCGACGCTGTAGACATCGAACAGCGTGCCGTAGGCATCGAAGAGCACGGCACGGGGAGCAGGCGGCTTGGGGTCCATGGCATGGCAATTTATTCGATACCTGGCCGATGATTAACAGCGCCGCAGGCGATGGATTTGTGACTTGAACGCACAGATCGGGGCGGCGTAGCATGTGCCGATGGACCGGCTGAAGCAGATCGAGACCTTCGTCGCGGTGGCCACCAAGGGGAGCCTGACCGCCGCGGCGACCGCCGAGGGCGTGGCGCCGGCGGTCATCGGCCGGCGCATGGATGCGCTCGAAGCGCGCCTGGGCGTGAAGCTGCTGCAGCGCACCACGCGCCGCATCAGCCTCACCCACGAGGGCAGCGCCTTCCTCGAGAACTGCCAGCGGCTGGTGGCCGATTTCAACAATGCCGAGGCCAGCGTCTCGGCGGGCGGCGTCAAGGCCAGCGGCCACCTGCGTGTCACAGGCCCGGCCGGCTTCGGGCGACGCCACCTGGCGCCGCTGGTGCCGGCCTTTCTGGAGCGTCATCCCGATGTGAGCCTTTCGCTGAACCTGGCCGACCGGGTGGTCGACCTCGTCAACGAGGGCTACGACTGCGCCGTGCGCGTGGGCGACCTGCCGGATTCCAGCCTCGTCAGCGTCCGCCTGGCCGACAACCGGCGGCTGTGCGTGGCGGCGCCGAGCTACCTCCTGCGGGCAGGGACGCCGCAGCATCCGAGCGAACTGGCCCGTCACCAATGCCTGACGCTGAGCTCCGAGGCGAGCCAGTCTCGCGGCTGGGCCTTCCTCGTCGAGGGTGAGGTGATCCACCTGCGTCCGGCCGGCCGGCTGGATTGCAGTGACGGGCAGGTGTTGCACGAGTGGTGCCGGGAGGGCCTGGGGCTGGCCTGGCGCTCGACCTGGGAAGTGCAGGCCGACATCGCCGGCGGCCGGCTGGTGAGCGTGCTCGACGACTTCGCCGCCCCGCCCAACGGCATCCATGCCGTCTTCCCCAGTGCCCGCCACCTGCCTTTGCGGGTGCGCTTGTGGATCGACTTCCTCAAGCACAGCTACGGCGACCCCGGCTACTGGACGCGCGCGGCTTGATTCAGCGGGCGCGGCGCGTAGGCGTCGGTCTCGCGGCGCCCTAGGGTTTTTACGGATTATTCGCGTTCCGCGAACACGCTGTGCACGCCGCCGCTATTTATTGCCTGGGCAAGGATCTCTACAGTTGAGCCCATCGATGAGCCGCAAACGTCAAACGACTCACCGAGGCTGGACAAGACGGAGAGCAAGAGTAAGCCCTCACGCCATGCCCGGAAACGATTGCACAGTTTCACTCAAAGGATGACCACCATGTTCGCCAAGCAAGCCCAGATCGCCGTCGCCGCCCTCGCCTTCGCCGTTGCCGGCACCGCCTTCGCCGCCGACAACAAGACCGACCGCAATGTGTTCGACAGCGAAGCCGCGCTGGCCCTCCCGGCCGCCCGTTCCGAGACCGGCCTGACCCGGGAGCAGGTTCGCAATGAATTCCTGGCCGCCCGCGCCAACGGCGATGTCAGCGTCTTCGACTACGAGACCGTCGCCTACCGCCCGGCCACCGAGCGCGCCCAGCAGACCCGCCTGGCCCACGCCGGCAAGTAAAGGCCCCTACGCCGCCTTCGGCGTCGGTCCCCCGACGGGATCAGTCGTCTAGGGAGCGGCCCGTCGACGACTGAAGTCGTCCCCCCATCATGAATCGATACAGGCCGGTACCTCGCTGAAAGGACGCGCCACGAGCGCGCCAGCAGGATCAGGCCCCGTCTGACCCAGACCCTGAAAGGAAACCATCATGTTTGCCAAGCAAGCCCAATTCGCCATCGCCGCCATCGCCCTGACCGCCGCCGCCGGCGCCTTCGCCCAGTCGCCGCTGCGCAACGTCTTCGACAGCGAAGCGATCCTGCAACTGCCGGCCGCGCAATCGGCCGACGGCCTGACCCGCGAAGCCGTGCGTGACCAGTACCTCGCCGAGCGCGATGCCAAGAACATTTCCAGCTTCCGGCCGGAAGCCTGGCGCCAGGCCGAGATCGCCGGTGCCGGCGAAGGTTTCGTCGCCCTGTTCAAGGGGCGCGACGCGGCCAAGACGGCCGTGGCCGACGGCGGCAAGACGCGCGACGAGGTGCGTGGCGAGTTCCTGGCGGCCCGCGCCAAGGGCGAGCTGAACCCGTTCGACACCGAGACCTACCAGCGCGTCGGCCCGACGCTGCGCCAGCCGTACTCGACGAACTACGCGCAACGCTGATCAGATTTCACCCTGGCGCCTGCCAGGGGCCGAAAGAAGCAAAGGGCGGGGAGCCGATGCTCCCCGCCCTTTCTTCGTTCCCTACCCTCTGGTATCCCGAGCCGTCAATGTAGGCCTGAGAGCCGCGTTTGCCACCCACAAAACCGTGGAGTGGACGGCGCAGCCGCGGCATCCGTCACGGATGAGCGGCCATCACCTCTGCGACGGCCGCCGTGAGCCGCTCGCCGTAGCCCAGATGCAGGAATTCGTTCGGCCCGTGGGCGTTGCTTTTCGGACCGAGAACGCCGCAGACCATCATCTGCGCCCGGGGGAATCCTTGCTGCAGCAGATTCATGAGCGGGATCGTCCCGCCCTGGCCGATGTAGCCGAGCGGCGCGCCGAAATGGGTCCGCGAGGCGGCATCGAGCGCGCCTTCCAGCCAGGCGCTGGTCGTGGGGGAGTTCCAGCCGGTGGCACCCCAGTCGTTCGCGCGGCCGTCCGGCTCGAAGGTGACCTTGGCGTTGTAGGGCGCGTTGTCCTCGAGCAGCGTCTTCAACGCCACGGCGGCCTCGTGGCCAGGCACCAGCGGCGGCAGGCGCAGGCTCAGCTTGAACGCGGTGTAGGGGCGCAGCACGTTGCCGGCGTTCGACAGGGGCGGGATGCCGTCAACGCCGGTGATGGACAGCGTCGGCCGCCAGGTGCGGTTCAGCAGCGCCTCGACCGGGTCGGTGGTGGTGGGCAGTGCCGCGCCGCCGTCGGCGCCGCAGGCCCAGGGGTAGCGCTTCCAGACCTCGTCGCCCAGGATGGCGGCGGTGGCACGGGCCTGCGCGATGCGATCGGCCGGGATCTCGCAGTGGAAGACCGAGGGCAGCAGGTTGCCGGTCTTGGCGTCCTCCAGCCTGTCCAGCACCTGGCGCAGGATGCGGAAGCTCGACGGCACCAGGCCGCTGGCATCTCCCGAGTGGATGCCCTCGCTGAGGATCTCGACCTTGAGCGTGCCGGTGATGTTGCCCCGCAGGCTGCTGGTGAGCCAGAGCTGGTCGTAGTTGCCGGCGCCGGAGTCCAGGCAGACGACCAGGCTCACGTCACCCAGCCGGTCCTTCAGCTTGTCGAGGTAGAACGGCAGGTCGAAGGAGCCGGATTCCTCGCAGCTTTCGATCAGGCCGATGATTCGCGGATGCGGGATGTTCTGGGCCTTCAGGGCCTCGATCGCGCTGACAGCCGCGTAGACCGCGTAGCCGTCGTCGGCGCCGCCGCGCCCATAGAGCTTGCCGTCCTCGATCTTGGGCGTCCACGGGCCCAGGTCGGAGCGCCAGCCGTTGAACTCGGGTTGCTTGTCGAGGTGGCCGTACATCAGCGCTGTCTGCGTGCTGCCCGGCCGGGTGGATTCGACCTCGAAGAAGATGACGGGCGTGCGGCCCTCGGCGCGAATGACCTCCAGCGTCAGCCCGGGCACCTTGCGGCCCTCGACCCAGGTTGCCGCGTCGCGCACGACCCGGTCGATCAGGCCGTGGGCTTGCCAGTCGGGGTCGAACAGCGGGCTCTTGGCAGGCACCGCGATGTAGTCGGTCAGCTGCGGCACGATGCGCTCGCGCCAGGCTTCGTCGACGAAGCGGCCGAGGGCGGCGGAATCCAGCGAGGGCAGTTTGTCGGGGGCGTTCATGGTGTGAACCTCGATCAAGACGGTGGCCGGTGGGCCGGTGCAGGATTGTGCGCCGCGCCCTTCCCGGCGCGGCGCCACTCGGGCTATTGGCCGCTCGGGCGGAAGTCCTGCCAGGTCAGGCCTTTCGGGGCCGGATCGCATTGGTAGGGCAACGGCGCCTCTGGCGCACGGGACGGGTCGTTGCAGGCCTCGAAGAACTCCGCCGAGGCCGGGTTCCGGAACTCGCGCAGGCGTTGGGCCAGGTAGCTCGCCTTGTCGCGGTGACCGGACTCGTCCAGCGCATCGGCCCAGGCCATCACCAATCTCGTGTCCAGCAGGGAATGCGTCGTGACGTTGAACGCGGCCATGGCCATCGACGGCGGCTCGGTGGTGGTGGCCGCGGCGTAGTCGGCATGGTGCGAGAAGAACACGCTCCCCTGGCCGCGCTCTATGCGCTCGTTGAGCGGGCCGGCGCCTTCGCCCGGCGCGTAGATGACCACCACTTTCCAGTAGTCCCACAGCGCGAACAGGCTGCCGGCGACCATGAGGGCGCCGGCGATGGGCCACACCACGCTGCGGCCGGCACGCCGCAGGATCTGCTCGAAGGTCGAGTCGAGCGGGAACCCGCTTTGCGGCTCGCCCATCGCATAGCCCCAGGCCCAGGCGGTGGGCAGCAGAAAGTAGGCGTACCAGAGCGGGTACTCGAACAGGCTGTGCACGCCGATCATCAGCACCATCACGAAGGCCGCACGCGAGCCCGGGCCCGCCTCGCCCTCCACGCGCCAGGCGCGGGCACCGGCCTGGGCCAGGGCCCACAGCAGCAGCCCGAGCACCAGCGTGCCCAGAGGCAGGCCGAGTTCGACCCACAACTGCAGGGGCAGGTTGTGCGTGTGATCGAAGAAGGCCACCGGCCGGCCGGGGAACGGGGTCAGCGTCCAGGCGAAGTTGAACTCGCCGAAGCCGACACCCATCAGCGGATGCATCCGGATCAGGTCCAGCGTGTTGGCCCAGATGCCCCAGCGTGAAGAGGAGATGTCGCTCTGCGACAAGCGCTCCTCGCCGCCGAAGGTCTGGCCGGTCCAATGGGCCCAGCCCGCCATCAGCAGCCAGAAGGCGAGATAGGCGACGGGCGCCAGGCCCAGGGAGATGCGGATCCAGCGTGCGAGCCGCCTGTCGAACAAGCCCCAGAGCGCCAGCAGCAGCACCCCGACCACGCCGGTGCGCGACGCGGTCAGCACGTCGGCCCACACCAGCAAGGCCGCCAGCACCAGGGCCGGCAGGCGGCCGAAACGCCAGCCGCCAACACGCCCCAGCTGCGCCAGCGGCACCCAAGCGACCAGCGCCCACATCAGCAGGCTGCTCAGGTGGTTCGGCTGCCGCACGTTGCCCACGGCGCGGCCGGGAAATCCGGAGCGCGCGATGAGGTTCCCGTCAGCCCAGCCGGGGGCGAAGACCTGGATCAGGCCGATGACCACGCTGGCCAGGCCGGCGGCCAGCATGGCCGCGTGGAAGGCTTCGGCGGTGTCGGAGGCATCCAGGCCGCGCGCTGCGCCATGGGCCGCGACTGCGGCTGCCGCCGCGAGGCAGGCGATGGCTGAAAGGGCCAGGGGCATCGGCAGGCTGACCTGTGCCGAGACCACCACGCCGACCGCATACAGCCCGAGCGCCGCGGCCAGCGGCACGATGCGAACGAGGCCCGCGCTACCCGTCTGCCGCCCACCGATGGCCGCGAGCACGACGCCCCAACCGGCCACGGCCAGCAGCTGGTTCAGGAGCGTGGCCGAGGGCGACAGGTTGTACGCCAGCAGCGTGGGGCCGAGCAGGGCGAGGGCGAAGACCACGAGGGAGCGCATGGGCAGGTCGAGGCGACGAAAGGTCGCCATTGTTCCAGCGTTTGCTCAGAACCAGCCGTCGGACCAGAAGCGGGGGCTGGTCCGACTGTTCGGAGCGACCTCGCGAGGGACGTGAGCGAAATATGCTGCCATGTCCCTCGCCTCCGGCCACGCCTCGGCCACGAGCCAGACCTGCGAGGCCAGCAAGACTGTCGTTGCTGCGCGCGGCCAGACGGCTGAACCTCGCGGCCTGGCCGAGCCGGCCGCGCTTTGCATGCGATGCCACGCCATGGCCCAGGCGATGCACAGCACGATCCACATCTGGGAAACAGGCATCACGAAGTTGCCCGAGACGAAGCCGTCGGCCAGGAACGCGAGACAGGCCACGAGCAGTCCGGCCCCCTCGTTGCGCGCATCGGTCGCGGCTTCACGAACGGCGCGGCCGAGGCGCCAAAGCACGCGACAGGCGAGCGCAAGAAGCGCCACCAGGACCGGAAGGCCCCACTCGGCGGCGACCTGCAGGTAGACGTTGTGCGGATGCGCGGCCTTGGGATTCGGGAAGTGAGCGTAGTGCATGGGCCCGATGCCGAGCCAGGGTGACGCCAGGATGTCGTCCCAGGCGATGTGCCACAGCAGCAGGCGCGAGCTGTCGGAAGCCAGCGACGGCATCGAGCGCTCGGCGGATGCGCCGACCGGCAGCAGACCGGTCGCGGGGAGCAGCACGAAGACGAGCGCGTACGCGGCCGCGCCGACGAGAGCCGAAGCGATCAGCGCCCGTTGCAGCGCCGCGGTGGCGCGCCAACCCGAGACCAGGCAGGCAGCGATCATGGCGGCGGCGATGCCGAGGGCCGTGCCGCGCGCACCGCTGCAGAAGACGAAGATCCAGTAGACGACCATGGAGAACCACGCGGCCGCGCGCATCCAGCGGCCGGAGCGTTCGGCAGCAGGCTGCAGCGCCACGATGGCCAGCAGCGGCAGGGCCACCGTCTGGACGTGATTGAAGAAGCGGTAGTTGTCGTAGCCGACCGCCAGGCTGGACCAGTCCATCGGTGACCGGTGGACCAGGGGTGCCAGCATCAGCATCGCCAGCACGAAGGCATAGAGGCAACTGCCGAGCAAGGCGGCCTGCCGGGCCGGTGCCAGCGAAGTGACGCTCAAGCGTCCGGCGACGACCCAGGCGGTGCCTGCGAGGCCCAGCATCAACGCCGTCTCGCGCCAGGCCATCGCCGGCACGGGCGACATCGCGATGCTGGCCAGCGCCAACAGGCCGGCGAGGAAGTGGGCGGGTGAGAGTCGCCACTGCGCACGCGCAGGGTTGGCGATCGACACGGCCATCGCGGCCAATGCCGTCACGAGCAGGACTGCCACCTGGACGATGCGAGTCGCATCATGGTTGCTGAGGGAATAGAACCCCAACGCCAGAGACGGCATGCTGGCCACGTAGGCGAGCAGCGGCAACTCGTTGGGCAACGCAGGCAGGCGCAGGGAGGACATGGGGCGAGCAAATGAAAAATGGGGCCCGAAGGCCCCATTCTTGGCAACTCTGTACCGAGGATCAGCTCGGACGGCAGGAGGCCGGAGCGTGCTTCGGCTCGCCGGTCGTCAGGGTGCACGTCCACTGCAGCGGGTCGTTCGGGGTATTGCCAGCGGTCGGGGTCAGCTCGAACACCGGGTCAACGGCGGCACCCGTCGAGCGGGTGGTGACCGTGATCTTGCCGCCGTCGGCGATGGCGATCGACGTGACGTACTTCGTGCCCGCGAAGTTGTAGCCCGAGTTGGTCTGCGTCACAGCGGCGAGGCCACCGTCCAGCGAAGCGGCCGTCTCGGCGACCGCTTCCTTGGCCGCGGACATCTGGACCATGGCTTCAGCCACCTTGGAGCGGACCGTGTAGTCCTGGTAAGCCGGCAGCGCAACCGCGGCCAGGATGCCGATGATCGCCACGACGATCATCAGTTCGATGAGGGTGAAACCTTGTTGAACGCGCTTCATAGAGGAACTCCTTGGGTCAGCGGGGGAGAGGGTCACGAGGAGGGTGGTCAATCCGCCACCCTTGTCCCCCTAATTGCGAATCCCGTGCCAGCTTTGCGAAGGGTCTGCGGTGTGAACTCTTCACTGGCGCGGACCAAACTGGTCGGTGTTCAGCGCCCAATTTCGTCGACCCGCCGGGAGCGGGTGACGAAAATTGTCAGTCCAGGCGCAAGGTTTGGCCGGCGCGAAGGGCCTCGAAGGCGAGCGTCGGCAGGCGCTCGGCCAGTTCCGACCGGATCGTCTCCAACTCGCCGGGCTTGATGTGGGTCAGCAGCACCTCGACGCCCGCGGCGACGTGGCCCAGTTCGCCCGCGAGTGTGGAAGGGCAGTGGTGGCGGCTGTCGGCCGCCACGGCGCGGTCGGCTTCGGCAAAGGCAACTTCGATGACCAGCTGGCCGATGTCGCGGCCCCGCAGAGCCTCCCACAAGGCCGGGTTAGGCCCGGTGTCGCCCGTGTACACCCAGACTCGGCCACTCGGCGCCTGCACGGCGTAGCCGCAGGCAGGCACCGCGTGCGATGCGGGCAGGACATCGATCGGGCGTTGCTGGGCGCCCAGCGTCAGGCGCTCGCCGACGGCCAGCGGCTTGAGTTGCAGCACCGGCCGCACGGCCGTGGGAAGGCGCGTGAAATCCGGCCAGAGCTGGTCGTTGAACAGGTGCTGGCGCAGGACCTGCAAGGTCTCCGGCAGCGCGTGGACCTGGATGGGGCCGCGACCGTTACGCCGACGCATCACGCTGTCGGCCAGCAGGGGCACACCGAGCACATGGTCCAGGTGCGAGTGGCTCAGCAGGATGTGGTCGATGCGGGCCAGCTCGTCGAGGGTCAGATCGCCCACGCCGGTGCCGGCGTCGATCAGCACATCGTCGTCGAGCAGGAAGCTGGTCGTGCGGCAGTCGCGGGCGATCGAACCCGAGCAGCCGAGAATTCTGATGTTCATGTGTCGCCGCCATGGTGCGGCGACGCTCCGGCAGGCGCAAGGTGCCGATTGCTCGTTTCGTGGGATGCGCGGGCGGCCCGCGCCCCGCTGACTGAACAACCGTGAACAGCTTCACGGTCGAAAAGCCGCGCCAGACGCCGCCCACCATCAAGGGCGTGCGCCGATCCGGCAGCAGACCGTCCGTTGCGCCCCGCCGACCAGGTCAGCGACGCCTTCCGAGCGGGCGCAGCGCCGCTCCCACCCAGGACATGCGCGGATCCGCTCCGCCCCTCTTGCTAGGTCAGCGACTTCTTCCGAGTGCGCGCAGCGCCGCTCCCACCCAGGGCGTGCGCGGATCCGGCTGAAGCCGGTCCGCTGCGCGAGCCCCCTCGGGGGGCAGGCCCCTGGCAAGGGGCCGTGGGGCCTCAGTCACCCCTGAATGAACTGCATCTGCGTGCCGGCCAGGTCGATGATGTCGCCGTTCTTCAGCGAGACCACACCGTCGCCGACCGGCTCGCCATTGACGCTGGGGTGCGCCACACCTTCGACGTGCGACAGCACGTAGCCCGTCGGCCGCTTGGCGATCGAGGCGACCTGCACGCCGGGCTTGCCGACGGTCGTCACGGCCTTGGTGAGCAGCACTTCGCGTCCGGCCGCTCCGCCGTTGAGCACCTTGATGGACGCCGGGATCATGGACTGCACCGGCGGCGGCACGGTGGCCGGGCCGGCCGGGTTGAAGCCCGGGCGCAGGACCATGGTCTTCTCGTAGTCCGGGACCTCGTCGACCACGAACTTGATGCGGTACTTGCCGATCTCGACCGTGTCGTTGTGCACCAGCAGCTGCTTCTTGACCGCCTTGCCGTTGATGTAGGTGCCGTTGGTGCTGTTGAGGTCTTCGATGAAGACGTCATTGCCCACGGCCAGCATCACGGCGTGCTCGCCCGAGACGGCGAGGTTGTCGATCACGATGTCGTTGTAGGGCCGTCGACCGAGGGTGGTGCGATCCTTCGTGATCGGCACTTCCTTGATGACGACGTTGTCTAGCGATACGACGAGCTTGCCCATGCTGTCCTCTGTTGTCTCCGCGCCGCCGTCGCTCAGGCGCGGCGGAATGGCCACCAAGCGCGCCCGGTCTGGGCGGCACCCCCCTTGGCGCGTACCAGGACCACCGAGATGTTATCCCGGCCGCCTGCCGCATTGGCAGCAGCGATGAGGGCCTGGGCCGTCATTTCCAGATTGTCGCTTGCGCGCATCACCTGCGCGATGGCGGCATCGGGCAGCATGTCCGATAAACCGTCGGAGCAAAGCATGACCGTGTCACCCGCCCGCAGCTCGTGGCCCACCACCTCGAGCTCGACCACCGGCTCCACCCCGACCGCCCGCGTCACCAGGTTGCGGTTCATCGAGTAGGCGGCTTCTTCCGGGGTCAGCAGGCCGGCGTCGATCTGCTCCTGCAGCAGCGAGTGGTCGCGGCTGAGCTGCTCGAGCTTGCCGCCGCGCAGGCGATAGGCGCGGGAATCTCCGATGTGCCCCACCCAGACCCTGTCCTCGTTGAACAGCGCTGTCACGAGCGTGGTCCCCATGCCTGCGTATTCCGGCCGGTTCTGCGAGGCGTCGAAGACCGCCTGGTTGGCCCGCTGGGCGCTGGCCATCATCGCCTGCCGGATCTCCTCCTCGTCGCGCGGCCCTTCATGGGCGGCGGTCAGCCAGCGCGCGATGTCCTCGCACACGTGATCCACCGCCATTGCGCTGGCCACCTCGCCGGCGTTGTAGCCGCCCATGCCGTCGGCCAGCACGGCCAGGGCGAGGTCTTCGTCGACCCGAATGGCATCCTCGTTGTTGCTCCGCGCACGGCCGGTATCCAGTGCGCTGAAGAATTCGAGTTGCATGCTCACGGGAGGGTCGGCGGCGTAGGGCAAAGAGGCGCGTCCATTGTGCCTGCCGCCGCCGATGCTGGCGCCCCAGGGGAAACCAAGGTCGGCTCGAGCGCCGCCGCGACATGACGCAGTTCACGCGCCACGGCGTTTCCGTCCGCCGGCCTGTCGCCCGGCGCCTTGGCCAGCAGGTGCGCCAGCAATTCGTCCAGCGCCACCGGGAGGTCCGGTCGCAGCCGCCGCAGCGAAGGCGGCGGCTCCGAGGTGATCGCCCGCAGCAGCTCGCCCATCGAGCCCGCCTCGAAGGGCAGGCGGCCGGTCAGGAGCTCGAACAGCACGACCCCGAGCGCATAGAGGTCGCAGCGGCCGTCCACAGGTGCGCCGGCGAGCTGCTCGGGCGCCATGTAGACGGGCGTCCCGGCCAGCACGCCGCTGCGGCTGCGTTCTGCATCGGTGAGATGAGCGCATCCGAAGTCGGCGACCTTCAGCCTGCCGTTCGCCGGATTGAAGAGCAGGTTGGCCGGTTTGATGTCGCGGTGCACGACGCCTTGGCGGTGCGCATGCGAGAGCGCCTCGGCCGCGTCCGCCATCAGCTGCAGAACCAGCGGCTCCGGGAGCAGGCGGGCGGTGCAGGTGTAGCGGGCAAGGTCGCTGCCGGCTATCCATTCCATCGCGATCCAGCCCACCGCCTCCTCGCCCTGGCCTTCGATGCCGGTCGCGTGGCACTGGACGATGGCCGGGTGCCGGAGCTTGGCAGCGGCATGAGACTCGCGCAGGAAACGTTCGCGCGTCAGCTCCCCACCGTGCAGGCGGACCGTCTTGATGGCGAGGGGGGCGCCGCTGTCCGGGTCGCTGGCCAGATGCAATTCACCCAGGGCGCCATGCGCAAAGGTGCGCACCAGGGGGTAGCCGCCGATCTGCACGCCGGGCATCTCGCTGGGTGAGCCGAGCGTCACACCGGCGGCGAAGCCGCGCGCGCGACGCTGCCACGGCCAACGGCGCCGCAGCGCCTGGCTCCAAGACGTGGCACCGTTGCCACCCATTGCCCGATACCCCCCGTTATAAGTCGATTGACGTTAGCACAGGGGCTGTGCCGGGGGACGTTTCGGGATGTGGCATGCGCAACACCCCCTGACGGCATCGCGGCCCGATGCTGGCGGGCCGGCGGCTGGCCGGCGCTCAGGCCGGCTGCCGTGAGTGCTGGCGTTTCTTCAGGAACAGGCCCACCGCCACCACGATCGCCGAGCCCAGGCCCGCGCCGATGTAGACGGTGCTGTGCGGCAATTCGCCGAACCGGGCGACGATGGCCGGATCGGTCAGGATCATCTCGCCGGCCAACCAGCCCAGCAGGCCCGCGCCCGCGGTGATGATGATGGGGAAGCGTTCCATCACCTTCAGCAGCAAGGTCGATCCGAAGATGATCAGCGGGATGCTGATGCCCAGGCCGAGCACCAGCAGTACCGTGTCGCCCTTGGCCGCTGCGGCGACCGCCAGGACGTTGTCCAGGCTCATCACCAGGTCAGCCACCAGGATCGTGCGGATGGCGGTGAGCAGCCCGGAGTTGGCCGATTCGCCACCCTCCTCGTCACCTTCGGTTTCCTCCAGCAGCAGGGACACGCCGATGTAGACCAGGAGCAGGCCGCCCACGACCTTCAGCCACGGCCACTTGAGCATCTCGACGGCGATCAGCGTGAGGACGATCCGCATCACGATCGCCGCTGCGCTGCCGAAGAAGATCGCCTTCTTCTGCTGGTGCGGCGGCAGGGCACGCGCTGCCAGCGCGATCACGACGGCGTTGTCCCCCGACAGCAGGATGTTGACCCAGATGATCGAGCCGAGGGCGGCCCAGAAAGCGGCAGAGGTGAGGTCCATCGTGGTTGGTGCGGCGGCGGAGGGAAAACGAAAAGAGGGCCGCAGCCCTCTTTGGTGGTGTGTTGCGCGGGCCGAAGTGTAAATTCAGACGCGCCGGGAGATGTTCGTGTTAGTACGCACTCCCCCATCGGATCAGAGCAGACCCTTGAGCAGCTTGCCCATCTCCGACGGGTTGCGGGTGATCGTGAAGCCGCACTCTTCCATGATGGCCAGCTTGGCGTCGGCCGTGTCGGCGCCGCCGCTGATCAGGGCGCCGGCATGGCCCATGCGCTTGCCCGGGGGGGCGGTGACGCCGGCGATGAAGCCGACGATGGGCTTCTTCATGTTGGCCTTGCACCAGCGCGCGGCTTCGGCTTCGTCCGGGCCGCCGATCTCGCCGATCATGATCACGGCATCGGTGTCCGGATCGTCGTTGAAGGCCTTCATCACGTCGATGTGCTTCAGCCCGTTGATCGGATCGCCGCCGATGCCGACCGCCGAGGATTGGCCCAGGCCGATCTCGGTCAGCTGCGCCACCGCTTCATAGGTCAGCGTGCCCGAGCGCGAGACCACGCCGATGCGGCCCTTCCGATGGATGTGGCCCGGCATGATGCCGATCTTGATCTCGTCCGGCGTGATGAGGCCGGGGCAGTTCGGGCCCAGCAGCAGCGTGCGCTTGCCGCCTGCGGCCTCCTTGGCCTTCATCTTGTTGCGCACTTCGAGCATGTCCCGCACGGGGATGCCTTCGGTGATGCAGATCGCCAGGTCGAGGTCGGCTTCGACGGCTTCCCAGATCGCCGCGGCGGCGCCGGCGGGCGGCACGTAGATCACGCTGACGGTGGCGCCGGTCTGGCCGGCGGCTTCCTTGACGCTGGCGTAGATCGGAATGCCTTCGAAATCCTCGCCGGCCTTCTTGGGGTTCACGCCGGCGACGAAGCAGTTCTTGCCGTTGGCGTAGTCGCGGCAGCCGCGGGTGTGGAACTGCCCGGTCTTGCCCGTGATGCCCTGGGTGATGACCTTGGTGTCTTTGTTGATGTAGATGGACATGTTCTGTGCTCCTGGGCTTACTTCACCGCCGCAACGATCTTGGTCGCCGCTTCGGCCATCGTGTCTGCGCTGATGATGGGCAGGCCCGAGTCGGCCAGCATCTTCTTGCCCAGGTCTTCGTTGGTGCCCTTCATGCGCACCACCAGCGGCACCGACAGGTTCACCGCCTTGCAGGCTGCGATCACGCCGTCGGCGATGGTGTCGCACTTCATGATGCCGCCGAAGATGTTGACCAGGATGCCCTTGACGTCCGGGTTCTTCAGCATGATCTTGAAGGCCTCGGTGACCTTCTCGGCGGTGGCGCCGCCGCCCACGTCGAGGAAGTTGGCCGGCTCGCCGCCGAACAGCTTGATGGTGTCCATCGTGGCCATCGCCAGGCCTGCGCCGTTGACGAGGCAGCCGATGTTGCCGTCCAGCGAGATGTAGGCCAGGTCGAACTTGCTGGCTTCGATCTCGGCCGCGTCTTCTTCATCGAGGTCGCGGTAGGCCACGATCTCGGGGTGGCGGAACAGCGCGTTCGAGTCGAAGTTGAACTTCGCGTCGAGAGCGATCAGGTTGCCCTTGCTGTCGCGGTTGAGCGGGTTGATCTCGACCAGCGAGGCGTCCGTCTCCATGTAGCAGCGGTACAGGTTCTTGAACAGCGTGACGGCCTGGTCCACCGTGTTGCCGCTCATGCCGACGGCCTCGGCCACCTTCTTCACCTGCGCGTCCGTCAGGCCGACCAGCGGGTCGACCAGCTCGGTGATGATCTTCTCGGGGGTGCTGTGGGCGACCTCCTCGATGTCCATGCCGCCTTCGCTCGAGCAGATCAGGGCGACCTTCTGGGAGGCGCGGTCGGTGACCAGCGAGACGTAGAACTCCTTCTGGATGTCCGCGCCTTCCTCGATGTACAGGCGACGCACCTTCTGGCCCTCGGGACCGGTCTGGTGCGTCTTCAGCTGCATGCCCAGGATCTGGCCGGCCAGCGCCTTCACCTCGTCCATCGACTTGGCCAGCTTGACGCCACCGCCCTTGCCCCGGCCGCCGGCGTGGATCTGTGCCTTGACGACCCACACTTTGCCACCCAGCTTCTGAGCGGCCTCGGTGGCCTCCTGCACGGTGAACGCCGGGTAGCCGCGCGGCACCGGCACGTCGAACTGGCGCAGGAGTTCCTTGCCTTGGTATTCGTGGATCTTCATGGGGGGCTAGTCGTGATTGCGGGACGAAAACGAACGGCGGCCGAAGGGCGCCGGCGGTCAGCCGCCGGCGGGCGGCGGGACCGCGGCCGGCGCCGGATTGTCGGACAGATTGGTAGCGCCAGGCTGACGACGGTACCAACGGGGATAGTGCAGACGTACAGCTTCGCCGTCGGAGGCGAGCGCGTGGCAGCGGTCGAGCTGGAAGGGCTTGGTATCGCTGTCGGGGTGGACCTTGAGCACGTCGCCGGCGAAAGCCTGGACGACGGCCGTCGGCAACACGTCGGCCAGCTCGCTCAGGTGGGTGCATCCCTGCACGCCACCCAGGCGCTCGCGTACCGCGCGCTTGAAGCCCTGCATCAGGTTCAGGCCCGCCAGAGCGGCGTAGCGGTCGCCATGCTCGTCGCAATGGCCGGGATAAGGCATGGCGACCGATTCGGCGCCGGACTGAAGGATGTTGAAGGCCGTGTCGACGACGATTCGCAGGTGCAGGTCGTGGATGGGCTCGCCGGCCGGGCGCTCGCGGCCGGCGCTATGGGTCGGCCGGGTCTTGGTGTCTCGCACGAAGGCGTCGATCTCCCAGAGCCCGTCGGCTCGGGCGTAGGCCTGAACCTGGATCGAACGCTGGTGCTTGAGTTGGCGCTGGGGGTCGGCGGAAGGCAGCGGCATGGGGACGGCAGGCGTGCTGAGCCGCGTGCGCCGCGAGATTCGGACGAGCGCCGGGACAACATTTCACTGTAGCACGCGTGTTGCAACGCAGCATACGTGGTGCCCGCGAGGAACGACGATGACCGCGGTCAATCAGTCATCATCGCGGCCGCCCACCACGCGGCGCACCACCTCGGCCGCGAAACCGCGCGCGGCGAGGAAGCGCATCTGGCGGGCGCGTTCGGCCGGATCGGATGGGGGAGTGCCGCCGTACTTGCGCTGCCAGACGGCCCGCGCTCGCTCCATCTCCGTTTCACGCAGTTGGCGGGCCGTCTCGGCATCCAGCTCGACGCCGTGGCGCGCCAGCTCCTGCCGGATGCGCGACGTGCCCTGGCGCTTTGCACGGGCGTTGACGCGGCTTTCGGCGAAGCGAGCGTCGCTCAGGTGGCGGGCGGCCTCGAGCTCGTCGAGCAGGCGATCGATGTCTTCGGTCGCCGCGTCGGCGTCGAAGATGACGCTTGGGACGACGGGTTCGCCGGCGGGATCAGGATGCGCCAGCTCGGGCCGGTCCCAAGGGTCGCGCGGCCCCAGGGCGGCCACTCGGGCAACCTCTTCAGCCGCCGCCTGTGCGCGCTTGCGAGCGTGGGCAAGCAGCTTGTTGCGCAGTTCGGCCCGGCTGTGCTCTCGCCGGGCCAGCAGGGCCAGGGCCTGGCCCTTCAGGCTGAGCGGCGGGCGTTTCATGCCGCCGTCGGCTCGGGGGCCGTCCTACTCGGCGGCCTCGCCGCCCAGCAGCGGCACGCCCATGGCCTCGCGCACCTTGTTCTCGATTTCGCGGGCCAGCGCGGGGTTCTCGCGCAGGAACTCGCGCGAATTGTCCTTGCCCTGGCCGATCTTCTCGCCGTTGTAGGCGTACCAGGAGCCGGACTTCTCGACGATCTTGGCGGTCACGCCCAGGTCGATGATCTCGCCCTCGCGGCTGATGCCCTCACCGTAGAGGATGTCGAACTCGGCTTCCTTGAACGGCGGCGAGACCTTGTTCTTGACGACCTTGACGCGGGTCTCGTTGCCGATGATCTCCTCGCCCTTCTTGATCGAGCCGATGCGGCGGATGTCGAGCCGGACGGAGGAGTAGAACTTCAGCGCGTTGCCGCCGGTGGTGGTCTCGGGGCTGCCGAACATCACGCCGATCTTCATCCGGATCTGGTTGATGAAGATCACCATGCAGTTGGACTTCTTGATGGTGGCGGTGAGCTTGCGCAGCGCCTGGCTCATCAAGCGGGCCTGCAGCCCCGGCAGGCTGTCGCCCATCTCGCCTTCGAGTTCGGCCTTGGGCGTGAGCGCGGCGACTGAGTCGATGATGATGAGGTCGACCGCGCCGGAGCGCACCAGGGAATCGACGATCTCCAGCGCCTGCTCGCCGGTGTCGGGCTGGCTGATCAGCAGCTCCTGCAGGTTGACGCCGAGCTTTTGGGCGTACTGGATGTCCAGCGCGTGCTCGGCGTCGATGAAGGCGGCGACGCCGCCGAGCTTCTGCATCTCGGCCACGACCTGCAGTGTGAGCGTGGTCTTGCCGGAGGATTCGGGGCCGTAGATCTCGACCACCCGGCCGCGCGGCAGGCCGCCGACGCCCAGGGCGATGTCCAGGCCCAGCGAGCCGGTGGAGACGACCTCGATGTCCTCGATCACCTCGCCCTCGCCCAGACGCATGATCGAGCCCTTGCCGAACTGCTTCTCGATCTGCGCCAGCGCGGCCGCCAGGGCCTTGGACTTCTCGGTGTTCAGGTTTTTCACGGGTGCGTCCATCTCGGCAGGACTCCTTTTGGCCATCGGTGTCAGTCGTCAGTATTGAACGGCGATTATGTCAGAAGCTGGATATTCGTACAGTGGATTTTTCGGCCTTGTCGAATGTCAAGGCCGGCCACGCCTGGCTGCCTAGAATTCGGGCACGGGCTGGTCATGAAGAACCGGCCCAGGAGACAAGGCCGATGCGCATCCTGATTGCAGAAGATGACCAGGTCCTGGCCGACGGCCTGCTGCGCTCGCTGCGTGGCGCGGGCTATGCGGTCGACCAGGTCGGCACCGGGAGCGAAGCCGACGCGGCCCTGGCCTCGCACGAATTCGACCTGGTGATCCTGGACCTGGGCCTGCCCAAGCTGCACGGGCTGGAGGTGTTGCGCAAGCTGCGGGCGCGCGGCTCCAGCATGCCGGTGCTCATCCTGACGGCCGCCGATTCGGTCGAGCAGCGTGTCAAGGGCCTGGACCTCGGCGCCGACGACTACATGGCCAAGCCCTTCTCGCTGCAGGAGCTGGAGGCCCGCGTGCGCGCCCTCACCCGCCGCGGCCTGGGCACCGCCTCGAGCATCATCAAGCACGGCCCCCTGAGCTTCGACGCCACCGGCCGCGTGGCCTACATCAACGACCAGATGATCGAGCTGTCGGCCCGGGAGATCAGCCTGCTCGAGGTGCTCCTGCAGCGCGCCGGCCGCCTGGTCAGCAAGGACCAGCTCGTCGCCCGCCTGTGCGAGTGGGGCGAAGAGGTCAGCAACAACGCGATCGAGGTCTACATCCACCGGCTGCGCAAGAAGATCGAGCAGGGCCCGATCCGGATCGCCACCGTGCGCGGCCTGGGCTACTGCCTGGAAAAGATCCAGGGCTGATCCCACAAGGCTGACGTCAGCTGCGCGGCTATGCTGAAGCCGTGAGCAAGGCCACCGCGCGCGAGCAGCGTTCCCTTTTCGGCGAGATCCTGGACTGGATGCTCGTGCCGCTGCTTCTGCTGTGGCCGATGAGCGCGGCATTGACCTGGCTGGTGGCGCAGAACATCGCCGCCAGGCCTTATGACCGCGACCTGGCGCAGCTGACACGCATGATCGCGCGCCAGCTGGTGGTGGCCTCTCCGCGCAGCGGCGAGGCGGTGCTCACCCTGCCCGAGCCGGCGGCGGCCCTGCTGCGCAGCGACGATGTCGACCGGGTGTACTTCCAGGTGCTTGACGAGAAGGGCGAGGTGCTCGCCGGCGACCGCGAACTGCCCGCGCCGGACGCCGACCCGGCGGCGCCCGTCCCCGTGGGCGAGGTGCAGTTTCGCGACGAGACGATCCAGAACGAGCCGGTGCGGGTGGCCAGCCTGAAGGTCGAGCCAGCCACGGACGACCCGGTGCGCATCGGCCTGGTGCAGGTCGGCGAGACGCTGGAAAAGCGCAGCCGCCTGACCACCGAGATCATCAAGGGCGTGCTGCTGCCGCAGTACGTCATCCTGCCGGTGGCGGTGCTGCTGGTGTGGTTCGCGCTGGCGCGAGGCATCGCCCCTTTGAACCAGCTTCAGCAGCGCATCCAGCGCCGGCAGAGCCACGACCTCAGCCCGATCGACCAGCATGACGTGCCGGAGGAGGTCGCGCCCCTGGTGCGTGCCATCAACGACCTGCTGATGCGGCTGGACCAGTCGATGGCCACGCAGAAGCACTTCCTGGCCGACGCCGCGCACCAGCTCAAGACGCCGCTGGCCGGCCTGCGCACCCAGGCCGAGCTGGCGCAAAGGGAGATCGACGCGGGCGGCGGGGACGCGCAGTCCGTCAAGCGCTCCCTGCAGCAGATCGCCCGCTCGAGCCAGCGCGCCGCACACATGGTCAACCAGCTGCTGGCCATGGCACGGGCGGAGGACGAGGAGCAGGCCCGCCGCACGCAGGACTTCAGCCTCCTGCGGCTGGCCACCGACACGGTGCAGGACTTTCTGCCGAAGGCCTTCGAGAAGCGCATCGACCTGGGTTACGAGGGCCCGGACGGCGATGCCGACAGCGTGCCGCGCCTGCACGGCCAGCCCCTGCTCGTGCGGGAGATGATCCGCAACCTCGTCGACAACGCCTTGCAGTACACGCCGGAGGGCGGCACGGTCACGGTGCGCATCACGCCCGATCCCTTCGGCCAGGTGCTGGTGCTGCAGGTCGAGGACAACGGCCCCGGCATCCCGGAGGCGGAGCGCGAGCTGGTCTTCCAGCCCTTCTACCGCGCGCTGGGGACGAACGTGGACGGCAGCGGCCTGGGCCTGGCCATCGTGCGCGAGATCGCCGAGAAGCACCGTGCCACGGTGACCATCGACAACGCGCGCCCGGCGGCCTCTTCGGCACCGGGCGGCGGGCCGGGCACGGTGTTCACCGTGCGCTTTCCCTTGCCGGTCGCAACGCCTGAAGTCGCGACAGCCGCCTCGCCGGCGGCGGGTTGAATCGGCCTCAGTCGCCGACGGGCCGCCCCTAGGCGACTGATCCCCTCGGGGGACCGACGCCAAAGGCGGCGTAGGGGCTCATTCAGTCGCCGACGGGCCGCCCCTAGGCGACTGATCCCCTCGGGGGACCGACGCCGAAGGCGGCGTAGGGGCTGAATGATCTTCAGCTCTGCATCAGCCGCCGGCTCTTGGCAATCGACATCAGCATGCCCAGCGCCAGGCCCAGCGTGACCATCGCCGTGCCGCCGTAGGAGATGAACGGCAGCGGGATGCCGACCACGGGCAGGATGCCGCTGACCATGCCCATGTTGACCATGGCGTAGGTGAAGACGCTCAAGGTCAGCGCCCCGCCCAACAGGCGGGTGAAGACGGTGGGCGCCTCCGCGGCGATGAGCAGCCCGCGCACCAGCACGAAGCCGAAGCAGGCAATGAGGGAGAGCGTGCCGACCAGGCCGAACTCCTCCGCGTAGGCCGCGAAGACGAAGTCGGTGGTCCGCTCGGGGATGAACTCCAGGTGCGTCTGGGTGCCCTTCATGAAGCCCTTGCCGGTGGGGCCGCCGGAGCCGATGGCGATCATGCCCTGGATGATGTGGAAACCCTTGCCGAGCGGGTCGGTGGTCGGATCCAGCAGGGTGCAGACGCGGTGCTTCTGGTAGTCGCGCAGCAGCGGCCACTTCACGTCGTCCTGGCAGATGCGATCGGCCGAAAGCACCACGGCACCGATGGCGAGCACGCCTGCGACGAGCACCGGCAGGATGAGCCGCCAGCTCAGGCCCGCGAAGTAGATGACGTACAGCCCACCCGACAGGATCAGGATCGCAGTGCCCAGGTCGGGCTGCTTGACCACCAGGCCCACGGGCACGAGCAGCAGCGCGCCGGCGACGGCGAAATCGAGCGTGCGCAGCTGGCCCTCGCGCTTCTGGAACCACCATGCCAGCATCAGCGGCATGGCCAGCTTCATCAGCTCGGAGGGCTGGATCACCATGCCGATGTTGAGCCAGCGCGTCGCGCCCTTCTTGGTGATGCCGAACAGCGCGGTGGCGACGAGCAGCGCCACGCCGACCACGTACAAGGGCACGGCGATGCGCATGAGCCGCTGCGGCGGCACCTGCGCCACCAGGAACAGCACCCCCAGCGCCAGCAGCATGTTGCGGCCATGGTCGACGAAGCGCGTGCCGTGGTCGAAGCCGGCCGAGTACATCGTCATCAGGCCCAGGCCACCGAGCAGCGTCAGGGCGAGCAGCAGCGGGAGGTCGAAGCCGGAGAAGACCGGCTTGATGCGGCTCCACAACGGCGGGCGTTCGATGACGACGCTCATCGTCGTGCTCCCGAAGCCGCCGTGACGCCGGCGCCGGCCCAGGTGCCCGACGCCGGCTTGACGGCCGATGCGGGGGCGGAGGCGGGAGCGCGCCGCGCGGCGGACGCAGCAGGCGCGGGTGCCGACGCTGCCGCACTCGCGGCACCGGCTGCCGGATCCGGCGCGGCCACCAGGCCCATGGCGATCGAGCTGCCCGGCCCGGCCGGCAGGGGGATGTCGGCCGGCTTGCGCGGCGTGCCGATCGGGGCGATGCCCTTGCCCTCGCGCACCAGGGCGATGTCTTCCTCGCTCGGGTACTGGTCCATCAGCAGGTAGTCGAGCACACGGCGGGCGATGGGCGCGGCGGCGCCCGAGCCCCAGCCGGCGTTCTCGACGATCACCGCCAGGGCCACCTTGGGCTGGTCCAACGGCGCGAAGGCGATGTAGAGCGAATGGTCGCGCAGGTGCTCGGCGACCCGGGCCGCGCTGTACTTCTCGTTGGCGCGGGCCCCCACGGCCTGGGCGGTGCCGGTCTTGCCGCCGCTCTGGTAGCCGGCGCCGGCGAAGACCTTGGCCGAAGTGCCGGCGATCGTCACGCCGTTCATCGCGTCGCGGATCACCGCCACGTCCGATGGCCTCAGGCCGATCGCCGGCAGCGCCGCGGACGAGATCTCCCGCTTGCCGCCGCCGACCATGTCCTCGATCTCGTGCACCAGCCGCGGCTTGAAGCGCTGGCCGCCCGAGGCCAGGGTGGCCACGGCCGTGGCCATCTGCAGCATGGTGAAGTTGTTGTAGCCCTGGCCGATGCCGAGCGAGATCGTCTCGCCGGCGTACCACTTCTGCTGCTCCGGCTTCTTGAACCGGTGCCGCTTCCATTCGGTGGAGGGCAGGTCGCCGGTCACCTCGCCTTCCATGTCGATGCCGGTGCGGCGGCCGAGGCCGAAGGGCTCGAGCTGGTCGTGGATCAGGTCCACGCCCATCTCGTTGGCCAGGCTGTAGAAGTAGACGTTGCTCGAGGTGACGATGGCCGCGCGCATGTCCTTGGGGCCGGCGCGATCGGTCTCTGGGCTGCCGAAGGTGCGGCCGCCGAAGCTGTAGGTGAGGTTGTCCTGAATGACGGTGTGTGCGTCGCGCTTGCCGGAGTTCAGCGCCGCCATCGCCATGAAGGGCTTGAAGGTGGAGCCCGGCGGGTAGGTGCCGCGCAACGCGCGATTGAGCAGCGGCTTGTCGATGTTCTCGTTCAGGTCGCGCCAGTTGTCCACGTCGATGCCGTCGACGAACAGGTTGGGGTCGAAGGTCGGCTTGGAGACGAAGGCCAGCACCTCGCCGTTGCGCGGGTCTATGGCCACCAGGGCACCGCGGCGTTCGCCGAACAGCTGCTCGACGAGCGCCTGCAGCTTGATGTCGATCGACAGGATCAGCGTGTTGCCGGGGGTCGAGGGCCGGCTGTCGAGCCGCCGAACTGCGCGGCCGCCGGCCGAGGTCTCGACCTGCTCCACGCCCGTTCGGCCGTGCAGCTCGCTCTCGTAGGCCTGCTCCAGCCCCAGCTTGCCGATGTACTCGGTGCCGCGGTAGTTGGCCAGGGTGTCCTCGTCCCAGTCCTCCATCGCCTGCTTCTCGGTCTGGTTGATGCGGCCGATGTAGCCCAGCAGGTGGCTTGCGGTGTCGCCCAGCGGGTAGTTGCGGAACAGCCGGGCCTTGATCTCGACGCCCGGGAAACGGAAGCGCTGGGCGACGAAGCGCGCCATCTCGGTGTCGGTCAGCCGGTTGCGGATGGGCAGCGACTCGAAGCTCTTGCTGTCCTCCAGCTGGCGCTTGAAGCGACGGCGGTCGCTGGGGCGGATGTCCACCAGCTCGGCCAGGCCGTTGATGGTGGCCTCGAGGTCGTCGACCTTGGCCGGGGTGATCTCCAGCGTGTAGGCGGTGTAGTTGTTGGCCAGCACCACCCCGTGCCTGTCCATGATGCGGCCGCGGTTGGGCACGATGGGGACGATGGCCGTGCGGTTGGCCTCGGCCTGGCTGGCCAGGTCTTCGTGGCGGATGACCTGCAGGTAGACCAGGCGGGCCGTGAGCAGGCCGAAGCCGATCAGCACGAACAGGCCCGCCGCGAGGATGCGCAGCCGGAATCGGTCCAGCTCGCGCCCCAGGTCCTTGAGTTCCGTCACGACTGCCTCGTCACAACGGGCGGTTCTTGTCGGGGTCGGGCGGCCGGCGCTGAGGTGCCAGCAGCAGGGCCGCGGCGACCGGCCACAAGGCGGTCTCGACCAGCGGCGCGATGAACAGGCTCCAGCCCGGGAAGCTGTCGCCCACGATCAGCCGCACGACCAGCGAGGCGGCGTGGGCGGCGAAGAACAGGGGCAGCACGTGCAGCATCTGCTCGAGGATGCGAAACCACAGCAGGCGCCGGTGGATCATGATCGCGAGGTAGCTGAGCACCGTGTAGGCCAGGGCATGCTGGCCCAGCAGCGCCCCCTGGTGCACGTCGATCAGCAGGCCGAAAAGGAAGGCCCAGCCGATGCCGACGCGGCGCGGCTGGTGCACGTTCCAGAACACCAGCGTGAGGGCCATCAGGTCCGGCATGGCCGCCACGCGGCCGACAGGCACCAGGTTGACCGCGAAGGCCAGCAGCAACGTGAACCACACGAACAGCGGGTTGACCGGCAGCAGCAGCTGGTCGGAGCCGCGCGGCATGATCACGCCTCTCATCGCTTGCCTCCGCGGCGGTTGCGGGCGCTGTTGTCGGGCTCCGGCGAAGGCTCCGGCCGCGGCGGCATCTGCAGGCCCACCGGCTCCAGCACCAGCACGTGGCGCACGCCGTCGGGCACGGCGGTGGGCGCCAGCTGGATGCGGGCGAAGGAGGAGTCCGCGCTGCGGTTGACCGCGGCCACCTTGGCCACCGCCAGGCCCGGCGGGTAGACGCCATCGCCCCCGCTGGTGGTGAGCACGTCGCCCGACTGCACGTCGTCGTTGCTGGCCACGAAGCGCAGCTCCAGCGTGTGGCCGTCGCCGCTGCCGAAGGCCGCGCTGCGGTGCTGGGTGCGGCTGTTGACGACCGGGATGGCGGCGTCCTTGTCGACCAGCAGCGTGACCTCGGCCGAGTACGGGTAGACGCGTGTGACCTGGCCGAGCACGCCGGATTCATTGACCACCGGGGCGCCGGCGGCGACGCCGTTCTGGCTGCCGCGGTCGAGGAAGACCTTGTGCGAGAACGGGTCCGGTGCCTCGTAGAGGATCTCCGCAGCCAGGCTCTTGACGCTGATGGCCGGCCGCAGCTCGAGCAGCGCGCGCAGCTTGGCGTTCTCCTGCGCGAGCTGCTCGACGCGGGAAGAGCGCTCGGCCTGCGCGGCCAGGAGCTGGCGCATCTCGTTCTCGTGGGCCAGCGCCGTCTTCAGCCCGCCGAGGTAGTCGCCGGCGTCGTTCCAGCCCTGCACGGGGATGCTCAATACGCGAACCACCGGCAGCAACGCCGTGGCCGCGGCAGCGCGCAGTGGCTTGATCAGCGCCAGGCGGCCGTCCGCGGCCATGAGGAAGATCGCCAGTGCAGAGAACAGCACGAGCTTCGTCCGCGCCGGCAGGCCCTGGCGGAAGAACGGTGGTGGTGAGCGGTCGAGCGTGCCGTGGGGCATGGCGTCGCCTGGCGGGCCGGCGGCCCGGAAAGCCTTATTCGGAGGTGAAGATGCTTCCGAGGCGCTCCATGCGCTCCAGGGCCATTCCGCAGCCGCGGACCACGCAGGTCAGCGGGTCCTCGGCCACCAGCACCGGCAGGCCGGTCTCCTCGGCCAGCAGGCGATCCAGGTCGCGCAGCAGCGCGCCGCCGCCCGTCAGCATCATGCCGCGCTCGGCGATGTCGGCGCCCAGCTCCGGCGGGGTCTGCTCGAGCGCGTTCTTGACCGACGAGACGATCTGGTTGAGCGGGTCGGTCAGGGCTTCCAGGATCTCGTTGGAAGAGATGGTGAAGCTGCGCGGCACGCCTTCGGACAGGTTGCGGCCCTTGACCTCCATCTCCTTCACCTCGCTGCCGGGGAAGGCCGAGCCGATGCTCTTCTTGATGGCCTCGGCGGTGGGCTCGCCGATCAGCATGCCGTAGTTGCGGCGGATGTAGTTGATGATGGCCTCGTCGAACTTGTCGCCGCCGACCCGCACGGAGCCCTTGTAGACCATGCCGCCCAGCGAGATCACGCCCACCTCGGTGGTGCCGCCGCCGATGTCGACCACCATGGAGCCGGAGGCCTCGCTCACCGGCAGGCCGGCGCCTATGGCGGCGGCCATAGGCTCTTCGATCAGGTAGACCTCACTCGCGCCGGCGCCCAGGGCCGACTCGCGGATCGCGCGCCGCTCGACCTGGGTCGAGCCGCAGGGCACGCAGATGATGATCCTCGGGCTCGGCTTGAGCAGCGAGGCCGGGTGGACCATCTTGATGAACTGCTTGAGCATCTGCTCGGTGACGGTGAAGTCGGCGATCACGCCGTCCTTCATCGGGCGGATGGCCTCGATGTTGCCGGGCACCTTGCCCAGCATGGCCTTGGCTTCCTTGCCGACGGCCTGAATGGTCTTCTTGCCGCTCGGGCCGCCCTCATGGCGGATCGAGACGACCGAGGGCTCGTCGAGCACGATGCCCTTGCCGCGCACGTAGATGAGCGTGTTGGCGGTGCCCAGGTCGATGGCGAGGTCGGTCGAGAAGTAACGACGCAGCGGTGCGAACATGTGGGATCAGTGAAGCGAAGCTGCCAGCGTCCGGGCCGCCCGCCCACGCGCGCAGACGCGGCGCATGGAGGGCTCGACAGCACAGGGCAGCATGAATGAGGGGCGCGGTGGCGGCAGTAGCTCTGCGGGCAGGGCCCGAAATCGAGTCGGGCCAGAATAGCCGCAGTCGCGGGAATCCAAACGTGACCCACGACACCGCGTGTTTCGCGCCGCCATCCGCCGCCGCGTTGCATCGCCCCTTTCGGCCAAGGGCTGCTGCAGCGCTTTGCAGGGTTGGCCGCCCTGACGTATTCCGGCGGCTTGTGGATAACCGGAGATAATACCGCAAGCCCCCTGGGCCTTTCGTGGGGCGGCACCCCGAAATTTGCCCGGGGGCGCCCTTCGCGGCGGGCCTGCCGCGCGCCTGGCGATCGGCGCGCACAACCCAAGAATCACCCATGGCACTCACCCCCGAGGACGTGAGCCGAATCGCCCATTTGGCGCGACTCGAACTCTCGCCCGCCGAAGCCCAAGCGATGCTCGGCGACCTGAACGGCTTCTTTCGCATCGTCGAGCAGATGAGCGCGGTCGACACCGCCGGCGTAGAGCCGCTGTACACGCCACTGTCGGCCGTGCAGGCCGTGCAGCTGCGGCTGCGCGAAGACGTGGTCACCGAGGGCAACGAGCGCGAGGCCAACCAGGCCAGCGCGCCCTCGCTGGAAGACGGTCTGTTCCTCGTGCCGAAGGTGATCGAATGAGGGCCGCGCTTCACGACCTGGGCGTCGCCGCGCTGAGCCGCGCCCTGGCGGACAAGCAGGTGTCCAGCGTCGAGCTGGTCGACCACCTGCTCGGCCGCATCGCCGACCACCGATCCCTTGGCGCCTTCCTGCACCTCGATGCAGACGGCGCCCGCGCGGCCGCCCAATTGGCCGACGCCGCCCGTGCCGCCGGCCAGGCCAGCCCGCTCACCGGCGTGCCGATCGCGCACAAGGACATCTTCGTCACCCGCGGCCAGCCCTCGACGGCCGGCTCGAAGATGCTCGAAGGCTACGCCAGCCCCTTCGATGCGACGGTGGTGGCGCGCCTGGCGGCCGCCGGCGTCGTCTCGCTCGGCAAGCTCAACTGCGACGAGTTCGCCATGGGCTCGGCCAACGAGAACTCGGCCTTCGGGCCGGTGAAGAACCCGTGGGATGCGACGCGCGTGCCCGGCGGCTCTTCCGGCGGCTCGGCGGCGGCGGTGGCAGCGCGTCTCGTGCCGGCAGCGACCGGCACCGACACGGGGGGCTCGATCCGCCAGCCGGCCAGCTTCACCGGCATCACCGGTATCAAGCCGACCTACGGTGTGTGTTCGCGCTACGGGATGATCGCCTTCGCCTCGAGCCTCGACCAGGCCGGCCCCATGGCCCGCTCGGCCGAGGATTGCGCGCTGCTGCTGTCGGCCATGAGCGGCTTCGACGAGCGCGATTCGACCAGCGTGCAGCGCCCGCCGCAGGACTTCCATGCGCAGATGCTGAAGCCCCGCGAAGGAGCGGCGGCTGCGAAGCCGCTGCAGGGCCTGCGCATCGGCCTGCCGAAGGAGTTCTTCCCGGCCGCCCTCGCCGCCGACGTCAACGGCGCCCTGCGCGCCGCGCTGGCCGAGTACGAGAAGCTCGGCGCCACGCTGGTGGATGTGAGCCTGCCGCGCACCGAGCTGTCCATCCCGGTGTACTACATCATCGCCCCGGCCGAGGCGAGCTCGAACCTGAGCCGCTTCGATGGCGTGCGCTACGGCCATCGCGCGAAGCAGTACATCGACCTGCTCGACATGTACAAGAAGACGCGCTCGGAAGCCTTCGGCCCCGAGGTCAAGCGCCGCATCATGATCGGCACTTACGTGCTGAGCCACGGCTACTACGACGCCTACTACCTGCAGGCCCAGAAGCTGCGCCGCATGATCGCCGACGACTTCCAGGCCTGCTTCCGCGAGTGCGACCTGATCGCCGGCCCGGTGGCGCCCACGGTGGCGTGGAAGCTGGGCGAGCAGGGCGACGACCCGGTCAAGGCCTACCTCGCCGACATCTTCACCCTGCCCGGCAGCCTGGCCGGCCTGCCCGGCATGAGCGTGCCCGCGGGCTTCGGCGAGCATGGCATGCCGGTCGGGCTGCAGCTGCTGGGGAACTATTTCGCCGAGGGCCAGTTGCTCCAGGCCGCCCACGCCTTCCAGCAGGCCACGGACTTCCACACACGCCAGCCATGAGCAGCCCTCAACTCATCCGCGGCTACGAGGTCGTGATCGGCCTCGAGACGCACGCCCAACTGTCCACCGCGTCGAAGATCTTCTCCGGCGCCTCCACCCGCTTCGGCGCCGAGCCCAACACCCAGGCCTGCCCGGTCGACCTGGCTTTGCCGGGCACGCTGCCGGTGATCAACCGCGGGGCGGTCGAGCGGGCCATCCGCTTCGGCCTGGCCGTGGGCGCCAAGGTGGCGCCGCAGTCCATCTTCGCCCGCAAGAACTACTTCTACCCCGACCTGCCCAAGGGCTACCAGATCAGCCAGTACGAGATCCCGGTGGTCCAGGGCGGCACGGTGCATTTCTTCGTCGGCGATCAGGCCAAGACGGTGCACCTGACGCGCGCCCACCTGGAGGAGGACGCCGGCAAGTCCATGCACGAAGGGCTGGAGACACCGGGCGCGTCGGGCATCGACCTGAACCGGGCGGGCACGCCGCTGCTGGAGATCGTCACCGAGCCCGACATGCGCTCGGCCGCCGAAGCGGTCGCCTATGCCAAGGCCCTGCACGGCCTGGTCGTGTGGCTGGGCATCTGCGACGGCAACATGCAGGAAGGGTCCTTCCGCTGCGACGCCAACGTCTCGGTACGCAGGCCCGGCGCGCCCTACGGCACGCGGCGCGAGATCAAGAACCTCAACAGCTTCCGATTCCTGCAGCTGGCCATCGAGGCCGAGGTGCAGTGGCAAATCGACGAGATCGAGGACGGCCGCGAGATCCAGCAGGCCACGGTGCTGTTCAATCCCGACGCCAACGGCGGCCGCGGGGCGACCCGCATGATGCGGACCAAGGAAGACGCGCACGACTACCGCTACTTCCCTGATCCGGACCTGCCGCCGCTGGTGATCGCGCCCGAGTGGGTCGCCGCCGTGCAGGCCGCCATGCCCGAGCTGCCTGGCGCCATGGCCGAGCGTTTCATGCTGGCCGACGGCCTGCCCGAGTACGACGCCACGATGATGGCCCAGAGCCTCGCCTTCGCCCGCTATTACGAGGAGGCGCGCGATGCGAGCAAGGCGCCCAAGCTGGTCGCCAACTGGCTGATGGGCGAGGTGAGCAAGCGACTGAACAGCGAGGACCGCGAGATCGGCGAGGCGCCGGTGGCGCCGGCCACGCTGGGCAAGCTGATCCAGCGCATCCAGGACGGCACCATCCCGAACAACGCCGGCAAGCAGGTGTTCTCGGCGCTGTGGAGCGGCGAAGGCACGGATGTCGATGCGATCATCGAGGCCAAGGGCCTGAAGCCGATGAACGACCTCGGCGCGCTGGAGAAGATCGTCGACGAGGTGATCGCCGCCAATGCGCGGTCGGTCGAGGAATACAAGGCCGGCAAGGACAAGGCCTTCAACGCCCTGGTCGGCCAGGTGATGAAGGCGAGCAAGGGCAAGGCCAATCCGGCGCAGGCCGGCGAGTTGCTGAAGGCGCGGCTGAGCGCCTGACCGGCCCTAGCGGCTTCGCTGCCGCTGGGCCAGCCAGGCTTGCACCTGGGTCCAGCTCACGCTGCCGTGGCGGCTGGCGTCGATCTCGTCGAAATGCCTGGCGACGTATCCCAGGCCGGCGGCTTCGGCTTGAGCCCGGCTGATGTCGCCGGCGCCGGTGGTGTCGGCCGCTTCGAACCGTGCTCGCAGCTTGGCCTGGACCTGCGCCTGCAGGGCCTCGCCGCGCGTCTCGGCTGACGGCGTCACGTGGCGCAGGGACTCGGGGATCGCCGGGTCGCGCAGCACTGCCTGGGCCAGTGCCGGGGCGGCAAAGAGCCCGGCGGTCATGGCCAGGCAGAACGCTTGCAGCAGCCGTCTCATCGCGCGGCTCCTCTTCTGGCGGCGCGCGCCGCCGCGGCGGCCGCGGCCTGGTAGAAGGCCGCCAGGTCGGCCTTTTCGACAGCGCGCGACCCGTCGTCCAGATAGGTCATGTGGCCACCGAGGTAGGCGCGCACGGTGAAGCGCGAGGCGAGGTCCGGCAGGCGTGCCAGGTCGCGCTCGGTCTGGTAGAACGGCGTGGCCAGGTCGTCCACCCCGGCCACCGACAGCACCTTCAGGTCCGGGTTGATGGCCATCGCCGCGGCCAGGTCCGGCACTGCATCGGGCAGTTCCTGGCCGTCGTGGCCGAAGTCCCAGTAGCTGATGGCGTCGCTCACGGTGACGTAGTGGCTGCGGGTGCCGTAACCCAGCACCGCGGGCAGGTAGTCGTTGATGGCCGTTTCGAACTCGCCGCTGATCACGGTCGACGACGGGTCGCCTTCGCGGGCCAGCGGGCTGCCGTTGGGCACGGCCATGCGGGCGTCGTAGCGGCCGGTGATCTCGCCCGGCTTGAGCGTGCGCTGGAAGAGATCCGGCCCGAGGCTGAACTGGGCCTGCCATTGCGAGACCGCCTCGCCGGTGTTCGTCTGCAGCGAATTCAGCAGCTCCGATGTCGGCGGGGTGCCGGCGGTAAGCCAGTCGACCACCGCCGGGTGGTAGCTGGTCTCGGCGAAATCGCGCATCTCGCCCAGGAAGGCGCCGAGGTCGTCAGGGACCGGCGTGGTCAGGCTGAACCAGGCGCCGACCGCGGAGTAGCTGGGCAGGTAGCCGGTGCAATCCACCGTGCCCGGCGAGAAGACGCCGCAGTTGCTGTTGTAGTTGAGGATGGACGATTGCAGGATCACGCCGGCCACCGCTACGCCGGCCGACTCGAGCCGCTCGGCGAGCACCGCGCTGCGCAGCGTGCCGTAGCTCTCGCCGAACAGGAAAAGCGGCGAGGCGGAGCGGCTGTTGAGCGCCTGCCAGCGGCGGATCGCATCGCGGAAGAGATCCGCGTCGGCATCCACGCCCCAGAAACTGCGGTTGCTCTGCGGCGCAATGGCTTCGGACAGCCCCGTGCCCACGGCATCGATGAAGACGAGATCGGATTCGTCGAGCAGCGATTCGGCGTTGTCGACCAGCGGGAACGGCCTGGTGGGCGACGTGCTGGGCGCACCCGTGGCCAGTCGCTTCGGTCCGAAGGAGCCCAGGTGCAGCCAGACGCTGGCCGAGCCGGGGCCGCCGTTGTAGAAGACGGTGACGGGCCGTGTCGCAGGATTGGCGCCGTCCAGCGTGTAGGCCACGTAGAACAGGCTCGCGAGCGGCGCGTCGCCCACCAGGGCATGGGCCGTCAGGTGGCCGGCCGTGGCGGTGTAGGCGAGCGCCCGGCCGCCAAGGGTGATCTGGTGGTGCGTGACGGCGCTGGCCTCGGTGGCGCTGGCGAGCGAGGCATTGGGGCTGGTGCTGTAGGTCACCGGGTCGTCGTACGCCAGGGGGGGGCTGCCGCCGCTGTCGTTCGATCCCCCGCCACCGCCCCCGCAGCTGGACAGCAGCAGCGAAACGACCAGGCACGAGGCCAGGCCCGAAAGCCGCCGGATGAAGGACGAACGATGCATGGCGGCTAGCTTAGCGCGCCCGCGCAAGCAGCGGCGCTTCGTGTTGGGCCATGGGCGCCGCACGCCGCTTGGAATCGGCCCGCTGCGGCGGGCCGGGCGGTGAATCCGCCCGTCAGCGGGTGGCCGTGCTCGCGGGCGCCGGCGCGACGACACCGAGCGCGTCGGGCCGCAGCGCTCGCACGACCAGCTTGCAGGCCACCGACGGCTGGCCCTTGCGTTCCAGCGTCGCCTGGCTCTTCAGCAGGGTGATGGACACCCCCGTGCGCGCCGACACGTAGCGCGCCTCGCGGGCCTCTCTCACACGTTGCAACGTCCAGTGCTGGCCTTCGTAGCGCAGCTGGGCCGAGCGGGGGGAGAAGTCCGCTGTCAGCGTGGAGCCGCCCTCGCAGTCGTAGTCCGCCGGGGCGGCCAGGGCGCCAGCGCAGGCGAACGCGGCCAGCGGCGCGGCGGCCAGGGCGGCCAGGCGAAATCGAGACATCGAAGGGGACTCCTCGGCTGAAAGACTAGGGGACGGACGCCGGCCTGGCGGAGGGGCCGGGGATCGGGCCCATGCGGCCGGGAGCCGCGCCGGCCCACAGCGCGCGCAGGCGGGCGAGCTCGGCGTCGAACTGCTGGTTGATGCGCACGTGCTCGGCCTGCTGGTCGCGCAGGATGGTTTTCTGCGCCTCGACCGCGCCCTCGTTGGCGGCGATGCGGGCGCGAAGCGCCCCCGGCACCGTCTTCGTGGTGATCGACTCCCGCTCCTGCGCCAGGGCCTGCGTGTCCACGTCGAGTTCCTGCAGGCGGCGCTGGGCGATGTCGATCTGCCGGTTCGCCTGCTCCAGCGCCCGGCGGCGCGCTTCGTCATGGCTGGCCTGGTCCGGATAGCGCGCCAGCAGCGCGCGATCGCGCTTGGCTTCGGCCTCGCGGGCCAGACGCAGCTGCTCGGCCTGGCGCCTGGCGGCCTCCTGGCGTTCCTTCTCCTCGGTGCTCTGCGCCGGCGGGACGACGGCCTTGAGGGTGCCGTCGCGGTTCAGCATGCGCTGGTCCTGGCCGAGGCATTCGGGGATGGGCCGGTCGGAGCTGAGGCGATGGCCCTGCGCATCGACGCAGCTGTAGATCGACGTGGAGCCCGGCGACTGGCCTGGCTTGCTGGTGGCCGCCCAGCCGGCCGCGGCCACCGCCGCCAGCCCGAGCGCCGCCGCGATGCGCATGAACCTGCTCACACGCCGTAGCGTGCGCGGTAGGCCGCGACGCGCTCGGTATTGGCCTTGAGGGCCGGGTCCTCGGTGCCGGCCAGGAACTGCATCAGGTCGGCCAGGGTGGCGATGGCGACGACCTTCAGGCCGAGATCCTGCTCGACGTACTGGACACCCGATCGGGTGTCGCCGCCGGCGTCGCTGGCGCGCTCCTGCCTGTCCATGGTGATGGCCACGCCGACCGGCGTGGCGCCGGCGGCCCGGATCACCTCCGCCGCCTCGCGCTTGGAGGCGCCGTCGGTGATCACGTCGTCGATGATCAGCACCCGGCCCTTGACCGGGGCGCCGACGAGCGTGCCGCCCTCGCCGTGGTCCTTGGCTTCCTTGCGGTTGTAGGCGTAGGGCAGGTTGCGGCCCTCGCGGGCCAGGCCGATGGCCACCGCGGCGGCCAGGGTGATGCCCTTGTAGGCCGGGCCGAAGAGCATGTCGAATTCGAGGCCCGAGGCGATCAGGCGGCGTGCATAGAATTCGCCCAGCTTCGCGAGCTTCGCGCCGTCGTCGAACAGGCCGGTGTTGAAGAAGTAGGGCGACTGTCGGCCGGCCTTGGTCTTGAAGTCCCCGAAGCGCAGCACCCCCGCCTCCACCGAGAACTTCACGAATTCCTGCGCCAGCGGGTCCGGCGACTCGTTAAGGGCCATGTCTTGCACCGAAGGACGATTTCACGAATGGGATTCCGCCTCGTCACGCTCAATCTCAACGGCATCCGCTCGGCAGCGGCCAAGGGGTTCGTCGAGTGGGCGGAACAGGCCCGCGCCGATTGTATGGGGGTGCAGGAGGTCAAGGCCCAGCACGCCGACGTGGCCGGCCGCTTCGAGCGGGTGGCCGACATGGACGGGCACTTCCACTTCGCGCAGAAGAAGGGCTATTCGGGCGTCGGCGTGTACACGCGGCATGCGCCCAGCGACGTGATCGTCGGCCTGGGCGAGCCCGAGTTCGACGACGAGGGCCGCTATGTCGAGGTGCGCTTCGACAAGCCGGGCCGGCCGCTGAGCATCATCAGCTGCTACTTCCCCAGCGGCTCGTCGGGCGAGGAGCGGCAGGCGGCCAAGTTCCGCTTCCTCGAGGTGATCTATCCGCACCTGCTGTCGCTCAGGGGAAAGCGCGAGTTCATCCTGGTGGGCGACGTGAACATCGCCCACAAGGAGATCGACCTCAAGAACTGGAAGGGCAACCGGAAGAACTCCGGCTTCCTGCCCGAGGAGCGCGCCTGGATGACCCGCCTGCTGGAGGAGGCCGGCATGGTCGACGTCTTCCGCCGCCTGAACGACAAGGAAGAGCAATACACCTGGTGGAGCAACCGTGGCCAGGCCTGGGCCAAGAACGTCGGCTGGCGCCTGGATTACCACCTGGCCACGCCCGGTGTCGCGGCGCATGCGAAGAGCGAGCACATCTACCTGGACAAGCGCTTCTCCGACCATGCGCCGCTGTCTATCGACTACGACTTCGAGCTCTGAGCCGGCCCGACGCCGCCTGGTGGCGTAGGTCCTCGGGGAGATCAGCCGTCCAGGGGCAGCCCGCCGGCGACCGGGGCGGGGCCACCGCGGCGAAGCAGCAGCGGCACCGCCTGCGCCGCCAGGATGCAGCCCAGGATCAGCCCGCAGCCGGCCCAGCCCGCAGGCGACAGGCGGTCGCCGGCCAGCCAGGCGCCGAAGAAGGCTGCGAACACCGTCTCGCTCGAAAGCAGCAGCGCCGCATCCGCCTCATGGGTGTGGCGCTGGGCCACCACCTGCGCGGTGTAGCCCACTCCCACCGAGACCAGCCCGGTATAGGCAATCGCGCCGGCGGCGGCCTGCATGGCCGACCAGTCGATCGGCGGCTCGATCCAGGCCGCCAACAGCAGGCTGAGGGCGGCGCAGACGACGAACTGCGCGCACGCCACGGTGTAGGGAGCTCCCAGCCGGTTGGCCGCCCGGCCGATGAGCACCACGTGCAGCGCCCAGAACAGGCTGCTCGCGATCACCCACCAGTCGCCCACCACCATCTCGACGGGTTGCGCGCCGGTGAGCAGCCACGTGCCAGCCAGGCAACCCAGCGCGCAGGGCCAGACGACCGGATGCGGCCGGCGACCGAAGACCAGCCAGGCCAGCAGCGGGACGGCCGGGACGTACAGCGCCGTGAGGAAGCTGGCGTTCGTGACGCTGGTGGTCACCAGCCCGATCTGCTGCAGCGCCGCGCCCAGGAAGATCAGCGCCCCGAGGGAGACCAGCAACACCCAGCGCGGCGGGCCGCCGAGGGCCGCCGGCGTCGCCGCCTCGTGCCGGCGCCGACGCGATTCGCGCCAGGCCAGCGGGGCCACCACCAGCGCGCCCAGCGCGAAGCGCAGGCCGGTGAAGGCCATCGGCCCCAGGTCCTTCATGCCCCAGCTCTGGGGGACGAAGGCCAGGCCCCAGATGGCGGCCACCAGCAGGAGCAGGGCATCGGCCTGCCAGCGTTTCATCGTCGTCGGTCTCTCGGGCGAAACCGGCGAGCATAAAGGGGACGAACGGCGGATCAGCGCCGGGCAGGCGGCCCTCCCGGCATCCGTCGCCTGAACGAATGATCCTCGGGCCGATCAGGGCTTGACCGTCTCGCCGCCCTGGCGGGCCACCATCGGGGCGTCGGAGTCGGGCAGCAGCAGGCTGGTCAGCACCGTGCCCGGCAGGCGGTTCATCTCGGCCTCGTCGAGGCGGGCCACGAACTTCCAGCCGGCGGGCAGCTTGACGAAGACGAAGCCGGTGGGCGTGTCCACGTAGACGTCGAAATCCTTCACGGGCACCGAGCTGGACTGGGCGAGCGCGGAGGCGCTGAGCAGCAGGGCGGCGAAGGCGGTGGCGATGGACTTGATCATGGTGTTTTCTCCGGGAAGACGTGTTGAAGATGGATCGCCCATGCAAGAAGCGGGCTGAATGGCACAAGCAAGAGCACCCCGGGCTGGGCGGCCCGGCCAGGCCGGATCTATTCCAGAGGGGTGAGGATTCGTTCGACGGCCGACTGAAGGGCGGCCTGCAGGCCGCTGAAGTCCTTGAAGTCGACCTGCCGGCCGGTGGCCAGATGCACCAGGCGGCCCGGGAGCGCGGCGCCGGACGGGCTCGCGCTCCTGTGCAGCCGGACCACGAAGCTGAGCGCGTGGGGGTACGGCGGTACGGTGTCGAGGGGATTGTCCATGACGGCGAGTCCTTTATGCTGGCAGCCGCTCATTTCTGTGGGGCGGCTGGTCTGAACTGTAGGAACGCCGGGCGTCCAGGTCATTCCGGAACCGTCTTGTTTTCGTCTTGTCGGAGGGCCGCGCAGTGCAGGCTTCGGCGTCGAGGGACTCGCCAGAAGGCGCAGCGCCGCTCGTCTTCGGCACCTTCCGGCTGGACCCGCGCAATGCCCGACTCACCGAGGGCACACGCGAGCTGGAGCTGCCCCCCAAGGCCTTTGCGGTCCTGTGTCATCTGGCCGCCCGGCCGGGCGAGCTGGTGACCAAGGACGAGCTGCTGGATGCCGTGTGGGGCCGGCGCTTCGTCAGCGAGTCGGTGCTCAAGACGGCGGTCAGCACCATCCGAACGGTGCTGGGCGACGATTCGCGGGCGCCGCGCTATGTCGAGACGGTGTCGCGGCGCGGCTACCGCTTCGTCGCCAGGCTGGTGCAGGGGACTGACCTGGTCGCGGGCGCGGTGGCCCCGGTGGAGACTTTCGCGCCGCCGCTCGTGCCGGAGGTGCTCCCGGCCGGCGAGGACGCCCTGGTCGGACGCGAAGCGGCCCTGGCCCGGCTGGACGAGCTGTTTTCGGCCGCACTGGCCGGCACCCGGCAGACCGTGGTGGTGGGCGGCGAGGCCGGCATCGGCAAGAGCGCGCTGCTGCGCCACCTGGCCTCGCGGGCGCAGGCGGCGGGCGCCTGGGTCGCCATCGGACAGTGCATAGAGCAGGTCGGCGGTGGCGAGCCCTACCTGCCGGTGCTGGACGCGCTGGCCGAGCTTTCGCGCGGGTCGGCCGGGGCGCCGTGGGTCGCCGCCCTGCGCCAGGTTGCGCCGACCTGGCTGGCACAGTTGCCCTGGCTCGTGCCCTCCGGCGACGAGGCCTCGCTGCGGCACGAGCTGGCCGGCGCGGTGCAGGACCGCATGCTGCGCGAGTTCGGTGCATTGCTCGACGCGGTGACGCCGGCCCGCCCGCTGGTGGTGCTGATCGAGGACCTGCACTGGAGCGACCACGCGACGGTGAACCTGCTGGGGTACCTGGCCCGGCGCCGCGGCCCGGCCCGCGTGATGCTCGTGGCGAGCTACCGCCCGATCGATGCGGCGCTGAACGAGCATCCCATGCAGGCCCTGCGCCAGGAGCTGCGCCTGCACAAGCTCTGCACCGAGCTGTCGCTCGACCCCTTCACCGAGCATGAGGTGGACCGCTACCTGCACGAGCGACTGGGTGATGCGGTCCCGGCCCGGCACGAGGCGCTCGCGCGCCAGCTGCACGCCCACACAGAGGGCCTGCCATTGTTCGTGGCGAATCTGGTCGACGTCCTGGTCGACAGCGGCGCCTTCGAAACCGAAGCCGGCGCGATGGCCGATCCCGCGGCGCTGCTGGCAAGCCTCCAGGTGCCGGACACCCTCAGCGGCGTGATCGAGCGACAGATCGCGCGGCTGCCCGGCGAGCTGCGCGCCCTGCTCGAGGCCGCGGCGGTGTTGGGCCTGGAGTTCATCCACCCCTTGCTGGCGGCCCTGATGGAGCAGGACGCCGCTGTCCTGCGAGCCCGCTGCGAGGGCATGGCACGGCGGGCCGAGTGGCTGCGCAGCGCCGGCCTGGCTACGTTGCCCGACGGCACGCTGGCTGCGCGTTTCGCCTTCCGCCATGCCCTGCATCGCCGCGTGTTCTACGAGCGCGTGTCGCCCGCCCAGCGCTTGCAGATGCACCTGCAGGCCGCCGGTTCGCTGCAGGCGCTGTACGGTGCACAAGCCGACCACAACGCGGCCGAGGTGGCGTTGCACCTGGAAGGCGCCTGCGAACTGGCCCCTCTGGCCGGCGTGAACTTGCCGGCCGCCCAGCGCGATGCGCTGGCCTGGCGCCTGCGCGCGGCGAAGGCGGCGGTGGCCGTGCATGCGCCGCGCGACGCGCTCGCGCACCTGGCCCGCGCCCGGCGCAACGGGCCGGGCGCTGCCGAGCAGGTCCACATCGGGCTGGAGCGCGTCGCGCTCCTGCTTCAGCTCGGCGAGGGCGCACAGGCGCTGGCCGAAAGCGCCGCGGCGCTGGACGAGGCTCGCGCGCTGGCAGATGCGCCCCTGCTGCAGCGGGCGCTACGCGTGCGGGCGCGCTGCTGCCAGGAGAACGACCTGCCGGAAGCGGCGATGGCGCTGATCGACGAATTGCTGGCCCGTGCCGACGCGCCCCAAGGTGCCGAGCGGGCCCGGGCGCTGATGGTCAAGGCCCAGGCTATGGTGGGGGCGGGCCGGCTGCCCGAGGCGGCGGAGGTTTCCAGGATCGCGCTCGAGGCGGTGCCGGCCGACGCTCCCGCGGTGCGCGCCGAGATCCTGGCCGGCCAGGTGCTGGGCCACTTCCACCGTGCCACCTTCGCCGACGGGCTGGCCGTCGCCGAAGAGGCGATGGCCTTGTACGAGCAGGCCGGCCAGGCGCTGGGCGCGGCGCACATGGCGGGCCGGCGCGGCGCCTTCCTGCTCAACATGGGACGCGCCGACGAGGCCGAGGCCGCGCTGCGGGAAGCCCGTGCACGCTCGATGGCGCTGCACGATGTGCAGGGTCACCGCACGGCGGTGCTCAACCTCGTCAAGGTCATCACCGACCGGGGCGATGCCGACAGCGCTCTGACGCTGCTGGAAGAGGGCTGGCAGGCGGCGCCCGGCTTCGAGAGCCCGATCGCCGAGTGCGCCTTCCTGCACGGCTTCTACTACTGCAACTACCTGCTGGGCGAACTGGGCGATGCGTTGGCCGACGCCGCGCGCGTTCGCGAGAGAGCCGCGAGCCTGAACTCGGTGTACTGGCGGATCGGCTCGGCAGTGCTGGTGGTGGGCCTCCACCTGCACCTCGGGGACCTGGCCACCGCGTCCGAATTGACCGACCAGGCGCTGGCGCTCACCCATGCGCGCGAGGTGCACCACCTGTGGCCTCGCGTGGTCAGCCACCGCGCCTGGGTCGAGGTGGAGGCCGGCGAGCCGGCCCGCGCACTCGCACGCCTGGAGGAGGTCCAGGCCTCGGGCGACCCGGTGCCGGCCGAGGACTTCGCGGCGATGCAGCGGGTGCGCGCGCAGGCGCAGCTCGCGCTCGGCCAGCCGCAGCAGGCGCTGGACACGCTGGCTTCGTTCGATGGCGCGCCGACGCAGGAGGTCTGGGCGCTGATGCTGGCGCTTCGGCTGCAGGCGCAGCAGCAGGCCCATGGCGCTGCTTTGCCACGCGATCTCGCACGGGCGCGGGCCGAGCTGTCGGACGATCGGCTGCCGGCGCTCGAGGGGTTGGTATTGCGGCAGGCGCTGGCCCGGGCTCTGCAAGGCGCCGGCCGCCCGGACGATGCCGGCGAACAGGCGCGGCTCGCTGCCGGAGAAGCCGCCCGGCTCGCGGCATCGCTGCAGGGTTGGCCCGAGCGGCAGCGCGCTTTCCAGGCACGCTTCGCCGAGACGTGATTCAGCCGTTCAGGACGGCCAGCGCATTGCGCGCGGCGGCGACGCCCATCTTCACGTAGGCATCGCCGGTCACGCTGCCGATGTGCGGGCTGAGGACGATGCGCGGCTCGCCGTGGAAGGGATGCGGTGCCGTCATGGGCTCGACCGCGAAGCTGTCGAGGCCGGCGCCCGCCACGGTGACGCCACCCACCGAGATCGGGTGATTGACGCGCCCCGGTACGAACTTCGTCGGGCCGTTGGGATTCAGGCCGGCGGCGAACATCGGGAAGCCCAGCGCCCGGATGGCCTCGCTGTCGCGGACCGCGCCGTCGATCACCACCGCCGCCACGCCCAGCGCGACGGCCTGCTGGCACATGATCTCGCCCATCAGCGCGCTGCCCAGGTCGCCCTTGCCGTCGACGACGATCATGACGGTCGGTGTCCTGTAGGGGGAGGGGGTGAGCGAAGAGCGGGGCGGTCAGTCGACCTTGGCGCCGGATTCCTTGACGGTCTTGCCCCAGCGCACGATGTCGTCGCGGATCAGGGCAGCGAACTGCTCCGGCGTGCCTCCGGCCGGGTCTGCGCCTTCGTCGCCCAGGCGCTTGCGCAGGTCAGGCTGCTGCAGCGCCTTGTTGAACTCGGCATTGAGCCTGGCCACCACGTCCTTGGGCGTGCCGGCCGGCGCGAGGAAGCCGAACCAGGTCGTGGCATCGAAGCCCTGGTAGCCCGACTCGCCCACGGTGGGCGTCTGCGGCAGGTCGTCGACCCGCTTGGCCGAGGTGACGGCCAGCGCCCGCAGCTTGCCGGTGCGGATCTGCTGGATGACCGAAGGCACGGAAGACACGTAGAGGTCGACGGTGCCGCTGATCACGTCCGTCAGCGCCTGGTTGGCGCCCTTGTAGGGCACGTGCTGGAACTTGACGGCGGCCGCCTTCTGGAACTGCTCGCCGGTGAGGTGGGCGACGGTGCCATTGCCGGGCGAGGCGAAGTTGACCTGCCCCGGCTTGGCCTTGGCCGCCGCCACCAGCTCGGCCAGCGTCTTGAAGGGCGAGGTGGCGGCGACCACGATCACCAGCGGCGCCGTGGCCGCCAGCGTCACGGGCACCAGGTCCTTCACCGGGTCGTAGGGCAGCTTCGAGTACAGCGTCGGGTTGATCGCCAGGTTGCTGGTCTGGCCCAGCACCAGGGTGTAGCCGTCCGCGGGCGACTTGGCCACCGCATCCACGCCGAGGTTGCCGCCGGCGCCCGGCTTGTTGTCGATCACGAAGGTCCAGCCGTTGGTGCTGGCGACCTTCTGCGAGACCTCGCGGGCAATGATGTCCGTGCCACCGCCCGGAGGAAACGGCACCACGACGCGAATGGCCTTGGAGGGGTAGCTCTGCGCCGCTGCCGCCGCGGTGGCGGCGAGAAGCGAGAGTGCGATGAAGTGGCGGCGGGTCGAAAGCGGCATGTTGTCTCCGGTGTGTGGGAAGGCATCCGTACCCTTCCATGGACGCCAGTATTCGCCGCCCCATTCCAAAGATCCAATTCATAATTTCTGCCGATTCATCAATTCGACTTTGGGTATGGACCTGCGCGACCTTCGCTGATTCGAGGTCATTGCGGAGCTGGAGCACGTGGGCCGGGCGGCCGAGCGCCTGCACCGCACCCAGTCCGCGCTGACCAGCGCCATCCGCCGCCTCGAGGAGGATTGCCAGGCGGCTCTGTTCGGGCGGGCCGGACGCGGCATCCGCCTCACGCCGGCGGGCCAGTCGATGCTCACGTGGGCGCGCCGCATGCGCTTCGAGTTGCAGCCGCCCGGCGCGCCGACGCGCGACTGGCTCGACCACACCTTCGATCGCCGGGGGCTGCCGCGCCCGCAGGTGCAGGTCGAGAGCAGCATGCCCCTGACCCTGCCGGCGCTCATCGCCGAGACGGGGCTGCTCAGCTTCGTCTCGCGCCACCACCTGCTGCCCGACCGGCCTGGTGCCCTGCTGCGCGAGGTACGCTTGAAGGAGACCACGATGCGGCGCCGGCTGGTCGCCACCTACCGCGAGAGCGGCTACCTGTCACCAGCAACCCGGCGGGTGATCGCATTGCTCGCCGAGGCGGGCAGGCGGCCCCCTCCACCCGCGCCCGCACCAGAAAGTAGGAACCGACAAGCATGCTGCGCTATCACACCATCCCCGTCACCCCGTTCCAGCAGAACTGCTCGCTCGTCTGGTGCGACGAGACGAACGAGGCGGCGCTGGTCGACCCCGGCGGCGAGGTCGAACGGCTGAAGGCGGCGGTGGCCGAGCGCGGGCTGACGCTCAAGGCCTTGTGGCTCACGCACGCCCACATCGACCACGCCGGCGGCACCGGCACCTTGGCGCGCGAGCTGGCGCTGCCCATCATCGGCCCCCATCCGGGCGACCAGTTCTGGATCGACGGCCTGCCGCAGCAAAGCCGCATGTTCGGCTTCCCGCCGGCCGAAGCCTTCACGCCCACCCGCTGGCTGGAGGACGGCGACACGGTGCAGATCGGCCGCAGCAGCCTGAACGTGCGGCACTGTCCGGGCCACACGCCGGGCCACGTCGTGTTCCACAGCCCCGAGGCCAAGCGCTGCTTCGTCGGCGACGTGCTGTTCGCCGGCTCCATAGGGCGCACCGATTTCCCGGGCGGCGATCACGCCACGCTCATCGCCAGCATCACCCAGCGCCTGTGGCCGATGGGAGACGACACGGTCTTCATTCCCGGCCACGGCCCGGAAAGCAGCTTTGGCGTCGAGAGGCGCAGCAATCCCTACGTCGGCGGGACCTGACTCCCCAGTTCAAGGGGCTAACGTCACCGCTTGGTGAATTTGTCACAGCCGGTGACAGGCAAAGTGGCCGCACCGGAGCAATCGGCATGCCTAAGCTTTGCAACGCGTCGGAACCACGCGCCACCGCCATTCAGGCGTGAGTAGGAGCGAACTCCGCAGCGTCATGGAGGCTCATCATGCTGGAACTGTGCATTCCCGCGGCCCCGGTCGCACGACCGGTTCGTCCTGGCGACTTGACGTCGCCCGCCCAGGCCATCGGCCAGGCGCTCGGCTACCGCGGTCCCGAGCGCCGTCACGGGGCCGCCCTGCTGGGGCGGCTGATGTCGCTGATGCTCGACGAGGTCGACTATGGCCTGCTGCTGCTGGGAGAAGGGCATCGCGTCATCCATGCCAACCATGCGGCGCGGGCCTGTCTGGCGGCCGCGTCGCATCCGCTGCAGCTGGCCGGTCACGAGCTGCGCGCGCGCCTGCCCAAGGATGCGATGGCGCTGCACCAGGCCTTGCAGGCCGCGGCCTTCCGCGGCCTGCGCCGCCTGCTGACCCTGGGCGATGGCGGGCAGCGCGCCGGCGTCGCCATCGTGCCGCTGGGCACCGAGCCGGCCGAGGACATGCCTGCCACGCTGCTCGTGCTGGGACGGCGCGAGGTCTGCGGCGGCCTGTCGGTGCACGGCTATGCGCGGGAGCATCGCCTGTCGCCCAGCGAGGAGCAGGTCCTGAGCGCGCTTTGCGAAGGCTGCAGCCCCAACGCGATCGCCGAGCGCCACGGGGTGAAGATCGCCACGGTTCGCACCCAGATCGCCAACATCCGCGCCAAGACGGGAGCGGAGAGCATCCGCGACCTGGTCCAGCAGGTGGCAGTGCTGCCGCCTCTGGTGGGTGCGCTGAGGCGACAGGCCGGGGCGCCGGGCGGCAGCTGGCAGGCCGCCGTCGCCTGAATGCCACATCCCCGGCGGCCGTCCACTGAACGTGGGGGCCGTCAGGAATGACGGACGAGGGGCTGGCCGATAGGATCGCGGCCATGGCGCCGCCTGCCCGTCGCAATCACTCGTCGGCTTCCGAAGGCTCCGACCTGCTGGCTGAACTCGCCAGCACGGCGCCGACCGTGGCTGCGCTGGCTGCGCGCGGCGAGGTGCGCCGCTACCGCAAGGGCATGCTGCTGATCCAGGAAGGCGATCAGGGCGACACGCTCTACATCGTGCTGGAGGGCCGCCTGCGTGCCTTCTCCGAGGGCGACAACGGCCGCGAAATCACCTACGGCATCTATGGCGTCGGCGAATTCATCGGCGAGATGAGCCTCGACGGCGGGCCGCGCTCGGCCAGCGTCGAGACGCTGGTCGATACCGTGTGCGCGGTCATCACGCGGTCGACGCTGGCCCAGTACATCGCCGACGAGCCGTCCTTCGCCTTCGAGCTGCTGGCCAAGGTGATCCGACGCGCCCGGGCGGCGACGGTGTCGGCCAAGCAGCTGGCCCTGAACGACGTCTACGGCCGCCTGAAGCTGCTGCTCGAATCGGCCGCCGTGCCGCAGGAAGACGGCACGCTGTGGGTCGCCGAAAGGCTCACGCACCATCAGATGGCGCAGCACCTCGGATGCTCCCGCGAGATGGTCAGCCGGGTGATGAAGGACCTGCAGGCGGGCGGCCTGGCCGTGGTGCAGGACAAGGGCCTGAGGCTGAAGGGGCGGCTACCGATGCGCTGGTGAAATGGGGCCCCCGGTCCGCCGAGTACGGCGGACCACCCCCCGAGGGGGTGGCGCGGCCGCTTCGGAGCGGCCGTGCGCTGGCCGCGCTGGGTAGGAGCCCCGATCCGCCGAGTACGGGGCGCCGCCCTCGGTTCAGAACCTCAGGGGGTTGCTGACGGCGGGCCGTAGATCTTGGGCGGGCGGGGGGCGGCGGCGTAGAGCGGCTGCACCTTGGGCATCGCGGCCTCGATGTCGCGGACGCGCGTGGGGCTGGCCGGATGGGTGGAGATGAATTCGGGCGGCGCGCCCTCGGCGGCCTTCATCATCTTCTGCCACAGCGTCACGCCAGCGCGGGGGTCGTAGCCGGCGCGCGCGGCGAGGTCCAGCCCGATCAGGTCGGCCTCGGATTCGTCCTCGCGGCTGAATTTCAGCGTCAGCAGCTGGGCGCTGACACTCAGGGCCGCGTCGCCCAGGTTGCCCAGGCCGAACAGGGCGCTGATGAGGCCTGCGCCCACCCGGGTGGCGGCGGTCTTGCCCATGCGCTCTCGGGCGTGCTCGCGCAGGGCGTGGGCCATCTCGTGGCCGAGGATCACGGCCACTTCGTCGTCGGTCAGCTGCAGGCGGGAAAGCAGGCCGTCGAAGAAGGCGATCTTGCCGCCGGGCATGCAGAAGGCGTTCAGGTCCTTCTTGTGGATGAGGATGACCTCCCAGCGCCACTTCGCGGCGCGCGCATTCCACGGCGTGGCGAAGGGGATGATTCGATTGGCGATGGCCCGCAGCCGCTGCAGCTGCGGGTGGCCCTCGGGCGCCAGCAGGGCCTTGCCCGCGGCGTCACGCTTGAGTTGGCCGTACTGCGCGCCCGCGGCCTGCTCGACCTCGTCGGCCGAGACGATGTCGGTGAAGCGCGAGCGCGAGCCGACATCGCCGCGCACGCCGTCCTGGGCCCAGGGCGCCGTCGGCCACAGTGCAGTGCCCGTGCCGGCGAGCACCCAGCTGGTGGCGCGGCGGCGGGCATGCAACGGGCAGCGGCAACCGCCAGCGTGCATCGCAAGGGCAGGCAGGGGCAGGTCTTCGTCGGAAGGGGTGGGAGGGATCAAGGGCGGCGTTCTGGTGGAGGCTCAATCATCGGCGATGGTGGAGGCTTCGGGGTCCACTTCAAGGGCCTGCACCGTGGGCCGCAGCCACCACAACATCGCCACGCCGGGCAGCGCGAAGACCGTCGAAACGATGAAGAACGCCGGCCAGCCGATCGACAGCGCCAGCACTCCCGCCAGCGGCCCGACCCAGACCCGGCCGACCGAGGCGAAGGCCGACAGCAGCGCGTACTGGGTGGCCGAGAAACGCTGGCTGGTCAGGCTCATCAGGAACGCCACGAAGGCCGCGGTGCCCATGCCGCCGGTCAGGTTCTCGGCGGCGATGACCAGGATCAGCCCGCCGTCCATCGGCGTGGGCTGGGCCAGCTTCACGAAGCCGAGGTCGAAGGGCGGCATGGTGAACCCGGCCAGGGCGCCCGCCCCGTTCACGGCCAGCCACCAGAAGCCCAGGTTGCTGGCCATCTGCAGCACGCCGAAGACGAACAGCGCGCGCCACAGGCCCAGGCGCAGCATCAGCGCGCCGCCGACCAGCGCGCCGAGCACCGACAGCCAGATGCCCAGCACCTTGTTGACCAGCCCCACCTCGGCCTGCGCGAAATGCATGCCCTGCAGCAGGAACGGCGTCATCAGCGAGCCGGCGAAGGCGTCGCCCAGCTTGTACAGCACGATGAAGACGAGCATCGCCGTGGCGCCGGGCTGGGCGAAGTAGTTGGACAGCCCGGACAGCAGCGTCTCGAACCGGGCCTTGCGCGCCGCCCAGGCGGCCAGCGGCAGGGTGAAGCCGATGCCGGCAAGCAGCAGGACCAGGTCCAGCCAGCCGCGGGCGCCGGGCCGGCTGGCCAGGGGCCCGGCGAGCTGGTGATGGGCGAATGCGAACAACCACTGGGTCGCGACATAGCCCACGCCCACCGCCGCCACGACAGCCAGGAAGCCGAGCAGGTCGCGCCGCATCGGCGTCGAGGCCGCGGGCGGAGCCGCCACGCGCGGCAGTGCGAAGGCGCTCAGCACCGCCGCCCCGACCATGAGCCCCGCCATCAGCCGGTAAACCTCCGGCCAGCTCCAGCCGCTGCCCTGCACCGAGTCGGTCCAGATCATGGCGATGCCGCCCGACACGACCATCGCGATGCGATAGCCCATGGTGTTCAGCGAGGCGCCCAGCCCGCGTTCGCGCGGCGGCAGCAGGTCGCTGCGGTAGCCGTCGTAGACGGCGTCCTGGGAGGCCGAGAGGAAGGCCACCGCCACCGCCATCAGCCCGAACAGCGCCAGCTCGGTGCGCGGCGACACGCCGGCCATCGCCCACAGCGCCGCCCCGAGCGCGAGCTGCGTGAGCACCAGCCAGCCGCGCCGCCGGCCCAGGCCGGGCAGGTCGAAGCGGTCCATCAGCGGCGCCCAGAGGAACTTGAAGGTGTAGGGCAGGCCGACCAGGCTGAGGAAGCCGATGGTCTTCAGGTCCAGCCCGTCCAGGGTGAGCCAGGCCTGCATCGCCTGGCCGGTGAGCGCCAGCGGCAGCCCGGAGGCGAATCCGAGCAGGGCCACGACGACGAGACGGTGCAGTGCGGCGAGTGCACCGCCGTGCGGCCGGGCGGCCGGGCCGGCCGGCCCGGCCGCCGGACCCGGCAAGGGCGAGGAAGGCATGGGCGCGGATTCTAGGAGGGCCTCGTTGCCGGACTGTCAGGCGCGTGGAAACCGCGGCTGCGGCCGGCGTAGGGGCCGACTACAACACCCTGGCAGCCGAGGATGGCGCGACCCGTGCTTAGGCCTCACAATGATTCCATGGGTGACCGCCAGCCTTGGCGGGGTGATGGCGCGAGCCCGATGAAGGGCCTACACAGATGAACGACATGGCGGGATGGATCTGGCCCCTGGTGGCCGTGGTGGTCGGGCTGGCGCTCGGCATCATGCTCGGCGCGGTGCGCCAGCGTGGGCGGGCAACTCCGGCCCAGGCGCGCGAGAGCAGGCCCGACCCCGCCTCCGAACTGCCGGCCGGCGCACCCATCGAATCCAACGGGCGCGACGCCACGCCGCAGCAGCGCCTGCTCGAGCGCCTGCGCGCCGCCAACCTCCAGCTGTCGTCCCAGCTGAAGTCGCTGGCCGAAGCGAACTCGCGCCAGCAGCAGGAGCGCGAGCAGGAGCGCCAGAGCGACAGGCTGCGCCAGGAGCGCGAGCTCGAGGAGCTCCGGCAGAAGCATGCCAACGAGCTTTCGCACCTGATGGACACGCTGGTCGAGCAGGTCGACGGGCTGAACAAGTCGCATGCAGACCAGGTCAAGGCCCTTGAATCCGAGATCGAGCGCTATCGCCAGGAAGGCCGCCGTGCCGGCAGCTCCGCCCCGGGCGCGCTTCAATCCGGCGGGCCCACTCGGCACAGCTCGATGGGCGGCGGCAACAGTGGTGCGCCGGCTCCCGCGGGGGCTGGCCGTGGCGGGGCGACGCCGAGCGATTACTCGGTCACCCTGCCGATGGAGTCCTACAAGGACCATCCCTGAGTTCGCCGGGCGGCCGGCCGCGACTCAAGGCTCCTGACGCGCCATCACCTCCGCCAGCGCCAGCAGGCGCTCGCGCGGCAGCGGCCCGACGATGGCATAGCCCGCCGGCCCCTCGACCCAATAGAACAGCCCCAGCCCGTTGACCTGCTCGTAGCGGAAGGCGGCCGCGGCGTCCGCGCCCTTGCGGCGCAGGTAGACGGTCACGCGCAGGCCCTGGCTGTCCTCGTACATCAGCTGGGCGCTCGGGCCCTGGGCCTCGGGCAGGAGGCGACCGCCGACCAGTCGAAATCCCTGCGCCCGCAAATCGAACAATTTGACCGGCACGTCCAGGCGCTTGGTCAGCCAGCGCGCCAGATGCTCCTCCTGGGCGCGTTGGGTGGCGGCATCACCTTCGACGGCCACCTCCACCGGATGACGCGTCTCGGGCACGTAGACCGCATGAGCTGCCGCGGCGAGTTGCGGCCAAGGCGCCAGGCTGGCGGCGACCGCATCCGGCCGGCCCGGATGCTGGCGGCCCCACCAGGCACCGCCGGCCGCGCCCGCGAGCGCGCTCGACATCGCGAGAACGGCGGCCCAGGACTGCCAGCCGCCCGGTAGAGGCCGGGAGCCCCGCTGCGTACGCGCGGCGACAAGCTCGACCCATCGCGGCGGCACCGGCTCGTCCAGCTCGGCATCCAGGCGGCTTTGCAAGGCTTCGCGGTCGGCGGCCCACAGCCGCACCCGTGCCGCGTCCTCGGGATGCTGTTCCAGCCAGGCCTGCACGCGGGCGTGGGTGGTCTCGTCCAGCTCGCCGTCGAGCCAGGCGGACAGCAGCTCGTCGTCAGGAGGATGAAGCCCGTTCGTCGCCATCGTCGTCTGCCTCAGACCACCCTGCGCAGGCCGGGCTGCGCGTTCGGCCCGGGCCGGTTTCCATCCAGCGCCGCGCGCATTTCGGCCCGCGCCCGCGACAGCCTCGACATCACCGTGCCCTGGGGCACGCCGAGCACCTCCGCGCACTCCGCATAGCTCAGCTGCTCCACGCCCGCGAGTAACAGCACCTCGCGATGGGGAGGTGACAGGCGCGCCAAGGCGGTCAGGAGGTCCATGCGAAGCGCCGTCTGGACGCCGGGGTCGGCGCCGAACGAGCCCTCGGCCGCCACCGCCGATTCAGCGAGCTGGGCCGGGTCGACGATCGCCAGCCGCCGGTCGCGGCGCAGGCGGTCGAGATGCGCGTTGTGGGCGATGGACAGCAGCCAGACCCGCATGTCGCGCCGCTGGTCGAACTGGTGCCAGTGCGTCAGCGCCCGCTCGATGGTGGTCTGCACCAGGTCGTCGGTCGCGTGGGAGTCGAAGTCGAGCGTGCGCGCGTAGCGCCGCAGGCGAGGCAGGGCCTCGAGCAGCTGTCGGCGAAACGGATCAGGGGCGCTCACCCCCGGCATACGCGCGGGCACGGCGGATTATTCCGCCGTGGTGTCGGCAGCCGTCGCGGATCAGCCCGCGAGCAGCGCGTGGCGCAAACGCTGCAGCCAGCCGCTCAGCGGGCTGGCTGCGCCGGCGCGGCTGTCTGTGGCGCGGACCTCGGCGCGCGCGCGAGGCCTTTCGAGCAGCCGCAACGGCTGGCGTAGCGACTCGCCAGGCCAGGCTTCGAGGCTGCCCAGGGGGCGGCGGGGGGAGTCCATGGGTTAAGTGATTACCCGCAGAACGAAAGGATTCGACCACTGTAGGGCGCGGCAGATTTGCCCGCAATGCGGCCTTGCGCAGTGCCAACCTGCGAATTCGCACACATACTCCGGTCATGCCGGATCTTGACTGGAGCGACCTGCGCTATGCGCTGGCGATAGGCCAAGGGGGCTCGCTGGCCGCGGCGGCGCGGCAGCTGGGCGTCAACCACACCACCGTGCTGCGCCGGCTGGATGCGCTGGAGGCGCGCCTGGGCGCCCGCTTGTTCGAGCGCCTGCGCCAGGGCTACCAGCCCACCGAGGCCGGTGCCTTGCTTTTGGAGCAGGCGCGGCGGATGGCCGACCAGGCGGACGAGATCGAGCGACGCGTGCAGGGCCGCGACCGCGAGCTCACCGGCCAGCTGCGCCTGACGACCGCCTTCGTCGTGATGGAGCACTTGCTGCCGGCGCCCCTGGCTTCCTTCGCCCGGGCCTATCCGGGCATCGAGGTGGAGGTGCTGGAGAACGCCTTCCTCGTCGACCTGGCGCGCCGCAGCCCTGAATCCTCGACCAGCTGGTCGACCCGCCAGGCCGACGTGGCGCTGCGCCTTTCGAACCAGGTCGCCGAGCACCTGGTCGGCCGCCCGCTCGGCGACGCACCGTGCAAGGTCTACGCCTTGCGAGGTGCTCCGGGCCTGCCGCAGGGCGTGACGCCCCTGCCCGAGCTGTTGCGGGATGCGCCCTGGGTGGCCTTCGAGCGCGATGCCCGCACCCGGGTCTACGACCGCTGGATGCGGCAGCACCTCGCCACCGCCCGGGTCCGGGTGCGGGTGGACATCTTCAATGCCGTGGCCGCGATGCTGCGCACGGGCATCGGCGTGGGCGTGCTCCCCTGCTTCATGGAGGCCAGCCATCCGGAGCTGGTGGCGGTGTCGGAGGTCCTGCCCGAGATGACCGTGCCGGTGTGGATGCTGACCCACCCGGACCTGCGCGACACCGCCCGGGTGCGCGTGTTCATGCAGCACGTGGGCGACGAGATCGCCGAGCGGCTGCGCCAGGTCGTCGAGGCCGCTTGACGGATCGGCTTTCGCCCCCAGTTGGGCCAGATGAGCAGCACCGCCCACCCCGCCGCCGACGCGGCCCTCGTCGCCTGCCCCGGCTGCGGCGCCACCAACCGTGTTCCCCGCGCCCGACTGGGCGAGGATCCGACCTGCGGCCGCTGCGGCGCCGAGCTGCTGCCCGGCCATCCGGTGGAGCTGACCGACGCGAACTTCGACCGCGTCGTGGCGGCCAGCCCCTTGCCCGTGGTGGTCGACTTCTGGGCCCCCTGGTGCGGCCCGTGCCGGCAGATGGCCCCGCACTTCGCCCAGGCCGCGGCTCAGCTCAAGGGCCGGGTGCTGTTCGCCAAGGTCAACAGCGACGACAACCCGCGCACGTCCTCGCGCTTTTCCATCCGCAGCATCCCCACGATGGTCAAGCTTCAGGGCGGGCGCGAGGTCGATCGCGTCAGCGGGGCGATGGCGGCATCGCAGGTGGCTGCGTGGGCCGCCGGTCCTGCGCGCGCCGCCTGAGCATCGCCTCGGCGGCGCTGCGCCGCTGCGGCGGCGGGTCCGCCAGCCGGGCCCTAGGACGCGCCCCTTCGACGAAGCGCCGTCAGCAGGTCGCCCCACCACATCCCCATCGTCCGGATGAATGCGGCGACCTCCTCGCCGTGGCGCACCGGATGGTCGGGGCGGATCGAGGCCCAGCCCCTGTGCTCCACGCTGACCTGGGTGTGGCCCGACTCCGTCGACGAGAAAAGCACCTCGACCTCGGTCGATTCATCGGCCGCGAAGTTGGCGGCCCGCCAGCTGAAGACCAGCCGATGCGGCGGCTCCCAGACCTGCACGCGGCCGATCTCGCGGACCCTCTCCACGCCAGCGTCGTCGTGCCAGGATTCGAAGACGCGGCCGCCGAGGCGAGGCTCCATCGCCATCAGCCCTCGGTCCCCAGGCGCGATGCGGTAGCGCCTCCCCCGCCGCCACCACAGGTCCATCTGCTCGGTGAACAGGGCAAACGCCGCCTCGGGCGTGACCGCGACGCTGGCCATGGCACGGGCGCGATCGCCAGGGGCAGCGGCGGTCATCGGGCCTTCCTTCGCGCGGGCGGTGCCGGGGGGCGCCTTCGTCTCGACGGCGGTGCGGCCGGCTTTTCAGCATGGGCCTTGAACGCCGCGAGCTGGTCGCCCCAGAAGGCGTCCAGCTCGTCGATCCAGTCGCGCAAGGGCGCAAAGCCCGCCGGCTCGAGGCGGTACAAACGCACGCGGGCATCGTCCTCCGGCTCGTCGTCGTCGATCAGCCCGGCTCGCCGCAACACGCGCAGGTGGCGCGAGAGCCCCGGCGGCGTCAGCTCGAGTGCCGCGGCGAGCTCGCCCGCCCGGCGCGGGCCTTGGCGCAGCAACTGCACGACCGCGCGCCGCGTCGGGTCGGCCAGCGCCGCCAGGGCGCTGTCGAGCGCGGCGTCTTCGCTCACCCGCGCACCCGCTCGCTGATCCACCACATGTGGCCCTCCGGGTCGAGCGCGCCGTAGCTGCGGTCGGCCCAGTAATCGTCGCCGTAGTCGTGCAGCTCGGGCTCGGCGATGATCTTCGCCCCGGCGGCCTTGGCCCTGGCGAAGTGCGCATCGACGTCGTCCACGTAGATCATCAGCGACTGCGTCACGCCGCCGGCCGAGAGCGGGCTCAGCATCGGGGTGCCGAACTTCGGGTTCGGTCCCAGCCTTTCCTCGCCCACCATGATCAGGCCATCGCCGTAGGTCAGCTCGCTGTGCTCGATGCGGCCGCCCTCGCCCTCGACCTTCAACCGCACTTCGAAGCCGAAGGCCTCGCAGAGCCAGTCGATCATCTTCGCGGCCTCGCGGTAGTGCAGGCCGGACGAGATGCGCGGCCAGTCGGGCGGGGTGGGTCTCATCGTGCGGCTCCTGGTGGGATCAGTGCCGTCAGTTTGTTAATAGTTGTCGATATGGTCAACTATTCGCCATTCCGGCCGGAGGGGATCAAACCTTCAGGCTGAACGGCGTGAAGTTGGTGTCGCGGTCGAAGTGGTCCACGCCTTCCACCCGCTTGAGGAAGCCGACCGCGCGGTAGGTGATGGGCGTCATCAGCGCCTCCCAGCCCGTCTTGAACAGGTACTGGGTGATGGTCACGGCGATCAGCTGCTCCTGCGGCCAGATGCCCCAGAAGGCGATGATGAAGAACAGCGCGGTGTCGAAGAACTGGCCGACGATGGTCGAGCCGATGGTGCGCATCCAGAGGTAGCGCCCGCCGGTGAGGATCTTCATCTTGGCCAGCACGAAGCTGTTGGCGAAGCTGCCCACGCAGAACGCGATCATCGAGCCGGCGACGATGCGCCAGGTGTTGCCGAACACGCCCTCGATCTGCGTCTGGTAGACGTCCATGAAGGCATTCTTCGCCGGCGGCAGGTGCACCACCACGTAGGCCATGAAGGCCGCGAAGATCAGCGCGCCGAAGCCGGCCCACACCACGCGCCGGTCGCGCCCGTAACCGTAGACCTCGGTCAGGATGTCGCCGAAGATGTACGACAGCGGGAAGAACATCAGGTCCGCGCCGAAGGTGACGGTGCCGAGGATGGGCAGCGTGAGCGTCGCTGCCTTCGCCGCTCCGATGAGGTTCGAGCACAGCAGCACGCACACGAAGGCGGCCATGATCAGGTCGTAGTAGCGGTAGCTGCGCGGCGGTGGAGTCGTCATGCTATGCAGGCGATGAGTTAGCGGCGACGCAGTGTCGCCGCGACCGCCTGCCGCCATCAAGGTCCGATGTTCAGTCGGCGCCGGAGGCTGACTCAGTCGCTGCCCAGGGTCTGCCGGATCTCCGCTCGCGGCGGCGCGCCGAACAGGCGCCGGTACTCGCGGCTGAACTGCGAGGCGCTCTCGTAGCCCACGCGGTGTGCCGCCGCCGCGGCGTCCAGCCCGTCGGCCAGCATCAGCTGGCGTGCGCGGTGCAGCCTCAGCTGTTTCTGGTACTGCAGCGGCGACATCGACGTGACCTGCTTGAAATGCTGGTGCAAGGTCGAGGGGCTCATCGCCGCGGCGGACGCCACCTCCTCGATGCGCAGCGGCTCGTCGAAGCGGCGCTTGACCAGCTCGATGGCCCGCGCGATCCGCTGGGCATGGCTCTCCGCCACCGCCAGCGCGCGCAGGCGCGGCCCCAGCTCGCCAGTGAGTACGCGGTAGAAGATCTCGCGCATGGCCAGCGGCGCCAGCATCGGGATGTCGGCCGGCGTGCGCAGCAGCCGCAGCAGGCGCGCCAGCGCGTCCAGCAGACCCGGTGAGCTGCGGGCCAGCTGCAGCCCGCGCTGCAGGGCCGTAGGCGGCTGGACGGCCGGGGTGCTCGCGATGCCGGCATCGAGCACCAGCGAGGCGAGCTCGCGCGGGTCGGCACGCAGGCGCACGCACAGGTAGGGCGCTTCTCGCGAGGCCTCGATGATCTGCGCGCTCGGCATCATCGTCACCGACACCACCAGCGCGTGCAGCGGGTCGTAGGTCAGCACCTCCTGGCCCAGATGGGCCCGCTTGCGGCCCTGCAGCACCAGCACGAGGCCCGGTTCGTAGACGGCGGGCAATGGCTGGGCCGGCGCGCTGGCGCGGATCAGCTGCAAGGGCTCGATGGCCGTGGCATGCACGCCGTCGCCGGGCGTGAACTCGGCGGCGATCGCGATCATCTCGGCGCGCAGCCTTTGCTCGTCGGTGGGCATGGGCGCCAGCAGGTCCTGGCTCATGGCGCCCCCGTGGCGCTGCGCGCCGTCCCCCCGAGGGGGAATTCGCCCTTGAGGCGGCTCTGCGGTCTCATGAAGGCGATTCTGGTCCGCACGCCATACCCCGCCAAGCCGGGTGGGCGCCGCATCGGAGGATCGGGCAAGCATCCGCGAGGATCTCGCTCACGCGAGTGCGCTGCCCCGGCACAACATGGCGGCACTTGCACAAGGAGATCCGCATGACCGCTTCCGCATCCTTTCCCCGCCGCCGTCTGGGCGACCTGAGCGTGTCCGCCCTCGGCCTCGGCTGCATGGGCATGTCCGACTTCTACGGCGGCGCCGAAGAGGCCGTGTCGCTGGCGGTGCTGAACCGGGCGCTCGACATCGGCATCGACTTCCTCGACACCGCCGACATGTACGGCGTGGGCGCCAACGAGCGGCTGCTCGCCAAGGTGCTGAAGACGCGGCGAGACGAGATCGTGCTCGCCACCAAGTTCGGCAACGTGCGCGCCGAGGATGGCCGCATGCTCGGCATCGACGGCCGGCCCGAGTACGTGCGCGCCGCCTGCGATGCGAGCCTGCAGCGTCTGGGCGTGGACCACATCGACCTGTACTACCAGCACCGCGTCGACCGCCAGGTGCCCATCGAGGAGACGGTGGGCGCGATGGCCGGGCTGGTCAAGGCCGGCAAGGTGCGCCACCTGGGCTTGTCTGAAGCCTCGGCCGAAACCATCCGCCGCGCCGCGGCCGTCCACCCCATCGCGGCGGTGCAGACCGAATACTCGCTCTGGACGCGCGACGTCGAGGCCTCGATCCTGCCCACGCTGCGCGAGCTGGGCATCGGCCTCGTGCCTTACAGCCCGCTCGGCCGCGGCTTCCTCACCGGCAGCATCCGCCGGCCGGACGACCTGGCGGCCAACGACTGGCGGCGCCAGAACCCTCGCTTCGCCAGCGGCAACTTCGCCCACAACCTGGCGCTGGCGGATGCGGTGAAGGCGCTCGCCGCCGAACGCGGGCTGAGCGCGGCGCAGCTCGCGCTGGCCTGGCTGCTCGACCGCGGGCCGGACATCGTCCCCATCCCCGGCACGCGCAGCATCGACAGGCTCGAGGAGAACGCGGTCGCCGCCGGCGTCAAGCTGGAAGACGACGCGCGCCGCCACCTGGAAGCGCTGCTGGCCGAACATGCCGTGGCCGGTGCACGCTATCCGGAGGCCGGCATGGCGTCGGTGAACGGCTGAGTCGCCGGGGCGTGCAAGCGCCGACAATGTCACCATGCACGCCCCTGCAGCCCAGGACAGCCTCTTCGAGCACCCGGCCCGCGAGGCCATCGCGCCGGGCGCCTGGTGGCTTCACGGCTTCGCCCGGGGCGAGGCCGCGCGGCTGCTGACCGACGTGCAGCAGGTGCTGGCCGAGGCGCCGCTGCGGCACCTCGTGACGCCGGGCGGCTACCGCATGTCGGTGGCGATGAGCAACTGCGGTCCGCTCGGGTGGGTGAGCGACGGGCGCGGCTACCGCTACAGCCCGACCGACCCGGACAGCGGACGCCCATGGCCCGCGATGCCCACGTCGTTTCGAGAACTCGCGACCCGCGCCTCGCAAGCCGCCGGCTTCGAAGGCTTCATGCCTGACGCATGCCTCATCAACCGCTACGAGCCCGGCGCGCGGCTGACCCTGCACCAGGATCGCGACGAGCAAGACCACGGCCAGCCCATCGTCTCGGTCTCGCTCGGCCTGCCGGCGGTGTTCCTCTTCGGCGGGCTGAAGCGCAGCGAGCGGCCGCGTCGCCTGTCGCTGGTGCACGGCGACGTGGTTGTCTGGGGCGGCCCCTCGCGGTTGGCCTACCACGGCGTGCTGCCGGTGGGTGACGCAGCGCATCCGGCCACCGGCCGCTGCCGGATCAACCTCACTTTCCGGCGGGCCGGATGAGGGCACGCCCGCATCGACCGGCATCGCGCTTGCCGACTTCACCGCCATGATCGACAAGGACGTCACCTTCGTGCTCGGCGCGCAGGACCCGGAGATGCGCGAGATCGAGCGGGTGGTGGATTCGTCCGGCCGGGCCCGGGTGCATGCGGCCAAGGGCAAGCGGCGCTGCAGCCCGCAGACAGCGTACGAGGCCGATGCGGTCGTCAACGTGGGACCGGACATGATCCCGCGCCCGGCCCTGCTGCACCCCAAGGCGCCGGCGGTCTTCGTCGAATGCCGGCTCGTCGGTCGCGAGCCGGTGGCGCGGGTGGACCACCACCATCCCGGCGACGCGGGCTACGAACAGTCGGCCGAGAACTACCTGCGCGGCTCCTCGCTCGGACAGGTGCTGGAGTTGCTCGAGCGCGAGCCCACCGAGACCCAGCGCCTGCTGGCCGCCAGCGACCACTGCCTGACCGCGGCGTACCGCGGCGAATGCCCGGGCGTGGACCCGCACGAGCTGCTGTTCCTGCGCGCCTCGTGGCAGGCGACGGTGAGCGGGCGCACCCTGTCCGACGTGATCGAGGGCATCCTCGACGCGGCCAAGCGCGTGCGGCGCCACTACGACAGCGAATGGCGCGAGGCGCGCTTTCTCGACCCCACCGAGCTGCCGCCGGACCTGCCCGAGGGCGCGGCCTATGCCGGCGTGCCGGTGCGCTACCGCCACCTGTTGCCCGAGGGCATCCTCAAGGAAATGTTCAAGGGCGGCACGCCGGAGGCCGTCCAGGCCTTCATGGCCGAGCACGAAGCGGGCGGCCGGCGCGTCTACGGCAACCCGTACCGCGGCTATGCAGGGGCCTACTGGCCGGGGCGTCGCGCGACCATGTGATCAGCGGCGGGTCAATCCACCAGCGGCGGCAGCTGCACCTTGGGCACCATGCCGTGCGAGGTCTCGAAGCGCTCCTGGCAAGGCACGCAGCGTGACGCGGTGGGCTGGGCCTGCAGCCGGGCGAGCGGGATGTCGGTGCCGCAGTCCTCGCAGATGCCGTAGTGGCCGTCGGCCATGCGGACGCGGGCGGCGCTGATGTCGCGCAACTCGTAGATGTCGCGCTCCTGCTCGGCATGCCGCAGGGCCTCGCGGGTGCGCTCCTCGCCGCGCTCGGCCTGGTCTTCGACATGGCTCATGGGGACGCTGCGGGGCAGGTCGTTCTTCTCGTCCTCGATGGCGCCGACCTCGGCGCGCAGCAGGGCTTCTCGCTTGACCAGCGCCTCGCGCAGCGCGGACAGGTCGGACTCGGTGAGGGCAGGCATGACCGTCTCCACAAAACTGGTTGCCTGGCAGGAGGGCAAGCTGCATGCCCCGGCGGGCGACGTTGTCGATGTCGTCGTACAACTTATGATGGCGCATGAGCGCTCACTCCCCCTCGCCGCCGCTGCGACGCGCCCGCAACCTGACCCACGAGCTGGTGCAAGCCCTGGGCGACCGCATCCGCGACGGCCGCCTGCCGCAGGGCAGCAAGCTGCCCACCGAAGCCGCCGTCATGGCCGAGTTCGGCGTCAGCCGCACGGTGGTGCGCGAGGCGATCTCCCGCCTGCAGGCGGCCGGCACCGTGCAGACGCGCCACGGCATAGGCACCTTCGTGGTCGGCCTGGGCGAAGGCGGCGCTTTCCACATCGGCCAGCAACAGCTGCAGACCCTGCGCGACGTGGTCGCAGTGCTGGAGCTGCGAATCGGCATCGAGACCGAAGGCGCGGCCCTCGCCGCGCAGCGCCGCACGCCGGCTGACCTGGTGGCCATGCGCCAGGCCATCGCGGCCTTCAATGCTGCAGTCGCTGAGGGAAGAGACGCAGTAGGCGCTGACTTCCAATTTCACCTCGAAATCGCCCGGGCCACCGGCAACGGGCACTTCGTGGAGCTGATGGGCACCCTGGGCGCAGGCATCATCCCGCGCGCCCGGCTGGAGCCCGGGGAGCCGCCCAGCGCCGAACGGCGGGCCTATCTGGAGCGGGTCAACGCCGAGCACGAGAGCATCCTGGATGCGATCGCGGCGGGCGACGCCGAGGCGGCCCGCGCGGCCATGCGCACCCACCTGTCCAACAGCAAGGAGCGCCGAAGGCGGGCGGCCGAAGGCGCCGGGCCGGCTTGACGGAGGAGTCGGCTCGCCAACGTCACGCCGCGCGGCCTGGACCTTCCGGCGGCCCCGGGGGCCGTGCGGCCGGATCCGGCCGGGGATCGTAGAACTGCGTATGCCAGTTTCCGTGGCCAGTTGTACGATGTCCTACGTCGCCACTCCGTCCGCCGCCCATGTCGCCCCAAGAACTTCGCCAGGCCCTGTCCAGCGGCCTGCTGTCCTTTCCCCTGACCGATTTCGACAGCGAGTTGCGCTTCGCCCCGGGCGGCTACACCGAGCGCCTGGAGTGGCTCATGCCCTACGGTGCGACCGTGCTCTTTGCCGCCGGCGGCACGGGCGAGTTCTTCTCGCTGGAGCCAGCCGAGTACGCGGAGGTGGTGAAGACGGCCGTGCAGGCCTGCCACGGCCGCGTGCCCATCGTGGCCGGCGCCGGGGGCGGCACCACGCTGGCCATCAAGTACGCGCAGGAGGCCGAGCGCCAGGGCGCGCAGGGCATCCTGCTGCTGCCGCACTACCTCACCGAGGCGAGCCAGGAGGGGCTGGTCGCCCACGTCGAGGCGGTGTGCAAGAGCGTGCGCTTCGGCGTCATCGTCTACAACCGCGGCGGCTGCCGGCTCAACGCCGATTCGCTCGCCAGGCTGGCCGAGCGCTGCCCCAACCTCATCGGCTTCAAGGACGGCCTGGGCGACATCGAGCGCATCGTGCAGATCCGCCAGCGCCTGGGCGAGCGCTTCGTCTACATCGGCGGCATGCCCACCCACGAGGTCTATGCCCGCGCCTACCAGGCGCTGGGGGTGCCCACCTACTCGTCGGCGGTCTTCAACTTCATCCCGCGCACCGCGATGGAGTTCTACAACGCCTACGCCGCCGGCGACACGGCCACCACCGGCCGGCTGATCGACGAGTTCTTCCTGCCCTACCTCGAGATCCGCAACCGGGGCGAGGGCTACGCCGTGAGCATCGTCAAGGCCGGCGCGGCCCTGGCCGGCCATGGGGCAGGCCCGGTGCGCCCGCCGCTTTCCGACCTCAAGCCTGCCGAGGTCGAGCAGCTGGGCGCGCTCATCGCCCGCCTCGGTCCGCAGTGAGCGGACCTTCCGACATCACCAGGAGACACGACATGCCGTTCCGAAAACTCCTCTGCCTCGCCGCATTCGCCCTGGCCACCGCCGGCGCACAGGCGGCCTATCCCGACAAGCCGGTGACGCTGGTCGTGCCCTTCCCGCCCGGCGGCTCCACCGACACCATCGCCCGCACCCTCGCACCCAAGCTGCAAGAGAAGCTCGGCGGCAGCTTCATCGTCGACAACAAGGCCGGGGCCACCGGCACGATAGGCGCGGCGCAGGTCAAGCGCGCGCCGGCCGACGGCTACACGCTGCTCGTCTCGTCGCTGGGCCCCTACGTGATCGCGCCGCACCTCATCAAGGGCGTGCAGTACGACGCGTTGAAGGATTTCGACCTGCTCACCGTCGCCGTACAGGCGCCCAACGTGCTGGTGGTGCCGGCCGCCTCGCCCTTCAAGAGCGTTGGCGAGCTGCTGGCCGAGTTGAAGAAGAACCCGGGCAAGCTGACCTTCGCTTCGTCCGGCAACGGCTCGTCGGACCACCTCACGGCCGAGCTGTTCTGGCAGCAGACGGGCACCTCCGCCGTGCACGTGCCCTACAAGGGCGGCGCGCCGGCCATCACCGACCTGCTGGGCGGCGTGGTCGATGCCTCCTTCCAGAACATCAACGCGGTGGTCCAGCACATCAACGCCGGCAAGCTGCGGGCGCTGGCCATCACCGGCGACAAGCGCTCGGCGCTGCTGCCCAGCGTGCCCACCATGGCCGAGGCCGGCGTGAAGGGCGTGGACGTCTACTCCTGGCAGGCGGTGGCCGCTCCCAAGGGCCTGCCGGCGGACATCAAGGCCAAGCTTCATGCGGCGCTGGTCGCCGGCCTGAACGACCCGGCGGTCAAAGCCAAGCTGCAGGAGCAGGGCTTCGAGATCGTCGCCAACACGCCGGAGCAGTTCGCCACCTTCCAGGCCGCGGAGTACGCTCGTTGGAAGCTGGTCATCGAAACCGGGAAGATCACCGCAGATTGATGGGCCCACCCCCGGAGCGCCTTCGGCCCACCCCCTCAAGGGGGCGCCACTGGCGGCCCGGCAGAGCCGGCTCCGCGGTGGCCCTTGGTTCACGCGGCGGCATGCGAGACCAGTAGCGAAACATCGAGGTTTTCACATGAACAACTCCCCCAGCGTCCGCGAGATGCGCGTCGTGCCCGTCGCGGGCCGCGACAGCATGCTGCTGAACCTGTCGGGGGCCCACGCCCCCTTCTTCACCCGCAACATCGTCATCGTCACCGACTCGTCCGGCCACACCGGCCTGGGGGAGGTGCCCGGTGGCGAAAAGATCCGGCAGACGCTGGAGGATGCGCGCGCCCTCGTCGAGGGCCGGCCCATCGGCGACCTGCAGGCCATCCTGAACCAGATGCGCGAGCGCTTCGCCGACCGCGACGCCGGCGGCCGCGGCCTGCAGACCTTCGACCTGCGCACCACCATCCATGCGGTGACGGCCGTCGAGTCCGCGCTGCTCGACCTGCAGGGCCAGCACCTCGGCGTGCCGGTGGCGGCGCTGCTCGGCGAGGGCCAGCAACGCGGCGCCGTGCGCATGCTCGGCTACCTCTTCTACGTGGGCGATCGCAACGCCACCGACCTGCCCTATGCCAGCGACCCCGGCGCCGACAACGACTGGTTCCGCGTGCGCCACGAGCCCGCGCTCACGCCCGAAGGCGTCGTGCGCCTGGCCGAAGCCGCGCAGGCCCGCTACGGCTTCGAGGATTTCAAGTTGAAGGGCGGCGTGCTGCGGCCGGAGGAAGAGGTCGAGGCCATCCGCGCCCTGCACGAGCGCTTCCCGCAGGCGCGCGTGACGCTGGACCCGAACGGCGGCTGGCTGCTGAAGGACGCGATCCGCGTGCTGAAGGACCTGCACGGCGTCATGGCCTACGCCGAGGATCCGTGCGGCGCCGAGGAGGGTTTCTCCGGTCGCGAGGTGATGGCCGAGTTCCGTCGCGCCACCGGCCTGCCCACGGCGACCAACATGATCGCCACCGACTGGCGCCAGATGGTCCACGCCTTGTCGCTGCAGGCCGTCGACATCCCGCTGGCCGACCCGCACTTCTGGACCATGGCCGGCTCGGTGCGCGTGGCCCAGACCTGCCGCGACTGGGGCCTGACCTGGGGCTCGCACTCCAACAACCACTTCGACATCTCGCTGGCCATGTTCACCCACGTCGGCGCCGCGGCGCCCGGGAAGGTGACCGCCATCGACACCCACTGGATCTGGCAGGACGGCCAGCGCCTGACGAAGGAGCCGATGACCATCGAAGGCGGCCTGGTGCACGTGCCCGCCAGGCCCGGCCTCGGCATCGAGCTGGACATGGCCGAGGTCGAGAAGGCCCACGCGCTCTACCAGCAGCACGGCCTGGGCGCCCGCGACGACGCCATCGCCATGCAATACCTCATCCCCGGCTGGAAGTTCGACAACAAGCGGCCGTGTATGGTGCGGTGACTTCGCAGCCTGAGCCGACCCTTACCGTTCGGCCTGAGCCTGTCGAAGGCCCGCACGGCCTCCAGCCGTAGAACCTGAACCCACCTTTCCCGTTCCGCCTGAGCTTGTCGAAGGCCCACACGCCGCTCGACGGCCCTTCGACAGGCTCAGGGCGAACGGGGTGGAATAAACCGAGGACCCACGACATGTTCAAGAACCTCATCGCCGGCGAATGGCGCGAAGGCCCGCGCGTCATCCGCAACATCAACCCCTCGGACACCCGCGACCTGGTCGGCGAGTACGCCCAGGCCGACGCCGCCCAGGCGCGCGAGGCCGTCGCCGCCGCCCAGCAGGCCTTCCCCGCCTGGTCGCAGAGCACGCCGCAGCAGCGCTTCGACATCCTCGATGCCGCCGGCAGCGAGATCCTCGCCCGCAAGGCCGAGCTGGGCGACCTGCTCGCCCGCGAGGAGGGCAAGACCCTGCCCGAGGCCATAGGCGAGGTCGGCCGCGCCGGCGCCATCTTCAAGTTCTTCGCCGGCGAGGCGCTTCGCATCGGCGGCGATGTCATCCCCTCCGTGCGCCCCGGCGTAGGCGTGGAGGTGACGCGCGAGGCCCTCGGCATCGTCGGCCTCATCACGCCCTGGAACTTCCCCATCGCCATCCCGGCCTGGAAGCTGGCCCCCGCCCTGGCCTACGGCAACACCGTGGTCCTCAAGCCCGCCGAGCTGGTGCCCGGCTCGGCCTGGGCGCTGGCCGACATCCTGCAGCGCGCCGGCCTGCCGCCGGGCGTGTTCAACCTGGTGATGGGCCCCGGCTCGCAGGTGGGTCAGGTGCTGCTGGAGGATCAGCGTGTCGCGGCCATCAGCTTCACCGGCTCGGCCGCCACCGGGGGGCGCGTGGCCGCGGCTTGCGCGGCCCGGCTCGCTCGCTTCCAGCTCGAGATGGGCGGCAAGAACCCGATGGTGGTGCTGGACGACGCCGACCTCGGCGTGGCCGTGAACGCCGCACTCAACAGCGGCTTCTTCTCCACCGGCCAGCGCTGCACGGCCTCTTCGCGCCTCATCGTCACCAACGGCATCCACGACCAGTTCGTGGCCGCCCTCGCCGAGCGCATGCAGGCCCTGAAGGTGGACGATGCCCGAAAGGCCGGCACCGACATCGGCCCCGTGGTCGACGAGAGCCAGCTCGCCCAGGACATGGAGTACATCGCCATCGGCGAGCAGGAGGGCGCCAGGCGAATCGGCGGCGAGCGCATCGCCACCAACAGCGCGGGCGCTCCTGGCCACTACCTGCGCCCCGCCCTCTTCACCGAGACCACGGCCGACATGCGCATCAACCGCGACGAGATCTTCGGCCCGGTCGTCAGCGTGATGCGCGCCAAGGACTACGAAGAGGCCCTGCACCTGGCCAACGACACGCCCTTCGGCCTCTCGGCCGGCATCGCCACCACCTCGCTCAAGCACGCGACGCACTTCAAGCGCCACTCGCAGGCCGGCATGGTGATGGTCAACCTGCCGACCGCAGGCGTGGACTACCACGTGCCCTTCGGCGGCCGCAAAGGCTCCAGCTACGGCCCGCGTGAGCAGGGCCGCTATGCCGCCGAGTTCTACACGACCGTCAAGACGGCCTACACGGCGGCCTGAGCTTCAGGGTCAGTACCTGAAACCCTGCAAGGTGTCCAGGTTCGGCGCGGTGATGACGAAGCCGCGTCGCTCGCTGGGCTTGAGCGCCATGAAGGCCGGACTGGAAGGCAGCTGGAAGCCGTCGAGCGACTTCACGAGGTGGCCCTTCTCGTCGTAGACGTGGATGCTGCTGCCGCTGGGCGCGGTGCTGGAGATGGGCTGGCCGACGAGGAAGAGCTTGTGCAGCGGATCCACCGCGACAGCGCTGCCGCTTTGCGCCTGGCTGGTGGCGCCGGGCAGCACCACCTTGAAGCCGAGCCGCTTGTCCAGGTCGTAGAACTCGACGCTGAAATCGCCCTCGCTGGTGGTGCAGGCCACGCCGGTGTTCGGGTCCACCGCGATGCCGTTGAGAAAGCCGAGGCCCGGCCCGAAGAAGCTCAGCAGCGTGCCGGTGTCCAGGTCCACGAGGCCGATGCGCGAGCTGCAGCCGAAGCAGCCGTCCGATGAGCCGATGACGGCGCGCCGCTTGACCTGGTCCATCGCGATCACCGGCGAATGGCTCCAGTCGAACACCGGGTCGTCCAGGCGATAAAGCGGGCCGAAGGTGTTGGCCGACACGTTGGTGCTGAACACGTACGACGCGAAGTCGCTGCCGTTGTTCTTGAAGCCCAGCGCGACCGTCTCGTCGAAGCCCTGGTTCGGCGCCAGCGCCGTGATGATGTGGTCGGCCTTGTGCAGCGGCGGCGTCCAGTGGCCGGTGAAGTCGTTCACGTCGACCGGATCCATCGTCCAGTACACCCGCTTGTCGACGAACAGGTCGCTGACATGCTCGAACTCGACGAGGCCCGTGCGCTGCTTGCCGAAGATGCCGAACACCACATAGTCGTTCCTGGTGTCCCGCTTCACCCGCACGCGGTGGAGGATCTTGCCGGTGGCCTGGTCGAAGGTCTCGACCGCGATGTCATGGTTGCCGTCGCCGAGCGTCACGGCCTCGGCCAGCAAGCCGGTGGTGCCGGCCTGGTCGATGTCGTAGCCGAGGATGAAGCCGCCGAGGGCCGGACGGACGATGACGTGGGTCGGACCGGCCGGCTCGGCCTGCGCGTGGACCACGGCGCACCAGCCCCAGGCCACCAGCGTGAGCGCGGCGTTGCGGATCGTGGGCATGGAGGGCCTCCCGGGTCGCCGCACAGGCAGCATGGCGGTGTGTGCGCGGGCTGGGCCCGGAGGTTGCCGCTCAGCCGGAAAGATCCGACCTGGCCGGTGGCCACGCTGCCGGCTCAGGGCCTGTCCGAGGGCGATGAGGGCGAGCTGGCGGGCGTGCCGTACGACGAGGCGCCGAACCGGCTCGGCTCAGGGTCCGGCCTGATGACTCAGGCCGCGCAGGCCTCGGCCCCCGAGGCCTTCGTGCCAGGCGACATCAAGACGGCCCGCCTGTTCGGCCGACATTTCGCCGAGACGCTGGGGCGCCTGTCCTTCAGCGGTTGAGCGCCAGCGGGCCGAGATGGGCGGCCACCGGCAAAGGGTGGCCGCCTTCGGTCCTGGCCTTCGTGCCGGGCGACGGCTTCGGCATCGAATGGCCCGGCTCGATGCGGCTACGTGTGTTCGTGCTCACGAGGGGCACGGGCGCCTGGGCCAACACCCATTGGGCCGCCACTGCCGCCACCACCAGACCCGCCTTGTTCGGGTTCATCTTGACCTCCATGGGGTGAGGCAGGCCGCGCGAGCGACCCGCCTCACCTGAGAGAACGAGATGGAACGTCGAAATCCGTCATCTGTGACGAAAAAAGGGGGCGCGGGCGAATCCCGGGCTACGCGGCAGGCCCGTAACCCGGCTTCTTGTAGAGCGACTCCAGCCTGGGCGCGATCTCGGGCTCGTAGACCTGCTGCATCCATTGCTCGGGCGCGACGTCTTCGATCGCCACCGAGATCGACGAATCGCTGGAGCCGACGGCGGCCTTGAGCGCTTCGACCATCGCCTGGGCCAGCGCCTGCTTCTGCGCCTCGGTCTTGCCGGCCCACATCTTCACGACGACATGAGGCATCTCGAGTGTCCTCAGCGCAGGTCGGCCTGGTTCTGGATGATGCGTCCCACCAGGCCGTAGTCGATGGCCTCCTCGGCCGAGAGCCAGCGGTCGCGCTCGATGTCGGACAGCACGCGGTCCAGCGGCTGGCCGGTCTCGCGCGAGATGACGCCGGCGATGCGTTCGCGCGCCTTGACGATCTCGCGGGCCTGGATGGCGATGTCGGTCGCCTGGCCGCCGGCGCCGCCGCTGGGCTGGTGGATGAGGAAGCGGGTCTGCGGCAGGCAGACGCGGCGTTCGCGCGGCACGGCGAGGTAGACGTGGCAGGCGGCGCTGCCCACCCACCCGGTGCCGATCATGTTGACCGGCGCCTCGATGTAGCGGATCACGTCGTGCACGGTGTCGCCGGATTCGAGGTGGCCGCCGGGCGAAGACACCAGCAGGTTGATCGGATCCTTCGATTCGGCCGACAGGGCGATCAGGCGGCGCACCGTGTCCTGCGCGGTGACGTCGGTGATGGCGCCGAACAGCAGGACGGTGCGCGACTTGAAGGCCTTTTCCTCCAGGAAGCTGGTGCGCGGGTCGACGAGCGTGGGGGCGGGGTGGGGCGTGGTCTCCATCGTGTCTCTCGGTCTCGGTTGAGGTGGGTCAATGATGCCCGCACTGTGTACCACCCGGGCTGACCATGGGACTGGCGCGGCCGCTGTATCAGGGTCACCATTTGCCCCTCTGTCGATCGGTCTGCAGTCCAAGGAGCGCATCGATGAAGCTGAATCACACGTCTGTCGCGGCCGCCATGCTGGTCGCGCTGCTGGGAGTCCTGTCCGCGCCCGCCTGGGCCGGTGCCAACATCAACGGCAAGATCGCCTACGAGGTCTGCGACTATTCCAGCGGACCCTACCAGTGCGACATCTGGACCATGGAGTCGGACGGCAGCAACGCCGTCAACATCACCAACACGCCCGAGGTCTCCGAGTACGCCCCCGTCTGGTCGCCGGACGGACTGCGCATCGCCTTTTCGCGCGGCCTGCCGGACGACTACCTGCGCGACCTGTGGGTGATGGACCAGGACGGGGCCAATCAGATCAACGTCACGAACGACCCGGGCTGGACCTTCGGCCCCACCTGGTCGCCCGGCGGCACCCAGCTGGCCTTCGTGAAGAACATCCCCGGCGACCACATCACCGCCCAGTTCGACATCTTCATCCACGACCTGGACACCGGCCAGGAGCGCAACCTCACCCACAGCGACTTCGACGAGCTGGAGCCCGCCTGGTCGCCCGACGGCGGCCTGATCGCCTTCTCGGCCGTGCGCCTGACCTGGGACGGTTTCGGCGCCTGGGAGATCGTCACCGTCGAGCCTACGGGTGACAACGAACTGATCCTCACCGCGCCCGACGGCCGCCACTTCGAGGACCGCGCGCCCGCCTGGGCGCCCGACGGCACCAAGCTCGTCTTCATGAGCCAGTTCAACGACCCCTGCTGCGAGCCGTGGGACATCTGGGCGATGAACCGCGACGGCTCGGGCCTGACCAACCTCACCCAGCACCCGGCCGACGACATGTTCCCGAGCTGGTCGCCCGACGGCCTGCTGATCGTCTTCACCAGCACGCGCGACGGCGGATGGGACCTGTATTCGATGCCGGCGCCGCCGGTGCTCCCGCCCGAGGCCCGTGCCCGGGCCCGTGCGGCCGGTGACGCGCAACGCCTGACGCGCAACGGCGCCGCCAACAACGCCGACTGGGGTTCGAAGGAACACGAGATCGGCGATCCCTTCGGCCTGTACGTCTCGGTGGTCGGTTCCGGCCGGGTGACGAGCGAGCCGGCCGGCATCGCCTGCGGCCGCGACTGCGACGAGGTCTATCCGTACGCCACGGTGGTCAAGCTGCGCGCCAAGCCCAAGGCCGGCTTCCGCTTCGTGCGCTGGGAAGGCGCCTGCAGCGGCAAGAAGGACACCTGCCGCGTCACGCTCGACGACGCAGCCGCCGTGATCGCGAAGTTCAAGCCGCTGCCCTAGGAGGCGTGCGCCGGGCCAGGATCCAGGACCGACGAGGTCCGGCGCGTGATCGGCATCGACGAGGCCGCTTGCGCCTTCGCCCACGCCTGCACGAGCGTGAAGGTCGTGACGCCGCCGGGCCTTGTCAAGGCTCGCTCGATGGCGCCGACCAACCCGTCGATCTCGCTGTCGTCGGCGAGGTGGCTGGCGCGCCAGACGGGCCGCAGGGAGCGGGCGAAGTCCAGCGGCAGCCTGGCGTAGGGATGTGTGCTCGGCAGCGTGTGCACCACCTGGCGCATCCGCACAGCACTGACGGGCAGGCGTGCCAGCGCGGACGGCAGCTTCGCCCCGGCATCGAAATCCCCGCCTCGGGCCTCGAAGCCGGCGCGGATGAGCTGCTTCAGCCGCGTCCACGCTTCGCCGGCCGCGGGGATCGCCCAGCTGTCGGCCTGCGGCTCCTGCAGCATCAGCCAGCCGCCGGGCCGCAGCAGGCGCAGCACCTCGGCGAGCAGCGCATCCAGCCGGCCGCAGGGCGCGGCCATGAAGCGGGCGTGCACGGCGTCGAGCGAATGCGCACGCAGGCGGCTGTCGAAGGCATCGCCGCATTCCAGATGCAGTCGGGAGTCCACTGCATCGGATCGCAAGCGCTGCAGCAGCGCCGCGTCGTTGTCGATGGCTATCACGCGGCCCGCGCTGCCCACGCGGTCCAGCAAGGCCTGCGCGACATGCAGCGTGCCGCAGCCGAGGTCGGCCACCTGCCAACCGGGAGCGACCGGCACGCTGTCGAACAGCGCCGCCGCATCGGTCGACCAGAACGCGGCCTGCGTCTGCAGGCGCGCGTGTTCGGCGGCATCTCGTTGCAGGGGGTAATCCAGGGCGGCGGTCACGGCAGCGCCTCCGCCACCTGCATCGACAGCTGACCCAGCGCCGCAGCGGCCGCCCCGCGCGCGATCTGCAGGCCGGCCTCGAGATCGAAGCGGTAGTGCAGGCCGGCGTCCACGCGCGACTCGCCGGCCTCCTCGGCCTGCGCGATCAGTTGCGCGGCTTCAGGCGTGAAGTGGGCCGCGAGCACGAAGGCCGCCGCGCCCGAGTCGCACGAGTGGTTGCTGGGATAGGAGGGATGGTTCGGCAGCCCGATCAACGGCTGGATGCGCGGGTCGGCCTGCGAGGGGCGCGGCGTCCAGTAGGTGTACTTCGCGTCGTGGCAGGCGATGTTCGCGTCGAGTGCCGCGCTCAAGGTCTGTGCGAGGACGCGGCTGGCCTCGGCGCCCGACAGGCGGTGCTGCGCGGCGAGGTCCAACGCGACGGCGTCCCAGTGGCCGGCGACGAGGGCGCCGGTGGTCATCTCCCAACGCTTCGCGCGAGCCAGGCCTTGCGGATCGCCGGAGCCGGCGCGTTGCCGGACCTCGTCCAAGGCGCGTTCGAAGGCCGGCGAGCCCACGGCCGGCGGCGCGGGCGGGCGCAGCGCGTCGCCCGAGGCCAGGTGCACCGTCTGCATGGCGCCCAGGGCCGGCAGATGGGGCGGGCGTGGTGGCGAGAGCTGGCTGTGCCAGGCCTGGGGCGCGTCCGGCAGCGTGCCGGACCAGGGCGCGTCGAAGCGGTCGGTGGCGGCGCGGGCAAGCGTGCCTTCAGCGGCAGCGACGGCGGTGCGCCGGAGCGCCTCGAGCCGTTCGGCCGATGGCGCCGGGCGCGTGCGGCCCAGCGCGACGGCGAGAGTCTCGAACTCCTCGCGGTGCGCGGGCAGCAGGCCGCCCAATGTGCGGGCAGAGACCTCGTCGAAGAGCCGGTCCCAGCTGTGGGCTTCGGCGCTCGCGGCTGTGGTGCCAAAGGCCTGCGCCGCCTGCTCCTGCGCAAGCGCCAGGTAGGCCAGCAGGCGCAGGGCGGCCTGCTGGTTGGGCTTGTCGCGGGCGATCGCATCACGGGCCGTGGCATGCCAAAGCTGCAGAGACAGCAGGCCCTGCGCCGGCCCGGGCCGGGCCCAGGGGGCGCTCCTAGAATCGCCCGGGGCCTGCGCTTCGGCGCGGGCGGCGGCAAGGGGCAGGGCGAGTGTGAGGGCCGCGATGGCGAGCCGTGTGCATGCATTCATGGATGTCTCCTCGTCGGTGTGCGCGGTCCGGTGCGGGCCGCGCCGCGAATGGTCCGGACCATGCGTGATCCGGGCGTGATCCGGCTCGTGCTGCTGGGCGGGGTGGACGTGGTGGATGCCGCCGGCCACCGCATCGAACCCCTGCTGGCGCAGCCGAGAAGGCTGGCCTTGCTGGCCATGCTCGCCATCGAATCGATGCAGGGCGGCTGCCCGCGCGAGCGGCTGATGGCCACCTTCTGGCCCGACCATTCGCCCGAGGCGGCCGCGGCCAACCTGCGCCAGGCGGTGGCCTTCCTGCGTGGCCTGCTGGGCAACGAAGTGGTGGCCGGCCAGGGCCGGCACGCGCTGGCGATCGACGGGCAGCGCCTGCAGTGCGATGCGGTCGAGGCGCTGCGCCGGCTGGGCAGCGGCGCGCCCGCGGCAGAGCTGATGCCGGGATTTCATCTCAAGCAGGCCGACGAGCCCTGGGAGGAGTGGCTGGCCGAGCAGCGTCGGCGCCTGGCACCGCCACGCGGGCGGGAGGCGGGCGAGCCCCTGCCGGCGGACCCGCGGGCGCGCGCCGCCTACCTGCACGGCCGCTTCCACTGGACCCGCCGCCCACGTGAATCGATGAAGGCCTTGGCCTGCCTGCAGCAGGCGGTGGAGCTGGCGCCGGACTTCGCACCGGCGCATGCGGCGCTGGCCGACGTCTACAACACGCTCGGCTCGTGGGAATCAGGCGCGCTCGCTCCGGCGGAGTCCTTTCCCAAGGCCCGGGTGCTCGCGCGCCGCGCGCTGCAGATCGACCCGTGCTGCGCCGCGGCCCACACCTCGCTTGCCTACGCCACGGCCCATCACGACTGGCAATGGGCCGACGCCGAAGCGCGGTTCGCCCGCGCCATCGAGCTGGACCCTGGCTATGCCCACGCGCACCACTGGCACGCCCACCTGCTCGTCGCCCAGCAGCGTTTCGAAGAGGCTCTTCATGCCGGCGCGCGCGCCCTCGAGCTGCAGCCGCTGGACATCATCATCAACGTCCACATGGCGTGGCACCACTGGCTCGCGCGCGATGCCGAAGCGGCCATCGAGCAGGCCGCCCGCACGGCCGACCTGGACGACACCGACCACTGGCCGCCCTTCTTCCACGGCATGGCCTGCGCGCTCGCCGGCCGGGCGGAGGAGGCGGTGGACGCGCTGCGCCGCTCCTGCGCGCTGTCCAAGGGCAACGCGGTGATGCGCGCCGGCCTGGGCTATGCCTATGCCTTCGCGCAGGACCGCCGCGCCGCGCGCACCGTGCTGCGCGAGTTCGACGATGCGGCGCAGGCCCAGCACCGCTTCGCCTACGAGGCTGCTGTCATACATGCGGCGCTCGGCGACACCGACTGTGCCTTCACGCGCCTGCACGACGCGCTGCAGGCCCGCTCGGGCTGGATGGCCTACCTGCGCGTCGACCCGCGGCTGGACGCGCTGCGCGAGGACCCTCGCTACCTCGCGCTGGAGCGGGCTGTCGGCTTCCCGCCGCGAGGCTGAGCCTTCAGCGGCGGGTCGACACCTTGCACGTTCGCAGGTCGAAGGGATCTGGCGCCTGGTGGTTCTTCAGCAGCGGGTGGTCCGGCCGGTGGTGGCAGCCCACCAGCGATGGCCAGCCGCAGCCTGCGGCCAGGAAGCGCCCTCATCCCGGGCCGAGGAGAGAAGTGCAGTCCTGTCAATGAGTTAGCTGCTTTCCTCGCGCACTCCGCATCGGCCGGAGAAGCTGGCTCGCTAGTTGCAAAAGTGGCGATCGAGCGGGGCCGGTCACGCGCCTCGCGATCCATCGCTTTCGCCCGCGCAACGCATCCGAGTTGGAGTGCCTGAATGAGCAAGACCCTGTTGGTGGCCCTGTGCCTGGGGCTGTCGGCCATCGCTGCGGCCCAGACCCCGAGCACCGCGGCCACGCCCCCCAAGCCCTGGTCTCCGTACCAGCCGGTCAAGACCGCCGAGCCGCCGCCCGTCAAGCAGAAGGCCTGGGTGCGCACGCCCATCGATGCCTACGTGCTCGCGCAGCTGGAGGCCAAGGGCCTGAAGCCCTCGCCTGATGCCGACCGGGCGACCTACATCCGGCGCGCCACGCTGGACGCCTGGGGCCTGCTGCCCACGCCGGAGGAGGTCAAGGCCTTCGTCGACGACAAGTCGCCCAACGCCCACGAGAAGCTGGTGGACCGGCTGCTGGCCTCCCCGCACTTCGGCGAGCGCCAGGCGCGGCGGTGGCTGGACCTGGCGCGTTATGCGGACAGCGCGGGCTTCCAGAACGACAACACCCGGCCCAACAACTGGCGCTATCGCGACTACGTGATCAACGCCTTCAACCAGGACAAGCCCTTCGACCGCTTCATCCGCGAGCAGCTCGCCGGCGACGAGCTGTGGCCCGAGAGCCAGGAGGCGCGCATCGCCACCGGCTTCCTCGCCGGCTACCCGGACAACTCGAACTCGCGCGACCTGGTGCAGCGCAAGTACCAGATCGCCACCGACATGACCGACCTCGTCGGCGAGACCTTCCTGTCGGCCACCATCGGCTGCGCGCGCTGCCACAACCACAAGGCCGACAAAGTCAGCCAGAAGGAGTACTTCCAGCTGCAGGCCTTCTTCGCCAACACCAGCTTCGACGAGAAGGCGCCGCTGCAGCAAAAGGGCGCGGACGACCTGGCCTACGAGAAGGCCCAAGCGGCCTACCGCGAGGCCACCAAGGGCATCCGCGAGCAGCAGCTGGCCATCCTGGACAGCGTGCGCGAGCAGGGCCTGAAGTACCACAAGGAGCGCTACCTCACCGACAGCCGCGAAGCCATCTTCAAGCCCGAGAGCGATTGGACCCCGCTGGACCGCTGGGTCAACTTCCGGCTGAAGACGGTGACCACCGATGCCGACATCGCCAGCTACCTGAAGCTCAGCGGCACCGACAAGGACAGCGCCGAGTACGTTCCCGAGAATGCCGAGAAGTGGAAGGCCTACGAGAAGCTGACGGCCGAGCTGAAGAAGTTCGACAAGCTCAAGCCCACGCAAGGCTCGTTGACGCTGACCGCCGCCACCGAGCTTGGCCATGCCGAGGCGCCGCCCACCTTCGTGCGCTTCGGCGGCGTGCACGAGCGGCCCACCGACGAGGTGCAGCCCGGCCTGCCCGCGCTGTGGGCGGGCGACTTCAAGCCCCAGATCGTGCCGACGGCGACCTCCTCGGGCCGCCGCACCGCGCTGGCCAACTGGATCGCGAGCCCCGCCAACCCGCTGACGGCGCGCGTGTTCGTCAACCGCGTCTGGAGCCAGTACTTCGCCAACGGGATCATCGGCACGGTGGCCGATTTCGGCCGCGCCGGCCAGAAGCCCACGAACCCCGAACTGCTCGACTACCTGGCCACCAGCTTCGTGCGCAACGGCTGGAGCGTGAAGGCGCTGGAGCGCCAGATCCTGCTGTCCAGCGTCTACCGCCAGTCCTCGGACGAGCGCGCCGACGTGCTGGCGGCCGACCCGGACAACAAGCTGCTCGCCGTCTACCCGCGCAAGCGGCTGGAGGCCGAGGAGATCCGCGATTCGCTGCTCTATGCCTCGGGCCAGCTGGTCGACAAGGTCGGTGGGCCGGCGGTGTTCGCACCCGTGCCCAGCAACCTCGGCGCCGGCAACCTCTGGCAGGAGGCCAAGGATCCGGAAGACGCTCGCCGCCGCAGCATCTACGTCTTCGTGCGTCGCAGCGTGCCCTATCCGCTGCTGCAGACCTTCGACCCGGCCAACCCCTCGCAGCCCCACCACAAGCGCGACGTGACCACCACGCCGATGCAGGCGCTGACGCTGTTCAACAGCGACATCGTCTTCGGCTGGTCCCAGGCCCTGGCCGGCCGCGTCATCAACGAAGCCGGCAAGGACGAGACGGCGCAGCTGAACCGCCTGTACCAGGTGCTGTTCTCGCGTGAGCCCAGCAAGGCCGAGCGGGCCGCGCTGAAGGAGTTCCTCGGCCAGCAGGAGAAGGTGATCGCCCAGAAGACCGACTCCGGCCGCTTCGAGGTCGCGCTGCCCACCGGCCTGAAGAACCGGCAGGGGATCGACCCGGTGCATGCCGCCGCCTTCGTGGACCTGGTCCACACCGTGGCGAACTCGAACGACTTCGCCTACCGCTTCTGAACGCGCCCGGCCGTCTCTTCACCTCCATTCAAGGACCCATCACCATGAGCCATCACGACCACCACCACCATCCGCGGCGCCAGTTCCTGCTCGGCGCCGGCCAGGGCCTGGGGGCCATCACGCTGGGCGGGCTGGTGCCCGGCCTGGGCGTGTTCCAGGCCGCGCACGCCGCCGACCTCGTCGACCCGCTGGCGCCCAAGGCACCGCACTTCCCGGCCAAGGTCAAGTCGGTCATCTGGCTGCATCAGAACGGCGCGCCCAGCACGCTGGACCTGTACGACTACAAGCCGGAGCTGATCCGCCTGGCAGGGCAGGAGATCCCGGCCTCCTTCCTCAAGGGCATCAAGACCAGCACGCAGGGCGGCGTGGGCAAGCTCTATGTGTCCAGGCGGACCTGGAAGCAGCATGGCGAGAGCGGCGCCTGGTTCTCCGACCTGGTGCCCCACATCGCCAACCACGCCGACAAGTTGGCCTTCATCAAGTCCAGCACCACGGTCGGCGCCACCCACGACATCTCCATCCTCAAGCTCAACACCGGCGACCTGAGCCCGGGCCGGCCCTCGCTCGGCGCGTGGATCACGTACGCGCTGGGCTCCGCCAACCCGGACCTGCCGCCTTACGTCGTGCTCTACAACGGCAAGTCCGAGCCCAGTGCCGGCTCGGTCAACTGGAGCTCCGGCTTCCTGCCCGCGGTCTACCAGGGCGTGGCCTTCCGCCCGGGCAACTCGCCCATCCTCTACCTGGAGCGGCCCGAGCTGCGCAGCGCCGAGCAGCAGCGCGCCTCGCTGGACCTGCTCAAGCGGCTGAACAGCACGGGCGCGGCGAAATACCCTGCCGACACCGAGCTGCGCGCCCGCTTGAAGTCCTACGACCTGGCCGATCGCATGCAGACCGCCGCGCCCGAGGCGGTGGACCTGTCCAAGGAGACCGACGCCACCAAGGAGCTCTACGGCCTGAACGACGAGGTGAGCGCGAGCTACGGCAGCACGCTGCTGCGAGCGCGTCGACTGGTCGAGCGCGGCGTGCGCTTCATCCAGGTGGTCACCGGCGCACCCGACGGCCAGACCGACATCACCAGCTGGGACGCGCACAGCGACCTGGAGGCCAACCACGGCCTGATGGCCCGCCAGGTCGACAAGCCCATCGCCGGCCTGCTGGCCGACCTGAAGGACCGCGGCCTGCTCGAAAGCACCTTGGTGGTCTGGACCTCGGAGTTCGGCCGCACCTCCTACGGCCAGAGCGGCAACGGCCGCGACCACAACCCCTGGGGCTACACGCAGTGGCTGGCGGGGGCCGGCGTGAAGGCCGGCTTCACCCATGGCGAGACGGACGAGTTGGGGCTACAGACGGCCGACAAGGACAAGGCTGTCGACACCTACGACCTGCAGGCCACCGTGCTGCAGCTGATGGGCCTGGACCACCTGAAGACCACCTTCCTCAACAACGGCCGCTCCGAGCGCCCGACGGTGGTCTACGGCAAGGTCGTCAAGGAGCTGCTGACCTGATGACGGGGAAGAGATCACTCGCCGCGTGGCTGCTGCTGGCGGCGACACCGATGGTGCTCGGCGCCCAGGACGAGCTCGACACGGACCTGATGCAGGCCATCGAGGACACCAACAAGAGCCTCGCCTCGCACATCGCGCTGCAGCAGGGCGACGGCGCCCGCGCCGATGCCCAGGAGCTGACCGCGATGTTCGCGAAGGTCGAGGCCTTCTACGCCGGCAAGCCGGAAGCGGCCGATGCGGTGAACCTGGCGCAGCAGAGCCAGGCGCTGGGCGCCGAGATCCTGAAGCACCTGGGCACCAAGGACTACGCCGCGGCCACCGCCTCGGCCACGACGCTGTCACGCACCTGCAAGACCTGCCACAACTTCTACAAGAAATCCTAGGACCATGAAGCCTTCCCTCCTGACCGCGGCCATCGCCGCGTTGGCGGCCCTGCCGACCTTCGCTGCGCTCAAGCCCGGCGACCCCGCGCCCGCCTTCGAAGCCCAGGCATCGAAGGCGGGCCAGGCCTTCGGCTATTCGCTGCAGGCCGAGCTGAAGAAGGGCCCGGTCGTCGTCTACTTCTACCCCTCGGCCTTCACCAACGGCTGCAATCTCCAGGCGCACAGCTTCGCGGTCGCGCAGGAGAAGTTCACCGCCGCGGGCGCCAGCATCGTCGGCGTCTCGCTCGACAGCATCGCGCGGCTGAACGACTTCTCGGCCGACCCCGAGTCCTGCGCCGGCAAGATCGCCGTCGCCTCGGACGCGGAAGGCCGGATCGCCCGCGCCTACGACCTCGCGGTGCGCGAGGCGGCACCGGGCCGCAAGGACACCCGCGGCGCCGAAATCGACCACGGCTTTGCCGAACGCACGACCTTCATCGTCGGCACCGATGGCCGCATCGCCGCCACCGTCGGTGGCCTGGCACCGGCCGCCAACGTGGAGCAGGCCTTGGCCGCGGTGCAGACCCTGGCGCGGGGTGCGCCGCGCCCATGAGGCGGGCGGCGAACCGGCCTGGATTCGCTCGCCGTGCTTGGGCTCCGCTTCTGCTCGCTTTCGCCGCTTCGGTGGCAGCCGCGCCGCGCGGTGATGCCACGCTGGGCGCGCAGAAGGCCGACAGCGAGCGCTGCCAGGAGTGCCATGGCGTGGACGGCCAGGGCGGCAGCGCCGAGTCCCGCTTCGCCCGCCTGGCCGGCCAGCACCCCGAGTACCTGGCCAAGCAGCTGCGCGATTTCCGCAGCGGCGCGAGGCGGCAGGATTTCATGGCTTTGATGGCGCGCAGCATCAGCGACGAGGACGTGGCCGACATCGCGGCCTACTTCGCCGGCCTGCCCGCGATGCGCAGTCCGCTCGGCGCCGCGCCGCAGAGCGCGCCCGTTGCCGAGCTCTTCGAGCGCGGCGACGCGACCCGCGGCATCACCGCCTGCGCAAGCTGCCATGGGCCGCAAGGCCGCGGGCTGCATCCGGCCGACCCGCGCTTCCCGCGACTGGCCGGCCAGGACTCGCGCTACCTCGCGCGCCAGCTGGCCGACTGGCGCAGCGGCGAGCGCCGCAACGACCCGAGCGGCGGGATGAACCGCACCGCGGTCGCGCTGCGCGACGACGAGATCGAGGCGCTGGCCGACTACATGGCCAGTCGCTGATCCCTGTTCCTTCCCAACCCAACCACAGACGTGCCCATGCTCGTATCCACCCCCCATCGCATCCTCGCCGCATCCTTGCTCGCCGCCGGCCTGGCGTCGGTGTCCCTTGCGGTCCTGGCGCAGCAGGCGCCCAAGCCCGAGGTCCTGATCAAGACCCGCCAGTCGGCCTTCCAGCTGCTGGGCTACCAGTCGGCCCGCATCAAGGCCTCGCTCGAGGGCAGCTACAACAAGGACGAGGTCAGCAAGGCCGCGGCGACCATCGCCGCGATCGCCAACTCCGGGCTGGGTGCGCTCTTCGCGCCCGGCACCGAGCAGGGCAAGGGCTGGCACGAGACGGCCACCAAGCCCGAGCTGTTCAAGGACGGCAAGCACGCCGGGGAGCTGGCCGGCGACCTCAGCCGCGAGGCCAACGAGCTGGCCCGCGTTGCCACGATCGGCGACATCGCGTTGGTGCGCGAGCAGTTCGGCAAGCTGGGCCGCACCTGCAAGGCCTGCCACGACGACTTCCGGGCGAAGGACTGAACACCCTTCCCGATTCCTCTTTCAAGGAGACACGCTTGACCGACCGCACACCTCTGCATCGCACCTGCCTCGCCAGCGTCCTGCTGGTGCTGCCAGCACTCACCTGGGCCCAACAGGCCGCGACTCCGGCGCCACCGTCTCCTTCGGCCTCGGCCGCACAGGCCGCCGCCGAGCTGGCCGCCAAGTCCTTCACCTTCTTCGTCACGAGCGAAGGTCCCGGCAAGGGCGCCGACCTGGGCGGCTTGGCCGGGGCCGACGCGCATTGCCAGAAGCTGGCCAGCGCCGTCGGCAACACCGGCAAGACGTGGCGCGCCTACCTCAGCACGCAGGCGACGGCCGAGCAGCCCGCGGTCAACGCCCGCGACCGCATCGGCAAGGGCCCGTGGGTCAACACCCGCGGCGCCGTCATCGCGCGCGACCTGTCCCACCTGCAGGGCGACACGCTGGACGAGGCACGCCTGGGCAACAACCTCACCCGCGCGACGGCCTTCACGGAGAAGAACGAGCCGGTCAAGGCCTTCGGCGACAAGCCTAACCAGCACGACATACTGACCGGGTCCCAACCCGACGGCCGCGCGTTCACCGACGCGGCCGACCACACCTGCCGCAACTACACCAGCAGCGCCACCGACGGCTCGGCCCAGGTCGGCCACGTCGACCGCACCGGCGGTGGCAACACCTCCTGGAACTCCGCCCACGCCAGCCGCGGCTGCGGCCAGGAGAACCTGGTGGCCACTGGCGGCGCGGGGCTGTTCTATTGCTTTGCGGCGAACTGACTGATCGCGCCATCCCGTTCCCCCTTGACGAACGGCCCCTGCACTGGGGTCTCGCCTTCGACAGGCTCAGGCCGAACGGTTGATGGTGTGCGAGCCGAACACCACCCCCCGTTCACCCTGAGCCTGTCGAAGGGCCCGAGCACACCGCCGGCTTCGACAGGCTCAGCCCGAACGGATCACACACCGTTCACCCTGAGCTTGTCGAAGGGCCTGAGCACACCGCCGGCTTCGACAGGCTCAGCCCGAACGGATCAAACACCGTTCACCTTGAGCTTGTCGAAGGGCCCGGAGCACACCGCCGGCTTCGACAGGTTCAGCCCGAACGGATCACACACCGTTCACCCTGAGCGTGTCGAAGGGCCCGAGCACACCGCCGGCTTCGACAGGTTCAGCCCGAACGGATCACACACCGTTCACCCTGAGCTTGTCGAAGAGCCCGAGCACACCGCCGGCTTCGACAGGCTCAGCCCGAACGGATCACACACCGTTCACCCTGAGCTTGTCGGAGGGCCCGAGCACACCGCCGGCTTCGACAGGCTCAGCCCGAACGGATCAAACGCCGTTCACCCTGAGCTTGTCGAAGGGCCCGAGCACACCGCCGGCTTCGACAGGCTCGGCCCGAACGGATCACACACTGTTCACCCTGAGCCTGACGAAGGGCCCGAGCACACCGCCGGCTTCGACAGGCTCAGCCCGAACGGAGTAAGGATGCGCGCAACGGGCGGTGAGAACACGTCACCTCCCCACCGCCAGCGCTTCGGCCTTGGCGATGCTGTCGGCCAGCGCGGCGGCCTCAGGCGCGTCGGCCGGCAGCCGGGCCTGGACCCGGCGCCAGGCCAGCATCGCACCGCGGTAGTCCTTCTGCTCGAACAGCACGCTGCCCGCGAGGGCGAGCGCTTGTGCATGGTCCGGAGCCACCGCCAGCGCGCGGTCGATCAGCTGCGCCGGCTCGCCGGCCAGGTGCTGGCCACTGCTCATCGCCAGCGTCACCGCGAACTCGACCAGCAAATCGGGATCATCGGGCTGCAGCTCGAGCAGGTGGCGATAGGCCGGCACGGCGGCATCGAAGCGGTGTGCCGCCTCGTGGGCGCGGGCCAGCCGGTGCCATGTGCTCGCGTCGTGCGGATGGGCCGCAGCTTCCCGCGCGAGTGCGGCGGTGGTGGCATCCAGCGGCAGTTCACGGGGGGTTCGCAACAAGCTCGGCGAGCCGACGGCGCCGTACAGGCCGATGGCCGCCACCACCAAGGCGGACGCCACGACGACGGCCAGGCCGCGTTCGGGCGGGCCCTCGACGGGCGCTCCCGTGGCCAGGAGCGGCCGCGACAGCACTGCCAGGGTCGGCAGCACCAGCAGGGCCGCGCCAAGCACGAACAGCGCGAGGTTCATGGCACCCTCCGTGCCCCGCGGCGGCGGCGCCGGCCTGGCCACAGCAGGGCCAGCCCGAAGCCCAGCATCAGCAGCGGGCCGAACCACAGCAGCCAGGTGCTGGGTTTGAGCGGCGGGTTGTAGAGCACGAAGTCGCCGTAGCGCTCGACCATGTAGTCGATCACCTGCTGCCGGGACGCGCCGGCGGCGAGCTGGTCGCGCACCTGCTGCTTCAGGTCCAGCGCCAGCTGCGCGTGCGAGTCGGCCAGGCTCTGGTTCTGGCAGACGAGGCAGCGCAGTTCGCCGGCGAGGCTGGCGACCTGGCGCGAGAGCGCGTCGTCCTCGGGCGCCGTCGCGGCCCAGGCCGGGCTCGCTGCCAGCAGCACGAACGCGGCAGCCACGCTACGCACGCTTGAGCCCGTCGATCAGCGGCAACAGCCGGCGCTCGACGATCTCGGCGCTCAACGGGCCGGTCAGCTTCAGGCGGATCACGCCCTGCCGGTCGATCACATAGGTCTCGGGCACGCCGTAGACGCCGTAGTCGATGCCGACCTTGCCGTCGCGGTCCAGCACCGCGAGCAGGTAGGGGTTGCCGTGTCGAGCCAGCCACTGGTTGCCGTCCGCCGGCGGGTCCATGTAGTCGAGTCCGACGATGGGCACGACGTTGCGGCGGGCCAGCTCCAGCAGCAGCGGGTGCTCCTGCCGGCAGCTCGTGCACCACGAGGCCCAGACGTTCAGCAGCCAGACCTGGCCTGTCATGTCCTGCGGGCCGAAGCTGTGGTTTGGAGAGGCCAGCTGTTCCAGCTTGAACGGCGGCGCCGGCTTGCCGACGAGCGGCGAGGGCACGGCCGCCGGATCCAGCGCCAGGCCCGCGCCCAGCAGCGACAGCAAGCCCACGAAGACGGTGAAGGGAAGCATGAATCGTCGCAGGCGCATCTCAGGTGCTCGGCAAGACGTGGTGGGAAGAAGAGGCGGAAGTGGCCGCGGCAGCCTCGCGCCGCGCCGCACTGCGGTAGCGCCGGTCGGCCGCGGCCAGCGCGCCGCCCAGCGCGATGAGCACGGCGCCGGCCCAGACCCAGTTCATGAAAGGCTTGACCTGCAGCCGCACGACCCAGGCGCCCTGTGGCGTTGCCTCGGCCAGCGAGACGTAGAGGTCGCGCCAGAAGCCGCGGTCTATGGCGGCGTCGGTCATCGGCATCTGCTGCACCGGGTAGAAGCGCTTCTCGGGCCACAGCTGCGCGATGACCGGCCCGCCGTCGCGCGGCGTCACATCGAAGCGTGCCCGGGCAGCGACGTAGTTCGGGCCCTGCACGCGGGTCAGCTCCGCGAAGGTGAAGCGCTGGGCGCCCAGCACCGCGCTGTCGCCGATGCGCAGGCTGTGGTCGCTGGCCGACTCCAGGCCCTTGACCAGCGTGACGCCGGCGACGAACACCGCGACGCCGGCATGCGCCACCCACATGCCCCACTGGCTGCCTGGCACGCCGCGCAGGCGCTGGCGCAGCGTGCTGGCCGCGCGCTGCGCGGGCCACAGCCACTTCAGCGCCTCGGCCGCCGTGGCCAGCAGCACCCAGGCGGCCACCGCGACGCCGAGGCCGACGCCCACCGAGGTGTTCAGCACCAGCGCGGCCCACAGCGCCAGGGCGACGGATACCGCCGCGATCACCCGCAGCCGCCGCCACACGCCGCGCAGCGAGGCCTGCTTCCACGTCAGGAGTGGGCCGATACCCATCAGCACCAGCAGCGGCGCCATCAGCGGCACGAACACGGTCTCGAAGTACGGCGCACCGACCGAGATCCGGCCCAACCCGGTGGCATCCAGCAGCAGCGGGTACAGCGTGCCCAGCAGCACCGTGCCGGCGGCCACCGCGAGCAGCACGTTGTTGAGCATGAGCAGCGACTCCCGCGAGACCAACGCGAAGCGCCGTCCCAGGCCGACCTGCGGCGCACGCCAGGCGTACAGCGCCAGCGATCCTCCGCTCACCAGGGCCAGGAAGATGAGGATGTACACGCCGCGGCGCGGGTCGTTGGCGAAGGAGTGCACCGAGCTGAGCACGCCCGAGCGGACGAGGAAGGTGCCGAGCAGCGAGAGCGAGAAGGCCACGATGGCCAGCAGCACCGTCCAGTTGCGAAAGCTGTTGCGCTTCTCGGTCACCGCCAGCGAATGCAGCAGCGCGGAGCCCACCAGCCAGGGCATGAACGAGGCGTTCTCCACCGCGTCCCAGAACCACCAGCCGCCCCAGCCCAGCACGTAGTAGGCCCAGGCGCTGCCCAGCGCGATGCCCAGCGTTAGGCAGGCCCAGGCGGCCAGCGTCCAGGGCCGGGTCCAGCGGGCCCATGCGGCGTCCAGGCGGCCGCCCAGCAGCGCGGCGATGGCGAAGGAGAAGGCCACCGAGAAGCCCACGTAGCCCATGTACAGCAGCGGCGGATGGGCGATCATGCCCAGGTCCTGCAGCATCGGGTTCAGGTCGTGACCGTCGGCGGCCGGCGGCCATTGGCGCTCGAAAGGGTTGGAGGTGAAGAGCAGGAAGCACAGGAAGCCGATGCCGATCAGCCCCATGGTGCCCAGCACCCGCGCCACGACCGGCGCCGGCAGCGCGCGGCTGAAGCCGGCCACGGCGAGTCCCCACAGCGCCAGCATCTGGATCCACAGCAGCACCGAGCCCTCGTGGCCGCCCCAGTAGGCGGCGACCTTGAACCACACCGGCAGCTGCGAGTTGGCGTTGTCCACGACGTAGCGCAGCGAGAAGTCGTCGCTGACCAGCGCGTGCACCAGCGCCGCCGAGGCCAGGCTGACCAGCAGCGCCTGTGCACAGGCCGCCGGCCGCGCCAGCGCCATCCAGCGCGCCCGGCCGCGCCAGGCACCCAGCAGCGGCAGCAAAGCCTGCACGCAGGCCACGGCGAGCGCCAGTGCGAGGGCGAGCTGGCCCAGTTCGGCGCTCATTGAGGCCCCCTACGGCGCTGCGCGCCGGTCCCCCCAAGGGGGAGCGAGCGCCTATGGAGCGGCCGGGCGGCGCTCATTGAGGCCCCCTACGGCGCTGCGCGCCGGTCCCCCCGAGGGGGAGCGAGCGCCTACGGAGCGGCCGGGCGGCGCTCATTGAGGCCCCCTACGGCGCTGCGCGCCGGTCCCCCCGAGGGGGAGCGAGCGCCTACGGAGCGGCCGGGCGGCGCTCATTGAGGCCCCCTACGGCGCTGCGCGCCGGTCCCTCCGAGGGGGAGCGAGCGCCTACGGAGCGGCCGGGCGGCGCTCATACGGCAAGCTCTCGGTTGACGGCAGCCCGGAGGTCTCTGCGCGGAGTTGTCAAGCTCATCGCGCACCTGCCTTGCCCTGCTCCAGCGCATAGGCGGCTTCGGGCGGCATGTAGTTCTCGTCGTGCTTGGCGAGCACCTCTTCGGCCACGAAGACGTGGTCGACCGCGAGGCGGCCTTGGGCCACCACGCCCTTGCCTTCCTTGAACAGGTCCGGCAGTGCGCCGCGGTATCGCACCGGCAGCTGCACCACCTGGTCGGTGACGACGAAGGCCACGGTCAGCCCGTCCGCCTCGCGCTTCAGGCTGCCCGCCTGCACCAGGCCGCCTATGCGGAAGCTGCGCTGCGGCGGCGCCGCGCCGGCCAGCACCTGGCTGGGGGTGAAGAAGAACACCAGGTTCTGTTGGAAGGCCGAGACGACCAGCGCCGCGGCCACGCCCATCAGCGCCAGGCCACCGGCCAGCAAGGCCAGGCGCTTGCGGCGCGCGGTCATGGGTGCCCCCTTGATCCGGCTTCGCGTTGCCAGCGCAACTGGCGCAGCAGCGCCCGGCGACGAGCGCGCAGCGCCAGCGCCTCGGCCGCCAGGCCGGCGAGGAAGACGCCGACAGCACCCCACACGTAGGGTGCATGTCCGCCCATCTCGACGAACTCGCGCCAGCCGGGCCAATGCAGGACCGCATTCATGCCGAGAGCTCCGGCAGCCGCGCGACCCAGGCACTGTGGCGCTCGCGTTGCAGCAGGATGCAGCGCAGCCGCGCCAGCACGGCGGCGGCCGCGTGCAGCCACAGGCCGAGGGCGCACAGCAGCAGTGCCGCCAGCATCGGCGTCGCCAGCGTGGGCGCGCTGCGCAGCGTGATCGAGGCGCCCTGGTGCAGGGTGTTCCACCACTGCACCGAGAAGTAGATGACCGGCACGTTGAGCGCGCCGAACAGCGCCACCAGCGCACCGGCGCGGTCGGCCCGGCGCGGGTCGTCGATGGCCGACTGCAGCGCCATGAAGCCGACGTAGAGGAACAGCAGCAGCAGCATCGAGGTCAGCCGCGCATCCCACGCCCACCAGGCGCCCCAGGTCGGCCGGCCCCACAGCGCGCCAGTCCACAGGCAGAGGAAGGCGGCCAGCGCGCCGGTCGGCGCCAGCGCCTGCATCATCATGAAGGACAGGCGGGTGTTGAGCACCAGCCCCAGCGCGCCCCAGAAGGCCATCGCCAGGTACAGCACCATCGCCACCCAGGCGGTGGGCACGTGGACGAACATGATGCGGTAGGCCTCGCCCTGCTGGTGGTCCGAAGGCGCGAGCGCCAGGCCGATGAACAGGCCCGCGGCCATCAGCGCCAGCGCGGCCAGTCGCAGCCCCGGCAGCAGCCGGCCGGCCAGCGCATGGCAGGCCTGCGGGGAGGCGAAGGCCCAGAGCTTGGCGCGCCACGCCGGCGCGATGCGCGCTGCCGTGACAGGCGAGGCGGGAAGGGTCGACGAGCTCATGCAGTGCTCCGGTTCATTCGATGGCCAGCCGCAGCGCGGCGGCGGTGGCCCAGGGGGCGGCCGCGGTGGCGGCGGCGAGCAGCGCGCCGAGCAGCAGCAGGTGTGCGCTAGCGCTTTCGCCGCCGGCCTGCGCGCCCACCGCGCCGGCGCCGAAGACCAGCACCGGCACGTACAGCGGCAGCACCAGCAACGGCAGCAGCACGCCGCTGCCGCGAACGCCCAGCGTGAGGGCCGCGCCCACGGCGCCTATCAGGCTCAGGGCCGGCGTGCCGAGCAGCAGACCCAGCACCAGGGTGGCCAGCGCATCGGCAGGCAGCTGGAACTGCAATGCCAGCAGCGGCGCCAGCAGCACCAGCGGCAATCCGGCCACCAGCCAGTGCGCCAGCACCTTGCCCAGCACCACCACGGCCAGCGGCTCGGGCGCTAGCAACAGGTGCTCCAGCGTGCCGTCGGCCCAGTCGGGCGCGAACAGGCGGCCCAGGGACAGCATCGACGCCAGCAGGGCCGAGACCCAGACCACGCCCGGTGCCACCCGCTGCAGCAGGCCCGGCTCCGCGCCCAGGCCGAGCGGGAACAGCGTGGCCGCGATCACGAAGAAGAACAGCGTAGCCAGCGCGTCCGATCGTCGGCGCATGGCCAGCAGCAGGTCGCGCCGCAGCACCGGCCCCAGTACGCCCAGCACGCTCAGCATGGCGCGACCTCGGCGCGCGCAGGGCGTGGCGAGTGCAGCACCAGCCGGCGCAGCGCCGCGCCGGGCAGGGCCTGCGACTGGTGGGTGGTGTAGACCACCAGGCCGCCGGCCGCCGCGTGCGCGCCTATGGTTCCACCCAGCGCGGTGGCGGCCTCGGTGTCGAGTGCGTCGAAGGGCTCGTCCAGGATCCACAGCGGCGGCGCCGGCCGCAGCTGCAGCCGCGCCAACGCCACGCGCTTGCGCTGACCTTGCGACAGGCTCGCCGCCGGCAGCCGCGCCACCGTGGCCAGGCCCACGCCGTGCAATGCTGCGAGGGCCTGCGATCCCCTCAACGCGTGGCCGGCGGCGCGCGCCGCCAGCAGCAGGTTCTCCAGCGCGCTCAGCTCGCCTTTCACGCCGGGCGCGTGGCCCAGGTAGAGCAGCGCGCGGTGGAAGTCCTCTCGCTGCGGCCGCACCGGCCGGCCTTGCCAGAAGACCTCGCCGGCCAGCGGCGGCAGGAGCCCGCACAGCGTGCGCAGCAGGCTGGTCTTGCCCACGCCGTTGCCGCCCCGCACCCACAGGGCCTGTCCCGGCTTCACCTGCAGGTCCAGCCCGTCGAACAGCCGCCGTTCGCCTCGCTGGCAGGCCAGTCCGACGGCCTGCAGGCCTTGATCCGCGCTCACCAGGCCTGCACTCCGCTGGCCTGTGGGGCCGTGTCAGCTGCTTGCCAGACCCCGCTGGCCGCGATCATCGCGCCCAGGGCGATGGCCACCGCCACCAGCAGCGCCAGCGGGCTGCCGCCACGGGCCGGCGGTGGGCTGGGCGGCGCGGCGTGGACGTCCTTCCAGCCGGTCAGCATCGGCCGGACCAGGTTGCTGCGCTTGACCACCAGGTAGAAGACGATTGCCAGCACGTGAAGGGCAATCAGCGCCAGCAGGCCGTTCGCCAGCAGCCGGTGCCAGCCGGTGAGCCGTTGACCCAGGGCCTCGTCGACCAAGGCATTCAGCGGGCCGGCGAAGGCGATGTCGTCGTTGCCCAGCAGCCCCGTCACGGCCTGCACCGCCAGCAGCCCCAGCAGCGCGAAGACAGACAGTGCACCCAGCGGGTTGTGTCCGAGCCCGTGCCAGCGGCCGGCCAGGTAGGCACGCAGCCGCCCCGGCGTGGGGGCGAAGTGGGTGAAGCGCGCCGGCTCGGAGCCGATCAGGCCCCAGACCAGCCTGAACACCACCAGCCCGACGATGAGCAGGCCCGCACGGCCGTGCCACACCATCCAGGGGCCGCCCAGCTCCCCCGTGACCACGGCGGCCGTCACCGTCAGCACGAGACTCCAGTGCACCACGCGCACCGGCAGGTCCCACAGCCGCACGCGCCGCGTGGGCCGCGGCGTCTCGTGCGTGATCGCTTCCGTCAGCGCTTGTGCCGTCGCTTCAGCCTGCATTCGACTTCTCCTCGCGGCGCTTGCCTACTTCTTCACCGGCGGCACGATGCGGGTGATGGTCCCGCCCTGCGCCTCGTAGTCTTCGGAGCCTGCCGCGCCGGCCACCTTGAAGCCCTTGCTGGCGAGCAGGTCGCCGGCGGCGCCGGCGCGGTGGGCATGGTTGGAGACGGTCAGGATCAGCCGGTCGCGAGGGATGTAGTCCAGCCGTTGCGCGAGGTCGGCTGCCTGCACGTTGAGGAAGACCGGGAAGCTGCCCTTGGCCGTCACCTCGTCGGGCCGGCGCACGTCGATCACGACGAGCTGCTTCGGCTTGGCGAGCAGGGCGTCGACCGCGCTGCGGTCCAGCCGCCTGGTCTTGTAGTTCCACACGTCGGCGGCCGGCGCGCTGGCAACGGGCGCGGCAGGGATGGCCGTGGTCTGTGCATGCAGCATTGGCGTTATGCCCAAGCCCAGCCAAAGGGCGGCCAGCAGGGAGGTCATCGTCGGGGCCAGCTTCTTCATCGATCGTCTTCCGAGTCCAGGGGTCGACAGCCAGAGCAACAAGCAGGCCATGCAGTGCCACCCAGGCAGAGCGATGGCCAGGCGCGCCTGCCGCGTTGAAATATCACCAGCCTTGGTGGACGCGCAGCAGCCGACTCGTGGCTTGCTGGCCAGCGATCACCTGCGCGCAGGCAGTGCTGCTTGACCACCCCCGGGGATCGGTGCCGCGGCCGGCCTGGCACGGCGGCTGCTCACGTCAGCGGTTCCGTCGACGACGGCAGGGCCACGACCGCGATCGCATAAGCAGCCCTGAATCCCTTTGTTCACTCCACTCCACTGTCCCCCTAGGATGAAAGCCATGCTCACGCTCCCGCCCGCCTTCCAACGCCTGCGCGGCTCTGTGCGACCGTCGCTGCTGGCCCTCGGCCTCGCCGCCGCGGCGTCGTTGGCGAGCGCCCGGGAAGTCACGCTGCTCAACGTCTCCTACGACCCCACCCGCGAGCTCTACCAGGAGTACAACGCCGCCTTCGCGAAGTACTGGAAGGACAAGACGGGCGACACGCTGACCGTCAAGGCCTCGCACGGCGGCTCGGGCAAGCAGGCTCGATCGGTGATCGATGGCCTCGAGGCCGACGTCGTCACGCTCGCACTGGCCTACGACGTGGACGCCATCGCCGAGCAGGGCAAGCTGCTTGCGCCCGACTGGCAGAAACGCCTGAAGAACAACAGCACGCCCTACACCTCGACCATCGTCTTCCTGGTGCGCAAGGGCAACCCGAAGCAGATCAAGAGCTGGGACGATCTCGCGCGGCCCGGCGTCGGCGTGATCACCTCCAACCCCAAGACCTCGGGCGGCGCGCGCTGGGGCTACCTCGCTGCCTACGGATCCGCACTGACCGCGCCCGGCGGCAACGAAGCAAAGGCCCGCGACTTCATCAAGCATGTCTACGCCAACGTGCCGGTGCTCGACAGCGGCGCCCGTGGCGCCACGGTGAACTTCGCCGAGCGGGGCCTCGGCGACGTGCTGCTGTCCTGGGAGAACGAGGCCGGCCTGGTGCTGAAGGAGTTCGGCGCCGACAAGTTCGACGTGGTGTACCCGCCCAACAGCATCCTGGCCGAGCCGCCGGTGGCCGTCGTCGACAAGGTGGTCGACAAGCACGGCACGCGCGAGCTGGCCCAGGCCTACCTCGAGTACCTCTACTCGCCCGAAGGGCAGGACATCGCGGGACGCAACTTCTACCGCCCCAGCGATCGCGCCGCGGCCGCGAAGTACGCCAGGCAGTTCCCCAGCATCGCGCTGTTCAACATCCGCGACGTCTTCGGCGGCTGGACGGTGGCCCAGAAGACCCACTTCGCCGACGGCGGCGTGTTCGACCAGATCTACGTGCCGAAATGAAAGGCCTCGTGGACGCGTTGACCGCTTCGCTCGCCGCCCGTCCGCGCTGTTGACGCACGCCGCCTGACCCGTGCCGGCCTGGTGACAGGGCCGGCACCTTCGCGCGCTTTCCGGCCCTCCGGTCTTCGTGTTCGCTGTCCCGGCCCGGCCCGGCCCGGCCTTGCCGCGGCCTCGCGGCGCCCCACCCCGCGGCTTGCCCTGGCGCGGGGATTCAAACCCGACTCCCACCATGCAGGCATCCCCAGCCATGACGCAGCCGGCCCGCCACTTCAATGACAACCTGCTGACCTTGCCGCCCTCGTCGACGAGTGTGCTGTCGATCCGCGCCAAGGCCCTTTTGTTCCACGACGCGCGTTCGCTCGGCCTGCTCGAGGATGTCGAGCGCATCGCGCGCAGCGAGGCCTCGGCCCTGATCATCGGCGAGACCGGCACCGGCAAGGAGCTGATCGCGCGCCACCTGCACACGCGCAGTGGTCGCAAGGGGCCGTTCGTCGCGGTGAACTGCGGCGCCTTCAGCGAGAACCTGATCGACGCCGAACTGTTCGGCCACGAGTCGGGCGCGTTCACCGGTGCCTCCCAGTCGCGCGCCGGCTGGTTCGAGGCGGCCAACGGCGGCACCTTGTTCCTCGATGAGATCGGCGACCTGCCGCTGCCCCTGCAGATCAAGCTGCTGAGGGTGTTGCAGGAGCGGCAGGTGGTGCGCCTGGGCTCGCGCCGGCCGATCGCGCTGGATGTGCGCCTCGTCGCCGCCACCAACATCGACCTGCGCCAGGCGGTGGAGGCCCAGCGCTTTCGCGCCGACCTGTACTACCGCCTCAACGTCGCGGCCATCAACGTGCCGCCGCTGCGCGAACGGACGGGCGACATCCTGCCGTTGGCCCGGCACTTCGTCGGCGTCTACGGGCCACGGCTCGGCATGGAGGAGGCCGATTTCGATGACGAGGCCCACGCCGCATTGCTGGCCTACCCCTGGCCCGGCAACATCCGGGAGCTGGAGAACATCGTGCACTTCGCGCTGATCGTCTGCCGCGAAGGCGTGATACGCGCCGGCGACCTGCGGCTGGTGGCCGTGAACGGCAGCAGTGCAAGCGGCGCACAGGCGGCCGGCGTGCACGAGCGCACCACCGCGCCGGGCGACGCCAGCGCGCCGCGCGCTGCGGGCGTCAACCTCGGCGGTGACCCGCATGCACCGCTGCGCCATGCGATCTCGGCGCTGCTGGCCACACGCAGCCCCGACCTCTTCCACTCCGTCATCGGCGTCATGGCCAAGGCGGCGTATGCCCGCTGCGGTCGCAACCAGGTCCAGGCTGCCCTGGCCCTGGGCATCACGCGCAACACCTTCCGCACGCTGGTCAAGCGCTACGACATGCAGGACGACGCCGGCAACGAGCTCACTGCCTGAGCCACCCCGCTTGCCTGCTCCGCGGCCCACGCGCGACATCTGTCGCCGTGGGCCGCGTTGCTTTCAGCGACTCCTGCATGCCGTCATGACGAGTCGCCGGCGCGCTGGTGCCCAGCCACCAGCTGCTGCGCAAGCACCACCGCGTGCGACGGCGACTGCGCATGGACCACCACTCCACCCCGCCGCAAGGCCGTTTTGAGCCTGTTCTGGCATGGCACGGGTCGTGCAAAGAGTCTCTTCATAACTCAGTGGTTGCGCGGACGCTGAATGAGCGTCCGCAGGCTTCCTCTTCAAGACACATCGACCTTCCCGGAGGAATATCCGCAGTGCTCCACTCGAAGACCAACGCGCTCGCCGGCGCCGCGCTGATCGCCCTGTCCCACGCCGGCCCGGCGCACGCGCAGTCGACCGCGCAGTTGAAGAAGGAGCTCGACGCCCTGCGCAAGCAAGTGCAGCAGCTCAGCGAACAGGCCCGGCCCGCGCCGCCTGCGGTGGACCCGAAGGAAGTGGCCGAGCTGCGGCAGCAGGTCAAGGACCTCCAGTCCCAGCTTCAGGCTCAAGCCGCGGCGCGGCCGGCCCCCGCCGAGGCCGCCGCCGTGGCTGAGCTCGACCAAGCCACGCGCGACGCGAACACGCCGGCGACCAAGGCCGACATCCAGGGCGTGCGGACGGACTTCGAGAACTACAAATACGAGAACGCGCGGCAGCTCGAGCGCAAGGTGCCCTCGGTGACGCGCAACACCGTGATCGGCGGCACGCTGCAGGCCCGCGCGACCTGGCAGAACCCGGTCCAGAACGCCGGCGTGGCCAACGGCGCCGCGGGCGGCAACACCACCGCCGTGGCGACGCCGCGCCACACGAGCTTCGACATCCCATCGGTCACGCTGTCGTTCGCCGGGCAGCTCTACCGCGACTACCAGGAAGGCAAGAACCTGACCTACAGCCTGGGCTTCGCCTCGGGCAGCAACTTCGCCGGCAGTCCGCAATCGGCCACCAGCGCGACCAACACGCTCGGCGTGTCCTCGGCCAACGGCAGCCAGCTCAACGTCACCAACGCCAACCTGGCCTACAGCTTCCTGCCGACCAACGGCGGCGCCGAGGATCCGAAGGGCACGCTGACCTTCGGCCAGCAGCTGGTGCCTTTCGGCCTGGAGGCCCAGGCCAACGAAGAGATCCGCCCGGTGATCAACTCGGCACAGTTCACCACGGCGCTCAGTGGCATCAACACGCGGCAGATCGGCCTGATCTACCGGGGCGACTCGCTGATCAACGTCGACTACACCAACAACTACCGCTCGTCGCTGCTGGAGTACGCCTTCGGCGTGGTCAACGGCAGCGGCCCGAACAAGAGCGACAACAACGGCAAGAAGGATTGGGTGGGCCGGGCGGCGGTGACGCTGCCGGCCGACTACAACAGCTGGCTGCGCGAACTCAAGGTCGGCCTGAGCTACTACCGGGGCTACAACAACCTCGCCAACACCACGTCGAACGCGGTGGTGCAGATCGCCGACTCGATCCGCACTGGCATCGACATCAACTACACCCACCTCCCCTTCTCGGTCTCGTACGAGCGGGTGCAGGGTCGCGACGATGCCTTCACCACCCCGGCCGCCTCGGCCACCGCCGACACGCCGACCTACGTCAGGCGCTCGCGTGGGCAGTACCTGAACCTGGGCTACACCTGGGGCGAGCAGTTCCTCGCCAGCGAGAAGGGCCTGGCCAAGTACGACGACTACTGGCCGCGGTCCTACCAGGCCTTCGTCCGCTTCGACAGCTTCGATGCCGACACCGCGAACGACGCGGCCGTGCGCGCCAGCAGCGTGGGCGACAAGGCCTTCATCACCACGCTGGGCCTGAACGCGTTCTTCGCCGAGACCACCAAGCTGCAGCTGAACTATCTGCTGGCCCGCAACGACACGCCGGCCAGCGGCCAGTACACGGCCGACCGTCCCCGCAAGACCAACGCCGTGCAGGTGCAGTTCCAGTACGGCTTCTGACCTCTCTTTCCGGAGTCCCCATGCAACGACGATCCTTTGCCGCGGCCCTGGTCCCCGCGCTGCTGGCCCTGAGCCCGTTCATCGCCCCGGCCGTCCAGGCCCAGACAACCGAGGCCGCACCGCAGGTCATCCGCATCAGCTTTCCCGGCGCCGGCACCGCGGGCCGGCCGCTGTCCGGAGGCAGCTACCCGGCCAGCGCGCACCTGTTCAAGGAGATCGACGACGAGTTCAAGAACGACGGCATCAAGATCGAGTGGAAGTTCTTTCCCGGTGCCGGCCCCGCGCTCAATGAATCCTTCGCCAACGGGCTGACCGACGTGGCCTTCGGCCATGGCGACCTGCCGCTGATCGTCGGCCGCTCGACCGGGCTGCGGCACAAGATCGTGCTGTCCTCCGGCCGCTTCGGCAGCAGCTACTTCGTGGTCCCTGCAGGTTCCACCGCCAGGTCGCTGGCGGACTTGAAGGGCAAGCGCCTGGCGACCTTCAAGGGCACGGCCGGGCAGCTGACGCTGTACCGCTGGCTGGACAAGTACGGCTTCACCGACAAGGACTTCCGCATCGTCAGCCTGGACAACGACTCGACCAAGGCCGCGCTGGCCACCGGCGACATAGACGGCACCAACATCACGCCTTTCGACCTGCAGGCGCGCGGCATCGCCAAGAGCATCCTCGAGGTCCGGGACGATCCGAAGATCACGCGGCCCGGCACCGTCTGGGTCGGCGAGGAGTTCGAGAAGAAGTACCCGCAGATCGTGCAACGCCTGGTCACCCGGCTGGTCAAGGTGGCGTACTGGAGCACGCAGGAGGCCAACCGCGAGAAGGAGTTCCAGGCCTGGGCGACCTCGGGCAGCCAGGCCTACATCGACTACAAGAAGGACTGGGAGTCGGTGCCCGACCTGCGCACCCGCATCAACCCGCTGCTTGACGAGTACTACGTGGCCTCCATCACGAACTCGATCGAGGAGGCGAAGAGGTTCAAGCTCATCCGCAAGGACGTCAGCCTGGAAGGCTGGCTGGAGCCCCGGTACCTGAACCAGGCGCTGAAGGAGTTGAAGCTCGAGGACTACTGGCCGCAGTACGACGCGGACGGCAAGCTCAAGGCCGCCCCGCGCAAGCTGGCCTCGGCCCAATGAGCAGGCAGCCTCCCCCATGAGTGCCTGGACCGACGACCTGTGGGTCCTGCCTTCGCGCAGCGAAGCTCCGGTGCCCGCGCTGCTGGTGGCACGGCTCGCCGCACGACTTGTCACGCCATGGGCCCCGCTGGCGCGGCGCCTGGGCGGATGGGCGCTGGGCCTGGTGCTGCCGGCCCTGCTGCTCGGCCTGTGGTGGCTGGCCGCCGAACGGCGCTGGGTGCCCGAGCAGTTGCTGCCCGCCCCCGCGCTGGTGGCGCAGACGCTGCATGAACTGTGGGACGCAGGCGACCTGCAGGCCCACCTCGGCTACAGCGCGGCGCGCGTGGGCTGGAGCCTGCTGATCGGCGGCGCGGCCGGCCTGCTGCTGGGCTTCGGGATGGGCCTGTCGCGCGGGCTGCGGGCCTACCTGTACCCGAGCTTCTCGGTGCTCGCCCAGTTCCCGGTGCTGGGCTGGGTGCCGCTGCTGATCATCTTCGCCGGCATCGACGAGGCGCTGAAGATCTCCGCGATCTCGATCGCGGTCGGGGTGCCCGTGACAGTGAATGCCTTGAAGGGCATCGCCAACATCCCGCCGCCTTTGCTGGAGGTGGCGCGGGTGCACGGCTTCAGCCGATGGCAGGCGCTGCGCCAGGTGGTGCTGCCGGCCGCGGCGCCCAGCCTGTTCACCGGGCTGCGGCAGGCGGTGATGCAGGCCTGGTTGTCCCTGGTCTTCGTCGAGCTGCTCGCCTCGAGCGAAGGCATCGGCTACCTCATCGTCTGGGGCCGCCAGTTGTCGCAGCCGGACCTGGTGGTGGCCGGCATGCTGGTGATCGCCGCGGTCGGCGTGCTGCTCGACATGGCCCTGCGCGCGGCCGAGGCGCGGCTGCAGCGCTGGCGCCGCAGCCCGTTCTGAACACGGGGAAGAAGGACCGACCGATGACGACCTCGACCTTCCTGCGGTTCACGCGCCTGGACCCGCGTCCCTGGGTGCTGCCCTTGGCGCTGCTCGCCGCCTGGTGGCTGCTGACCTCCTTCGGTGGGGTCGACACCCGGCTCATCGTCCCGCCGCAGGCGGTGTGGCACGCCGCCGTGCAGGCGCTGTCGGACCCGTTGTTGTGGCAAGGCGTGGGTTATAGCGTCGGCCGCGATCTGGCGGGCTTCGTGCTCGGCGCGCTGGGGGGCGTGTCGCTGGGTGCGCTGCTGGGCGCCTCGCGCCTGGCCGACCGGCTCATCGGCCCCAGCTTCCACGCCCTGCGGCAGGTCTCGCTTTTCGCGTGGCTGCCGTTGCTGTCGACCTGGCTGGGCTACGGCGAGCCGGCCAAGCTGGTGTTCATCGCGCTGTCGACGCTGTACCCGGTCGCGCTCGGTACCTTCGACGGTGTGCGTGGCATCAGCCTGGCCCACGCCGAGGTCGCGCGGGTCTACGCCTTCACGCGTTCGCAGTGGCTGTTCCGCCTGATCCTGCCGGCCGCCGCGCCGCAGGTCGCCACCGGCCTGACGCTGGGCCTGGTCTACGCCTGGGTGGCCACGATCGGCTCGGAGTTCCTGCTCGCCAACTGGGGCAACGGGCTGGGCAACATCGTCATCAAGGGTCGCGCTGCCTTCAACGTCGAGCTGATCCTGGTCGGCATGCTGGCCATCGGCCTGGTGGGCTCGCTGCTGAGTGCCGCCGCCGCGCGGCTGGAGGCGCACGCGCTGCGCTGGCGACCCCCGCAGCCCTGAGCCGGCCGCCTCACGATCCCCCTTCATCCGAATCACAAGGATCCGCCCATGGCCCATGCCGGCACGCTCGAGCTCAGGCACCTGAGCAAGCACTACCTGGTCGACCGCCAGCCCTTGACCATCCTGCAAGACCTCTCGCTGACCATCCGCCCGGGCGAGTTCGTCAGCATCGTGGGGGCCAGCGGCTGCGGCAAATCCACGCTGCTGCGGCTGCTGATCGGGCTGGAGGACGACTACGAGGGCGAAATCCTGCTCGATGGGCGGCGCATCGCCGGCACCAGCCTGGACCGCGGCATCGTCTTCCAGGAGCACCGGCTGTTTCCCTGGCTGACGGTGGAGCAGAACATCTCTGTCGGCGTGTTGAACGCCTCCGGCACCGAGGCCGACAAGCGCAGGACGGTGCGCGAGCACATCGCGCTGGTCGGCCTGAAGGGCTTCGAGCAGGCCTATCCGCACCAGCTCTCGGGCGGCATGTCGCAACGGGCCGCGATCGCGCGGGCCCTGGTCAGCCGGCCGGAGCTGCTGCTGCTGGACGAGCCCTTCGGCGCGCTCGACGCGCTGACCCGCACCCATCTGCAGCAGGAGCTGGAGCGCATCTGGCGCAGCGAGGGCATCACCGCCGTGCTGGTCACGCACGACGTGGAGGAGGCCGTGGCGCTGGGCGACCGCGTGGTCATCATGCAGCCCCGGCCCGGCCGCATCCAGCGCGTCGTCGACGTGCCGCTGCCGCGCGAGCGCGACCGCCACGGCGCCGACTTCGCCGCCATCCGCAACGACGTGCTCACCGCCTTCCAGCACGAGCCGCAGCGCCGCTCCCCGCGGCCGATCGTCGAAGCACTTGCCGGACTGGCGGCTTTCCCGGCCTGGCGCTTGTCGATCTGACGAGCGAGCTTATGCGGGCCCGAATCGGTGCAGCACGCGATAGCCTGCCGCCGATTCGGCCAGCACATGGCCGCCGCTGCATGCCCATGTGACCGGTGCCGGTGCCTCGGTGAGCGCCGCGCCCTGGCCGTGGCGCGCGAAGGTGACGTGAGGTCGGAACGGCCGCGATTCGACGGACAGGGCGAGCGCGCGCAGCGCATCGGCCAGGCGGCCGTGCAGCGTGGCGAGCGCCTCGGGCGCCGGCGCCGAACGCTGCAGCACCGCGACGCCCTGGCGCCAGACGGCGAACTCGTCCAGCACCAGCTCGAAGGGCGGCACGGGCGACACGGCGAGCCCGGTCGCCAGCTCGGGCAGCCGCGACCGCGGCACCGCGCCGATGAAATGCAGCGTCAGGTGCAGACCGGCGGGAGCGGCGAGCCGCGCCCCCTTGGGCCAGCGCACCGCGTCTTGCCATGACAGCAGGGCCGAGCGCACCTGCTCGTCCGGCCACAGCGCGATGAACAAGCGCGCAGGGTCGGGCGGCGAGGAGGGCGGCTTCGCTGATGGCATGCAGCTCATTGTTGAGCGGGCCGGCCGGTCCTAGGGGGCATCGCCCCTGGAATCCCCCTGCCCGCAGGCCTGCGGCCCGCTGCAACAATCCCGCCCGGCCCGACCCCGGCCGCCACCTTGCACACCACACCATGGCCCTGCAGCAACTGACCGACGAACAGATCCGCACCTGGACCCGCCGCGAGAAGGACGAGTGGTGGCTGAAGAACATCTACCGCGGCGACATGCCGCAGCTGACGATCCGCTCGGGCATCACCGGCTTCCTGCTCGGCGGCGTGCTCGCGGCCACGGCGCTCTACATCGCGGCCAAGACCGGCATCACCATCGGCGTGGGCCTGACCTCGGTGATCCTGGCCTTCGCGATCTACCGGATCCTGAACAGCGCCGGCCTGGCCCGGGACTTCAGCATCCTCGAGAACAACTGCACCCAGTCGATCGCCACCTCGTCGGGCTACACCGTGTCGTGGCTGACGGCGGGCCTGACGGCGTACATGCTGATCACCGGCGTGATCGTGCCGTGGTGGCAGATCATGGTCTGGGCGGTGCTGATCTCGCTCATCGGCGTGCTCATCGCCTTCCCCATGAAGCGCCGCTTCATCAACGAGGACCAGCTGCCCTTCCCCGAGGGCCGTGCGAGCGGCGTGGTGCTGGATGCGCTCTACCACGGTGCCGCCGGCGCCGGCATGTTCCAGGCGCGGCTGCTGGGCGTGGTGGCGCTGGGCACGGCGACCTGGCAGGCCCTGATCAGCGACGGCTGGATGAAGCTCATCCAGTTCAAGATCCTGCGCCTGCACCAGTGGGCGGGCCTGAAGGAGCCGTGGACCATCCATGAGCGGCTCGACACCTACTACTACCAGGCCGGCGGCGCGGCGCTGAAGATCCTCAACACCGACATCCGCACGCTGGGCCTGCGGTTGACGCTGGATGCCGCCATGCTGGGCGTGGGCGGCCTGATGGGCATCGCGGTGGCCACCAGCTGCCTGCTCGGCGCCTTCGTCAACTTCGTGGTCCTGGCGCCGATCATGATCCAGAAGGGCGACATCGTTCAGCGCGTGCTGGCCAACGGCCAGGTGGTGCCGCTGTCGCGCGCAGAGATCGTCAACCAGTGGTCGCTGTGGTGGGGCGTGGCGATGATGGTCGCGGGCTCGCTGGTGGGCCTGTTCGCCAAGCCGGAGCTGTTCACCTCGATGTTCAAGTCGATGCGCAGCGGCTCGGCCGCGAGCCAGGCCGCGGCGGGCCCGGATCCGCTGGCGCACATCGAGCTGCCGCTGTGGCTGAGCTGGGTCGGCGTGCCCATCCTCAGCATCCTGGGCGCGTGGGCGACGCATGCCTTCTTCGGGGTGCCCATCGGCCTGGCTCTGCTGTCGCTGCCGCTGATCTTCGTGCTGACGGTGATCTGCACCAACTCGATGGCGCTGACCTCCTGGACGCCCACCGGCGCGCTGTCGAAGATCACCCAGTTCTCGATCGGCGCGATCGACCGCAGCAACCCGGCCAGCAACCTGCTGCCGGCCAGCATGACCGGCGAGATCGCCTCCAACGCGGCCAACCTGCTGTCCGACATCAAGCCCGGCTACATGCTGGGCGGCAAGCCGCGCCACCAGGCGATCGGCCATGTGATCGGGCTGTTCGCTGGCGTCATCGCCTGCGTGCCGCTGTACTTCCTTCTGTTCCTGCGGCCGGATGCGAGCGGCGTGCGCTCCACCGCCAAGATCGTCTCCGACCAGTTCGCCTTCCCCAGCGCGCTGCAGTGGAAGGGCGTGGCCGAGATCATCGGCAAGGGCTTCGGCGGCCTGCCCGAATCGGCGCTGATCACGATGGGCGTGGCGGTGGTGGCGGCCATCGCGATGGAGCTGGCCCGCGTGGCCACCAAGGGCCGCTTCGGCCTGTCGGCCGTCTCGGTCGGCCTCGGCGTGGTGCTGCCGCCGGAGTCCACCTTCGCCATGTTCGTCGGCGCGCTGGTCTTCTGGTTGATGGGCCTGAGGCACAAGGCGCCGGGCACCCGCAAGCATGCCATCTGGGTCGAGGGCGCCGAGCCTATGTGTGCCGGCCTCATCTCGGGCTCGGCGCTGATGGGCATCGGCAATGCGATCCTCAACGTGCTGATGGAGTGAAGGGGCTTCGACAGGCTCAGCCTGAACGGGAAAGAAGGTTCGCCGTCGATGGGAACGAAGGCTCAGCCCGGACCACCCCACCCCCGTTCGCCCTGAGCCTGTCGAAGGGCCCAATGCACGGGGCTTCGACAAGCTCAGCCTGAACGGGAAAGAAGGTTCGCCGTCGATGGGAACGAAGGCTCAGCCCGAACCACCCCGCCCCCGTTCGCCCTGAGCTTGTCGAAGGGCCCAGTGCACGAGGCTTCGACAAGCTCAGCCTGAACGGGAAAGAAGGTTCACCGTCGATGGGAACGAAGGCTCAGCCCGGACCACCCCACCCCCGTTCGCCCTGAGCCTGTCGAAGGGCCCAATGCACGGGGCTTCGACAAGCTCAGCCCGAACGGGGAATGAAGGTTCGCCGTCGATGGGAACGAAGGCTCAGCCCGGACCACCCCGCCCCCGTTCGCCCTGAGCTTGTCGAAGGGCCCAGTGCACGAGGCTTCGACAAGCTCAGCCTGAACGGGAAAGAAGGTTCGCCGTCGATGGGAACGAAGGCTCAGCCTGAACCACCCCACCCCCGTTCGCCCTGAGCTTGTCGAAGGGCCGAGTGCACGAGGCTTCGACGGGCTCAGCCTGAAAGGGAATAAAGGGTCACCGTCAGTGGGGAATGGAGGCTCAGCCCGGACCACCCCACCCCCGTCCGCTCTGAGCCTGTCGAAGGGCCCAGTGCACGAGGCTCCGACAGGTCCCGCCTGAACGGAATGGGAGCCCGAACGCAGTCGGGCGAACGAACCGAGGTGAAAGGTTCGCGCGGCTCAAGCCGCGACTGGCGTGGGGATAGTCAACCCACGCGCCACCGCCGGCCGGTCGACGAAAGCCTGCAGCGTGCGTTGCACTTCAGGGAAGTCGCCGATGCCGACCAGATCGCCCGCGCCGTAGAAGCCCACCAGGTTGCGCACCCACGGGAAGATGGCGATGTCGGCGATGGTGTAGTCGTCGCCCATCACCCAGCGGCGTCCGGCCAGCCTTTGTTCCAGCACGCTCAGCAGCCGGCGACTTTCCCCGACGTACCGGTCGCGCGGGCGCTTGTCCTCGAAGTCCTTGCCGGCGAACTTGTGGAAGAAGCCCACCTGGCCGAACATGGGCCCGACGCCGCCCATCTGGAACATCAGCCATTGCAGCGTCTCGTAGCGCAGGGCCGGGTCGGCAGGCACGAAGCGGCCGGTCTTCTCGGCCAGGTACCACAGGATCGCGCCGGATTCGAACAGGGCCAGCGGTTGCCCGCCGGGGCCGTCGGGGTCGATGATGGCCGGGATCTTGCCGTAGGGGTTGAGCGAGCGGAACTCGGCCGATTGCTGGTCGTTCGTTTCGAACTGGACGCGGTGCGCCTCGTAGGGCAGGCCGGTCTCCTCGAGCAGGATGGCGACCTTGACGCCGTTGGGCGTGGGCAGCGAGTAAAGCTGCAGGCGTTCGGGGTGGCGCGCGGGCCAGCGGGACGTGATGGGGAATTCAGCCAGCGTCTTCGTCATGGGCAGCGGGTGGGATGCAGAAGCGGCGGATTGTGGTGGGCCGCCGCTACCCCGTGCCGGCGCGGGGCTGAATGCCGGCTCAGGGGGAGCGCCGGGCCGCGAAGTCGACGAACCACTGCACCGCCTCGCCATTCGCCATCGCATCGCGGTTCATCACCTTCGCCGGGTCGGCGCCCATCAGCAGCTTCTTGACCGGCAGCTCCATCTTCTTGCCCGAAAGCGTGCGCGGGATCGCCGGCACGGCCAGGATCTCGTTGGGCACGTGGCGGGGCGAGAGCGCCCGCCGGATCTCGGCCACCAGCCGCTGGCGCAGGCCCTCGTCGAGCACCACGCCTTCGCGCAGCACCACGAACAGCGGCATGTAGCTCTCGCGGCCGAGGTACTCGAGGTCGACGACGAGGCTGTCCAGCACCTCGGGCAGGGCCTCCACCGCGCGGTAGAGCTCGGCCGTGCCCATGCGGACGCCGTGGCGGTTGATGGTGGCGTCCGAGCGGCCGTAGATGATGGCGGCGGTCGCGTCCTCATGGGGGACGAGGCGGACCCAGTCGCCGTGGCGCCAGATGCCGGGGTACATGTCGAAGTAGCTGTCGTGCAGCCGCTCGCCGCTCGCGTCCCCCCAGAGGTACAACGGCATCGAGGGCATGGGCGCGGTGCAGACCAGTTCCCCCACCTCGTCCATCAACGGCTGGCCCTGCTCGTTCCAGGCCTCGACCGCGGCGCCCAGGCAGCGGCATTGCATCTCGCCGGCCACCAGCGGCAGGGTGGGCGAGCCGGCGATGAAGGCGCCGGCGAAATCGGTGCCACCCGAGATGCAGGCGATCCAGATGTCGCGGCCACGGACCTTCGGCAGCCGGTCCCAGATCCATCGATAGCTTTCCTCGGCCAGCGGCGAGCCGGTCGAGCCCACGGCCCGCAGCGCCGAGAGATCGCCCAGCTGCTGCGGCCGCACCTCGGCCTTCAGGCAGCTCGCGTAGAAGGCCGCGCCGGCGCCGAAGAAGCTGCATCGGGCGAGCGACGCGAAGCGCCACAGGGGCGACCAGTCCGCCGTGCCGCCGCATGAGGCCGGCGAGCCGTCGTAGAGGCAGACGGTGGTGCCGCCCAGCAGGCCGCCGACCTGGCAGTTCCACATGATCCAGCCGGTGGAGCTGTACCAGTGGAAGCGGTCACCGGTGTCGACCGAGGCGCCGATGTCGTTGTGCAGCGTGGTGAGCTTCAGCGCCTCCAGCACGATGCCGCCATGGCCGTGCACGATGGGCTTGGGCAGGCCGGTGGTGCCGCTGGAGTAGACGATCCACAGCGGATGATCGAAGGGCAGCCATTCGGGTTCGGCGCGGTGATGGCCACTGCTCAGCTCTTCGAAGCGATGGCGCTTGACGCGACTTGGCTCCGCCGCCTCCACCGGCAGCCCGAGCACCGGCACGTCGACCACGTGGGCGAGCGAGGGCAGGCCCTCGACGAGCTGCGCGACCAGCGCGCGCCGGTCATGCTCCGCGCCGCCGAAGCGGTAGCCGTCGGCCGCGAAGAGCAGCCTGGGCTCGATCTGGCGGAAGCGGTCCAGCACGGCCACGGGGCCCATGTCCGGCGAACAGACCGACCAGATCGCGCCGACGCTGGCCGCGGCCAGGAAGGCGACGACGGTCTCGGGCCGGTTGGGCAGCAGCGCGACCACGCGGTCGCCTCGTCCTATGCCCAATGCCTTGAGAGACGCAGCCAGTGCGCCGACCTGGTCGCGCAGCTGTCGCCAGCTCACCTCGCGCACCTCGCCCGAGCGCAGCAGCGGCTCGTCCGCCCACACGATGGCCGGGTGACCCGCGGCCTGCGCCGCATCGGCATGGCGCAGCACCTGCCGCGCGTAGTTGAGCTGGACGCCGGGGAACCAGCTTGAGCCCGGCATGCGCCGCTCGACCAGCACCGCGCTGGGCGGCACCGGCGACTCGATGGCGAAGTGGTCCCAGATCGAGCGCCAGAAGGCTTCGAGATCGGTCACCGACCAGCGCCACAGGTCCTCATAACTCGCAAAGTGCAGGCCATGGTGTTCGGCCAGCCAGCGCTGGTAGACGTCGATGCGCGGTTCGGGCAGGGCGGTCATCAGGGGCTCGTGTCGGGGAACGGTTGCGGGATGGGCTGCGCGCTGCGCCGCGGCCGGCGCTCGTCGATGACGACGGTGTGCGCGGCCTTGTCCTGCAGGGCCTGCCGGTTGGGATCCCACAGCAGCTGCACCAGGCCCAGGCCGCCGGTGGCCATGCCGGCCAGGTAGCCACCGAAGCGCTTGAGGTTGAGCATCGTGCCCATGGGCTTGCCGGTGATCTCGACCACGCGCAGGCCCATCAGGCGCTTGCCGAGCGTCTGCCCGCGCCACCACCCCGGCAGCAGCGTGAAGTAGGCCAGCGCCCAGCCGTAGCCGATGCCGAAGTCCAGCCCCAGCCGGCGCACGCGCTCGCGCCAGTTCTGTGATTTCAGGGCCTGCTCGGCGGCCGCGCGCTCGTGGGCGAGGGTCAGCCTGAGCGTGCGGACCTGCTGGCGCAGGCCGGCGATGGTGGCGGCGGCCGATGCCGCGTCGTCCGGCGCGGAAGCAGAGGAGGCCGCAGGAGGCGACGAAGAGGAGAACGCATTGGCTGAGGCGGCCGTGGCGGCAATGGCCGAAGCCGGCGGGGTGCCCTGGATCATGGCCATCACGAGCGCCGCATTGCGCGCGGCGGCCTCCTCGTCATCGTCGTCGTCGAGGGCTTCGCTCGCCGAGGGTGGGCGGCTGGCTTTCGAGGGCGTTTCCATCGCCTCGCGCACGCCGGCGAAGGCCATCAGCGCGGCCAGGCCCCAGGCCAGCGCGGTGCGCAGCGGATGCGCCCCGCGGCGGCGGGACAGGGCGCGTTCGCCCAGCCCGAGCAGGCCGGCCAGGAAGAACCAGCCATTGGCCAGGCTCGACATCGTGCCTATCGCGGCCAGGTCTATGCCCATGGCCACCAGCCGCTGCGCCGGCCGCGCCAAGGGCAGGCCCAGCAGCGCTGGCGCGACGTTGAGTTCCTCCGGCGTGACCCAGCGGTGGGTATCGACCACCGCGGCCCGCGGGCGCAGGGGGGCGAGCCTCATTTCGCCACTCTCCGCGCGGCCGGCGGTGCCACGTCCACGTACTGCCACCAGTCCTGCCAGAACAGCGGCCGGCGGTAGCCTTGCAGCTCGCCGCGGGCCAGGTCGGTGACGAGGGTGTGCCAGCGGGCGCGGTAGGGCATCCAGGCGGCGGCGAGCTTCTCGGCCTGCACGAACAGGGCTTCGCGCTCGGGGCCGTCGGGCAGGGCCGACAGGCGCTTGTAGATCGCATCGAACTCCGGCCGGCGAAAGCGCGCCATGTTCTGCCCGCCGATCTGAGTGCTGTCGTAGCGCTGCAGGGCGCCGATGCTGTCCGGCGAGGCCGAGAGGTTGCCGACGTGCCAGATCATGAAGCTGCCCGCGCGGGCCGATTTGAGCAGCTCGGGCCACTGGCCGACGCGGAAGTGCACCTTCAGGTTCAGCGCCGCCATGTCGCGCTGGTACTGCTCGGCCATCTGGCGGTCGCGGTTGTCGCTGGAGATGGACCACTCGAGCACCAGGGGCGAGCCGTCGGGCTGGTCGCGCCAGCCGTCGCCGTCGCGGTCGGCGTAGCCGTAGAGATCGAGCAGGGCCTGGGCGCGCGCCGGTTCGTAGGCGCTCATCTCGCTGCGGAAGTCCGGATCGAAGGCATTCGTGTTGGGCTGCAGCGGCCCTTGCGCCGGCACGGCCTGGCCCTTGTGCACCAGTCGGATTTCGCGTTGCACATCCAGGCCCAGCGCGATGGCACGCCGCAGGGCCACCTTGTCGGGCGTGTAGCCGCCCACCAGCGGGTCTTCGAGATTGAAGAAGGTGACGTGGTTGTCGGCGCGCAGCATGCGCCAGCCCTGCATGCCCTGCTTGCTCAGGTTGGGCGCGAGGTGGCCCTTGGGCATGGCGAGGTTGGCGTACTCCGCCGGTACCAGCTCGATGTAGTTGTGCTGCCCATTGAGGAAGGACAGCCAGCGCGGCTGGTTCTCCTCGATCACCGAGATCTCGACCCGGTCGATCATCGGCAGGCGGCGGCCCTTGAAGCGTGCCGCGATGGCCTGGCCCTCGGCATCGTCTTCGGCCGGCTCGGCATCGTAGAAGCGCTCGCGGTAGCCGGGGTTGCGCTCCAGGGCGAAGAAGTTGCCGCGCCGCCACTCGGCCAGGCGAAACGGGCCGGTGCCCACCGGGTGCTCGCCGGTGCGCTCGCCGTAGGCCTGCACCACTTCGCGGGCCACCGCACCGAAGAGGTCGCTGGCGGCGAGGAACTCGATGAAGCGCGGCCTCGCTTCGGCCAGCCTGATCTGCAAGGTGTAGCGGTCCAGCGCGCGCAGGCCTTCTATCGGCGCTTCGTAGTCGAAGGGCTTCTTGCCATCGATGGACCGCTGGCGCGCCTCGGCCAGGCCGAGCAGCTTGTAGGTGTCGACATAGCCCCAGATCGGGCTCTTGCGCGCCGGGTCGGCGAAGCGCTTGATCGAGTACACGTAGTCCTCGGCGACCAGCTCGCGCCTGCCGCCGCCGAAGGCCGGGTCGTCGGCGAAGTAGATGCCGGGCTTCACGCGCATCGTCCAGGTCCGCCAGTCTTCGCTGTGCTCGGGCAGGGCCTCGGCGGTCAGCGGCCTGAACTTCGCCGGCCTCGCGAGGTGGTCGTAGGTGTAGAGCGCCTCGAAGATGTGGGCGGTGACCGTGCGCGAGTACAGGTCGTTGATCTGCGTCGGGTCGAAGCTGGTCTCGGCGACGCGGAAGGCGTAGCGCAGCACTTTCGCGGGCGGGCCCCCTTCGCCTGCCGCCGGGGCCACGCCGCAGGCGCAGGCCAGGCCCGCGGCCAGGAGCAGGCGGATCAGCTTCATGGCAGCGCGGCTTCGTGCAGCGCCCGCTGGCGCACGTCCAGGTCGATGTCGACGTACTGCCACCAGCCCCGCAGGAAGGCGTGGCGCCGGTAACCGACGACCCAGGGGTGCATCAGGTCGTTCAGCAGGCGGTGGGTGATGATCTTGTAGGGCATGTAGGCCACGCCGATCTTCTTGGCCTCGCGGATCAGCGCCTCGCGCTCGGGGCCGTCCGGCATCGCGGCCTGGCGCTCGTAGAGCTGGTTGAAGGCCGGCAGGTCGAAGCGGGCGTGGTTGGACTGGCCCTTGTTGGGGCCGTACATCAGGCCGAGCAGGTCGCTCGCGTCCGGCTGCGTCGCGCTCCAGGCCACGCCCCACATCATCAGCTTGCCGCTGCGCGAGGCCTTGAGCTGCTCGGGCCACTTGCCGATGCGGAACTCCACCCGCACGCCGATCGCGTCCATCGCCTTTCGCCACAGCTCCTGCAGCTGGCGCGAGGCCTGGTCGGGCTGCGAGGAGTATTCGATCAGCAGCGGCGAGCCGTCGGGGTGGTCACGCCAGCCGTTGCCGTCCCGGTCGATGTAGCCGTAGAGGTCAAGCAGCGCTCGCGCCTTGCCGACGTCGTGCTCGCTCATCTCGCTCCTGAAGGCGGGGTCGTAGCCGCTCATCTGCGGCGGCACGATGGCCTGCGCCGGCATGCCCTGCCCCTTGCGGGCCTGCGTGATCTCGGCGTTCACGTCGTAGGCCAGGCCGATCGCGCGGCGCAGGGCGACCTTGTCCGGCGTGTAGCCGCCGACCACCGGGTTCTCCATGCCGAAGTAGCTGTAGCTCACGTCCACGGCGGGCACCCGCTCGAGCTGGATGCCCTTCTTGCGCAGGTGCGGGGCCAGCTCTCCGTTCGGGACGTAGGGCGGCGACAGCTCGGGCGGCAGGCGGTCCAGCCAGTCGTGCTCGCGGTTGAGGAAGGCCAGCAGGCGTGGCTGCGACTCCTCGACGATGTGGACCTCGATGCGGTCGATCATCGGCAGCAGGCGGCCGCGCAGCTTTGCGGCGATGGCCTGCGAGACGGGGTCGTCGGCCGGCGGATCCGCCTCGTAGCGGACCTCGTGGTAGTTCGGGTTGCGCTCGAACACCATCAGCGAGGAGCGGCGCCATTGCGCCAGCCGATAGGGCCCGGTGCCCACCGGATGCTCCATCGCCTTGTCGGGCGCGGCCTCGATCACCTCGCGGGCCACCGCCCCGCTGACGCCCGCATCGGCGAAGGCCAGCGCCAGGCGCGGCGAGGGCTCGGCCACCTTCACGACGAAGGTGTAGCGGTCGATCGCGCGCAGGCCCTCGGCCGGCGTGTCGTAGTCGAAGGGCTGGTTCGTGCGGATGGCCTTCTGGCGAAGCTCGTTCAGCCCCAGGATCTTCGCGTTCTCGAAGTTGTAGAGGTTGGGACTCTTCCAGCGCGGGTCGTAGTGGCGCTTGATGGAATAGACGTAATCCTCGGCCACCAGCTCGCGCTTCTTGCCGCCGAAGGCCGGGTCGTCGGCGAAGTGGATGCCCGGCTTGAGGCGGAAGGTGAAGGTCTTGAAATCGGCCGACACCTCGGGCAGCGATTCGGCGGTGGCCGGCCGCAGCTTCGCCGGCCGCGCGAGGAAGTCGTAGGTCAGCGGCGCCTCGAAGATGTTGCCCGCGGCGATGCGCGAGTAGACGTCGCTGATCTGCGCCGGGTCGAAGCCGGACTCGGCGATGGGGAAGGCATAGCGCAGCACCTTCGCGGGGCTGCCCTTCGGCGCTTCGGCGGCAGACGCGGCGACTGCCAGCGTCAAGCTCAGGATCAGGGCGGTCTTGAGAAGAAGGGAGGTCACTGCAGGTCGACGAAGCTGTGGAAGGAACGGACGAAAGGATGGCGGCGGTAGCCCACCAGGCGCGGCCAGTACATCGACACGCCGATGCGGTGCACGTGCGCCTTGACGGGCATGTAGGCCAGCAGCAGGCGGTTGGCCTGGGCGATGACGGCGCTGCGCTCGGGGCCGTCCGGCAGGAGCGACTGGCGCTCGTACAGCGCATCGAAGGCCGGCAGCCTGAAGCGCGAAAGGTTCTCGCCGCCCACCGCCGGCCCGTAGCCCAGGCGCAGGAAGGGCTCTGCATCCGGCACGCTGGCGTTCCACGAAAGGAACCACAGCATCAGCTTGCCGGCGCGCGCCGCCTTGGCCTGCTCGGGCCACTGGCCGGGCATGAATTCGATCTTCAGCCCGAGTGCGCGCATGCGGCGCTCCCACAGCTCGTTGAACGGGCGCAGCGAGGCACTGGTGTGGTACTGCAGGACGAGCGGCGAGCCGTCGGGGCGATCGCGCCAGCCGTCGCCGTCGCGGTCGGCGTAGCCGTAGAGATCGAGCAGCGCGTTGGCGCGCGCCGGGTCGTACTCGCTCATCTCGGACTTGAGCTGCGGGTCGTAGCCGAAGGTCGAAGGCGGCACCACCGACTGCGCCGGCAGGCCCATGCCGCGCCGCAGCGTGCGCACCTCCTCTTCGTTGTCGTAGCCCAGGCCGATCGCGCGCCTGAGCGCGACCTGCGAAGGCGCATAGCCGCCGACGACCGGATCGTCCATGTTGAACACGGTGTAGACGACATCCGGCCTGGCGATGCGCTGGGCCTGGATGCCCTGGCGCGCCAGGCCGGGCGCGACGTGGCCGTGCGGGTAGGCGGTCGGTGAGTAGGTGGCGGGCAGGGCGGCCAGGTCGAGCTCGCCTTGCAGGAAGGAGAGCCAGCGCGGCTGGTCCTCCTCGATGGTCGAGATCTCGACCCGGTCGACCATGGGCAGGCGGCGCCCGCGCAGCTGGGCGGCGACGGCTTCGGCGGCGGTGTCGCCCGGGGCGGGCTCCTCGTCGTAGTGCACTTCGCGGTAGGCGGGGTTGCGGGCGAGCACGATCTTCGAGCCGTGCTGCCAGGAGGCGAGCACGAAGGGCCCGCTGCCCACCGGGTGGTCGCCGATGGCGTCGCCATAGCGCTCGACCACCTCGCGCGCCACCGCCGTGGGGGCCACCGTGTTGGTCAGGTCGAAGACGAAGCGCGGCCGCGGCCGCTCGAGTCGAAAGCGCAGGGTGTGCGCATCCAGCGCGACGATGCCCTCTGCCGGCTTGGCGTAGTCGAAGGGCTCGTGCGTCTCGACCGCACGCTGGCGCAGGCTCTCCAGGCCCTTGATGCCGATGTCGGAGAAGCTGGGGTACTGCGGGCTCTTCCAGCGCGGGTCGAAGATGCGCTTGATGCTGTAGACCACGTCCTCGGCCACGATCTCGCGCGGCTTGCCGCCGAAGGCCGGGTCGTCGCTGAAGAAGATCCCGGGCTTCAGGCGGACGATGAATTCGCGCTGGTCCGGGCTGGCCTCGGGCAGCGCCGCCGCGAGCTGCGGGCGCACCTTCACCGGCCGCGCGAGGTAGTCGAAGCGGTACAGCGGCTCGAAGATGCTGCCGGCCACTTCCTCGCTGTAGATGTCGGCGAAGCCGGAAGGGTCGAGCGAGGTGGCGTGCTCCTCCACCGCGTAGCGCAGCACCTTGGGCACGGCCGCGTCCGCCGCGCCGGCGATCGCCAGCGCAGCGGCCAGCAAGCAATCTCGAGACGCCCGGCGCAGCACCGGCCAACGATAGTCCATCGCGCCCGACTGGCCCATCGGTGGCGACGCGGGGCCAACCCCGAGGGGCCGCGCGCATCGCGGACCCTACACTCGCCGCATCCCCACCACGCTCTCGAAGCTCGATGGTCGCCTACCTGATCCGGCGCCTGTGGCAGATGATCCCGACGCTGCTCGGCGTCGTGCTGTTCGTCTTCGCCCTGTTCAAGCTCGTGGGCGATGACCCGGCCGAGATCCTGGCGGGCCTGAACGCCACGCCCGAGCAGGTCAACGTGATCCGCGAGCAGCTCGGCCTGAACAAGCCGTGGTGGGTCCAGCTCGGCATCTTCCTGAAGGAGATCGTCACCTTCGACTGGGGCAAGAGCTGGGCGACGCAGGAGGCGGTGAGTCACATCTTCGCCACCCGCCTGCCCGCGACGCTGACGGTGATGACGCCCATCCTCATCCTCGACACGCTGCTGGCCATCCCCATCGCGCTGGGCGTGGCCTATGTGCGGGGCTCGCTCACCGACCGCACGCTGATGGTGGCCACGACGGTGGCGCTGTCCATCTCCTTCCTCGTCTACGTGATCGTGGGGCAGTACGTTTTCGGCTTCCAGCTCGGCTGGTTCCCGGTCCAGGGCTGGAGCGATTCGACGCTGAAGAACCTGGCCACCTACGTGCCGCTGCCGGTGCTGCTGGCGGTGGCGGTGGGTCTATCGCCGCAGACCCGGCTGTACCGAAGTTTCTTCCTCGACGAGCTGGGACAGGACTACGTGCGCACCGCACGCGCCAAGGGCCTGGGCGAAGGGCCGGTGCTGTTCAGGCATGTGCTTCGCAATGCGCTGATTCCCATCCTGACCAACGTGGGCCTGGCCCTGCCGGGCATCTTCGTGGGCTCCTTCCTGATCGAGGTCTTCTTCTCCATCCCGGGCCTGGGACGCGAGGTGCTGCTGGCGGTCAACCGCGCGGACTATCCCGTGATCCAGGCCGCGGCGGTGTACCTGGCGATGCTGACGATGCTGATCAACCTGGCGACCGACCTGCTGTATGCCGCCGCCGATCCACGGGTGGTCCTGAAATGAGCGCGGTGATCAGCGCTGCCACGCCAGCGGCCGCGATGGAACGCTCCGAAGGCGTGTGGCACGCCGCCTGGCGGCGCTTCAAGAGCGACCGTGTCGGCTTCGTCTCGATGCTGGTGGTGCTGGCCTTCCTGCTGCTCATCCTGGCCTCGGCGGCGGGCCTGGTCGCCAAGGGCTGGCAGCGCGAGATCGGGGTGCCCAACGCGCCGCCCACGCTGATGGGCCCGGCGCCGCCCGAGGCGACCGGCGCCATCGAGCAGCCCAGGGGCCCGAACGTCGACATCAGCGACGTCGACCCGCTGGCGCCCAAGTACAAGGAGTGGGCCGAGCTGTCGAAGAAGTACGAGACCGCCGTCCAGGCCAGGGCCGAGACCCTGCCCTTCGGCGGCGACCGCCTGGGCCGCGACGTGCTCGCCAAGGCCATCAAGGGCACGCAGGTGTCGGTCGCGGTGGGCGTGCTCGCGGCCCTGATGGCCACGCTGCTGGGCACGCTGCTCGGAGCCCTCTCAGGCTACTTCGGCGGCAAGGTCGGCGACTTCCTCGAGTGGCTGTATGCGGTCTTCACCGCCATCCCGGACATCATGCTCATCCTCGCCCTGGCCGCGGTGCTCAACCGCGCGGACGCCGTCATCCCGCGCGGCATCTGGACGGTGGTGATCATCCTGGGCCTGGTCGGCTGGACGGGGCTGTACCGGCAGGTGCGCGCCGAGTTCATGAAGCACCGCACGCGCGAGTACGTGCGCGCGGCGGAGGCCATAGGCGCGTCGACGAGCTCTCGCATGTTCCGCCACATCCTGCCGAACGTGAGCCACGTGATCCTCGTGCGCATGAGTCTGCTGGTGGTGGGCTTCATCAAGAGCGAGGTGATCCTGTCGTACCTGGGCCTGGGCGTGCCGGTGGACCAGGTCAGCTGGGGCACCATGCTGGCCGAGGCGCAGGGCGAGCTGATCCTCGGCTACTGGTGGCAGCTGGCGGCGGCGACGCTGTTCATGGCGGTCTTCGTCACCGCTTTCTCCCTGATGGCCGATGCGTGGCGCGATGCGCTGGATCCGAAATTGCGGGGGGCACAGTGACGGGCCAGCTGTTGTCGGTGCAAGACCTCAAGGTGGCCTTCCGCCTGGGCGAGGCGAACGGGGTGGTGCAACGCGCCGAGGCCGTCGGCCGTGGCGACGTGGGCGTGAGTTTCGACATCGCGCAGAACCAGACCCTGGCGCTGGTCGGCGAGTCCGGCTCGGGCAAGAGCGTGACGGCGATGTCGATCGTCAACCTGCTGCCCGACAACGCCGAGCGCTCCGGCCGCATCCTCTGGCGCGGCAAGGACCTGATGCAGGCGCAGCCGAGCGAGATGCGCCAGCTGCGCGGCCACGAGATCGCCTGCGTGTTCCAGGATCCGATGTCCTCGCTCAACCCGGTGCTCAGCGTCGGCGCACAGCTGGTCGAGCCGCTCATCGTGCACCTGGGCCTGAAGCGCAAGGTGGCGTTCGAGCGCGCCGAGAGCCTGCTGGCCGAGGTGGGCATCAAGGATCCGGCGCGGCGGCTGAAGAGCTACCCGCACGAGATGTCCGGCGGCCAGCAGCAGCGGGTGATGATCGCCATGGCCCTGGCCTGCGAGCCCAAGCTGCTGATCGCCGACGAGCCCACCACGGCGCTGGACGTGACCATCCAGCGCCAGATCCTGGAGCTGCTGGCGGGCCTGAAGGCGAAGCACGGCCTGTCGGTGCTCTTCATCAGCCATGACCTCGCGCTGGTGGGCGAGATCGCCGACCGCGTCGTCGTGATGCGCCAGGGCACGGTGCGCGAGGAGGGGCCGGTGGCGCAGATCTTCAGCGCGCCGCACGACGCCTACACCAAGGCCTTGCTGGCCTGCCGCCCCGCGCTGGAGGCCGTGAGCCCGGCGCGCCTGATGGTGATCGACGACCACATCGCCGGGCGCGGCGCGCGCGAGCCGGCGAAGGCCAAGGATCCGCATGCGCCGGTGGTGCTGGAGGTCAAGGCGCTGGACAAGAGCTTCTGGATCCGCGAAGGAGTTTTCGGCCGGCGCGAATTCAAGGCCGTGCGCGACGTGACCTTCCGCCTGCGGCGCGGCCACACCCTCGGCGTGGTGGGTGAATCGGGCTCGGGCAAGACGACCATGGGCCTGACCCTGCTGCGGCTGCACGAGGCGCACTCGGGGCCGATGAGCGGCGAGGTGATGTTCGGCGGCAGGAACCTGCTGCGCCTGAGCGATCACGAGCGGCAGGCCATGCGGCGCCGCATCCAGATCGTCTTCCAGAATCCCTATGCCTCGCTGAACCCGCGCTTCACCATCGGCCAGACGCTGGTCGAGCCCATGGCCATCCACGGCATCGGCGCCTCCACGGCCGAGCGCGAGCAGCGTGCACGAGAGCTGCTGCAGAAGGTCGGACTGGATGAGCGGGCCTTCGGCAAGTACCCGCACGAGTTCTCCGGCGGCCAGCGCCAGCGCATCGCCATCGCGCGCTGCCTGACGCTGCAGCCGGAGGTGCTGGTGCTCGACGAGGCGGTCAGTGCGCTGGATGTGTCGGTGCAGGCGCAGGTGCTCAACCTGTTGCGCGACCTGCAGGACGAGCTCGGCCTGGCCTACCTCTTCATCAGCCACGACCTCGCGGTGGTGCGCTTCATCAGCGACGAGGTGCTGGTGATGAAGGACGGCGAGGTGGTCGAGCAGGCGAGCGCCGAGGAGATCCTGAAGGCCCCGCAGCAGGAGTACACCCGCAAGCTCATCGGCGCGGTGCCGCGGGGCTGGCGGCCGGAGGCTGCAGCAGGCGCGTGAGCGCCGCGCAGGTCGCGCGCCGGTGGGTGGGCTCCTCGGCGAGCAGGGCCAGCAGCGCGGCGACCTGGCGGCGCTCGACGGCGTCCAGCCGGGCTGCGGCCAACGCGATGGTTTCCAACGCCCGGGCCAGCTCCGCGTGCGGCTGCGGCTCGCGTTCGCGCGCGTGCAGGACGGTCGCGGTCGAAGCCGGATAACCCGGCATCGTGACGGTCGCCTGGTCCATCCAGCCCGCGGGCTTGCCCATGACGGCTTCGAGCTTGGCGGCCAGCTGGTCGCCTATCCCCCGACGCCCCGCCAGGATGGCGCTGAGGTGCGTGTTCGGCGTGCCGCTCAGGCGTGAAAGGTCGGCCGCCTGCCCGGCCTCTTCGATCAGTCTTTGAAGTTGCGCCCGGCGCTGGTTCTGCCGCGGGCTGTCCATCGTTGCCATCCCGCAAGGGTATGCCTATTGCATACGGCCTTGTTGCGCGTTATGCTGCGGCCCGAGCATGGCGCAAAATGCATAACAAGAAACTTGGCGAGGTGGGTGAGGCCCCTCGCAGGGAGGACCTGGCATGGTTTCCCCACCCGCTCTCGGGCTCTTGATCCCTAGGTGAGTCCGAACGCTTTCGCTCGTCGGTTCACGCTACTCCCTGGGCGTGCAGCCAAGGCGAGGGCGTGCGGGTGGGGTTCTTTTCACAGGCGGTTGCGGCGATGGAATGATGCATTTTGCGCCATCGCGTCCCGACGGCCTCGAGGGACGAATGGATGAATTGCGAGGTCAGATCCACTGGACGTTTCATGGGAGACCGCCAATGACGCCGACGCAGGCGCGAGAAATCATCGAAGGCCTCGCAGGAGGTGTGGACGCAACGACCGGCGAGGTGCTGACGGACGAAGCGCCCCTGAGCCATCCCCATGTCATCCGGGCCCTGTTCCTTGCGGCCAGGGCGCTGGAGCAAGTGGCCGCCCACTCGGCACGCAAGGCCGACGCGCCCGGCAAAGCCGGCCAGCCCTGGAGCGGCGAGGAGGATGAGCGACTGACGGCAGCATTCGACGGCGGCAAGTCCATCGCCGAACTGGCGCGGCTGCATGAGCGCAGCCGCGGCGCCATCAGCTCACGGCTCATGCGCTTCGGCCGGCTGCCCAAGACAGGGGAGGACAAGCCTCCCGGCTGATCTGCCCGGCGCTCTGTCTGGCACACCGAGCCCATCGGGGGCTGCATGGGCGAGCCGGTGGCCGCCGTCGATTTCGGCTGTCCTGTCTGCCGTCTGGTGCAGTGCCTGCTGATGGTGCTGGTGCTGCGGCTGGGCTGGGGCTGGGGCTGGGGCTGGAGCTGGAGCTGCAGCTGGAGCTGGAGCTGGAGCTGGAGCTGGAGCTGCAGCTGGAGCTGGAGCTGGAGCTGGAGCTGCAGCTGGAGCTGGAGCTGGAGCTGGAGCTGGAGCTGGGCTGGGCTGGGCTGGGGCCTTGCGGCCTAGCCGCGCCACCGTCATCGGCCAGACCGCGTCACGCCGCCTTGCTGATCTGGCCGGCCTGGGTGGCCAGTTGCTCCACCTCCTCGCTGATGAGGGCGAGGATGTCCGCGAGTGCTGCGAACTCCCGGCCGGCATGGCCGGCCCGGGCGGCGCCTACGCGGGCGTTGAAGGTGACGATGCGGGCCTCGCGAGCCACACGGTGGATGCGCTCGATCAACTCGGTGGTCTGGCGCCGCTGGGTGCGCGCGGCCTCCTGCGCCAGGGTTTCGTAGAGCTGCGCCACCCGCTGCAGCACGCCGAGGATGGGCGTGGCCTGGCCAGCCAGCTGGTCCATGGCCGCTTCCGGTGCCCCGGGCTGGAGCGCGCGCTCGGCCAGCGCCACGAAATCGCGCACCGCAGGGTCGGCGCCGCCGGTGCCGTGGAAGGCCCCTGTCAAGCGCGGGTCGGCCGGCATCGGCATGTCCGGGTGGCCGCGGCTGAGCGTCTGGTGGCTGAAAGCGAACATGGCCAGCGAGTCCCGGGCCAGGCCTGCCGCCGAGGCATCACCCCGCCGGGCCAGCAGGGCATGCAGGACGATGCGCTGCGAGAGCATGCGCTGGCGCCCGGCCTGGTTGACCAGCTGGGTCCAGGCCTCGGCGGCGATGTGGGCCGACTGGTGCAGCTTCGGTGCCGAGGCGGCGGCCGGGCGGGTCGGGGTGGCGGCGTAGGTCATGGGATGCACTCCCTCGGTGCGACCCCCGGGGCCATGCAAGCCCTGTGCCTCCTACACTGCGCCCGGCGCCGCACGACTCGTCCGGCGACCGAGCCGCTACCCATCACCGAAGCAAAGAGCCGCCCGCATGAGCCTGATCCCCACCTGGCGCGAGGTCCCCTCGCGCGCCGGCACCGTCGTCGCCCCGGACGAGCGCCTGCCCTGGCCGCAAACCTTCGCGCTGGGCGTCCAGCACGTGATCGCGATGTTCGGCGCCACGGTGCTGGCGCCCCTGCTGATGGGCTTCGATCCCAACGTCGCCATCCTGATGTCCGGCATCGGCACGCTGATCTTCTTCGTCGTGGTGGGCGGCCAGGTGCCGAGTTACCTGGGATCCAGCTTCGCCTTCATCGGCGTGGTCATCGCCGCCACCGGCTATGCGGGTGGGGGTGCCAACGCCAACGTCGGGCTCGCGCTCGGAGGCATCGTGGTCTGCGGCGCGCTCTACGCGCTCATCGGCCTGCTGGTGATGGCGTCGGGGACGGGCTGGATCGAGAAGCTCATGCCGCCGGTCGTCACCGGGGCGGTGGTGGCGGTCATCGGCCTGAACCTGGCCGGCATCCCGATCAAGAACATGGCGCCCACCGACTTCGACAAGTGCATGCAGGCGGTGACCTTCGTCTCGGTCGGCCTCGTGGCGGTGCGCACCAGCGGCATGCTGCAGCGCCTGCTGATCCTCGTCGGCCTGATCCTGGCGACCATCATCTACGCGGTCCTCGCCAACGGGCTGGGCTGGGGCAAGCCGATAGACGTGAGCGGCATCGCGGCGGCGGCCTGGTTCGGCGCGCCGCACTTCGCTTCGCCGGTGTTCGATGGCCACGCCATTCTGCTGATCGCGCCGGTGGCCATCATCCTCGTGGCCGAGAACCTGGGCCACGTGAAGGCCGTGGGCGCGATGACCGGCCGCAAGCTCGACCCGTACATCGGCCGCGCCTTCCTCGGCGACGGCATCGCGACCATGGTGTCCGGCAGTGCCGGCGGCACCGGCGTGACCACCTATGCCGAGAACATCGGCGTGATGGCGGCCACCAAGATCTACTCCACCGCGATGTTCGTGGTGGCCGCGCTGATCGCCGTGCTGCTGGGCTTCAGCCCCAAGTTCGGCGCCCTGATCCAGGCCATCCCGCTGGCGGTGATGGGCGGCGTGTCCATCGTCGTGTTCGGCCTGATCGCCATCGCCGGCGCCAAGATCTGGGTCGACAACCGCGTCGACTTCAGCCAGAACGGCAACCTCATCGTCGCCGCCGTCACGCTGGTGCTGGGCACTGGCGACTACACCCTGAAGTTCGGCGAGTTCGCGCTCGGCGGCATCGGCACCGCCACCTTCGGCGCGATCCTGTTGCACGCGCTGCTGAAGAAGCGGGGCTGAACGCGCCCGGCTTCGCGAATCCGGCCATGGATGCGCGTCCGTGCCGGGCGCGTCGGCCGGCGCCCGTACGCTGAAGGCTGCTGGACGGCGAGTCGCCCAGCCGGACGGCGCGCGTGCCTGTTGCTGCACCTCCACGCCCTTCGTAGCAGGCAACGATGACGGAGGTTTGCCATGGTGGGTGGTGTCGGCCGAGGCCGGGGCGACGAGGTCTCGCGGCCCGGGCGTGAGCCGCCGCCGGCCCCCAAGCGCCCCCGGCGCGAAGGCGAATCTTCGGCCTCCGGCAGCCGCCCCGCCGGGCTGCCTCCGGCGCGGCCGGCATCGACGCCCGCCTCCTCGCTGGGGCCCCGCACATCTGCTCTCCCGGCATCGCGGGCTGCTCCGGCGGCGGCGAGCGCGTCGGGCGGGGCGGACGGCGCAGCGGCATCGTCCAGGCCGGCGGCCCCGCTGCCCATGTCGGCCGCGATCGCCTTGCGGCTCCTGACCGCGCATGCCGACGGCGTCCCTGCGCGCGAGAACGCCGACAACCTGAACATCCCCCGGCCCACGGCGAACAAGTGGCTGGCGGCCGGCCGCTGGCAGGCCGAGAACCTCGCCACCCGCCTGTCGAAGATGCCGGACTACGCGAAATTCCGGGCTCAGCTGGAGCCGCTCGTCGCCAGGCTGGGATTGCACGCCGGCGCGCTGCCCGAGCCACCGGAACGCGGCCGTGCCAAGATGGACGCGCTCGTGCTTAGAAGCGCCCTGGAGGCTCTCGTCGAGCATCGCGAACGAACGGGCGGGCGCGGACGCAAACTTTCCCAACCCGCGCTGACCGAGCAGCTGCGCCAGCAGGGCTTCCAGGTCTCGATGTGGACCCTGGCCGACTGGCTCACCGCCGACGGACGCCTGAAGACGCCGCCTTCATCGGTGGCCAACCTGCCGGGCTTCGCCGACGAGGGCGACGCCATCCTCCTGGCGCTGTCCGTCCTCGGCCATGACGACCTCGCCGCCGAAGTCGCCGACGCCGTACCGGGCGAGCTGAAGGCGGTGAGCGCACGCGACATCGCGGCCGCCTTGCAGGCGCTGGCCGATTCGCCGCAGCAGGGGCTGTCCAAGGCCTGCCTCGACCAGGGCCTGCCGGTGTCCATCACCAAGTACTTCAGCACCTCGGGCCGGCCTCGCGCCGGCATCGAGACGGTCGCCGCCATGCCCGACTTCGCCGAGCACCGCGATGCCATCGTGGCTGCGCTGGCTCGCCTGGGCCACCACGCGGACGCCGCTTCCCTGCCCGCCGTCGCGATGCCACTGCGGGATGCGCACGACCAGCTCAGCCGCCAGTTCGATGGCGTGATGCAGGCCTTCGCCGTGATGCGTTCGCAGCCGCCGCTTTCGCTGCTCGACGCGGCGCACGTGGCGGGCATCTCCGCGCAGTTGCTCGCCGTGCTGGCGACCCCCGACGGAGCCCTGCAGGATCGCGCCGCGATCGACGACCGCATCACCGGCGACCATGCCTTGATGCGCCCCGCGATGGCCGGCATGCTGGACCGCCTGCAGACCTCGCTGGCCGGTGGGCCGGAGCAGCCGCCCGGGGCCGCGCCCCTGAAGGCCCTGCGCCTGCCGGGTGCCGGCCGCGCCCCCGACCGGACGCTGATCGTCCTGCCGGACAGCCACGACCCGGGCCCCGGTGCCGCCGGGCGCCTGAGGCAGATCTTCTATGCCGATCCGCAGGCCGTTCGCGGCCCGCGCTCCTATGCGGGCGAGCGGCCGCGCCAGGCCCTGCGCTGGTTGGCGACCGTCCTGATGCAGCAGTTCCCGCTGGGGGTGGAGTTCCAGTGCTACTTTCACCGCGGAATGCGCCAGATCGTGGTGTCGTCCAACGTCGACGGGGTGAACAACGATCTGCGGGACTTCCTGGCCGCTGGCGGGATGGAGTCCCTGCTGGCCGGGGACGGGCAGGATGCCGCGACGGCGTCCACGCGCGCCGAGCGCCACCAGGCGCGGCTGTCCCACGCCATGGGCGATCTCGGCAACACGAGCGAAACCGAGCTCGAGGAGATCCTGGCCGCCATCGCCGAACGGCGTTTCCAGGTGCCGGCGCGCTCCTACGGCAGAGCCCAGAGGACCGTGGACCTGCACGCGGAAAGGCGGATCAAGGATTTCGTCGAGGCGCTGGATCCGGACTTCGATGCGCAGCGCCTGGCCGGCACCAGGCGCCCGTGCGGCTCCTGCGCCGAGGTGGTCGGCCTGCCGGACGAAGGCACGCGCGGACCGTTCTGGCACAGCCAGAACGCGCAGGCGGGAACGGACACTGAATCCCTCATCGCCCGCAACGTCGCGGCCGGCATTCGAACCTCGATCACCGAGACCCGGACCGGCCGGCTGAGCTTCGACACCAACACAGACAGCGACTCCGACGGCTGAGCCGAGCCAGCCGCTCTGGCGCCTAAAGCCAGTAAGCGAGCAGGCGCCCGAGCCACTCGTGCAGCCGGTCGCCCAGCGGTCGGTTCTCCCAGGCCTGCAGCGAGACCTGCTCGGACGCCGCGCGGTCGCGTGCGAAGGCGTTGCGCATCTGGTCGCCGAAACCGCTGCCCAGCACCACCGCATTGAGCTCCTGGTTGTGCACGAAGCTGCGCCAGTCGAGGTTGGCCGAGCCGACGGTGGACCAGACGCCGTCGATCACGGCGGTCTTGGCATGCAGCAACACTTCGCGCCGCTCATAGAGCTTGACGCCGCAGCGCAGCAGCGTGCCGTAGTGCGAGCGGCCGGCGCTCTGCACCAGGGCCACGTCGGTGTGGCGGGGCAGGATGAGCTCGACATCGACGCCGCGGCGGGCGGCCGTGCACAAGGCATCGAGCAACTGCACGTCCGGCACGAAGTAGGCCATCGTGATGAAGATCTCCTCCTCGGCATGCGCGATGGATGACATCAGGGTGTTGTAGATCGCGCTTTGCGTGTCGCGAGGCGTGCTGGGAATGGCGCGCACCACGTGTCGCCCGACGGGCTGGCGCGGCGGCGGCGGCGTGTAGTCGCCGCCCGAGATCGGCGGGCCGTTCTGTTCGCCCCAGGTGTTCAGGAAGATCTGCTGGAACTCCGCCACCACCGGACCCTCGATGCGCAGGTCGGTATCGCGCCAGGGCCGCTGTGGCTCCTTGTTCTTGGCACGCCTTCGCGCCGCTTCTTCGCGGCTGCGCGGGATGGAGCCGCTGGAGTACTCGGCGCTGATGTTGATGCCGCCCATCACCGCCACCCGGCCGTCGACGATCAGCAGCTTGCGGTGGTCGCGCTGGTTCGGGTCCCAGCCGGCCGGCGCCTGCAGCGGATTGATCGGGTTGTATTCGAGCACCGACACGCCGGCCGCCCGCAGCCGGTCGAAGAACTCCGCCGGCGTTTCCAGCGTTCCCACACTGTCGACGAGCAGGTTCACCACCACGCCCTCGCGGCGCTTGGCGATCAGGGCATCGGCGAAGCGCTGGCCGGCCTCGTCCGCCTGCAGGATGTAGGTCTCCATGTTGACGTGGTGGCGGGCCGATTCGATGGCCGCGAACATCGCCCTGTAGGTCGCATCGCCGTCCTGCAGCAGGGTGACTTCGTTGTCCGTCACCAGCGGCTGGCCGGTGAGCGCGCTCTCTATGGCCAGGTGGCGGTCCAGGATGGGGCTGGGCGTGCCGGGATCGGCCTTCAGGCGTTCGATGATCTGCTTGCTGCGCGCGGCGGAGGTCTCGCCGCGCGCGGTTTCAACCCGCGCCTGCGGCTGTTGTGCTGCCAGCGGCACGGCAGGCGGCATGGGAGCGCAGCTCGCCAGGCCGAGCGCGAGGCCGGCAGCGAGCAGACTCCGCTTCCATTCGCGGCGCAGGAGCAGAGGGCGGTCGTTCGGGCAGGCGGGCATCGTGTGGAGGCCGCCCGTGGCCGGCGGGCTCCGAAGCAGTCTCAGGCAGGCGCGGCTCGCCGTCTGCCAGCGCAGGGCGGCTGCGGCTGTGGGACCAGGCTGACACACCCTTCCCACCCTTCACCAAGGCTGAGATCCCCGGACCCCGGCGCCCGGCGCCGGCCGTGGGCCGAACCCGCTGTTCAGACGGGCGAGCGCACCCAGCGCGAGAGCACGCGCACCAGCTCGTCCGGCTGCACAGGCTTGCCGACGAAGTCGTCCATGCCCGCGGCGCGCGCCTGCAGGCGTTCATGGTCCAACGCGGCGGCGCTGAAGGCCACCACGGGCAGCGTCGCCGTCGCCGGGTTGGCCCGCAGCGCCCGCACCGCCGACAGGCCGTCGAGGACCGGCATGTGCAAGTCCATCAGGACCAGGTCGTAGGCCTCGGGATGGACCAGGCAGGCCTGCACCGCCTCGGCGCCGTCGTGGGCCGGGCTGACCGTGGCCCCGAGGCGCGCCAGCATCTCGGTGGCGATCAGCATGTTGACGGGGTTGTCCTCGGCCACCAGCAGGCGCAGGCCCCTCAGCGGCGCCTCGCCCTCGCCGAAGCCGGTGATCGGGCCGGCTTCGTCTTCGCGCGCCGCGGGCAGGCCCAGCTCGGCCCAGAAAGTGGCGCCCTCGCCCGGCATGCTGCTGGCGCCGACCTGGCCGCCCATCAGCTGGGCCAGCTCGCGGGTGATCGACAGGCCGAGACCGGTGCCGCCGAAGCGGCGGGTGGTGGAATGGTCGGCCTGCGCGAAAGGCTGGAACAGGCCGGCGAGCACCGCCGGCGCGATGCCTATGCCGGTGTCCGCCACCTCGAATCGCACCCGCCCATGCGCCGCCCTCTCGGCACGCAGCTGCACTTCCCCCTGGCGGGTGAACTTGATGGCGTTCGCCAGGAAGTTCGACAGGATCTGCCGCAGGCGCAGCGGATCCCCCCTCACGCGCCGCGGCACGCCCGGCTCGATGGTCAGCCGCATGACCAGTCCCTTGGCCTCGGCCAGCACGGCATGGGCGCCGTGCACCTTGTCCAGCAGGTCGTGCAGGTCGAAGGCGATGCGCTCGACGTGCAACTTGCCGGCCTCCATCTTCGACAGGTCCAGCACGTTGGAGACGATGCCGTTCAGGCTTTCGGCCGCGTCGATCAGGTAGCGCAGGTAGTTCTGCCGGCGCGCGTCGGGTTGCCCCGGCGCGGCCATCAGCCGGGCCAGTCCCAGCACGCCGTTCAGCGGCGTGCGGATCTCGTGGCTCACGTGGGCCAGGAAGGCACTCTTGGCTGCGTTGGCGGCCTCCGCCTCGGCCTTGGCCTCGGCCAGGGCCTGCTCGGTGCGGCGGCGTTCGGTGATGTCCTCCATCACCCAGATCGCGCCGGCCGCATCCGGATGGCGTGGGTCGACCAGCCGGGAGCGCAGCAGCGCGATGAAGGTCGAGCCGTCCGGTCGCTGCAGCTCCTGCTCGATCTCCACCGGCAGGCCCTGGTCCAGCAGTTCGCGGATCCGCTGCGTGAAACTCTCGTAGGCCTCCTCGCCGCCGAAGATGTCCGCCACCGGCCGTCCGGCCAGGCTGCCCGGTGCCTGCCCGAGCAGCTGCTCCAGCCTTGGGTTGACCCGCTCGACGCGGCGCGAACGCACGAGGGCCACGCCCACGGCCGCATGGTTGAGGATGGCGTCGCCCTGCAGCCGTGCCCGCTCGTCGTCCGTCACGTCGCGGGTGATGAGCACCGCCACCGGTTCGCCGCTCCACTGGAAGCGCGCGGCCGAGATGATCACCTCGCGCTCGGCGCCATCCGGGCGCATCGCTGTGGCGCGCAGGCCGCGGACCACGTCGTCTTCCTTGCGCAGGCCTTCGCGCAGGCGGGTGGCGTCCGCCGGGTCGCGCCACATGGCCAGCTCGACGCCGGACCGGCCCAGCACCTGCTCGGGCCGCTCGTAGCCGGTCATGGCCAGGAAGCCCGGGTTGGCCAGCAGGATCTTGCCGGTGCGCAGGCTGGCGACGGTGATGGCATCGGGCGACAGGCGCACCAGCTTGTCCAGCAGGACCCGCGAACGCTCGTGCTCGCGCGCGGCCAGGACCTCGCCGGTGACGTTCTGGCTGATGCCCCACCATCCGACGTGCTTGCCGGTCTCGTCATGGACGGGCTCGCCGTTGCCGCGCACGCAGATGACCTGGCCGTCAGGGCACTCGAAGGTGATGACGCGCGATCGGTAGGGTCGGCGGGCGCGCAGGTCGTCCATCAGCCGGGTCCACTCCTCGTCGCGCACCGCTCGCGGCCCGCCCTCCTGGTCGATGCGCAGGAACTCGGCCACCGTGCGGCCGGTGTGGCGCTCGAAGCTGGGCGAGATGAAGGTGATGACGCCGCGCCGGTCCGCTTCCCAGGTCCAGTCGCTGCCCAGGCGCAGCAGCTCGGACAGCCGGTGCTCCTTCTGCCAGGCGTCGTGCAGGCTCTGGCCGAACTGGCGTCCGAGGATGAGCGCCACCAGCAGGGACCCGATGGCCAGCAGCACGTGCGAGACCAGCCGCACGCCCGGGCCGTTGGCCTGCGCGGCGGCCATGCCGGCGATCCGGCCGCCCGCCTCGCCTTGATAGATCAAGATCAACAAGGCTATTTGCAGCGCCGTCAGCAGCCAGGCCAGGCGCGGATGCGTCAGCACGCCCGTCAGCACGATCAGGACGGCCGTGGCGGCCAGCAGCACCGACATCAGGCCCAGTCCGGTGAACCAGGCATACAGCGCGAAGCTGCACTGCAGGGTCAGCAGCAGCACGGCGGCGGCCCAGCGAGGCGAGCTTCGGTGCGCGAGGAGGGCCGCCAGTCCGGAGCCAGCCACGAGCACCGCTGCCACCGCGAGCCGGCCGGCCGCATAGGGATTGGCCGTGCCCAGGCTGGCCTGCAAGGGCACCGAGATGCCGAGCAAGGCCGCCAGGGTCAGCGCCACCCACAGCAGCGCCCGTACCGCGACGCGGTCGCGCCCCAGCTGGGCCTGGCGGGCCCCCTGGGTGAAGGGAAGCCCGGCGAAGGGGACGTCGGCCTCGACGGTCGGCACGAAGGACTCCAGGAGATGGCGCAGCATAAGTTACCGCCTGGCGGCGCGGCATCGGGTCGTGTCCGGCCGCGACGGGCCACCAGATCCCTCAAGAGACCGACGCCGCGGGCGGCGCAGGGGGCTCGGATCGTTCGATGAGTCCGCGCAGCCAGCGATGCGCCGGGTCCGCGTCGCGCCGCAGGTGCCACAGCATCTCGATGTGGATGCGGCCCAGCTCGAACGGGAGCTCGCGGGTCACCAGCTCCTGCTCGAATCCGGTGGCGGGGATGAATCGCTGGGGCAGCACCGTCAGCAGGTCGGACCGGATCACGACCCGCCCGGCGGTGAAGAACTGGTTGACGGTCAGCACCACGCGTCGCTGCCGCCCCAGGCCGGCCAGCGCCTGGTCGACGAAGCCGTGGGCCCGGCCCGAGAAGCTGACCAGCAGGTGGTTGGCCGCGCAGAAGGCCTCCAGGTCCAGCGCACCGGGCGCGGCCAGGGGATGGTCGCGGCGCATCACGCAGACATAGCGCGTCTCGGACAGGCGCTGGTGATGCAGCGTCGCATCCCCGCCCTGGGCCTCGATGTGGGCCACCGCTTCGGGGAAGTAGCCCACCGCCAGGTCGCAGTCGCCCTGCTCGAGCAGCGCGCGCGGGTCGCGCGTGGTCAGAGGCAGCACCCGCAGGTTGGCCAGCGCGCGCTGCTGCTCGATGCTCGCCACCAGCCTCGGCAGCAGCAGGGCGGCCGTGGCGTCTGCCATGGCCAGGCGCAGGTTCACCGCATCCCGCTGGGGGTCGAAGACCGCTGGCGCCAGCACTTTCTGCAAGCCGCTCAGGGCGGCCCGCACCTGCGGCCATAGCGCACGTGCCCGGGCCGTGGGTTTCATGCCGTGGGCGCTGCGCTCGAACAGCGCCTCGCCAACCGCGTCGTGCAGGCGCTTGATCGCATGGCTGACGGCAGGCTGGGTCATGGCGAGGGTCTGCGCCGCACGGGTCAGGCTGCCCTCCGCCATGACGACGTCGAACACCCGCAGCAGGTTCAGGTCGAGTGTGCGGAAGTTCATGATCGGATTTGATATTCGGCGTTCACATAACCAATGTGAACAATATTCAGTAGACCGTGATACGTATTAACCCTAGGATCCCCCCATCGAACCACTGTTGAGGGCCGCCAATAGCGGCAGATCCGAATGAACGCGCCGTCCCTACGCCCATCCCACGCTCCAGGCTCGCGCCGCCAGCGCGCGGCGTCCCTGAAGACCGTCCTCCGGCATCGCCTGCATGGCGTGGCCGTGGGGATCTGGTCGGCGCTGGAGACCACCGCCCGGCTGCACGCCGCCTCCGAGCTGCTGCGCGAGGCCGGCCGCCTGCAGGCCAGCGACCCCGCCCTGGCCGACTCGCTGCGGGCCTTGACGTCCGCCACCAAACCATCCCATTCGCGCGCCGGCACCCTGGCGCGCGCTGCGTGAGGCCGCTACCGCGACCCCTCTCGTCCATCAGGAGCACACCATGACTGCCATCACTTCCAAGACCTTCACCTACGGCCCCAGCCTGAACATTCCCCGCGGTGCGCGCGCAGCGGCCGACCTCTTCCTGGCCGCCGGCCGCCTGCTGGCCGGGCTGATGACGCACAAGCCCCAGCGCAGCCAGGACATGTCCGCCGAGGAAGTGCGCCACCTGGCCCTGTCGGTGCAGAACAGCGACCCCGGCTTCTCGGCCGACCTGCTGGCCGCCCTCGCGCGCCACGACGCCGACGCCCGCTGAAGGGCGCGGAAGGCCTGCGGCTGGAAGAAGCCCCGGGCTTTCCTGCATGATTCGCGGCGAGCCGCCGCGCCACCTTCGCACGGGTGACCTGCAGGCGTGAAGCAACGCCTGCAAGGATCCCATGCCAGTCTTCATCGTCGGTTTCGCGCGCTCGGGCACCACGCTGTGCCAGCGCCTGGTCTCTTCGCAGCTGGGCCTGCCCACCCTGCCGGAGACACACTTCTTCGAGCGGCTCGACAAGTACCACCCCAAGGACCGGTACCTCTCGCCGCAGGGCGCGCGCGGGCTGCTGCATGAGCTGTCGGAGCTGCTGCCGATCGACCTGGCGAACTACCGCGACCTGCTGGCGATGGATCCGGTGCGCATCCGCGACCTCTTCCTGAGGCTGGTCGCCGAGCAACTGGGCAGCCGCACGCTCGCCCTGCGCGGACGCTGGCTGGAGAAGACGCCACTGCACGCCTTCTTTGCGCCGCGCATCGGCCGCATGTTCTCGCGCGCACAGTTCATCTGCATGGTGCGCCATCCCGAGCTGGCCTTCGCGTCACGGCGCGAGCTCAACGAACCCGGCAAGGGATGGGGCGAGCCCTGGCGCCCCATAGAGGTCCTGTGCAAGGAGTGGGGCGACCTGATGGCGGTCATGCGGGCGTTCGACAAGGCCCAGCCGGGCCGCGTGCTTTACGTGCGGCTGGAGGATCTGTCCGCCCGGCCGCGACGCGAGCTGAACCGCATCGCGCGCTTCCTGGACCTGCCCGCCGACGACGCGCAGGGGGAAGTCGATGAAGGCGCGCTGCTGCAGCCCTTCGAGACCTGGAAGGCCGACGCGCTCAAGCCCGCCGACCGCGACATCGCCCTGCGCACCGGCCGCACCCAGCTCGACGCCTACGACCGCTGGCGCGTGCAGACCTTGCTGGCGCCCGAGTTGAAGGCCTTCCGCTACCACGACCCGCAGCTGCAGCCGCCGACGATGGACCCGCTGCACCGCAAGCTGATCGAGTCGATCGACTGGTACATGAATCCACGCTACTGAGCCGCAGATCAAAGCGGCGCGGGATCACCGGGCGGGAGCTGTGATCCGATCAGCGCAGGGGCCGTTTCCACGCAGCCTCGTCGCAAAGTGAAATGAAAAATGGGGGCGGATCTCTCCGCCCCCAATGTGTTCGGGCTGGCGTGCAACGCGCCGGCAGGACGCCGGCACGTCACACCGTCATCCGATGCAGGTCCTCAGCGCGCCAGCGACGAGACGCCGCCCTGGCCCTCAGCGACGCTGCATGCACCACTGGTGACGGAGATGGGCATGTCTTGCTGGATCACGGTCTTCACGCCGCCGGAAATGCCGGTCAGCGTGCCGGTGTTCTTGGCGAACTTGAACTTCCAGTTCAGCGCATCCCAACCGTAAGCGGCGGCAGGGTTGCAGCCCTTTGCGCCCTTGCAGACGGTCTTGCCCAAGGAGTAGACAGCCTTGGTCTGCGCGCCCGCGGAGCCGCCGCAGTCATAGTTCTTCCAGGTGGCCGAATTCTCGCCGTCGTACTGCATCGCGTCGCAGTAACCGGCGGGAGCGAAGGAGACGCAAACGGGGAACGTGGCTTCCTCAGCTGCGGTGACGCCTGCAGCGCAGGCGAGGAGAGACAGTCCGAAAAGAATCTTCTTCATGGGTTTACCCCCGATGTGGATGGTTGAACGGCCGTCAAGTCCAAGGCGGAAGAAGCCATACGCCTCGCCCCCTCAAACGCCCTCTTTCTTGCGGCTAACCCCTGGGTTACAGGACCCCGGACGCAGCAGCAATGTGTGTGGGTGCGCGGATTCTCTGAGCGAGGTTGCGACATCCCTATCCCTCATTCAAGGCCTGGGAAGACCCGGACCGAATTCGAGGGGTTGCCATAACGCCCGAATGGGTGCAAACCGAAAGGCCGCGCACCCGCCGGCCCGCGAGGAATCGCGCTCCACGGCCCAGAAACCGGCATTGCGGGCGATGCGAAATGAGCACGCCCATCAACTGTCGCCGGCGGCGCGCCCTCGGGCCTCGCGGTCGTCCCGCAAACAGGCGACGAGCCGCTGCGGCGGATCGCACTGGGGGGCCATGCACGGCAGGAGCGCCAAGGCCGCCGCTTCCTTGTCGGCTGGCCGACACTGCCGGCCGATCGCCGCGACGGCCGGACCGGCGCCACCGGCGGGGCCGGTCTGAGGAGGTGCCTGCTGGGCCGGAGGCGCTTTCGGCGCACACTGGCGCCCTCTCGCGCGGCCCTCCCTTTTTTTGTGCAGACCACAGTGAACGACATCCACCGACTGAGCGCACTGGAACTCGGCGCGGCCTATGCCTCGCGCCGCCTGTCCCCGACCGAGGTGACACGCTCGCTGCTCGACCACGTCGCGCGATGGGAGCCGCACATCGCGGCGCTGTGGCTTCACGAGCCGGATGAAGCCATCGCCCAGGCTTCGGCTTCGGAGCAGCGCTGGGCGCGTGGCGAGCCTTTCGGCCCCTTGGACGGCGTGCCCGTCACGCTGAAGGAAAACATCGCGACGCGCGGGGTGCCGGTGCCGCTGGGCTGCGCAGCGACCGAGCTCGCGCCGGCCCTGGAGGATGCGCCGCCGGCTGCCCGGCTGCGCGAAGCGGGGACCGTGCTCCTCGGCAAGACCACGATGCCGGATTGGGGCATGCTGTCCTCCGGCCTGTCGAGCTTCCACAGGCTCTCCCGCAATCCGTGGGACATCCGGCTCAATCCGGGCGGATCGAGCTCGGGCGCAGGTGCCGCATGCGCAGCGCGTTATGCACCTATCCACCTGGGCACCGACATCGGCGGCTCCATCCGCCTGCCCGCGCACTGGTGCGGCATCGTCGGCTTCAAGCCCAGCCTGGGACGCGTGCCGATCAAGCCGCCTTACGCAGGACGCGTCGCCGGGCCGATGACGCGGCATGTCGCGGATGCAGCGCTCGCGATGAGCGTGCTCAGCCGGCCCGACCGCCGCGACGCGATGAGCCTGCCGGAACAGCACTTCGACTGGATGGCGCTGGACCGCGATCCACGGGGCCTGCGCATCGGCCTGTGGCTGGATGCGGGTTGGGGCGATCCGCTGCAGCCCGAGGTGCGTGCGGCCGTGCAGGCTGCAGCGCTCGCCTTCGAAGCGGCCGGCGCCACCATCGTGCCGGTGCAGCCGTTCTACCCCAGGGACATGGTCGACGGCCTTGACCGCTTCTGGCGCATGCGCTCGTGGATGGAGTACCGCGCGCTGTCACCCGACCGGCAGGCCAAGGTGCTGCCGTACATCCGCGAATGGATTGCGAGTGGGGAGCACCTGACGGGCGAAGAGGTGTTCAGCGGCTACAGCCAGATGGCCGCGTTGCGCGATGCGAGCGTGGCGGCGCTGGAGGGCCTGGATGCCCTGCTGGCGCCGGTGAGTCCTGACGTGGCCTTCCCGGCCGAGCAGGCGAGTCCTCGCAACGACCCGCTGCAGCCCTTCGAGCACATCGCCTACACCGTGCCGTTCAACTTCGGCGAGCAACCCGCCATCTCGCTGCCCAGCGGCGTGACGAGCCGTGGCCTGCCTGTCGGTCTGCAGATCATCGGCCAGCGCCACGACGACCTCGGCGTGCTGCAGATCGCCCGCCTGTGGGAGCAACTGCGGCCTGAGCTGCCGGCCTGGCCGGAGCCGCCGGAGACCGCCGCGGCGCATCCACTACAGTAGCCCTCATGACGTTGCCGACCGCTTCGACCCGGCTCGTGGACCCGCGCGACAACCGCCTGGGCACGGCCTCCCACGAAGCGGCCGACCGGGTCGAGACCGCGCTGTGGCGAATGATGTCGTTCTTCGACACGCCCCTGGCGGATCTCGAAGCCGCCCGTGCGGCGGACGAGGGCTGGGCCCTCCCGCTCGTCATGCAGGCCGGCTTTCTTCTGGGCCTGACGGAGCCGGCGCACGAGGCCGAGGCGCTGCGCCTGCTCGACGAAGCCGAATCGCTGCTGCCCGCCGCGACGGCGCGCGAGCGAGCGCACTTCGAAGCGCAGCGGGCCGTGGCCGACGGCCGCTGGCAGCAGGCCTGCCGCATCTGGGATGAGTTGCTGCTCGAGCATCCTCGCGATGCGCTGGCCCTGCAATGGGCCTGCCTGTGGGATTTCTATCGCGGCGATGCGAACGGCCTGCGCCAGCGTCCCGCCCGAGCCCTTCCGGAGTGGAGCGAGTCCGATCCCCTGTTCCCCTGCGTGCTCGGCCTGTATGCCTTCGGCCTCGAGGAGTGCAATCTCTACCCGCAGGCCGAGGACATCGGACGCCGCGCGGTGTCCGGCGACGCGCGCGTGCCCTGGGCCGTGCACGCGGTCGCCCACGTGATGGAGATGCAGGGGCGCTTCGAGGACGGTGCCGCCTGGCTGCGACAGCATCAACCGGGCTGGGCCGAAGGCAATGGCTTCTCGGCCCACCTGTGGTGGCACATGGGCCTGTTCCGCCTGGAGGCGCTCGACGTGCCCGGCGTGCAGCGGCTGATCGATGCCCACCTCTGCGGCGACGTGCTGCAGCTGACCGCGCAGCGCGTTGACGCCGCCTCGCTGCTGTGGCGCATGCACCTGCTTCAGGTAGACGTCGGCGCCCGCTTCGTCGAGCTTCTGCGCGACTGGCAGCCGGCGGACGAGGATGCAGGGCACTACGCCTTCAACGACCTTCATGTGCTGGTGGCCTTGCTCGGTGCCGACGAGCTCGTGCGGGCTGAAAGCTGGATCGCCCGATGCGCCGCGCGCGCGATGTCGGCAGAGGATGCGCGGCGCAGCAACCACGCCATCGCGCGCGAGGTCGGCCTTCCCCTCATGCGCGGCCTGCTGGCCTTCGCCCATGGCGATGCCGACAACGCCGTCGCCACCTTGCACACCGCACGCTCGCAGGCCCAGCGGCTCGGTGGCAGCCATGCGCAGCGCGACCTGATCGACCAGACCCTCATCGCGGCATCGGCACGCGCCAGCCACCGCCACGTCGGCCGTGCGCTGCTCAACGAGCGGCGACTGGCCAAGCCGATGACGCCGCTGACGAGGCACTGGGCCGAGCAGCTCGGCATCGAGCTCTGAGGAAGGCCGGCAGGCGGCTGCGACCGTGATCGCCCGGCGAAGGCGGAGTGGCGCGCGCCGCAGACCGCGCGCTAGCATCCGCGGCAGCCGCCTTCGCGGCTGGAGGCCTCGGTCATGTCCCCCTGGAAATCCTCGCCCGCGTGCAGTGCCCTCGCGTTGCTCCTGTCAGCCATGGCTGCGTCGAACGCGCGCGCGGCCGACCCTCCGGCCAACCCGCGCTACGACGCGGAGCTGGCCACGTCCGTCGGCGCCGACGAGCGGGGCATGCGGCGGTATGTGCTGGTGGTGCTCAAGACCGGCCCCACGCGCGTGCCCGCGGGCCCCGAACGCGACGAGATGTTCAAGGGCCACTTCGCCAACATCAAGCGCCTGGCGGGCGAAGGCAAGTTGGCGTTGGCCGGCCCGTTCGACGGCGCCGAGGGCTGGCGCGGCATGTTCATCTTCGCCACCCCGAACGTCGACGAAGCCAAGGCCTGGGTCGGCACCGACCCCGTCGTGATGAAGGGCGAGATGGTGGCCGAGTACCACCCCTACTACGGCTCGGCGGCCCTGATGCTCGTCAACGCCGCGCACGAGAAGGTCTCGAAGCAGGCGTTCTGAGACCCCACAAGCAAAAAGGCCCGAGCGGGGTGCGCTCGGGCCTTCTGAGATCTGGTGGCCTGGGGCGGAATCGAACCACCGACACGCGGATTTTCAATCCGCTGCTCTACCAACTGAGCTACCAGGCCTGGGAAAGCGCGAGAGTATAGCAGCTAGGTCGCGCCTGGCCGCCCGCAGGCGACGCGGGCGCGCTCAGACCGCGCCGCCCCTGCGGTTGCGCGTCAGGTCGACCCCGAGCTGCTTGAGCTTGCGGTACAGGTGCGTGCGTTCCAGCCCGGTCTTCTCGGCCACGCGGGTCATGGAGCCGTTCTCGCGGGCCAGGTGGAACTCGAAGTAGCTCTTCTCGAAGGCGTCGCGCGCTTCGCGCAGCGGGCGGTCGAGATCGAAGCTCTGCTCGGCCTGGGGGCCGAGGTCCACCGGCAGCACGGGCAGGCCCATGGCGCCGGTCATCCCCGACTCCGCCGTCAGGGGGCCGTCGTTGTGGCCTTGCAGGCCGTTCATCATGGGCTGGGCAGAGGGGGTCAGCGCCGTCGTGGCGGCCCGGGCGGGCGTGCGGGCCAGCGATTGCTCGACGGCTCGCAGCAGCTTCTGCAGGGTGATCGGCTTCTCGAGAAAGGCGATGGCGCCGAACTTGGTCGCCTCGACCGCCGTGTCGATGGTGCCGTGGCCGCTCATCATGATGACCGGCATCGTCAGCAGGCCGCTGGAGCCCCATTCCTTGAGCAGCGAGATGCCGTCGACATCCGGCATCCAGATGTCCAGCAGGACGAGGTCAGGTCGCAGCCGCTCTCGCACGGCGCGCGCCTGGGCGGCGTTTTCCGCGAGCTCGATGGTGTGACCTTCGTCGCTGAGGATTTCCGACAGGAGGGCTCGAATGCCCATCTCGTCGTCCACTACAAGAATCGTTGCCATGCATCTGGGCGGCCCTGCCCCTGGCGGCCGGCGGCGTTCGCGCCGGCCTCAGGCGGGTGTGATCGGGTCCGCGCGGTGTCCCTGTTCGCTGAAGCTGGAAAATGATAACGAAACCTGCGCGCCGGCCGGCCCTTCGCCGCCCTCGGGCGCAGGCAGGTTGACGATGCGCACGCTCGCGCCGTGTTCGTCGGCAATCTTCTTGACCACGGCGAGCCCGAGGCCCGTGCCCTTGCTCTTGGTGGTCACGTAGGGCTCGAAGGCGCGCTTTTGCACCTTTTCGGCGAACCCGGGGCCATTGTCGGTCACTTTCAGACGCAACACGCGGGCCCGCCCGTCGCTCTGGCGCTCGAGCTCGGTGCTGAGCACCACGCGTGCATCCGGCCTGCCGGCGCAGGCGTCGATGGCGTTCTGCACGAGGTTGTGGATGACCTGTCGCAGCTGGCTGGGATCGCCGCGCACCAGCGGCGCGCCGCTGTCGACCTGGGCCACGAGCAGGCCCTTGTCCTGGGCATCGTCGTACAGCGCCAGCACCTCGCCGATCAGCCCGTTGAGGTCCACCGGCTGCAGCTGGGCGGCGGGCAGGCGGGCGTAGTCGCGGAACTCGTTGACCAGCTGCTTCATCGACTGCACCTGCGCGACGATGGTGGCCACCGAGCGCGCCAGCATCCCGCGGTCGGCCGGCTCCTGCAGCTTGGCCTCGAGCTTGTGCTGCAGGCGCTCGGCGGAGAGCTGGATGGGGGTGAGCGGATTCTTGATCTCGTGCGCCAGCCGGCGCGCCACCTCGGCCCAGGCGACGCTGCGCTGGGCCGACACGACCTCCGTGATGTCGTCGAACACCATCAGCCGGGCGCGGCCGGGCAGAGGGGCGCCGCGCACGAGGAGCGTGGTGCCCAGTTCGTCGAGTGGCGACAGGCGCAGTTCGAACGAGTCCTGCCAGTGGTCCCGCTCGCCGGCCTCGGGGCTGGTCTGGTTGAGCTCGAAGCGCTGCCACACGCTCTCGGCGAATTCGGCCAGGCCCGGCACTTCCTCCAGGGCCCGGCCGACGTAGGCCGACAGCGGCGCGCGCAGGATCCGCGTCGCGCCGGGATTGACCGTGTCGATGCGGCGCTCGCGATCGAACACGATCACGCCGGCGGTGAGGTTGTCCAGGATGGTCTGCAAACGCGTGTGGGCGGTGTCGAGCTGGTGCAGGCTGGCCTCGGCCTGGGCGCGGGCGCTGCCGAGCTGCTCCGTCATGTCGGCGAAGCTGCGGGTCAGGCCGCCGATCTCGTCGCGAGAGGCGAACACCGGCTTGGCGCCGAGATCGCCTTCGGCCACCTGCCGCATGCCCTCGGCCAGCATCAGCAGCGGCCGCGCGAGCTGGTTGCCCAGCACGACCGCGAGCAGCACGGCGCCGAACACCGACAGCGCGAGCGACAGGGTCAGCGTGCCGATGTACATCCGGCGCAAGCCCTCGCGGGACAGGGCCCGCTGCTGGTACTCGCGGTAGGCGGCCTGCACCACCAGCGCATTGCCTGTCAGTGCCTGCGGCAGCGGCTGCACCACCATCAGCAGGCGTTCCTCCTCGGTGAGCGACAGGCTGGCCGAGGGCAGCATCGCCAGCGCCCGCAACCGCGCCCCGGAACCGGAGGCGAGGCCGACCTCGTCCTCCAGCCCTTCGATCTGGCTGGCGGATCGGCGGGTGCGCACCTGGTGCAGCAGCGTGGAAGTGGGCCGCTCAGGGCCCAGCGAAGGCATGGCGCCGGCGGTCAGCCGGACCTTCCCGTCCGAGCCGAGCAGCGTGACTTCGTCGGCGCCGAGCTGCTCGCGAAGGCGCTCGAGGGCCAGCGTGTCGATGGTGCCGCGTTCGACCAGCCGATCGGCCGCGGTGCGGGTCTTGGCTTCGAGGTCCGAGGCCAGCGCGGCGAGGGTGTCCTTGCCGAGCGCCAGGCCGGCATTCAGGGCGCTCTCGACCCGCGTGTCGAACCAGGCCTCGATGCTGCGCGAGACGAACTGGTAGCTGACGGTGTAGATGAGCGCGCCGGGCAGCACGCCGACCAGCGCGAAGATGCCGGCCAGCTTCAGCAGCAGCCGGCTGCCGAACTTGCGCTGCCGGAACCGGTAGCCCAGCCGCACGGCGGCACCGGCCAGCACCATCAGCAGCAGCGAGGCCACCGCGGTGTTGAGCCAGAACAACCAGACGAAGTGGCGCTCGAAGCGGCTCGGGCCCTGCGCCAGCAGCGACAGCACGAAGGCCAGCACCAGGCCCAGCCCCGCTGCCAGCAGCAACGCGAGCCCCCAACCCCAACGCGACAGCGCTCTCATGGCCGATTGTCAGCCGCGCGGTGTGCTTCCAGCCCGGCGGCCCGGGCGGGCCGCCGCCATGGTCTTCTGGGGCGCCAGCGACCGGAAGGCAGCGTGGGGCTCATTCCAGTTTCATCTTGCGTTCCACCGACAGCTGCCAGTCGGCCTGGGCGGCCAGGTCGAGCTGCATCGGGCGCGGCAGCTGGTTGTTGTCGAGGCGATAGCTGAATTCGACGTAGTAGCGCTCGCCCGGCTCGAGCTGGTCGGCGTCGGCCAGCTTCCAGCGCGAGGCCCGGCTGGCCACGTCCAGCGCCTCCTCGGCGGTGGGAAAGCTCTGGCTCAAGGCCCCGAAGCCGACGCGCCAGCTGTTGGTCAGGGGTTGGTACGACAGGCGCCAGGACCGGGTGATGCGCGCCACCCGCTCGTCGCGCCAGTACCAGCGCGAGCGGTACAGCGAGGCCTGGGCGACGAAGTAGACCGGTACGCCGTGCTGCATCGCGTCTTCGACCGCCTTGCTCAGGGCCGGCCTGGCGACGAAATCGAGCAGCAGCGCGCCGTCGGCCCGTGTCACATCGAAGGTCGTCAGCTCGACGCCCTGGGCGCGCGCCGGGAGCGCCCAGGCCAGCCACAGCGACAGCAACAGGAAGGCGCCGGCCACCGCGCGAAAGACACGGTGTGCAGCAGCTGCGGGGGCCGTATCGGGGCGGTTCACAACGACAGGCTTCGGACTTCTTAGGGCTTGTGCAGCAGGGCGTAGAAGAACCCGTCGGCCAACGCGGCATCGGGGTTCGCCGAACCATTGTCGGCCAGCGGCAGCAGGTGGCCGGGCGAGTCGGGGTCCAGCCGGGCCGACTGGGGGCCCAGACGTTGCAAAAACGCGTCGATCTGCTCGACACCCTCGGCGCGGAAGAGGGAGCAGGTGGCATACAGAAGCCTGCCGCCCGGCTTGAGCAGCGGCCACAGCGACTGCAGGAGATCGGCCTGGGTCCGGGCCAGCGCGTGGACGTCATCCGGCCGACGCAGCCAGCGGATGTCCGGATGCCGGCGGACGATGCCCGACGCGGTGCACGGCGCGTCGAGCAGGATCGCGTCGAAGGGCTGGCCGTCCCACCACTGAGCCACCTGTCGGGCATCCGCGGCGCGCGTGTGTACGCGCTCACTCGCCAAGCCAAGGCGCTGCAGGGTCTGGTCCACGCGCTTCAGTCGCTGCGGATCGGCATCCAGGGCCAGCATCTCCACATCCGGCGCGCATTCGAGCAGGTGGGCGGTCTTGCCTCCCGGGGCGGCGCAAGCGTCCAGCACGCGCGCACCCGAAGGCAACCCGCCGCCCACCAGCAGCTGCGCCGAGCGCTGGGCGGCCAGATCCTGCACCGAGGCTTCGCCCTGCGCAAAGCCGGGCAGGCGCTCCACCGGGCAGGCCCGGGCCAGTACCAGCGCCTGGTCCAGATCCGGCCCGGCCGGCGCATGGGCTGCCAGCCCGACAGCCGCCAGGCGCTGAAGGTAGTCGGCCCGCGAAATCCGCCGGCGGTTCACCCGCAGCGTCATCGGCGGATGGGTCTGCGCCTGGGCCAGCAGGGCCTGCCATTGGCCGGGCCAGTCGTGCCGCAGGCGTTCCACCCACCAGGCCGGATGGTTCCAGGCGCCCTGCACGCTGCGCCCCGACTGCTCGACAACGGTCGCGCGTTCCCGGATGAAGCGGCGCAGCACGGCGTTGATGAAAGAGGCGGCGGCGGGGACCTTGCGCCGCGCGGCATGGACGGCCTGGTCGACCAGGGTGTGGTCGGGGTAGGGCGGCGATTCTTCGGGCCACAGCAGCGCCAGGGCGGTGGTCAGCAGGGCGTCGACCGCCGGCGGCGGCTGGCGGGGGGCCAGCACTTCGCGGGCGGCGCTGGCGCTGCCCCACCGGCGCAGCACCGCGAACGCCAGCGCCTGGGTCCCGGGGCGCAGCAGCGGCGAAGTGCCGGCCAGCACATCGGTCAGGGAACGGCCGGCGCGAACGGCCGCGACCGCCTCGGCCGTGGCCTCCAGCAGGCGGGCGAGTGGCGGCGAGGAGGCGGTGGGTTCAGGGTTCACCCGGGGCAGTCTAGCGGTGGCCAGCCCCTCCGGCCGTGCGGCGCCGGCGGACTCGGCGCACAAGCGAATGTGGCTTCGCCACTTTGCTTGAACCCCGGGGGGCGGGAATGACGCAGTCATTCCCTGGGGGGCCTCACAAGCGAATGTGGCTTCGCCACTTTGCTTGAACCCCCGGGGGGCGGGAATGACACAGTCATTCCCTGGGGCCTCACAATGGCCGCTGTAGTCTTTTCTCGCGCCGTGACGGCAAGCCCCCAGGATGCCCCAAGACAACAACCCCTCCGACACGCCCCGCGGCGGCGCGTCCTCGCTGATCCTGCACGAGGAGGATCTCGCCCGGCTGCCGGCCTCGGAGCGCATCCGCTACCGCCTGATCGGGGCCGACCGGCGCTACCACGCCAACGACAACATCTCGGCCTTCGTCCGCGAGGGCGAACTAGAAGAGCTCAAGCTCGAGGTGCAAGCCAGGATGGCCGAGGTGCTGAAGGCGCTGGTGATCGACACCGACAGCGACCACAACACCCAGGGCACCGCGCGCCGGGTGGCCAAGATGTTCATCGAGGAGGTCTTCCGCGGCCGCTACCGGCCGATGCCGGACGTGACCGAGTTCCCGAACATCTCGCGCCTGAACGAGCTGATGATCGTCGGGCCCATCACCGTGCGCAGCGCCTGCTCGCACCACATGTGCCCCATCCTCGGCCGCCTGTGGATAGGCGTGCTGCCCAATGAGCACTCCAACCTGATCGGGCTGTCCAAGTACGCCCGCATCGCCGACTGGATCATGACCCGCCCGCAGATCCAGGAAGAGGCCGTGATCATGCTGGCCGACGAGCTGCAGGACCGCGTCAAGCCCGACGGCCTGGCGATCGTGATGGAGGCCGACCACTTCTGCATGCAGTGGCGCGGCGTGAAGGACAACGATTCGGCGATGACCAACAGCGTGATGCGCGGCGCCTTCCTCAAGGACGCGACGCTGCGGCGCGAGTTCCTTTCCCTGTTGCCGAAGAAGGACCAGTGAGGCCGCCATGCTCGTCCGCCTGATGTATGCCAGCCGGGCCGCCAAGCCGCTGGACCCGGAGGAGCTGACGCACATCCTGCGTTACGCCCGTAGTGCCAACCCCAAGGTGGGCGTCACAGGCGTGCTGTGCAGCACCGGCGACTTGTTCATCCAGGTCCTCGAGGGCGGCCGCGCCGCCGTCAACCGGCTGTACAACCGCATCGCCGCCGATGCGCGCCACACCGAGGTGACGCTGCTGGCCTACGAAGAGATCGCGGAGCGCCGCTTCGCCGGCTGGGCCATGGGCCAGGTCAACCTGGCGCGCCTGAACCCGGCGCTGCTGATGAAGTACTCCGAGACCGCGACGCTGGATCCGTACGCCATCTCCGGCAAGGCGGCCATGGCGCTGTTCGACGAACTGGTCGCCACGGCCTCGGTGGTCTGCCAGGGCTGAACGTCAGCTGAACTTGTACTGGAGCGTGAGCTTCAGCAGGCGGCCCTGCACGTCCTCTGCGCTTGGCGGGATGATCCCGTCGAAGCCGAAGGCGCGCAGATCCACCGGCGGGCGCTGGTTGAACACATTGTTCAGGTGCAGGCCGAGCACCAGGTCCTGGATGCCGCTGTAGCTCAGCGAATAGTCCCAGCGCTGGTAGGCCTTCATCCGGCAATCCTTGGCGGCGATGCCGTTCTCGTCGCAGCCCGCCGACGACCAGGTCGTGTCGTCGAAGTCACCCTGCAGCGAGGTGGCGCCCGACCAGACGAAGCGCACGGCCTGTCGGAAGTCGCCCGTCTGCAGGCCTCCGGTGAGGTTGACATTCCAGCGCGGCATGCCGTAGCGGCCCACCATGTTGTCGCCGAAGCCGTTGCGCGCGTTGCTCCAGGCGCGGTAGCTCAGCAGGTAGGTCGCGTCGATGTCGATGGAGACCGGGCCGACAGTGGTCGGAACCTCGCCCTTGACGGACAGGTCCACGCCCGCGGTCTTGGTCTGGAACAGGTTCTGGAACATGGCCCGCACCGATTGCAGCGGACCGACCTTGACGCCGTACTGCGCCTGCTCCGCCGCGGTGAAGGTCGGATCGTCGGCGAGCGTGCCGCGGGTGAGCGTGCCCGCGGGCAGGCTGTCTTCCACCGCGAGCAGGTCCGAGGTCCCGCGCAGGCCGATCTCGTTGCGGCGGTGGATGTTCCAGTAGTCCACCGTCGCGTTCCAGCGCGCCGCGGGCTGCAGGCCGATGCCGAGCGTGAAGGCGCGCGAGGTCTCGGGCTTGAGGTTGGGGTTGTTCAGGCTGCTGCCGGAGATGTTGGCGCCGCATTCGTTCTGCGCCACGCTGTCGGCCCGCGCCAGGAGCAGCGATTTGCCGGGATCGCCTTTGGGCAGGGCTTCCGCCTGGGCCCGCAGATCGGTGGACAGCGCCACGGCCTGCGGGCAGCGTTTCGGGTCGTCGACGCCGGGCTCGAAGGAGAACTTGGTCGACTTCGCGCTCTCGTTCAGGTTGGGCGCGCGAAAGCCACCCTCATAGGTGCCGCGCAGCAGCAGTTCGGGCACCGGCTGGTATCGCAGCCCGACCTTGGGGGAGAAGTGGGTCGGAAAGCCCGGGAAGTGATCCAGCCGGCCGGCGACCTGGGCCTCCAGAGTCTTCATCAGCGGCAGGCTCAACTCGGCGAACACCGCCTCGTAGCTGCGCGAAGCGTCCGACGAGCTCAGGCCGTTGCCGACGATGTCGCCTGTCGCCAGCGACTGGCTCGGGGTGATTCGCGCCTGTTCGTGGCGCAGGTCGAAACCGGTGGCGAGTCCGACGTTGCCACTGTCCCACCGGGCGATGTCGCCGGTGATCTTGCCGTCGACGAAGGCCTGGACGATGGTGCCGGTGTAGCCGTAGGTCGGGAACAGGGTGTCGAGGACTGCGGCCGAGTTGGGCTGTCCGATGCGGTAGCCGTCGGGCTTGTTGAAGAAGTCCGGCGGCAGGGTGGTCGCGGTGTAGTCGCCGATGACCTGCTTGAAGCCGCTGTCGCTGAAGCCGCCGCGCTGGCGGTCGCGGGTGCGTCCGCCCATCACGCCGCCGGCCAGCTCCCAGTCGTAGCTGTCCCACATCCCCTGCAGGCCCGCCAGCACGCGGTACTGGTCGGTCGTGGTGCGCTCCACGGGCGGGCCGTCGACGAAGCGGTAGCGGAACTCGACCTCCTCGTCGGTGGGATTGAGCGGGTGGCCGACCGGCAGGCCGCGCGGGTCGAAGAACTTCAGGCCGCCCGTGAGCGGATCGCCCCAGATCGTCGGGCCCAAGGCCTGGCCATAGGGCTGGTAGGCACTCTGGTAGATCGATTCGATGTGCGACAGCAGCACTTCGCTGAACCCCGTCAGGCTGTCGGCCAAGCGCATGCGGCCCGAAACCAGCAGGTTAGTGCGGTCGGTGGCCGGCACGACCTCGAAGCGCTGGTAGCGGTCATAGAGGCACAGCCCGTCGGTGACGTTCTGGCACCCCTGGACCGGCCCCACGCCGATCACGTTGCCCGGGTATGAGAAGGTCGACGGCGTGCCGAAACTGGGCGAGAACGCGGCATAGGCGGGGTTGCTGTCGCCGATGACGTCGCTCCAGAAGAAGCTGGCGCGGTGATAGACCTCGAGGTTCGCCAGCACGCTGTAGCCGTCGCCATCGAGGCTGCCGATGCCGCCGGTCAGTGCCGCGGTCTGCGCCTGGAACTTGCCGTTCTGCAGGGATTGCTCCGCGCTGGCGTTGAGCTGCAGGCCCTGGTAGTTCGAACGCGTGATGATGTTGATCACCCCGGCCACGGCATCCGAGCCATAGAGCGCGGAGCCGCCGCTCTTGAGGATCTCGATGCGGTCGATCGCTTCGAGCGGCAGGGTGTCGATGTTGCTGAACACCTCGGAATAGTCGGCCAGCGGATACGCCGCGATGCGGCGGGAGTTCAGCAGGACCAGGGTGCTCTGCTTGCCGAGGTTGCGCAGCGAGGGGGCCGATGCGCCCGGTGCGAACGAGCCGTTGCCGCCCAGGTCGCTCAGCCCGCCGGTGGCGCTGGACAGCGACGAAAGGAACTCGGCCGTGGTGGTGGCGCCGCTGCGCTCGATGTCGACACGATTGAGCACCTGGACCGGCGACGCGCCTTCCGCGTCGATGCGCTTGATGCGACTGCCGGTGACCTCGACCTTCTGGGGAGTTGCGGAGGGATCTTCCTCACACCAGGCGGGCGAAGCGAGGCTCGCGCAGGCGAAGGACAGCAGGGTGAGGCGCAGGCCGTGGGCCGCGACGCGGTGGCGATAGGACATGGCGGGTACAGCGCAAGACTTGTTGAGGGACGGGCACACTTGGTGCGCGTATCTGACAAGTTAGCATCACTCGCCAAATCGGGAATCTCGGATTCCTGATGTATTGATGACCGCCGGCTACAGCCGTGGAGTAGTGCGCATGGAGAACAGTCGCGCGACCACCCGCGTCGGAAATTCCTCGACCGCGGCGTTGTAAGTATCCGCAGCGTCGCTGAACGAATGTCTCGCATAGACCAGGCGCGGGATCAGCTCGGCGAGCTGTCGTTGCAGCGGTGCGATCTCCGCGCTGGCGTGCAGCTCCGGCCGCTGGTCGAGCAGCGCCAGCAAGCGTGCCAGCGGCGAGGCGAGCTCCGCTTCGGTCACCACCCACGCCGTCAGAACCTGCGCTTGCGAAGGGCGGGCGCGCACCGCCAGCGCGGCCTGGCGCTGATGCGCATCGGCCAGGGTCAGTGCGGCCAGCGTCACGCCCTCGTCGGCCAGCGGCTCGCGCAAGGCGTCGGCCAGCGCCTGCACCAGCATGCTGCGGCGGGACACCAGTTCGTCGATCTGCAGCCAGGCGCTGCCGATGGCGCCGCGCAGGCGGGTCAAGCGGTTGTAGGCGCCCACCACCCAGAACAGCATCAGCGCGCCGATGCCGATCTTGGCGACCCAGGGCGCCCAGTCGGGCAGGGCGAAATTCGCTTCCACCGGATTCAGCCCGGGGACCGCGCGAGCCAGCCGGCATGGCCGGCCGCACGCAACTGGCACGCCGGGCACTGTCCGCAGCCGTAGCCCCAGGGGTGCCGCTGGCCGCGCTCGCCGAGGTAGCAGGTGTGCGTGTACTCCGCCACCAGCGCGTTCAACGGCGCGCCGCCCAGCGTGTCGGCCAGGGCCCAGGTGTCGGCCTTGGTCAGGAACATCAGCGGCGTCTCCACCGTCATCGGCGTGTCCAGCCCGAGCGACAGCGCCAGCTGCATCGCCTTCAGGGTGTTGTCGCGGCAATCCGGGTAGCCCGAATAGTCCGTCTCGCACATGCCGCCGACCAGCACGTCGAGCCCGCGCCGGTAGGCCAGCGCGGCGGCGAAGGTCAGGAACAGGAGGTTCCTCCCCGGAACGAAGGTGTTGGGCAGCCCGTTCGCGTCGAGCTCTATCGCGCGCTCGCTGGTCAGGGCGCTGTCGCCGATCTGGGCCAGAAGCGACAGGTCGAGCAGATGGTCTTCGCCCAGGCGCGGCGCCCAGTGCGGGAACTGCGCGGCGATCTCGCGCCGCACGTTGCCGCGGCACTCGAGCTCGATGCGGTGTCGCTGGCCGTAGTCGAAGCCTATGGTCTCGACGCGCTCGAAGCGCTGCAGCGCCCAGGCCAGGCAGACGGTCGAATCCTGGCCGCCGGAAAACAGGACCAGCGCGCGGCGCGTGGCTTCAGTGGGCTTCGTCATCCAGGTCGTTCCACAGCGGCGCACGGGCCGCGAGCACGGTCGTCACATCCACCGGCTCGGCCGGGTGGTCCTCCTGCCGCGGCGCATCGGGCTGAAGAGCTCTCTGCAGCCAGGCGACGTCGTGCCAGCGGCCGAGCTTGTGGCCGGCGTCACGGTAGACGCCGACCGGCGTGAAGCCCATGGCCTCATGCAACCCGACGCTGCCGGCGTTCGGCAAGGTGACCCCCGCGTAGGCGCTGCGAAAACCCTGTTCGGCCAACAGCGCCAGCAGGGCCCGGTACAGCCGCCGGCCTATGCCTTGGCCCCGGTAGTCGTCTCGTACGTAGACCGTGGTCGTGACCGACCAGCGATAGCACACGCGCTGGGCGTACGGCCCGGCGTAGGCGTAGCCGGCCACCGCGCCGTCGCGCTCTTCGACCAGCCATGGATAGCGCGGCAGGGTGTTGACGATGCGCTGCGCCATCTCGGCAGGAGACGGCGGAACGACCTCGAAGCTGATCGGCGTGGAACGCACGCAGGGCGCATAGATCGCCGCGATCGGCGCGGCGTCCGCCTCGCTGGCCAGCCGGATCACTGGCGAACCTCGCCCTGGCCGAGGACGATCCATTTCAGCGAGGTCAGTCCCTCCAGGCCGACAGGCCCGCGGGCGTGGAACTTATCGGTCGAGATCCCGATCTCGGCGCCCAGGCCGTACTCGAAGCCGTCGGCGAAGCGGGTGCTGGCATTGACCATCACGCTGGCCGAATCGACCTCGCGCAGGAAGCGCATCGCGTTCGGATGGTTCGTGGTCAGGATGGCGTCGGTGTGGTGCGAGCCGAAGCGGTTCACGTGGGCGATGGCCTCGTCGAGCGAGCCGACCAGCTTGATGCTGATGATGGGCGCCAGGTACTCGGTCGACCAGTCGGCTTCAGTGGCGTCGACCACCACTGCGCCCGGCACGCCGGCGAGCAGTGCGCGTGCCGCTGGGCAGCAACGCATCTCCACGCCCTTGCCTGCGAACAGCGCGCCGATGCGCGGCAGGAACGCCTGCGCCGAGCGTTCGTGCACCAGCAGCGACTCGGTGGCATTGCAGGGGCTGTACTTCTGGGTCTTGGCGTTGTCGGTGACCTTCAGCGCGAGATCGAGGTCGACCTCGGCGTCGACATAGGTGTGGCAGTTGCCATCCAGGTGCTTGATCACTGGCACGCGCGCCTCGGCGGCGATGCGCTCGATCAGGCCCTTGCCGCCGCGCGGGATGATGACGTCGACCGACTCGGGCATCGCGATCAGCCGGCCCACGGCGGCCCGGTCGGTGGTCTCGACGAGCTGGACCGCCTCGCGCGGCAAGCCGGCTTCTTCCAGCGCGGCCTGCACGAGCCGCCAGAGCGCCAGGTTGGAGTGCAGGGCCTCGGAGCCGCCGCGCAGGATGCAGGCGTTGCCGCTCTTGATGGCCAGCGAGGCCGCCTCGATGGTCACGTTGGGCCGGCTCTCGTAAATCATGCCGAACACGCCAAGCGGCACGCGCATCTGGCCGACGCTGATGCCGCTGGGGCGGCGCTTGACGCCGGTGATCTCGCCGATCGGGTCCGGCATGGCCGCGAGCTGCTCGCAGCCTTCGGTGACGGTGGCGATGACCTTGTCGGTCAGCCGCAGGCGGTCGACCATCGGAGCGGCCAGGCCCTGCGCTTCGGCCGCCGCGATGTCCTTCGCGTTCGCCTCGGCCAGCTGCGGGCCGGCGGCTCGCAATTGCGCGGCCAGCGCCGTCAGCGCCGCGTTCTTCTCGCGCGTGCCGGCGCGGGCCATCGAGGTGCTGGCTGCACGGGCAGCGGCGCCCAGGTGTGCCATGTAGGAGGGAATGTCATGCGCGGTCATGCCGCGATTTTCCCTGATCGCCGCTGCGCAGGGCTGCGACGGGACGCTACAAGAGGTAGGCCGCGACTTTGCGCACGCGCGCTTCCGCCAGGCCGAAGGCCCCGGCGTGCTGTTCGGCGCGCGCGGAAGCCAGTTCGCCGCCGACAAGCAGTTGCGCCGCGAGGGCGGTCTGCTCCGGCCGGTCGGCATCGGGCGACTGGCGAAGCATGGCCTTGAGGGCCTCGAACCGCTCGGCCTCGCCGGCTTCGGCCTGCATCAGCGCCAGGCTGGTCAGGGCGCGGGCCCGCTCCGCGCCGCGCAGCGAATCGGCGGCGGTGGCCAGCTGCGCGGTCACCTGGAACAGCTCCGGCGAGGCGATTTCGCCGGCGCGGGCCGCGAATTCGCGCAGCTCGTCGGCCTGGCGTGCGGGCGAGCCGTGCTGGCCCCAGGCCTTCAGCGCGTCGGCCAGCAGCTTCTCGCCCTTGGCCGGCTGGCCCATCAAGTCCTGTGCACGGGCGCGCAGGGCCTGCAGCTGCAGGATGGCGTGGCTGCCACGCGCCTGGCCGGCGAGCGTGTCGAGCTGGCCGGCGAGGGACTGGACCTGCTGCCAGCGCCCGAGCCGGCCATGCCGCGCCAGTTGCGACATCAGCAGGTCGCCCGTGTCCACCAGCCAGTCGTCGATGGCGGCCTGGCGCTGGGCGCCGTCGGACACGCTCTTGAGCGCTTCGCCGGCGTCCGCCAGGCAAGCCAGCGCCAGGGCGTCCGGCACGTTGTCGTGTCGGGCCAGCACGGTGGCGACGCGTCCCATCAGCGCACCACGGGCGGTCGGCGATTCGATGCCATGGACCAGGTTGCGCAGCCCCGCGATGCCCCGGTCGACCGAAGATCCGCTGGCTTCGCGCAGCGACCACGCCATGAGCAGCACCTCGGCCCGCTGGGTGCTGGCACCGACGGCCGGGTCGCCGCTGAGCAGGGCATCCGAGCGGAGCCGGGCGAGCACTTCGCGCGCCCGGCCGAACTGGCCGAACTCGGCCAGCTGCACCGCCAGGTCGGCCATCAGCGTCGCGCGCAAGGCGGCTGGCAGGGGGGGTAACGTGGCACTGGGCGCGCCCTGGGGCGTGGCGGCGGGGCCGGCGGAGGTCGGCGCGGCCGCGGCCTGGGCCAGCCCGGCGGGCAGCTGGTCGCCCGGCAGCAGCAGGCCGGCCGGCTTGCCCCGCTGGGCCTGGGCCAGGGCCTGCTCCAGGGTCATGCCTCGCCCTTGTGCGCGCTCGATCTTGGCCAGTTGCACCAGCGACTCGCCTTCCCGGGTGTCTTCTGCCCCGCCCAGCGCGACCGCCGAGGCCGCGGAGGCCGGGACCTCCGTCAGCGGCTGGGGTGCGCCGACGACGGTCAGGACCTTGTCGATCGAGCGCGTGGCGGCCGGCTGGCCTTCGCTGGCGCCCAGCCAGGGCAGGGAAAGGCGGCCGCCGAAGAATGCCGCCACCGCCACTGCCAGCAGCGCCGCAGCCGCTGCCGCGCGGGGCAGGCGGCGGCCGGGCCGGCCGGCGGCCGCCGAAGGCATCTCCGCGGGGGGCAGGGTGGAGGGTCCCGGGCGGGTGGCGGGGCGGGTCGTCAGCGGAGAGAAGACGGTGTCGTCGTCGTCATTGGCCGCCGAGTGCAGGTCGAATTCGAAGTCTTCCGGGTTGTCGGAGACCAGCGTGGCGTGGGCGGCCGCGATCGGCGCAGCGACCCCTGCGTCTGCGGGCGCCGCCGTGCTGGGCAGTCGCTTCACCTCGACCCTGAGACCGGCCAGGCTCAGCTGGTGCTCGGTCTTGCGCGCGCGCGTCTCGTCGATGGCTCGCCGAACCTGGACCACAGGCACCTGCCGCAGGGCGATGGCAATGCGTTCGCCCTGGGCCGGCGTCAGTCCGCCCAGCTCGACGACGCGGCGCTGCGCCTCCTCCGGAGTCATGCCGCGCGGCAGGCGAAGGAAGACATCGAAGCGGGGCGCGGCGGCGGTGGAGGGCTCCTGCGAAAGGGGTCGGCTGTCCATGGAGGTACTGCGAAGCACGCGGGGGCCGGCACCGGACGTCATCCGGCCGTTCGGCGACCGTCTCGCGGGTCGCATTTTCGGTGCCAACGATGGCGGGATTCTTTCATGCCGGGCCGGGGCGCGGGGACCCGCCGGGCGCGGGAGAACCCGCCCGGAAGTTGTTAGCGGTTGAAACTGGCCAACAAGGCCAGCCAGGCCGGCGCCGTGGCGACGAAGGCCAGGGTCGAGATGACGTTGACGGCGGTGGTCTCGGCCTCCAGCGCGCGGTAGCGCTGGGCGAACATCAGCGCATTGGTGCCCGAGGGCAGCGCGGCGAGCACCACCACCACCTGCAGCGGCAACCCGCCCAGCCCGAACACGCCGGCGGCCACGCCCCAGACCAGTGCCGGCTGCACCAACAGCTTGAGCAGCGTCAGTCCGAGCGCACCCCCCAGTGAGCGAGGCAGCCCCATGTAGGCCAGCGACATGCCTATCAACGTCAGGCAAAGCGGCACCACCGCGCTGCCCAGGACCTGCAGCACCTCGTCGACCGGCCCGGGCAGCGCCTGGCCCGTCGCCTGCCAGGCCATGCCGGCCAGCACGGGCAGCACCACCGGATGGATGACCGTGTTGCGCAGCGTTCCCAGCAGCATCGTCCCGAGATGGGCGCTGCCCCCGCCGGCGCGGGCATGAGCCAGGTCGAGTTCGACCAGCGTCGTCGCCACCAGCAGCAGGATCAGGGCATGCACGCTGACCAGCGCCAGGTGCAGGCCGAGGCCCGTCTCGCCAAAGATGCCGGCGGCCAGCGGGATGCCGATCTGCACAGAGTTGCCGAAGGCGACCGTGATCGCGCGCACGGCCGGGGCCGCCACCGGCAGCTCACGCTCGTCGCGCCGCCAGCGTTGCCAGCCGTAGTTGACGAGCATCAGGCCCACCACCGGCACGAAGAACGCCGCGATCATCGGCCACGGCAGCGAGGCCATGTCCAGCCGGGCCGTGGTCCGGAAGAACAGCGCCGGCGCAAAGATGTAGAACGCGGCGTTGGACAGCACGCGCGCCGGCTCCGCTTCAGGCGGCCCCAACCATCGCAGCCGCCCGACGGCATAGCCCAGGGCGACGATCAGCATGATCGCCAGCAGCTTGGTGGCGATCGCCCCCGTCATGAGGCTGGCCGGCTACTTGCGGCCGTACTTGGCGGTGAACTGGGCCTGGCCCAGCCGGTTCCCGTGGATCATGAAGCCGACCATGGCGGCCGTCGCGTCGGTCGGCAGGTCGAGCTTGTCGGTCTTCAGCGCGTGGACGGTGAAGATGTACCGGTGCGGCTTGTCGCCCAGCGGCGGGCAGGCGCCACCGAAGCCGGGGGCGCCGAAATCGGTGCGACCCTGGATGCTGCCGGCGGGCAGCCCCTTGCCATCGACGGCTCCGGCGCCCTCCGGCAGGCCGGTGGCCGAGGCCGGGATGTTGTAGACGACCCAATGCCACCAGCCGGAGCCGGTGGGCGCGTCCGGGTCGTAGACGGTGACCGCAAAGCTCCTGGTGCCGGCCGGGGCGCCCTTCCACTGCAGCGCCGGCGAGATGTTCTGGCCCTTGCATCCGAAGTCGTTGAAGACCTGGGCATCGCCCAGCGTGCTGCCCGGCTTGATCGTCGGGCTGGACAGTTCGAAGCCGGCTGCCGAGGCCGCGGGCGCCCACAGGGCGGCGAGCGGCAGGATGCAGGCGGCGAGGCGCAAGCTGTTGTTCTTCATCGGGACTCCTGGTCAGCGGCGGGAGGCAGGACGTCGATGATGCCGCTTTTCGCGAGCCGCAGGCTTCGCCAAGTGAGCAGGCCGCGTACGCGTCCTGCTAAGGTCATGCCCATGAAACTCACAGTGGGTGTGCTGGGAACCGGTGCCGTGGGGGGCTACTACGGGGCGATGCTGGCACGCGCCGGCGTGCCCGTGCGCTTCGTCGGCAGGCCGGCGCAGGTGGCGCTGCTGCGCGAGCGCGGATTGCGGCTGCAGGCGCAGGGATTCGATGAGCGGTTCGCAGTGGACGCCACCGATGATCCCGCTGCCCTGGCGGCGTGCGAGCTGGTGCTGTGCTGCGTGAAATCCGGCGACACCGGCACGGCCGCAGCCCAGCTGGCGCCAGTGCTGCGCGCCGGCAGCGTGGTGCTCAGCCTGCAAAACGGCGTGGACAACGCCGAGCGCCTGGCGGCGGGCTTGCCGGCGGGTGTGGTGGTGGCGCCGGCGGTGGTCTACGTGGCGGCCGAGATGGCGGCGCCCGACCACGTCCGGCACCACGGGCGGGGCGAGCTCGTCCTGGCGCGCTGGAAGGCTGAAGCCTGCGTCGCCCCGGCGGCCGTGCAGGGCCTGTTCGCGGCGGCCGGCGTGCCCGTCCAGCTCGAAGACGACGTGGCGGCCGCGCTGTGGAGCAAGCTGGTGCTCAACTGCGCCTACAACGCGCTGTCGGCCATCGCCCGCCTGCCTTACGGCCGACTGGCGCGCGGGGCTGGCGTCGAGCAGGTGATGCGGGACGTGGTGGCCGAATGCGTCGCCGTCGCGCGGGCCGCCGGCGTCTCGCTGCAGGATCCCTGGCCGGCGGTCGAGCGCATCGCGGCGACCATGCCCGGCCAGTTCTCGTCGACGGCGCAGGACCTGATGCGCGGAAAGCCCAGTGAGATCGACCACCTGAACGGCTTCGTGGTGGCGCAGGGCGAGCGCCTGGGCGTGGCCACGCCCGCCAACCGGATGTTGCACACGTTGGTGAAGCTCATCGAGGCACCGCCGCCCGCCGAGGGTTGAATGGATTGCTGAGAGTCGGCGTTGCTGCAGCCCAACAGCGCGTCGCGCCTGGACCGGGGCTGCATAAGATCGCGCGCTCGCCCGGCCGAGGGCCGGCAACCATTCGATTCGAGGGATGAGATCCATGAACACCAAGACCCTGTTGGCCGGCGCTGCGCTGGCACTGGCCGTCGCCACGCCGACTTTTGCCGCGGAGGGCCTGCGCCCCGTGCTCGGCGCCGACTTCACCGGGGGCGGTGAAACGCTGATCGACGTCGAGTACACCGGCGGTGCCCACCGCAAGATCTCGAGCGGCGGCCTGATGCACGTGTTCGGGGGTGTCGAATACACCGAGCCGGGGTCCGCATGGACCCTGCAGGCCACCGTCGGCTACCACTTCGACCGCGCCTCGGCGAGCAACGGCTCGGTCAGCTTCTCGCGCATTCCGGTCGAGGTCCTGGGCTTCTGGAACGTGAACGACCACTGGCGCCTCGGCGGCGGCCTGCGCAAGGCGACCAGCTCCCGGTTCGAGGTCTCGGGCGTGCTGAACGACTACGCCAGCGACTTCAACATGCGCACCAGCGTCGGCTTCGTCCTGCAGGGCGAATACCAGTTCGGCCAGCACGGCAGCGTGTTCCTGCGCTACGTCGACGAGACCTACAAGAGCAACTACCTGGTCGGCGGCGAGGTCGACGGCAGCCACGGCGGCCTGGGCTTCGCCTGGCGCTTCTGATCCGGGGCGGCCGGGCCCGGGAGGGCTCCTAAAATCCGGGTTTTCCGGAGAACCCTGTGGCCGCCACGATCCTGCAACAACTCCCCGCCGGCGAACGCGTCGGCATCGCGTTTTCCGGCGGCCTGGACACCAGCGCCGCCGTCCACTGGATGCGTGCCAAGGGCGCCGTCCCGTGCGCCTACACGGCCCACCTCGGCCAGCCGGACGAATCCGACTACGACGAGATCCCGCGCAAGGCCAAGGCCTACGGCGCCGAGATCGCGCGCCTGGTCGACTGCCGCGCGCAACTGGTGGCCGAGGGCATCGCCGCCATCCAGTCGGGCGCCTTCCACATCTCCACCGGCGGCGCGACCTACTTCAACACCACCCCGCTCGGCCGTGCCGTCACCGGCACCGCGCTGGTGGTGGCCATGCGCGAGGATGGCGTCAACATCTGGGGCGACGGCTCGACCTTCAAGGGCAACGACATCGAGCGCTTCTACCGCTACGGCCTGCTGGCCAACCCGGCGCTGCGCATCTACAAGCCCTGGCTGGACCAGCGCTTCATCGACGAGCTGGGCGGCCGCAAGGAGATGAGCGAATACCTCATCGCCAACGGCTTCGACTACAAGATGAGCGTCGAGAAGGCCTACTCGACCGACTCCAACATGCTGGGCGCCACCCACGAGGCCAAGGACTTGGAGTTCCTCAGCGCCGGCATGCACATCGTCAATCCGATCATGGGCGTGGCCTTCTGGCGTGAGGATGTCAAGGTCGCCGCGGAGACGGTGACTGTCGCCTTCGAGGAAGGCCAGCCGGTGGCGCTGAACGGCCAGCGCTTCGGCAGCGCGGTGGCCCTGTTCGAGGAGGCCAACCGCATCGGCGGCCGCCACGGCCTGGGCATGTGCGACCAGATCGAGAACCGCATCATCGAGGCCAAGAGCCGCGGCATCTACGAGGCCCCGGGCATGGCGCTGCTGCACATCGCCTACGAGCGCCTGGTCACGGGCATCCACAACGAGGACACGATAGAGCAGTACCGCATGAACGGCCGCAAGCTCGGCCGCCTGCTCTACCAGGGCCGCTGGTTCGACCCGCAGTGCCTGATGCTGCGCGAGACGGCGCAACGCTGGGTGGCGCGCGCCATCACCGGCGAGGTGACGCTCGAGCTGCGCCGCGGCAACGATTACTCCATCATGAACACGGTGAGCCCCAACCTCACCTACGCGCCCGAGCGGCTGTCGATGGAAAAGGTCGAGGACGCGCCCTTTACGCCGGCCGACCGCATCGGCCAGCTGACGATGCGCAACCTCGACATCACCGACACGCGCCAGAAGCTCGGCATCTACACCCGTACCGGGTTGCTGGGCGCGGCGTCGGACGGCAGCATCCCGCTGCTGACGGGCAGCGACGCGCCGCTGGCCGACTGAGGTCGCCACGCCAGAAGTAAAACGGGCGCCATGGGCGCCCGTTCTTCATGATTCACGCCCGATGGGGCGCCGGCTTCACAGGTTCTGGTTCGAGATCTTCGACAGGCCCTGCGCGATGTTTTCGCGGATCGATCGCTCGATGGCCATCTTGGCGCGCTCCGAACCCACGAAGGCTTCGCCGGCGCCTGCCGTGCCTTCGCTCTTGATGACCTCCTGCCAGGCTGCGCTGCCGTCGGCGCGCTTGAGCGACCAGGCCATCTCGGTCTTGCAAGTGAACGACATGCCGAAGCTCGGCATGTCCAGCGACATCAGCGTGACGGTCAGCTGATAGTCCGCTCCCGCTCCCTTGATCACCTTCGAGAAGGTCTTGGCCTTCTCGATGGAGGCCGCGACAGCATCGGCCATCGCGGCGTCGGTCGCCACGCCCTTGCCGCCGGTCGCTGCCACCGACACGGTCTTGGGCGACTGCTTCGCGGTGGCGATGGTCTCAGGCGTCATGGCCGAGGGGCTGGACGGGGCAACGGCACATCCGCCGAGCAGCGCGGCGCCCGTCAGCAGGAGACAGGCCAGGGCGCGGTGAGAAACGGTGTTCAGGATGGACATGGGGTTCACTTCTTGGCGTTTTGAATGTTGGTCAGCACTTCGTCGACCATTTCCTCGGGCGACTTGCGGGTGAGCGAGGTGTGCAGCGAGTTGCCGGTGGCCATCGGGAAACTGGCCGGGTTGCGCACCGTGATCGTCAGCTCGATCATGTACATGGTGATGTCCCACATCCACTTGTCGACGTAGGTCACGACCGCGTCGGTCATGTACGGCGGCTTCTGCTCGGGCCCGCCCTGGACCTGATAGCCGCGCTTGGCCAGGTTCTTCTTGATCAGTTCGTCGATACCACGCTCGTCCTCCGGCGCCTTCACGACGTAGACGGACTTGACCTTGCTCAGGTCAGCGTCCGGCATCACGTTCGCCGTGGCGCGGTTGACGGCGCAGCCGGTGGTGGCCGTCAGCGTCGCGCAGACGAACACCCACGACAACAGTCGCTTCAGCATCATTTCACCCTCCCATGTCGGGTACTTCTTACCGGCAGGATCACCGGCGCCGCATATTGTAAATAGGCGTGTCTGGGGGGCCGGAAGCACTGGCGGTGAACAACGTCACGCGCCAGCGCTCGAGCCGCGCTCAAGGGGCCGCTTTACGTCGGCGGGGGATTGCAGGCTCGCTACGAGGTCGCTCGGGCCGGCCTCGTGCGTTGCATCGCGCGGTCAGGCCGCGGTCTTCTTCGCAGCCGCCTTCTTCGCCGGCACCTTCGCCGCCCGCGGCTCGAACTCGAAGCTGACCTTGCCTTCCTTCTTGTCGTAGGCCAGGAAGGCCTTGAACTTGCGCTTGGTCTTGTTGGAGACGAAGTTCTCCAGCAGGTCGGTCTTGCCGGTGGTCAGCAGCTTGTGGAGTTGCTCGTGCGAAACCGGCTGGGTCAGGATGATCTTGCCGGTCTTGAAGTCGCAGGTGACGTGTGCGCCCACCGAGTGCTCGCAGACGTAGTTGCTGCCGTGCTCGTAGACATGGCCCTGGCACTTGGGGCAGGGGCCCAGGCTGTGCTGGCCGGAGAAGTCCACCGGCTCGCCGTCGTCCTTGGCCTTGTCGTCATCGCCGAAGTCGAACTCCAGCTTCCAGTTCTTGATCTCTTCGTCGAAGACGAGCTTGAGCTCGGCGGTGAAGGGCCAGCCCGCCTTGGAGCGGAAGCCCTCCAGCGGCCCGATCTTCTTGTCGACCAGGAAGCGCTCGACCTCGGCCAGCTCGAAGCTGCGTCCGCCCGGGATCTTGGTGATGGAGAATTCGCACGCCTCGCAGGTGAAGCGGCGGTAGTTCTCCTTCACCACGCCGCCGCAGTGCGGGCAGGGTGCCTTCAGCGTCGCGTAGTCGCCCGGGATGGTGTCGCGGTCGTACTCCTTGGCCTTCTTGACGATGCGTTCGGCCATCTTGGCGATGTCCTTCATGAACGCAGATCGCGGCAGGCGCCCGTGCTCGATCTCGGCCAGCTGGTATTCCCAGTTGCCGGTCAGCTCGGGCTTGGTCAGGTCCTCCACGCCGAGGCCGCGCAGCAGCGTCATCAGCTGGAAGGCCTTGGCGGTCGGGATCAGTTCGCGGCCTTCGCGCAGCATGTACTTCTCGAGGATGAGGCCTTCGATCACCTGCGCTCGCGTGGCCGGCGTGCCCAGGCCCTTCTCGGCCATGGCTTCGCGCAGCTCGTCGTCGTCGATCAGCTTGCCCGCGCCTTCCATGGCCGACAGCAGCGTCGCCTCGGTGTAGCGCGCCGGCGGCCGCGTGGCCAGGGCGACGATGTTGACGCCCTCGTTGGCGACCGTCTCGTTGGGCTGCACCGGCACCAGATTGGCATCCTCGTCCTGCGCCTCCTTGCCGTAGACCGCCAGCCAGCCGGGGTTGACCAGGACCTTGCCGTTGGTCTGGAAGTGGTGCTCCTTCACCCGGGTGATGCGGGTGGTGACCATGTATTCCGCCGAGGGGTAGAAGACCGCGAGGAAGCGCTTGACCACCATGTCGTAGAGCTTGGCCTCGGCTTCGCTCAGGGACCTGGGCGGCTGCAGCGTCGGGATGATGGCGAAGTGGTCCGAGACCTTGGCGTTGTCGAAGATGCGCTTGCTGGGCTTGACGTAGCCCTCCTTCATCGCCTTGGCGGCGTGCTGGTTCAGCGCGCCCAGCGGCCCCGGCAGGTCTTCGTGGGCCAGCATCTGGACCGTCTCCTTCACCACGCTGAGGTAGTCCTCGGGCAGGTGGCGGGAGTCGGTCCGGGGATAGGTCAGCACCTTGTGCTTCTCGTACAGCGCCTGCGCCAGCGACAGCGTGGTCTTGGCGGAGTAGCCGAAGCGGGAGTTCGCCTCGCGTTGCAGGGTGGTCAGGTCATACAGGCCCGGACTGGCCTGGGTGCTCGGCTTGGCCTCTTCGCTCACGGTGCCGGCCTGGCCGCGCACCGCGTCGGCGATGGCCTTGGCCTCGGGCTCCGTCCACAGGCGGTCGGCGCGGCGGTCGGCGTCGTCGCTCTTCTTGAACTTCGGATCGAACCACTTGCCCTCGTACTCGCCGGCAGCGGCTGCGAAGGCGGCCTTGATCTCCCAGTAGTCGCGAGGGATGTGCTTGCGGATCTTTTCTTCCCGCTCGACCACGATCGACAGCGTCGGCGTCTGCACCCGGCCGACCGTGGTGAGGAAGAAGCCGCCGTCGCGCGAGTTGAAGGCCGTCATGGCCCGCGTGCCGTTGATGCCGACCAGCCAGTCGGCCTCGGAACGGCTGCGGGCGGCGTCTGCCAGGCCATGCATCTGCTCGTCGGTGCGCAGCGCCGCGAAGCCGTCGCGGATGGCCTGCGGCGTCATGCTCTGCAGCCACAGCCGCTGGATCGGTTTCTCGATCTTGCCCTTGGCGCCGCCCGCGTATTGCACGATGAGACGGAAGATGAGCTCGCCTTCGCGCCCCGCGTCGCAAGCGTTGATCAGCTCGGTCACGTCCTTGCGCTTGACCAGCTTGACGACGGCCGACAGCCGGCTCTTGGCCTTGTCGATAGGCGCCAGGTCGAAGTGCGGCGGGACGACGGGCAGGTTCGCGAAGCTCCACTTGCCTCGCTTGACGTCGTACTCCTCGGGCGCCGTGATCTCGACCAGGTGGCCGACGGCCGAGGTCACGACGTAGCGCTCGTTCTCGAAATGGTCGGCGGCCTTCTCGAACTTGCCGGCCACGGGCGTCAGCGCGCGGACGATGTCCTGGGCGACGCTGGGCTTCTCCGCGATGATCAGTGATTTGCTCATTTCTTTGCCATGAGGACACGAGAGCTTCGGGTCCGTGCCTACAATTTGCCCTCACGCGTACGCATGTACGCGCACGCATCCGTACGTAGGCGTGCACACGCGCCCACACAATTCAATGTACCCAATGAAGTCGGTCAAGCAAGTGCGCCCTTCGAAACGCCCATCCAGCCCTGCGGCCGGCCGCCGGATCCAGGTCCGACGCAGCGGCGTGCACGGCAAGGGCGTCTTCGCGTTGCGGCCGATCGAGCCGGGCGAGACGCTGATCGAATACACCGGGGAGGTGATCAGCTGGGAAGAGGCGCTGGATCGCCATCCGCACGACCCGAGCCAGCCCGACCACACCTTCTACTTCCAGCTGGACGATGGCGAGAAGGTCATCGACGCACTGTACGGCGGCAATGCAGCACGCTGGATCAACCACGCCTGCGAACCCAATTGCGAGGCCGATGAGGAAGAGGGCCGGGTCTTCATCAAGGCGCTGCGTCCGATCGAGCCGGGCGAAGAGCTGTTCTACGACTACCGCCTGTCGATCGACGAACGGATGACACCGTCGCTGAAGAAGCGATTCGAATGCCGTTGCGGGGCCGAGAACTGCCGCGGCACGCTGCTGCTGCCCAAGCGCGGCACGACCTCGGCTGCGCGGCGCGCCCGCGAAGGCTGAATCCAACGAAGGACAAGAGGCGATCCATGGACAGCAGCGCCCACCCCTTCGCCGACCGCCAGGCCGGCTCGCCCGAGCACGGCGGACACCACGGCAGCTGGGGCACCCAGGCCCTGTGGGAGCAGCTGAGCCCGCTGCTCGCCGGACTGTCCATCGAAGTCGTCGACCGCCTGCCCTCGACCAACGTCGCCTTGGTGGACAGGCTGCGCGAAGCCTCCCGCGGTGCACGCGATTCGCATGGCCGCGGTCTGCGCGCCGATGACCTTCGTCCCACGCTGCTGGTGGCGATCGACCAGACGCAAGGCCGGGGCCGTCTCGGCCGCAACTGGCAATCCAGCGCTGGCGCGTCGCTGACCTTCTCGCTGAGCATGCCGCTCGAGCGCGCTGACTGGTCCGGCCTGTCGCTGGCCGTGGGCGTGGCCATCGCGGATGCGTTCGATCCCCAGGGATCGTCCATCGGACTGAAGTGGCCCAACGACCTCTGGCTCCTGCCGCGGGGCGAAGGTGAAGGGCCGGGCCGCAAGCTCGGCGGCATCCTGATCGAGGCCATGGGCATCGGCGACCATCGCATGGCGGTGATCGGCGTTGGCCTGAACGTCCAGCCCGTGCATCTGGCCGAAATGGCGGCGAGCCTGTCCGAGATCGAGGCCGATCTGACGCCGCAGGGGGCCCTGGGCCGCCTGATGCCGCCGCTGGCGCGGGCGCTGCTGAGCTTCGAGCGCGAGGGCTTCGCTGCCTTCGAGGCCGCCTACGCCCAACGCGATCTCCTGCGCGGTGGCCCGGTGGTGACGACTGACGCGGCCTGCCCCCGCGGCGAGGCGGTCGGTGTCGATGCCGATGGCGCGCTGCAGGTGCGGGACGAGGCGGGCACGGTCCATCGCATCGTGAGCGGCGAAGTCAGCGTGCGCCCGGCCCCGGCGGCCGAGCCGCGCGCCTGAGCACGCGCCGCCGCGCCGATGCTGCGCCTGCTGGTCGCCGCGCTGCTGGCGGCCAATCTGCTGTTCTGGGCCTGGCACCACACCCCGGTCGCGCAGGTGATGGGACTTCCTGCCAGTGAACCGGGCCGGGAGCCGGAGCGCTTGCAACGGCAGATCCACCCGGAGGCCATCCAGTTGCTGAAGCCCGGCTCCAGGCCGGTCGCCGTGGGGTCCACGGCCGGCCCCCAGGCCGCCGCTGGGTTGGTCCCGGCCAGCACCACGGCGCTGTGCCTGGAGGCCGGGCCGATGAGTGAAGTCGCTGCCGGCACCGCCTTGCGTGATCTCGGCCAGGCCGGCGTGCCGGCGGGAGGCTGGGTCGACATGCGCCGCGACCTGCCCGGCCGCTGGATCGTCTACATGGGCCGCTACCCCGAGCGTGACACGCTGCTGAAAAAGACCGAGGAGCTGCAGCGCCTGGGACTGGTGGCCACCGAACTGAAGTCACCCGGGGAGCTGGCGCCGGGCCTGGCGCTCGGCGAATTCGGCACGCAGGCCGAAGCCCAGGGCCGGCTCGAGCGCCTGCAGGCCAGGGGAGTGCGCACGGCCCGCGTGCTTCAGCTGGCGTCGCCCGGGGCCGAACACCGCCTGCGGGTCGATCGGGTCGCGCCGGCGGTGGCCGAGCGCCTGGTGGCGCTCAGCGGGCAGGACGCCGCGACCCGCTGGCAGGCCTGCGCGCCCTGAGCGGTTGCGGCGCGGGCACCAGCGCCAGCACGGCGAGGGCCAGAACGGCGATCGGCCACATCCCGAGGGCCCCGCCGCCCGAGCTCCCGGTGTCGTGATCTTCTTCGGCGAGCGGATCGCGATCCGGGCCCGTGGCCACGGCGGCCCGCAGCTCGGGCGTGTCGATGATCTCGACGGGCCAGTTCGGCCGCTGGTAGGACTGCCCTGAAGCCAGCGCCTGGGCATACGCAAGCGCCTGCGGCGCATCGAGGATGCCGGCGCCGCAAGTCCTGGTGGTGCAGGCGCATCGTCCGGGCCGCGCCGGGCCGCAGTCGCCCATCAGCGGGGCGCGTACATGCGGCCGGGCCGAGGCCGTCAGGCCTTCGACGAGCTGCTCGGCGCTCAAGTCGGGGTCCAAGGCCAGCATCAGCGCCAGCGTGCCGCTGACCACCGGCGTCGCGAAGCTGGTGCCGAAGCGCGGGGCGTAGCCGGGCGTACCGGGGCCATCGGCGCCGAAATTGTCCAGCCCCAGCAGGCCGCTGTCGGCGAGGAAGGTGCCCCAGTGGGCGGCGGGATCGTCGCCGCCGACGGTGGCGATGCGCAGCACCGGGCCGAAGGCCGAATAGTGGGTCTTGAAGCCGTCGCGGTTCAAGGCCGCCACGCCGACCACGTGCTGGCAGTTGGCCGGCCGCGTCGGGGCGGCGTGGGTGTTGCCGCCGGCGGCCACGACGACGATGCCCCGCGCCCTCAGCTCCTCGATGGCGTCCTGGTACTCGGCGTTGCAGTCGGCCTCGCCACCGTAGCTGAGGTTGACGATGCGGGCCGGGTGCGGGTTGAGGGGCGCCCATTCGGCGCAGCCCTGGTCCGGATCCAGGGTGTCGGCGTACTGCCTGCACACCGCCAGGCCGGCGGCCCAGCGCATGCCATCGACGATGTCGCGTACCGTTGCGCCGCACTTGCCGGCCACGCGCACCGGCAGCACTCGCGCCGCCCAGTCGATCCCGGCGACGCCCAGGCCGTTGTCGCTGTGGGCGGCGACAAGGCCGGTCACGGCCGTGCCGTGCCAGCTGCTGGGCTCCTCTTCGCAGTGGGCGTAGCGCGCCGGATCGGCGCTGCGGTCCGCGGCGCTGACCCAGTCGCCGGGGTCGTGCGCATCGGCGTCGCGGCCATCGCCATCGTTCGCGCGGCCCCGCCCCGTCGCGGCATCCCAGTCCGAGACCATGTCGTAGCCCGGCAGCAGGCGGGCCGTATCGAGGTCCGGATGGACGGTCCAGCCGGAATCCAGGACGGCCACCACTGTCTCCGCGCGCCCCGTCGTCGTCGACCACGCGGAGCGCAGCCCGGGCACGCCGCGCAAGCGGGCCTCGGGCGCATTGCCGTTCGTTCCCGAGACGGGATGCAGCCACCACTGGCCCTCCGCGCCCGGGTACAGGGGATCGTTCGGCGGCAGCGCCTGGCGGGACTCGAGCACGTCGGGCACGACCCAGGCGACCTCCGGTCGCGCGGCCAGCCGACGCTGCCAGCGAGCGGCCTCGGCAGGCGTCCAGGCCCGGGAAGGACGCAAGCGCAGCGAGGCCCGCCCGACCGGCTCGAGCCTCATGCCGGGCAGCCAGCCCAGGCCGGTGTCCGACAGCAGCGCCGCCCAGCGGCGGGCGTGGGCCGCGCGGGCGGTGCGCTCTGCCGCGTCCTGCGGCTCGCCCCAGGCGTGGCGGCGCAGGTCGACATGCGAAGGCGCGTCCTTCAAGCGGACGATCAGGCCGCCGACCGGCGCCCCGGCGGCTTCGGCCGCCAGGGCCGTGCGGACACAGCCCAGCAGGACCATGAGCCACAGGAAGCGGAAGACCCGGCGCATCAGACAGCGAGGCAAGGCGAGGGAGGCAACGACGACAAGTCAGGACGATAACGGGCCGCGTCGCGGCCCGGTCGATCGTTACCTCGGTTTGTGATGATCGGCAGTCCCGGCCGCATCACCCGACGCGCGATGGCTTCAGCGCCGCGACGCGCGCCGCGGCAGGGCAAGCACCAACAGCAGCAGGCCGGCCGCCCACCAGGGCGATGTCGCCCCCCCGCCGCCACCGCCGTCACCGGAAGGCGCGGCGCTGACCGCGAGCGTGCGGCTGGTGCTCGCCTGCTGGCCGGTGTTGTCCGTGATGGTGAGTTGCACCGTCACGCTGCCGGCGGCCTGGGTTACCAGCGTGGCCGACGGGCCATCGGTCGCGCCGCTGAAGGAGGCGACGTTGCTGCCGCTGGTCACCGACCAGGCGTAGGCGACGATGGTGCGGCCGCTGCCGGCGACCGACCCTGCAGCGCTCAGGCTCACGCTGTCGCCGGCCTCCGGCTCGGTGGGTGTGGCGCTGATGGCCGGCGTGAGCGCGGCCGCCGACACCTCGAGCGGCTGGCGCAGCGAGGCGCTGGCCCCCGCGCTGTCGGTCACCGTCAAGGTGACCTCGACCGTACCCGCCCCGCTGGTCTGGAGGGTGGCCGTGCTGGCGTTGGTGGCGCTGGTGAAACTGGCCAGGCCGCTGCCCTGGCTGATCGTCCACTGGTAGCTGGCGAGGCTGCGCCCGGACAGGACGGTGGTGCCCGAGGCGTTCAGCGTCACGCTGGCGCCTGCCACGGGCGTGCGCAGCGAGGGCGTGACCACCGGGAACGGGCCGCTGAGCGCGCGATTGACGGCGCCCGGGGCGTCGGTCATGCCTGCGCCGCAGGTGCCCGTGGTGCAGTAGCACTCGCTGTCCTGGGCGGTGTCGCTCGGTGCGTGGCAGGTGGCGGCGCCGCTGTCGCCGCCGGTGGTCGGGAAGCGCCGGGCGCTGGTCTTCAGGGCGCTGGTCACCTGGGCCGGCGTCAGGCTGGGGTTGGCGGAGAGCATCAATGCCACGGTGCCCGCCACGATGGGCGAAGAGAAGCTCGTGCCCAGCGTCACGCGGTTGTCGCCGTCGGTGTAGGTCGATTGCGAGGTCGTGGGCGAAGTCGTTCCCGGGTTGGTCGCGGACAGCAGCGGGTAAAGGCACGTGCCCGTCTCGTTGACGCAGTTCCCCCCAGGGGCGCTGACAGCCACTTCCGGGCCCAGGTCGGAGAAGCCCACCTTGGTGCCGACGTGCCGCAGGCCGGCGACGGCGACGACACCGGGACAATTGGCCGGGGTGCCCACCGCCAGGCCATCGTTGCCGGCCGCAGCCACGACGACCACGCCGGCGGCGGTCAAATCCTGCAGCGCGGCCGTGTACGCCGCGGTGCAGGTGTCGGCCGAGCCCAGGCTCATGTTCAGCACCTGGGCCGGATGGGCATTGACTGGCAGGCTGCCGTCGGTGCTCAGGCCGGCCGCCCAGTACATGCCGGCGATGATGTCCGAGTCGAAGCCGCCGCACTTGCCGAGCACGCGCACCGGCAGGATCTGGGCATCGCGCGCGATGCCTGCCATGCCGATGCCATTGCCGGTGGCCGCGGCCACGATCCCGCTGACCTGGGTTCCGTGCCAGCTGGAATCGCGCACCTCGCAATCCTGGAACGTGTCGCTGTCGCTCTCCGCCTGCGTGATCCAGTCGCCCGGATCGTGCGGGTCGGCGTCGTCGAGATCACCGTCGTTGGCTGTCGCCACGTCGTAGCCGGCATAGCCGACGAAGTCGTAGCCCGCGACGAGCTTGCTGTTCAGGTCCTGGTGATTGGTGATGCCGGTGTCCAGCACCGCGACGACCACTCCCGAACCGGTTGCCTTCGACCAGGCAGGCTCCACGTTGATGGAGGCCTTCACCGTCGAACCGTTGGCCCGCAGGTACCACTGGCCGCTTTGGGGCGTGCGGCTGGTCGTCGCCGCGTACAGCGGGTCGTTGGGTGCCGCGAGGGCATGCCGGCGGCCGTCGACTGCTGCCCATTCGACATCCTCGTCGGCCGCGAGCCTGGCCGCCAACGCGGCCGAGCCTATGCCACGGCCGCGGATGAGCTGGGTGCGCTCCGCGAGCATCCGCCCGTCGGTGAGCGCGAGGCCATGGCGCGCGGCCAGGGCCTGGGCGAAGCGGGGCGCGGCCCCGGCGGCCTGGGCGGCGTGGGCCTTCAGCAGCGACGAGTCCGCCTTGTAGCGCACGATCACGCGGCCGCTGTCGCCGGCGTCGGCCCGTGCCGCCAGCGTCGTCGACACCGGGTTGCGTTCACTCGCTGCCAGGCTGAACGCCAGGCCGATGCCGGCCAATGCAAGCGCCGCTGCCGGCAGATGGAGGAGCCATGAGCGCGAGCGCTTTCGCATGGGATGCCTCTTGGAGGTTGGGCGGGCCGCGAGTCTAGGCCGCGGCGCGTTGCTGAATGTTTGCGCTAGAGGCGCCGGTGGGCCAGCGCCGGCAATTGCTCCCGCACCGCGTCGCGCCGCTGCAGGGCCGCATCGGCAATCGCCATGCCCTCGCCTTCGGCCTGCTCGGCGAGCACTTCGCCCCAGGGGTCGATGACCATGCTGTGGCCCCAGGTCCGGCGACCGTTCTCGTGCAGGCCGCCCTGCGCGCTGGCGAGCACATGGCACTGGTTCTCGACCGCGCGGGCGCGCAGCAGCAGCTCCCAGTGGGCCTGACCGGTGGTGTAGGTGAAGGCGGCCGGCACCACGAGCAGGTCGCACGCCGGCTGCATCAGGGCGCGGTACAGCTCCGGGAAGCGCAGGTCATAGCAGATCGACAGGCCCACGCGCATGCCTTCGGCATCGAAGGCCACCGGCTCGCTGCCCGCCTCCAGCACGCGGCCCTCGTCGTAATGCTCGCGGCCGTTGTCGAAGGCGAAGAGGTGGATCTTGTCGTAGCGGGCCACGCGCGTGCCCTGCGGGCCGTACACGCAGCAGGCGTTGCGCACGCGGTCCTTCGCCTGCGCCAGGATGGGCAGCGTCCCGCCGACGAGCCACACGCCGTGGCGGCGCGCGGTGTCGGCCAGGAAGGATTGGATGGGCCCGTCGCCGTCGGCCTCGGCGATGGCGAGCTTGTCGTCGTCGCGCTGGCCCATGAGGCAGAAGTACTCGGGCAGCGCCACGAGCCTGGCGCCGGCCTCGGCGGCCTGGGCGACGAGTCGGCCGGCGTCGGCCAGGTTGCGGGCCACGTCGGGCGTGGAGACCATCTGCAGGGCGGCGATCTTCATCCGCCGATTGTCTACCTCGGCGCCACGGGCAGCTCGCGAATGGGCTGCCACAGGCGCACGCGCTGCCAGTCCTGCGCCAGGCTGCGGTGCGAAAGGCAGGAGGAGGCGCACTTGGGCGAGCCGAAGTCCGCGCAGTTCACCATGGCCCGGCGCTGCGCCCGGGCGGTCTCGCCGCGCCAGATCTCGCGCGCGGTCGCCCTCGTGAGGTTGCCCACCACCGGATACTCCCAGCACATTCGCACGTCGCCGTTGGACAGGATGTGCAGGTCGCGCAGGCCCACCCGGCAGGGCGACAGCGGCGGCGCGATGGTCTGGCCGCGGAAGTGCTGCGGCCACGACGCCAGCCGCTGGTCCTCCGTCTCTATCGGCGCGCCGGCCCGCCTGGCGGCACGCAGCCGGGCCACCACCTCGGCCAGGCGGGGCTCGTCCTCGGGCCGCAGCCACAGGTCGTCCCGGACCTCGGCGGTCCAGGGCCGCACGGGGCTGAAATCGATCGAGTTCGCGCCGGCCTCGCGCGCCCAGTCCACCAGCGCCGGCAGCTCGTGCAGGTTGCGGCGATGCACGGTGGTCTTCACGCGGATGGCGAAGCGGGCGCCCTCGGCTTCGCGCCGGTCGCGCAGCCGCTGCAGGCCCCGTCGGATGTGCAGGAGCGAACCGGGCATGCCGCGCGAGGCGTCGTGCACCGCGCTGCTGGCGCCGTCGACGGAGACGTCGATGTTGAGCGGCCGGGCGGCGACCAGGCGCGCGACGGTGCGCTCATTCAGGGCCGAGCCGTTGGTGATCATCCCCCAGGCCAGGCCCTGGTCGCGGCACCAGTCCACCAGATCGAGGAAGGGGCCGAACAGCAGGGGCTCGCCGCCGGCGAACTGGACCGTGCACCGGCCGGCGAGTTCGGCCACGCCGGCCAGCGCGGAGCACCACTGCGACAGCGTCATCTCGGCCGGGTACTCGGGCAGGCGCCAGCAGGCGCAGGAGCCGCAGCGATAGTTGCAGCGCTCGGTCGGATGGGCGCGAATGGCCAGCGGCCGCGTCGCGTCGATGCCCAGGCGCAGGTAGGCTGCCTCGCGCAGGTGCTGCTCCACCCGCCGGCTGCCCAGGCGCAGCAGTTGGCCGGGCGTCATGCGGCGTTGCGGCGGTAGATGGACCAGGACTTCGGCCAGCCGGCCAGCCACTCCACGTGCAGCCGGCCGTCCGGGAACAGGGCTCGCAACTGTCGCCTTCCGATGCAGCGTGTCTCGACGACGCTGCAGGCCCACGGTTGCGCCGCGCGCCGGGCGTCGATGCGCCGCGCGAGCGCCCCGCGCAGCCCGCTGGGCAGGGCCCAGAAGCCGGGGATCCCCGTGTGCGCCTCGACCGGGAAGCAGCCGGCTGGCGTCTGCACCCAGTAGCCTCGGCTGACGCGGCGCACTTCGGCGGCGAAGCGGGCGACGCGCTCGTCGTCGCCCAGGTGCTCGATCAGGCTGTTGCTGAAGACCCAGTCGAAGGCGGCGTCCTCGTAACGCGACAGGTCGGCGGCATCGCCCACCTCGATGCGCCAGCGCGTGCCGTTGGCCGGCTTGAGCCAGGGGCGCGCGCTGTCGGCCGCCTCGGCCTTCAGATTGAACAGCGTCACGTCGTAGGGCTCGCGGCCGAGCGACCACCATTCCACGTTGCCGCCCAGGTCGAGCACCCGGTCACCCGGCCGGGCGCCGGCCAGGCGGACGAAGGCCCTCAGGCGCCGGGCACGCCACACGCGCCGGCGTCGCTCCAGCCAGTTGGACAGGCTCTGCATGCGTCCCTCCTTTGCCTTTGTTCTTGTGGCCGATCGGTGTCGGCCGCTGGGCGCCGATGCTACGCCCGGCGGCCCGAGGCCGGGCATCCCGACCTTGTCAGCGTGGCCCGGCCGGGGCAGAGGCGGCGGCGGATTCCATGTCGGGCAGCGGGGCGTCGGGATGCCGCGCGATCGGGTCGACCTGCGGATCGGACCAACTTCCCAGGACGCGGAACTCGCGCGTGCCGGCCTGCATGAGCGGCTTGCGCAGGAAGAGCTGGGCGAGGAAGGTGCCCAGGCCGATGGCCGGGTTGATCGCGGCATAGGCCAGCGACGCGGTGCCGGCGTTGATCTCGGGCACCACGACCATGTGCAGGTCCTGCGTCTCTCGCTTGAGGTCGGCCTGGCCTTCGATCAGCACGGCGGCCTGCACGCCCCGGATGCGCAGGTTGTTGGTGCGGGCAATGCCTTGCTCCAGCACCACGTCGCCGCCGAAGTTGTCGAAACCGAAGCCTTGCTGGAAGACGTCGCGGAAATCCAGCGTCAGCCGCCGTGGCAGCGCCTGCAGGCTCAGCACGCCCAGCAGCCGCGCCGCGCCCGGCTCGGCCCGCAGGAACTGGCCGTTGTCGATGCTGACCTGGCCGGTGCCTCCGAGCGAGGCCCAGTCGGGCACCAGGGCGGCGCCGGTCCAGGCCAGTTGCCCCTGCACGCGGCCGTGCCCGGCGCGCACCTGCTTGCCCAGGCCGAAGCGCTCCAGCAGGCCGCCGGCGTCCGACACGTCCAGCTTCAGGTCCAGCGCCATGCGGCGCCTGGGTGCGGCCCACTGGCCGCTCGCCGACAGCCGACCTTCGGGTGAGCTCAGGGCCAGCCGCGCCAGCCGCCAGTCGCGCGGCGCCGGGCCTTCGGCCGGCCGCCCTTCGATCTCGAACTTGCCCAGCTTGCGGCCGCGCCATTCCAGCTCTTCGACGGCGACATCCAGCGCCGGTGGCGTGGTGGCGTTGGCCGCTGCGGCCTCGGCGGCTGCCTCGGCAGCGCCGGGCTTGGCCGCGGGATCGACCTCGGGCGCCGGGATCGACAGCCGCGCGAGCCTGGCCTGCAAGCGGGGCCAGGGCGCTCCGGCGCCGGCCGGCCGCCAGTCGACCTGGCCCTGGGCGGCATCGCCCTGGACGGTGGCGTGCCAGGTCTCGCTGTCGCCGCTGCCGCGTCTTTGCACCGCCGCGTTGACGCTCGCAAAGCGCCGGCCCTCGTGGACGACGACGCCGGCACGCAGGGCGAGCTCCGTCGGCAGGTAGCCGAGCGCCTCGGGCGATACGGCGTCGGTGGCCGGTGCTCCCGCGCGGGTCTCGACGCCTGCGCGAGCTTCGGGCCACCAGTTGCGAAGCCGCGCCGACCACGCGTCGACATGCAGCAGCGGCACCTGCAAGGCTGCCGTGACCGTGCCGGCCGAAGGCATGGGCGGCAACGTCGCCTCTCCCACGGCCACCGTGCCCCGCAGGACACGGGCGCCGTCGGTCGTCAGCTCGCGCTGATAGTCGGCCTGCAGCACGCTGCCGAGCTCCACGTGCAGCGTGTCGCGTGCGGCCGCGGGCTCGGGCGCGCCGGCGGCCACCGGCTGGACCAGGGTCTGGATGCGCAGCGGCCAGTTCGCCTCGGCCGGCTTGCGCAGCGGCGGCGGCAGGTCCAGCGCCATGCCCGTCAGCGGGCTGGTGATCTGCAGCTCGGTGTGGCCGCGCGGCACGCCGATCTGCAGCTTGTAGGGCGCCTGGCCGCTCATGGCAGCCGCCAGGCGCGGCACCCAACCGAGCTCGCTGGCCTGGCGCAGGCCCTCGGCCGTGGCGGTGCCCTGGACGGCCACGCGCAAGGGCGCGGCCGCTTCGCCTCCCATGCCGCCTTCGAAGCTGAGCTCGCCGCCGAGCGCGCGGGCGGTGCCCGGCGTCAGCGAGAAGCCCCGCTGGGTGAAGTCGACCCGCGTCCTGGCATTGGCCAGCAAGGGCACGTCGGGCCGCAGGCGCACGTCGTTGCCTGCCAGGGTGACGGCCCCCTTGACGACGGTGTGCTGGGCGTCGTTCAGCGGGATGCGCAGGGCCAGTTGCAGGTCCATCGCGCCATTGCCCGTCGTGTCCTTGAGCGCGTGCGACAGCCAGCCGTCGATCGGGGTGGAATTGACGTAGCGCAGGGCATCGGCCAGCGGCCCGCGCCCGCCGCCCTGGATGTCCAGGGTCGGCTCGTGCAGCAGGTTGGCGATCTCGCCGTTGACGCCCTTCAGCTCGATGCCCCACAGCCTGGCGCGGGCGTCCTTGATGTGCATCGCGCCGCGGTCGAAGACGAGCTCGCCGGACAGGTTGGTGAACGCCGGCCAGCGCGAGACGCCGCCCGTCAACACCGGCGGCACGTAGGCGAAGTCCAGGTTCTCGGCCTGGGTGCTGATGTGGAATTCGGTGTCACGGACGTTGGTGCCTGCATGCGCGAAGGGGAACTCCTGCAGGTCGCCCCGCAGGCGCAGCCGGGCATTGCGCACGGTGCCCGACTGGATGGCACCGGCCAGGTAGTCGCGGGTGTGCGCCAGGGCCTGAGGCATGTAGCGCTGGACGCGCGCCGCCTGACCTTGCTCGATGTGGGCGGTGACATCGATCACGCCGGGATAGCGGCCTCCCTTGCCGCGCGCCAGGCCCTGCCCGGTGTGCCAATGCAGCTGCAGGTCGCCGCGCGCATCGGCATTGGCGAATTTCGCCTCCTGCACCCGCAGGTCGATCATCGGCGGCAAGGCGCTGGCGGGAGCGCGGCCCTGCGGATGCTGCGGCGTCAGCTGCCAGACCAGCTTGGCGCTGAAGTGGTCCAGCGGCAGCAGCGGATCCTCGAACACGCCCGGCAGGTCGAGCGCTCCCTTGGCGAGCACCAGCCGGCCCTCGCCGCCGGCCTCGGTGGCGTCGATCTCCAGGTCCGCTCCCCGCCAGCCCGGCCGGCCGACCTGCTGCGGCTCGGCGGCCGGCAGCGAGGCGATCGACAGGCCGTTCACCCGGCCCTTGACGCGGTAGTGCACGGGCTGCTCGGGCGGGCCGATCCAGTTCGCCTGCAGGCCCTGGACGACGCCACTGGGCGCCAGCTCGGCCAGGCCGCGGCGGACGTTGTCGGGCAGCGGCAGCCGGCCGGCGACGGCCGCCATCAGCGCCAGGTCCAGGCGGTCGGCACTGAACTCGCCGCCGGCGACCGGCTGATCCGACAAGGCGGCCTGGCTGAGCAGCTGGCGCTGCGTGAGCGCCAGCTCGAATCGGCTGGCCGGCCAGCTGGCGCCATCCGCGGTGGCAAAGGCGAACTGCTGCGCGGCCAGGCGCAGCCTGTTGCTGCTGCGTTCGGCCTCGAAACGGCCCTGCACGTGCGCCAGCTCCAGTGGCTCCAGGGCCGGGCCGAGCTTGAGCTGCACGCCGTCCAGCGTGGCGTCCAGCGTCGCATGGCGCCATTGGCCCTTGGCGACGTCCAGCCACAGTCGTGCCGCGCCGTTGCCGCTGGGCAGCTCGAAGGGCAGGGTGACGTGCTCGCTCAGCCGGGCCATGTCGACCGACGGAAGCTGCGCGTAGACCGTTCCCGCCCAGCGCGCCCAGTCGCCGCTCCTGGCGAGCAACGGCTGGGTGAAGCGGCCGCTGAGCGTGAATCGCTCGCCCAGGCCGGCGCCGGGCGTTCCATCCAGCCGCAGGTCATGGCTGCGCAAGCCATTGCGCAACACGAGGTCGGCATCCTGAAGCAGCAGCGGGGGAGCTGCGCGCTGCTGGTCGACCCAGCGCAGCGTGCCGTGGCGCAGGACGAACTCGGGTTGCGACAGCAGCCAGTCCATCGTGCTGTGGTCCCCGCTGCCGGCGTCGACGCGGGCCGAGGTCTCCATGTCCAGGCCGGCCACGTGCAGCCGGCCCTGCGCGTCGCGCCGGACCTCCAGCTCGGCCCCTTCGATGTACAGCTGCGAGAACACCAGGCGCAGGGCGAAGAGCGACTTCGGCGACAGGGCGGCGCTGATGCGCGGCAGCCGCAGGGCCTCCCGGCCGTCGCGGTCCGACAGCGTGACGTCTCGCAGCTCCAGCGCGGGCACCCAGCCGGGCGAATTGACGCTGATGTGGCCGATGCGAAGGGGAAGGCCGAGTGCCCGGCTGGCGCGCTCCTCGATCTGCGGACGCCATTCGTCGATGTGCGGCAGAATCCCCCAGTGCAGTGTCAGCCAGCCGATCAGTACGATGCTCCACAGCGTGAGCACCAGCAGCGCGGTCCAGCGCAAGGCCCGGCGAGACAGGGCCAACAACCAGCGTGACGGCCGCGTCCAGACGGTGGTGAACGACTTATCGACAGCGGTGCCAGCCCGGCGCGTGAACCGGGTGGCAAGGCGGCGGTGCAGCGGCACGCGCTCGGAACGAGAGGGCATCGAAGGCATGAACAGAACCGGGCGGCAGGCCCCGGCGCCAGCCTCGTGGAATGACGCAGTCCCGATGGGGCCTCGCCCCCCTGCCGCGTCAACGAACCAATCTAGCATAGAGCCGAGGCAGGCCCGGGCCGTTCCCGGGGTGCCTCGCTCCCTCGCGGGGCGGCGGCGGCGAGGCCTGGGCCCGGAGGCCGCGGCGTGGCTTTGAGCACCTCGGAACAGGCCGGCAGCTCCGGGGCGACCCTGGTTCAACGAACCCGCGCGCCGGCGGTGCACAGCCGCTTCGTGCAGCGTGTGAGGCGGCGTTACGAAGCCGAGCTGGCCCTGTTGCCGGCCGGCGCGCCGGGGGCGGGAGAGATCCACGCGCTCATCCACGCGCTCGAAGCCGGTGGCCGTGCGCTGCCCGCCGCGCTGCGGGTGGCGCGCCAGCTGGTGATCGAGCGGCTCGCGGTGCTCGACGTCGAGCAGGGCGCGCCGCTGTCGGTCGTGACCGCCACCATGACCTGCTTGGCGGAGGCAACCCTGGAGCGGGCGCTGGCGAAGGCGCTGGCCGACACCGATGCCCGCCACGGCCCGCCGCTGGATTCGACCGGCCGGCGCGTCGACTTCTGGATCGTCGGCATGGGCAAGCTCGGGGCGCGCGAGCTCAACGTCTCGTCCGACATCGACCTGATCTACGTCTACGAGGAAGATGGGACGACCGTCGGTGGACCGGGCGGCCGGCTTTCCGCCCACGAGTACTTTTCGCAGGTCGCGCGCCAGCTCTATGCCCTGATCGGCGACGTGACGGATGACGGCTTCGTCTTCCGCGTCGACCTGGCGTTGCGACCCAACGGCAACTCCGGCCCGCCAGTGGTGAGCCTGGCCATGCTGGAGGAGTACTTCCTGGTGCAGGGGCGCGAATGGGAGCGCTTCGCCTGGCTGAAGAGCCGCGTGGTCGCCCCGCGCGAATCGGTGACCAGCGGGCGCGCCCTGGCGCTGCGCTCCCTCGTCACGCCGTTCGTCTACCGCAAGTACCTCGACTACGGCGTCTTCGAGGGCCTGCGCCAACTGCACCGCAAGATCCGCGACGAGGCCCAGCGCCGAGCGGCCGGTCGGCCGGAGCGCGCCAACGATGTGAAGCTGTCGCGCGGCGGCATCCGCGAGATCGAGTTCATCGTCCAGCTGCTGCTCGTCGCGCGCGGCGGGCAATTCCCCGAGATCCGCACCCGCTCGACGCTGAAGGCACTGGACAAGCTGGCCGCCGGCGGCCTGATGAAGGCCGAAGCCGCTCGCAAGCTGGCGGGCGCCTACGTCTTCCTGCGCCAGATCGAGCATCGCATCCAGTACCTGGACGACCAGCAGACCCATCTGCTGCCGACCGGCGACGGCGACCTGGCCTGGATAGCCGCCAGCATGGAGCTGCCCTGCAACGCCGACACCTGCCAGCTGCTGGACCGCCTTTGCGACGTGCGCGAGCTGGTCGCGACGGAGTTCGATGCCCTGTTGCACGACGGCCAGGCGCCCGGCGCCGCCAAGCCGGGCAACGGCGGTTGCCGCCAGTGCGGCGAAGGTCCGCTCGCGGTGGACAGCGAAGCCCTGCTGGAACGCCTGCCCGAGGAGCTCGCCGAGCGGGTGCGCATCTTCGCCGCGCGCCCGCGCGTGCAGGCCCTGCGCGACGAGAGCAAGCTGCGCCTGGGCAAGCTGATGCTGCGCGCGGCCGCCGGCATCACCAAGGGCGAGTGCAGCCTGGATGCCACGCTGCGCCTGCTCGACTGGGTCGAGCCGTTGCTGCGACGCGAGAGCTACCTCGCGTTGCTGGTCGAGCGGCCGGAGGTGCAGCGGCGCCTGCTGCGCCTGCTGGGCCTGGCCCGCTGGCCGATGCGCTACCTCATCCGCCATCCGGGCGTGATCGACGAGCTGGCCGACGAGCGACAGCTGCGCGAGCGCTTCGATCGCGCCGGGTTCGTCGCCGACCTGGAAGAGCGCCATGCCGCCTGGGTCCGCTCGGGCGAGGCGGACGAGGGCTCGCTGCTCGACACCCTGCGCCGCGCCCACCATGCCGAGGTCTTCCGCACCCTGGTGCGCGACGTCGAGCGCCGCATCACGGTGGAGGAGGTCGCCGACGACCTCTCCGCCCTGGCGGACGCGGTGGTGGATTGCTGCCTGCGCTGGGCCTGGGGCCACCTGAAGCAGCGCCATCGCGAAGTGCCGCGTTTCGCCGTCATCGCCTACGGCAAGCTGGGCGGCCTGGAGCTGGGCTACGGCAGCGACCTCGACCTCGTCTTCGTCTACGACGATGCCGACGAGCCTGACAAGGACCGCGCGCAGGAGGTCTACGGAGCCTTCGTGCGCAAGCTGATCGGATGGCTCACGCTGCGCACGGCGGCGGGCGAGCTGTTCGACATCGACACGGCGCTGCGGCCCAACGGCAACTCAGGCCTGCTGGTCACCTCGATCGACTCCTACGAGCGCTACCAGCGCGGCCGCGGCAGCAACACCGCCTGGACCTGGGAGCACCAGGCCTTGTCTCGCGCGCGCTTCTGCGCCGGCAGCGCCGACCTCGGCGAACGCTTCGAGGCCACCCGGCGCGAGGTGCTGGCGATGCCTCGCGAGCCGGAGTCGCTGCGGGCCGAAGTCCATGCGATGCGCGACAAGGTGCGCTCTGCCCGCCCGGTGCCTGCCGGCCGCTTCGACGTCAAGCACAGTGACGGCGGCATGATGGACGCGGAGTTCGCGGTGCAGTACCTGGTGCTGGCCGAGGGGTCGCGCCACCCGCTGCTGCTGGACAACAAGGGCAACATCGCCCTGTTGCGCCGCGCCGAGGAGGCCGGCCTGCTGCCCCTCGGCGTCGGCTATGCCGCGGCCGATGCTTACCGCGAACTGCGGCGCGCCCAGCACCGCGCCCGCCTCGACGAACAGCCGACCCAGTTCGACCCCGCCTTGCTGGCCGCTGAGCGCGAAGCCATCCGCGCACTGTGGCGGGCGGTGTTCGGTTGACCTGGCGACGCTGGGCCTGGCCGGCGGCCTGCGCCATCGGCGCAACGGGCGCCCTGTTGGCCTGGCCGTTGCCGCGTGAACTGCTGGACTGGCAGCCCGCGCTCGCCATCAGTCAGCCGTGGCGCTTGCTGACGGCCGCCTGGGTCCACTGGAGCGCGCGCCACCTGGCGATGAACCTGGCCGGCTGCGCCTTGATCGCCCTGCTCGGCTGGCGCGCTCGCGCCGGCGTGCCGGCGGTGCGGGCGTGGGCCTTGGCCTGGCCGCTCAGCCAGATGGGGCTGCTCGCTCAGCCCGCCCTGAAGCACTACGGCGGCCTGTCCGGCGTGCTGCATGCGGCCGCCGCCATCCTGGGATGCCACCTGCTGGCGCGGGGCGCGGACCGCCGTTCGAGGGCCATCGGTGCGCTGCTGGTCGTCGGGCTGGCCGCCAAGGTGCTGTCCGAGGCGCCCTGGGGCGACGCCACACGCCGCATCGACGGTTGGGACTTCCTCCTGGCCCCCGCGGCCCACGCCAGCGGGGTGCTTGCCGGGTTGCTGGCCTGGGCCTTGATCGGCCGCCGGGCCGAATCCGCAGGGCGTGGCGCATGAGCGCCCCCGCCCGGCCGCCCGTAGGGGGCGCTCCCTCCCTCGGGCAGGATGGCGCCTTCGGCGACAGGAGGGTCCATCGGTGACCGCGCAACGCCGCTCCCACCTCGACCCGATCGCCATCGCCAGCCTCCTGCTGTGTGCGGCGCTGTGGGGCCTGAACCAGACCGCGTCCAAGGTCGCAGTGGCGGAGATCCCGCCTTTGCTGCAGGCGGCTCTGCGCTCGGCCGGGGCGGCCCTGCTGCTGGGCCTGTGGGCCGGCGTTCGACGCATCCCGCTGCGTCCGGCGGCATCGGCACCGCCGACACTGTGGCCGGGCCTGGCCGCGGGTGCGCTATTCGCGCTCGAGTTCGGTTGCATCTTCGTCGGCCTGCAGTACACCAGCGCCTCGCGCATGGCGGTGTTCATCTACCTCGCGCCCTTCTTCGTCGCCCTGGGAATGCCCTGGGTCGCCCCGGGCGAGCGCTTGCGCGGAGCCCAGTGGAGCGGCCTGGCGGTGGCATTCGCGGGCGTGGCCATCGCGCTGGGGGAGAGCTTCTCCGCTGTCACAGGCGCTGGCCCCAGGCAGTGGTGGGGTGATGCGCTGGGCGTGGCCGGCGCAGCCTTGTGGGCCGGAACGACGCTGACCATCCGCGCCACCCGCCTGTCCAATGCACCTGCGGAGCAGACCCTGATGTACCAGCTGCTGGTGTCCGCACCGCTGCTGGGCCTCGCGTCCTGGTGGGTGGGCGAAGCGTGGCCGGCGCAGGCCAGCGGGTTGGCCTGGGGCGCGCTGGCCTTCCAGACGGTGATCGTCACCTTCGCCAGCTACCTGCTGTGGTTCTGGCTGATGCGGCATTACCCGGCCACGCAGATCTCGTCGTTCACGCTGTTGACGCCGGTCTTCGGCCTCGCGGCCGGAGTCGGCCTGCTGGGAGAGCCGCTCACTTCGCGGCTCGTGATCGCGTTGGTGGCCGTGTCCGGGGGCATCGCGCTCGTCAGCCGCCGTCCGCGGGCGGCCTGACCCGCGCCGCCAGGCTGTCGCGTTGGCGGCAAGCCCGTTCAGCCCGCGTGGCTAGACTGCCGGCACTTCATGATCCCGAGGAGATTTGCATGATCACGCTGTGCGGCTTCGCCATCTCGAACTACTACAACAAGGTCAAGATGGTGCTGCTCGAAAAGGGCATCCCTTTCACCGAGGAATACGTCGCCTCGGGCCCGAAGGACGAGGCGACGCTCGCCGCGTCGCCCCTGGGCAAGGTGCCCTTCATTCGCCTGGACGACGGCCGCACCCTGTGCGAAAGCGAGGTGATCGTGGAGTACCTCGAGGCGGCCTATCCGGCGCCGCCGCTGGTGCCGGCCGATGCGTGGGGCGCCGCCAAGGTGCGTGAGCTGACGACTTTCATCGAGCTGCACCTCGAGCTCGTCGTGCGTGAGCTGTACCCGCAAGCCTTCTTCGGCGGCACGGTGAGCGAAGCCAACCAGGCCCGCGTGCGCAAGTTGCTGGACAAGAACATCGTGGCCTTCAAGCGCCTGGCCCGTTTCGCGCCCTATGTCGCGGGCACGGAATTCACCAGCGCGGATTGCGCAGCCTTCGCTTCCCTGCCCCTCGTGTCCATGGCCACCAAGGCCATCTACGGCGTCGATCTGCTGGCTGAAGGCGGCGTCGATTGGAAACCGTATGTGAAGCTGGTCGGCGAGCGCGCTTCCGCACAGAAGGTCGCGGCCGACCGCAAGGCCGCCCAAGAGGCGCAAATCGCGGCGATCAAGGCGAAGGCTCGCGCCTGAGCCGGCGCCGGGCGCTGTTACTGGAAAAAACCTCACTGGTGGACGGAACTTCGACGCTCGCGCACACTCCGAATTTGAAGGGGCCGCGCTCTGGCAACGCCCCGGATGCGGGTTTGCGACGCCGGCATCCGTCCTCTTTCAGCCGCGCAGCCTGCCAGTCCATCTGGTTGTCACCCGGGAGCGCCTCTCCTCCTCCCTCCCTCCCTCATTCGCTCACGGGCGCTGCGCGGCTTTCTTCTACCCTTCACCCGAAGCGGCTTTCGATCGCGTCACTGTCCGCTGCGCTGGCCTTCGGTCAGCGTGTCGACCTGGAACTTGCCGCTCTTGTCGACCAGCCAGATCTCCTTGTAGGTGGCTCGCGCCATCCGGGTCGGCGCCGGGAACTGGGCGACCTGACGCAGCAGCGCGACCACCCACGGTCCGACCTCCTTGGCCGCCGCCGGCTCTCGCGTGAGCCGGACGTCCACCACATGGCCGTCCGCATCGACATCCGTCTCGGTGATGGCGATCGCGTACATCAGGGGTGGAAGCTTGCCCTTGTGGATGTGGCCCGGAAACGCCTCGTACACCCGTCGCGCGGCGTCTCGTCGGTACTCCTGCTCGCTGCGGGCTTCGGACACCATGGCGCCCGCCGGCCGCAGGGCCGCCGGCACGGTGTTGAACTGGGCCAGCGCCGGAGAGCTGGCGGCCGCGCAGGCGGCGAAAAGACCGGCAGCGAGCAGGGTTTTCATGCCGACTTCTTCGTCGGCCCCTGTCGTCAGTTGCAGCCGGGTTTACCCCCGCGTCTCAGAAACCCGCCGTAACCAGCGTGATGTGTTGGCGGATTCAGCGCATCCAGCCCTTGCGGCGGAAGTAGAGCAGCGGCGCGGCCACCGACGCGACCATCAGCCCGATGGCGTAGTAGTAGCCGTAGCTCCACTGCAGCTCCGGGATGCCCTGGAAGTTCATGCCATACACGCTGGCGATCAGCGTCGGCGGCAGCAGGGCAACCGAAGCCACCGAGAAGATCTTGATGATCTTGTTCTGGTTGATGTTGATGAAGCCGACGGTGGCGTCCATCAGGAAGTTGATCTTGTCGAACAGGAAGGCGGTGTGCGAATCCAGCGAGTCGATGTCTCGCAGGATCTGCCTGGCCTCCTCGAACTGCTCGGCGTTGAGCATGCGACTGCGCATCATGAAGCTCACCGCGCGGCGGGTGTCCATCACGTTGCGGCGGATGCGGCCGTTCAGGTCCTCTTCCTTGGCGATGGCCCCCAGCGCCTCGCCGGCGGCCCGGTCGTCGACCTCTTCCTTCAGCACGCGGGCGCTGACCTTCTCGAGGTTGAGGTAGATGCCCTCGAGCGCGTCGGCCGAGTATTCGGCGTCGGCGTCGTAGAGCTTGAGCAGCACGTCCTTGGCGTCCTCGATCAGGGCCGGGATCCGGCGCGCGCGCAGGCGCAGCAGGCGGAACACCGGCAGGTCTTCCTCGTGCACCGAGAACAGCACGTTGTTGTAGAGGATGAAGGCCACGCGCACGTTGCGTGGGGTGACGTCATCGTCGATCAGGAAGTCGGACCGGATGTGCAGCTCGCCGTTGTCCTCTTCGTAGAAGCGGGCGGATTCCTCCAGGTCGTCGTCGACGATGTTGTCGGGGATGCGCAGGCCGAAGCGGCCGTGGAGCCAGCCGATCTCTTCGGCGGTGGGCGCCTCCAGGTCGACCCAGACGGGTTGCACCTCGGCCAGCTCGGCGGCCGAGTCGATCTCTTCTTGCAGCAGGCGGCCCGACAGGCGTCCTTTGTCGAGCGTGAAGACGTTGAGCATCAAGGGCTCCAGCGGTGCCGGCCAGGCTTGTCGTGCCGGCGCGGCCAATGTCACTTCAGGGGGCGAATGGAGGGGACCGCCCATCCTGCCCACTCAACGGCCTGGCGGCCTGATCGGTGCGCTGGAGCAGGCGGTCACCGAGGGTGGGAGCTGTCCACGGTGACCTTCAGAGAATCGAGTCGAAGCTGCAGATTATCGCCTCGCGCGAGGGCCAGGCACGGCCTGCAGGCCGTTTGATGCAGGGCAGCCCCGCACCAAATGACGCAGTCTAACCGGCCTCGGCTGGCGCCCCTGTTCTTGTCAAAGGGATGGGCCGCGTGCACACTGGATTGGACCGGTGGCGTCATCTTGGCGTCATGAAGCCGGCCTTGGCCTAGGCCGGTGCGGTGCCGCAACCCCAGCTTCGCGAAGGAGGCCTCGATGAACTTGACGATCAGCGGACATCACCTGGAAGTGACACCTGCTCTGCGCGAGTATGTGCTCACCAAGCTAGAGCGCGTCACGCGCCATTTCGACCAGGTGGTGGATGTGAGCGTGCTGCTGACGGTGGAAAAGTTGAAGGAGAAGGAACGCAGGCAGAAGGCCGAAGTGACCCTGCATGTCAAGGGTCGGGACATCTTCGTCGAACAGGCCCACGAGGACCTGTACGCCGCGATCGATCAGCTGATGGACAAGCTCGATCGCCAGGTCTGCCGCCACAAGGACCGGCTGCAAGACCATCATCACGAGGCGGCCAAGCGCCAGGGCGCCAGCGCCTGACGGACCGCAGACCCACGATTCCCGATCGGGCGGCCATCTGGCCGCCTTGTCATTTGTTGAGAACTAATACCAACCATGGCCCCCCGGACTCGCTAGACTGTTGCTGCAACGCAGCATCCAGGGTCAACGCCCTACGCGCCGCCACCGTTGATTCGAGCGTGGGATGCGACCGATTTCTATAATCTGCCCCCTTAAAGCCGGAGGGATCACCGGCCGAAAGACTGCACGTCTGACCGTAGTCGTCGAGAGAGCCGTTCATGAACCGCCTTGCCGCCATCCTGCCCGTCGAGAACGTGCTGGTGGGTGTTGATGCGACCAGCAAGAAGCGCGCGTTCGAGCACGCCGGCCTGCTGTTCGAAAACCAGCACGCCATCGCCCGCGCCACCGTCACCGACAATCTCTTCGCCCGCGAACGCCTGGGCTCGACCGGCCTGGGGCACGGGGTGGCAGTGCCGCATGGACGCGTCAAGGGGCTGAAGAATCCGCTGGCGGCGGTGCTGCGCGTGCGAGACCCCATCCCGTTCGACGCCCCCGACGATGAATCCGTCAGCCTGCTGATCTTCCTGCTCGTGCCCGAGGCCGCCACGCAACGCCACCTCGAGATCCTGTCCGAGATCGCGGAACTGCTGTCGGACCGGGAACTGCGCGAGAAGCTCAAGACGGCACCTGACGCCGCCACCGTGCACCAGCTCATCGCCGATTGGGAACCGCTGAAGTCGGTGGCCTGACGACAATCGCCGGGTGAAACCCATCTCCATCAGCGCCGAGGCGCTGTTCGAAGAGCACCAGCCCTCGCTGCGCTGGGAATGGATAGCCGGCCACGCCCATCCGGAGCGCCGCTTCGACGAAGCCGCCGTGCGCGACGCGCGCTCGGCCGCGGACCTGGTCGGCTACCTGAACTACATCCACCCCTATCGCGTGCAGCTCGTGGGCCGGCGCGAGGTGGCCTACCTGAACGACGCGGCACCGGAGGTGCTGGAGCGTCGCATCCAGCGCATCGTCACGCTCGAGCCGCCGGTGATCATCGTCGCCGACGACCAGCGTGCGCCGGATCGCCTGGTCGCCATGTGCGATCGCGCCGAGATCCCGCTGTTCATCACCTCCGCCTCGGCCGGCCACGTGATCGACGTGGTCCGCTCGTACCTGAGCCAGCTGTTCGCGGAGCGCACCACTCGCCACGGGGTGTTCATGGACATCCTCGGCCTGGGGGTGCTGCTCACCGGCGAGTCGGGCCTGGGCAAGAGCGAACTCGGCCTGGAGTTGATTTCACGCGGCCACGGCCTGGTGGCCGATGACGCCGTCGATCTCTACCGGGTCTCGCAAAGCACGCTCGAAGGCCGCTGCCCCGACCTGCTGATGAACCTGCTCGAGGTGCGCGGCATCGGCCTGCTGGACATCAAGGCCATCTTCGGCGAGACGGCGGTGCGGCGGAAGATGCGCCTGAAGCTCATCGTCCACCTCGTGCGCAAGGAGACGATGGAGCGCGAGTTCGAGCGCCTGCCCTACGAGCCGCTGTACGAGGAGATCCTCGAGATCCCGGTGCGCAAGGTGGTGATCGCGGTGGACGCGGGCCGCAACCTGGCGGTGCTGGTGGAGGCCGCGGTGCGCAACACCATCCTGCAGCTGCGCGGCATCGACACCTACCAGGAGTTCATTGCTCGTCACCAGGCGGCAATGGATGCCCTGAGGGAACCCTGACAGGCAGGCTGCCTGCCGGCCGGTGCTCGCAGTGGGCCTTGGTGCACACGGCATACAGCGCCAGCGTGTGCTCGTGCAGCTCGAAGCCACGGCTTTGCGCCACCGAGCGCTGGCGCGCCTCGATCTCGGGATCGAAGAACTCCTCCACCCGGCCGCAGGTCACGCACACGAGGTGATCGTGGTGATGGCCTTCGTTCAGCTCGAACACCGACTTGCCTGATTCGAAATGGCTGCGCACCAGGATGCCGGCCTGCTCGAACTGCATCAGCACGCGGTACACGGTCGCCAGGCCGATGTCGGAGCCTTCGACGAGCAGCGCCTTGAAGACGTCCTCGGCCGTCATGTGCCGCACCGGCGACTTCTGGAAGATCTCGAGGATGCGCAGGCGGGGCAGGGTGGCCTTCAGGCCGCTGCTCTTGAGTTCGTCGACGTGGGTGGGCATGGTGCGCTTTCGCTGTCCGCGTGGGCCCCGGGTCGGGCCGCTAGAATCGATGAATCATAGCCAGTGCGGCGGTGGACCGGGTCGGTCCGCGCCGTCGGCACGCCGCCCATGCCCCGCGCCCGCCACGGCGCCGGTTCCACCAGTCGTTGCGCGCGCTCCCATGCCCTTGTTGTCCCGACTCCCACGCCTGTCCATCGTCCCGGCCGCGCTGGCCGGCCTGCTTGCCCTGGGCGGCTGCACCCTGGTCAGCCGCACGATGAGCGACGGCATCACCAGCGTCATCACGCCCTACAGGGTGGAGGTGGTGCAGGGCAACGTGGTCACCAAGGAGCAGATAGCCGCCATCAAGCCCGGCACCCCGCGCGGTAAGGTGCGCGACGTGCTCGGCTCGCCGCTATTGGCCGACCCCTTCCACGCCCAGCGCTGGGACTACGTGTTCGTCATCCGCCGCCCCGGCACCGAGCCGCAGCAGCGCGCGGTCGTGGTGCTATTCGATGGCGACAACGTCGAGTCGGTCCAGGCGCCCGACCTGCCGAGCGAGCTGGAATTCGTCGCCTCGATCAGCAAGCCCGAACGCTCCGGCTCGCCGCCCAAGCTGGAGCTGACCGAACAAGAGCGCGCGGCCCTGCCCCCGCCCAAGCTCGAGCCCGCCGTGGCGCAAGTCTCCGCGGCGCCGCAAGGCGCCGTGCGGAGCTACCCGCCGCTGGAGCCCCAATGACCGCCGGCGGACTGGCGATAGCCGTCGCGGGCGCCAGCGGCCGCATGGGCCGCATGCTGGTCGAGGCGGTGCAGCAATCCGGCGACTGCCGTCTCGCCGGTGCGCTGGACCGTGCCGGCAGCGCGGCAATCGGCCAGGACGCCACCGCCTGGCTCGGCCACGCCAGCGGTGTCCAGGTCACCGGTGACCTGGCCCAGGGCCTGGCCGGCGCCCAGGTGCTGATCGACTTCACCCGGCCGGAGGGAACGCTGGCCCACCTCGCCGCCTGCCGCGAAAAGGGCGTGGCGATGGTGATCGGCACCACCGGCTTCAACGAAGAGCAGAAGGCGAAGATCGCCTCGGCGGCGCAGGACATCGGCATCGTGATGGCGCCCAACATGAGCGTCGGCGTGAACGTCGCGCTGCGCCTGCTGGACATGGCGGCGCGCGCGCTTTCCGAGGGCTACGACATCGAGATCGTCGAGGCCCACCACCGCCACAAGGTCGACGCCCCCAGCGGCACGGCCCTGGCGATGGGCGAGACGGTGGCCAAGGCGCTCGGCCGCGAGCTGAAGACCCACGCGATCTACGGGCGCGAAGGCGTCACCGGTGAGCGCGACCCGTCGACCATCGGCTTCGCCACCGTCCGCGGAGGCGACATCGTCGGCGACCACACGGTGATGTTCTGTGGCACCGGCGAGCGCATCGAGATCAGCCACAAGGCCACCAGCCGCGTCGGCTACGCGCAGGGCAGCCTGCGAGCTGCGCGCTTCCTCGCGCAGCGTGGGGCGGGCTTGTATTCGATGGCCGACGTGCTCGGGCTGGATCCGCTCTGATGGAAGGGCTGCAGGGCTTCTGGTTCCAGAGCGATGCGATCGGCCGTGCCGTCGCGCTGATGCTGCTGGTGATGTCGATCGGTGCCTGGGTGCTGATCTTCTGGAAGACCTGGGTACTGCACCGCGCCCGGGTCGATCTGCAACGCGGCATCGACGCCTTCTGGAACGCACCGGATCGCCGGGCCGCGCGCGAGCGGCTGAAGGCCCTGGACCGCGAGGGTGTCATCGCCCCGCTCGCCGAGGCGGCCTTCGCCCAGCCCGGTGCGGGCACGCTGCAGACGCACGGCGCCATCGAATCACAGCTCACCCGCCGCCTGCGCGACGCGCTGCATGCCGGGCTCGCGCACCTTCAGGCGGGCCAGGTGTTTCTCGCCTCGGTCGGCGCCACGGCGCCTTTCGTGGGCCTGTTCGGCACCGTCTGGGGCATCTACCACGCGCTGCTGGGCATCGCGACGGCCGGCGGCATCACGATAGAGAAGGTCGCGGGGCCGGTGGGTGAGGCCTTGGTGATGACCGCCGCCGGCCTGGCGGTGGCCATCCCGGCGGTGCTGGCCTACAACGTGTTCGGCAAGTGGCTCGGCGCCTGCGAGGCCGAGCTCGAGGGCTTCGCGCACGACCTGCGCGAGATCGCGCTGCACATCGACTGAAGGCGCAGGCCATGGCATTCGGCCGCCTAGAGCGCGCACGCGCGCCCAGCCCCATGAGCGACATCAACATGACGCCGCTCATCGACGTGATGCTAGTGCTGCTGGTCATCTTCATCATCACCGCGCCGCTGATGAGCTCCAGCCTCAAGCTGGACCTGCCCAAGGCCGAGGGCAGCCGGGCCAGCGAGACGCCCGCCTTCATCGCCGTGGCGATCGATCCGGCGGGCAAGCTTTACCTCGGCGAGCAACCGGTGACGGTGGATGAACTGCGCGAGCAGGCGCAGCGCGCCGCCGGCCGCAACCCGGCCACGGAAGTGCAATTGCGCGCCGATGCGAGCGTGCCTTATGGGAAGGTGGCCGAGTTGATCGGCCTGCTGCAAACCGCCGGCTTGTCGAAGATCGGCTTCATCACCGCTGGGCCGCCCCGAGGTGATGGCTCCCCCTCGGGGGGATCGGCCGCAGGCCGTTAGGGGGCCGCATCACCGCTGGGCCGCCCCGAGGTGATGGCTCCCCCTCGGGGGGATCGGCCGCAGGCCGTTAGGGGGCCGCATCACCGCTGGGCCGCCCCGAGGTGATGGCTCCCCCTCGGGGGGATCGGCCGCAGGCCGTTAGGGGGCCGCATCACCGCTGGGCCGCCCCGAGGAGGGCGGGCGGCCAGCGCGCCCGGGTAGCCACCTAAAATCCGGGGATGAACGAGAAATACGTCCCCGCCGAGGTCGAGAAGGCCGCCCAGAACCACTGGAACGCCCGTGACGCCTACCGCGTCACCGAGGACAAGAGCAAGCCGCAGTTCTACGCCTGCTCGATGCTGCCCTACCCCTCGGGCAAGCTGCACATGGGCCATGTGCGCAACTACACCATCAACGACATGCTCACCCGCCAGCTGCGGATGAAGGGCATGAACGTGCTGATGCCCATGGGCTGGGACGCCTTCGGCCTGCCGGCCGAGAACGCCGCGATGAAGAGCAAGGTGCCGCCCGCGAAGTGGACGTACTCGAACATCGCCTACATGAAGCAACAGATGCAGGCGATGGGCCTGGCGATCGACTGGTCGCGCGAAGTCGCCACCTGCTCGCCCGAGTACTACCGCTGGAACCAGTGGTTGTTCCTGAAGATGCTCGAGAAGGGCATCGCCGAGCGCCGCACCCAGGTCGTCAACTGGGACCCGGTCGACCAGACCGTGCTGGCCAACGAGCAGGTGATCGACGGCCGCGGCTGGCGCTCGGGCGCGCCGGTGGAAAAGCGCGAAATCCCCGGCTACTACCTCAACATCACCCAGTACGCCGACGAGCTGCTCTCGGCCGTGGCCAATCCCGAGGACCGCAACTACCTCGCCGGCTGGCCGGAGCGCGTGCGGCTGATGCAGGAGAACTGGATAGGCAAGAGCGAGGGCCTGCGCTTCGCCTTCCCGCACGAGATCCGCGGCGCCGACGGCCAGCTCCTGCAGGACGGCCGCATGTACGTGTTCACCACGCGTGCCGACACCATCATGGGCGTCACCTTCTGTGCCGTCGCGCCCGAGCACCCGCTCGCCGCGCACGCCGCGGCGTCCAACCCGGCCGTGGCCGCCTTCATCGCCGAATGCGCGCAGGGCGGCACCACCGAAGCCGAGATCGCCACGCAGGAGAAGAAGGGCGTGCCGACCGGACTGAAGGTCACCCACCCCCTGACCGGCGAGCCGGTCGAGGTCTGGGTCGGCAACTACGTGCTGATGAGCTACGGCGACGGCGCGGTCATGGGCGTGCCGGCGCACGACGAGCGCGACTTCGCCTTCGCCAAGAAGTACGGCCTGCCCATCCACCAGGTCGTCGGCGTCGAGGGCGAGAGCTACTCCACCGCCGCCTGGGCCGACTGGTATGGCGACAAGCAGCGCGGCCGCTGCATCCACTCCGGCGTGCTCGACGGCCTGGCCTACAAGCCGGCGGTCGACAAGGTGGCCGAGATGCTCGCCGCCAAGGGCCTGGGCGAGAAGAAGACCACCTGGCGCCTGCGCGACTGGGGCGTCAGCCGCCAGCGCTACTGGGGCACGCCCATCCCCATCATCCACTGCGAAAGCTGCGGCCCGGTGCCGGTGCCGGAAAAGGATCTGCCGGTCGTGCTGCCCGAGGACCTGATCCCCGACGGCTCCGGCAACCCGCTGAACAAGTGCGAGGCCTTCCTGAAGGTCGACTGCCCCCGCTGCGGAAAGCCCGCGCGGCGCGAGACCGACACGATGGACACCTTCGTCGATTCGTCGTGGTACTTCATGCGCTACACCTGCGCCGACAACCATGAAGCGATGGTCGACCCGCGCAACGACTACTGGATGCCGATGGACCAGTACATCGGCGGCATCGAGCACGCGATCCTGCACTTGCTGTATGCGCGCTTCTGGACGAAGGTCATGCGCGACCTCGGCCTGGTGAAGGCGGACGAACCCTTCAAGCGCCTGCTCACGCAGGGCATGGTGCTCAAGGGCGCGTTCTTCCTCAAGCCGGCCGACGCGGGCAAGAACTACTACTGGGAGCACGAGGTCGACGTCGAGCGCGACGCGCATGGCAACGTCATCGGCGGCAAGCTCAAGGACGGCACGCCGCTCGAGTACGAGATGACGACGATGTCGAAGTCCAAGAACAACGGCGTGGATCCCCAGGAGCTGATCGACCGCTACGGCGCCGACACCGCGCGCCTGTTCGTGATGTTCGCGTCGCCGCCCGAGCAGACGCTGGAGTGGAACGACGCCGGCGTCGAGGGGGCCCACCGCTTCCTGCGCCGGGTGTGGGGTTTCGGTGCGAAGCACAGCGCGCTGCTGCAAGGCACGGCCGACACCGGCGCGGCCCTGTCCTCCGAGGCCAAGGCCTTGCGCCGCGAGGTGCACCTGGTGCTCAAGCAGGTGACCTACGACTACGAGCGCATGCAGTACAACACCGTCGTCTCCGGCGCGATGAAGCTGCTCAACGCGCTCGAGGATTTTCAACCCGGCAACGCCGCCGGCGACGCTGCGGTGCTGCGCGAGGGCTACTCGGTGTTGCTGCGTGCGCTTTACCCGGCCTGCCCTCACCTCACCCACGCGCTGTGGGCGGAGCTCGGCTACGCCGCCGCGATGGGCGACCTGCTGGACGCGCCCTGGCCCGCCGTCGACGAAGCGGCGCTGGTGCAGGACGAGATCGAGCTGATGCTGCAGGTCAACGGCAAGCTGCGCGGCTCGATCAAGGTGCCTGCCGCGGCCGACAAGGGCGCCATCGAGGCGGCCGCGCTGGCCAGCCCGGATTTCGCCAAGTTCGCCGAAGGCAAGCCGGCGAAGAAGGTCATCGTCGTGCCGGGTCGCCTGGTCAACGTGGTCGTCTGACGTGCTGCACCCACGGCGCCGGTTCGTCGCTCTCGCGGGCGCATTCGCCACGGCCCTGCTGGCAGGCTGTGGCTTCAAGCTGCGCCAGCCGGTGCAGCTGCCGTTCACCCGCCTGGCGATCAGCGGCTTCAAGCCGGCTTCGCCTATGGCAGAAGCCCTGCGCCAGGCCTTGCCGCCCAGCGTGACGGTGGTCAACCGGCCACTGGATGCCGAGGTGGTGCTGGTGGTGCTGGAAGACCGCTACGACAAGATCGTGGCCGCGTCCACGGCAGCAGGCCAGGTGCGCGAGTTCCGCCTGCGCGTCACGCTGCGCTTCCGCCTCGACAAGCCCGACGGCGGCGCGCAGCTGTCCGAGCAGCGGCTGGAGCTGGTCCGTGACATGAGCTACCTCGAGAAGGACGCGCTGGCCAAGCAGACGGAAGAGGCCGGCCTCGTGCGCGACATGCGCCAGGACATGGCCCAGCAGCTGCTGCAGATGCTCGCGGCGGCCGGCCAGCCGTCGCCCAAGGGTTGAGGCGCGGGGCCGGCCATGCAGGTGCGTGCCGACCAGCTCGCTCAACAGCTCGGCCGCTCGGGCCTTAAGCCGCTCTACACCATCCAGGGTGACGAGCCGCTGCTGGCGCAGGAGGCGGCCGATGCGGTGCGTGTCGCCGCGCGGGCGGCCGGCTTCTCCGAGCGTCAGGTCTTCACCGTCAGCGGCGCCCACTTCGACTGGAGCAGCGTCCTGGGCGCGGCCCAATCCATGGGGCTGTTCGCCGACAGGAAGTTGATCGAGATCCGCATCCCCACCGGCAAGCCCGGCAAGGAAGGCTCGGCGGCGCTCCAGGCCTACTGCGAAACCCTGTCGGAGGACGTGCTGACCATCGTCCATTTGCCCAAGCTGGACTGGCAGGCGCAGAAGGGGGCTTGGGTCACGGCGCTGGAACGGGCGGGCGTGATGGTGCGGGTCGAGCCGGTGGAGCGTCACGCCTTGCCGGCCTGGATCGCCCAGCGCCTGGCGAGCCAGGGCCAGCGCGTGGCCGCCGGCGAACCGGGCCAGCAGGCGCTGGCCTTCTTCGCCGACCGGGTCGAAGGCAACCTGCTCGCCGCCCACCAGGAGCTGCAGAAGCTGGCCCTGCTCCACCCGGCCGGCGAGCTGAGCTTCGAGCAGATCGAATCGGCGGTGCTCGACGTGGCCCGCTTCGACGTCTTCCAGCTGGGCGCGGCCGTGCTGGCCGGCCAGGCTTCGCGAGCGCTGCGAATGCTCGACGGCCTGAAGGCCGAGGGCGAAGCAGCGGTCCTGGTGCACTGGACGCTCGCCGAGGACATCCGCGCCCTGAAACGCGCCCGCGATGCGATGACGGTCGGCGGCAAGCCCTTGCCCATGGCCTTGCGCGAGGCGCGCGTCTGGGGCGACAAGGAGCGCGCCTTCGAGGCCTTGCTGCCAGGCGTCGACGACGCAATGCTGGCCGCGCTCGTCGAGGCTGCCAGCACCTGCGACGGCCTGGTCAAGGGCCTGCGCCACCCCGGCTGGCCGGACGACCCGTGGGACGGGCTGCGCCGGCTGATGCTGATGACGCTGGACCTGGCCGTTGCCGCACGCGCGGGCGGCCGCCGGGGTGCCCGCGCTGCCAGCGGGCCTTCGCTGGCCCTGCAACCGGAGGCCTTCAAGTAGCTGAAGCCGGGGCTGGGCGCAGAACGTCTTCGACGGCCCGTTTTCAGTACCCGCGCTGGCGATCGACGAGGTGGGCGAGCGGTTGGCCGCTGCGCAGGGCTCGCACGTTCGCCGCCACCACCTCGGCGGCGCTGCGAGGATCGGTCAGCGCCGCGACGTGCGGCAGGACCGTCACGTGCGGGTGTTTCCACAACGCATGTCCCGCAGGCAGAGGCTCCACCTGGAAGACGTCGAGCACCGCGTGCGAGAGCCGACCGTCATCGAGCGCAGCCAGGAGATCGGCCTCGACCACCTGGGCGCCGCGCGCCAGGTTGACCAAGGCGGCGCCGCGCTTCATCGCGCTGAAACGTTTCGAGTCGAAGAATCGGCGCGTCGCGGCCGTCAGCGGCAGCAAGTTGACGACGATGTCGCTGGCCGCGAGCAGCGGGTCCAGGCCGGATGTGCCTTCGTGCACCGGCACGGGCATGCCCCCTCGCGCACGCGAGCTCGCGCCACCCTGTCGCCAGCCGTCCACCCGGTAGCCTTGCGCCGCCAGCCGCGCAGCCACCGCACAGCCCAGCTCTCCCAGGCCCAGCACCGCGACGTGCACCTCGTCGGCACGCCGCTGAGGGAGCACTTTCCAGCGCTCTTCGCGCTGCTGGCGCGCGTAGGCGTAGAAGCCGCGATGAAGCGCCAGGACGGCCCACAGCGAGGTCTCGGCCATCGCCGCGGCCATGGTCGGATCGACCATGCGCGCCAGCGGCACGGCCGTCGGCAGGGTCGGGTCGGCGAGCAGGCGGTCCACGCCCGCCCAGAGGGATTGCACCAGGCGCAGGGCGGGCAGCCCGTTCAGCGAGCCAGGCGGCGGATTGGCCACGAGGGCCACGTCCACCTCGGCCTGGTCCAGCCGCCCGATCGCATCCTCGATTCGCTCTTCCGGCAGCGCGGCCCGCAGCGCGCCCAGCCAGGCCTGGCGCTCGACATCGTCGAGTTCGCCGCAAAGGTAAAGACTCATGCCCGCCAGCGTACCAAGTCAGCCTTCGCAAGACCGGGCATGCAGGTCGGGCCGCTGCAGCGGATCAGCGACCAGCCCGGCCAGCGCCCAAGGCCGACACCAGCGCGGACAACCGATCCAGGCCCCATCGGACGGTGGCCGAGCGCACGGCGGTGCGGTCGCCAGGCAGCACGCGATGCTCGGCTTGGGTGTGCACCGCGCCGCCAGCATCGCGCCAGGCGACGGCCAGCCAGACCAGGCCGACGGGCTTGCCGGGCGTGGCTCCGCCCGGGCCCGCGATCCCCGTGACGGCGAGCGCCAGCTGCGCGCGGCTGTGCGCCAGGGCGCCTGCGGCCATGGCGAGCGCCACCGGCTCGCTCACCGCCCCATTCGCCGCGATGAGCCCGCCCTCCACGCCCAGGGCCTCGGACTTGGCGGCGTTGCTATAGGTGACGAAGCCGCGCTCGAACCAGTCGCTGGAGCCGGCCTGGCTGGTGCACAGCGCGGCGAAGAGGCCGCCGGTGCAGCTCTCGGCGGTGGCGATGGTCAGACCGGCGGCGCGCAGTTCGTCGCCCAGCGCGCCGATGCGAGCCATCAGCGCGTCGCTGTCGTCCAGCAAGGCCATCGCGTCAGCTCCCGAAAAGCGCGCGCCACAGCGCCAGCACGAGCAGGGTGCACAGCGCGGCGACCGCGTCATCGAGCATGATGCCCAGGCCCTGCCTCCAGCCGGGCTGCCGGCCCGGCGCCAGCTTGAACAGGCCGTCGGCCCAGGCCACCGGCCCTGGTTTGGCGGCGTCGAAGTAGCGGAACAGCGCGAAGGCGACGAGCTGCAGCACGAAGCCCGCGGGTGCGATGAGCCACAGCACGGCCCAGAAGGCGACGACTTCGTCCCAGACGATGGCGCCCGGGTCGCTGACGCCCATGGCCTGTGCCGTTCGTGTGCAGGCCCAGCAGCCGAGGGGCGCTCCGATCGCCAGCACGACGCCCCAGCCGACGGTGCCGAGCCACAGGCTCAGCACGGTGAAGGCGAGCCACGCCCACAGCGTGCCGACGGTGCCCGGCGCCACGGGCGACAGGCCGCTTCCGAAGCCGAAGGAGATTGCATGGGCCGGGTGCGACAGCATCAGGCGGATGCTGGGCCGCCGGGGTGCTGCGGCGGGGGCCTGCGCACCGCCGGCTGGCGTCTCTTCGCGGATGCGCGCGTCCTCGATCTCTTCGTTCATCACGCCGGCTTGAAATGGTCGAAGCTCGCGAAGGCCGCCAGATCCAGCGGCTCGCGCCCATGGGCCTCGGCGTAGACCTTCATCCCCTCCGACGCCGGCTCGATTCGGCCGACGCAGGTGACCGGCGTGCCGCTGGCCACGCCGGCCGCGCGCACGGCCTCGGCAGCCGACGCCGGGGCGGTGAACAGCAGCTCGTAGTCGTCACCCCCGGCCAGCAGGCATTCGCGCTGCACGCTGACCGGTTGCGCGGCCAGTGCTGCGCTGCGCGGCAGGGCGTCCAGCCACAGCGTCGCGCCCACGCCCGAGCGCCGGCGCACGTGCGCGAGGTCACCCAGGAGGCCGTCCGACAGGTCGATCGCAGCAGTTGCGATGCCACGCAGGGCCAGGCCCAGCGAGACGCGCGGCTGCGGCCGCTCCATCGCCTCTCTCACCGCGCCGAAGGCTTCGCCGGGCAGTTCGACCCGGCCGCGGAAGACTTCGAGCGCCAGGCGTGCATCGCCCAGGCAGCCGCTCACCCAGAGCTCATCTCCCGCGCGGGCGCCGCTGCGCAGCAGGGCCTGGCCCGGCGGCACCTGGCCCATGGCCGTGATGCCGATGGTGAGCGGGCCGGCCGTCGTGTCGCCGCCCACCAGCTCGATGCCGTGCTGCTCCGCCAGCTCCAGCATGCCCCTGGCGAACGGCGCCAGGAACGACGCCTCGGCGCGCGGCAGGCTCAGGGCGAGCGTGAAGGCCAGCGGCTCGGCGCCGCAGGCGGCCAGGTCGCTCAGGTTCACGGCCAGCGCCTTGTGGCCCAGGCGCTCCGGCGCCACCGTGGACAGGAAGTGCCGGCCTTCGACCAGCAGGTCGGTCGACACCGCCATCTGCTGCCCGGGCGCGGGCTGCAGCAGGGCACAGTCATCTCCACCGCCGAGCGCCGCGCGGCGAACCGGCGGGCGGAAGTAGCGTTCGATCAGTTCGAATTCACCGAGGGCCATGCCCGGGATTGTCGGCGCATGTCGGACCGGGGCGTCGAAGGAACCGCCGCTGAAGGCTTCAGGTCGGCGGCCGCAGGAGATTGGCCAGCTCGACGGCGGACTTGACGTTCATCTTCTCGAACACACGCGCCCGGTGCACCTCGACCGTGCGCACGCTGATGTCCAGCGCATCGGCGATGAGCTTGTTTGGCCGGCCTTCGACGACCAGGTTCATCACCTCGCGTTCGCGCTCCGTCAGCTCGGCCAGCGCCCGTTCGACCTGCCGCTTGCCGGCCCGGCGTTCCAGCGCCGCCTCGCTGCGCAACAGGGCGAGTTCGACGCGGTCCACCAGGGCGTTGTCTGAAAAGGGCTTCTCGACGAAGTCGAATGCGCCTTGCTTGACGGCCGCGACCGCGGTGGGCACGTCCCCATGGCCGGTCAGGAAGATGACCGGCAGCACCTCGGCGAATCCCCGTTCCACCAGCCGGTCGAACAGGGCCAGGCCCGACAGGCCCGGCATGCGCACGTCCAGCAGCAGGCAGGACGGCGAGTTGGGCCAGTCGGCCGGCGTCTTGCCGTGCAGGAAGCTGGCGAAGGCGTCGCCGCTGGCATGGCCCTCCGACAACAGCCGGCGCGTTCGCAGCAGCCAGGCCAGCGCGTCGCGCACGACATCCTCATCGTCCACCAGGTAGACCATCGGCAGGCCGAAGCGCGAGCTGAGCGAAGGGTTCATGCGGGGTCGTCGGCCCCGGGCGGCAGGCCCGGGCGCGCAGGGTCGGGAGCCGGTAGCGTAAACCGGAAAACCGTTCCCGGCGCGGTGGCCGACCCGGGGTTCGCCGGACCGAAGTCCAGCGCCCCGCCGTGCTGCTCGATGACCGTGCGGCAAAGGGACAGGCCCAGCCCCATGCCTTCGGCGCGCGTGGTGAAGAAGGGCGTGAACAGCCGGGCCGCCACATCGGTCGGGATGCCCGGCCCGCGATCTTCCACCTCGAAGCGCACCCAGCGGTGGTGGACCCGCGCCACGCGCAGGCTCAGCACCCGCTGCTCCAGCGGCGTGGTCTCGCCCTCCATCGCCTGGATGCCGTTGCGCGTGAGGTTCAGCAGCACCTGCTCGACCATGGTCCGGTCGACCCAGACTCGCGGCGCCGGCGAGGGGCAATCCACATCGATGCGTGTGCCGCTCTTGCGAGCCTGCAGCCGGACCAGTGGCAAGACCGCTTCGATCAGCAGGTCGGCCGTGATGGCCTCGCGCGAGCGCTCCCGCCGGCGCACGAAGGCATGCACGCTCTTGATGACGCGGCCGGCGCGCTCGGCCTGCTCGGCGATGCGCTCCAGCGCCTGGCGCAGCAGGCCGACCGTCTCGGCCGCAGTGGCCGGCTGCTGCTCCGCTTCGGCGACCAGGTTCAGCGAGCCGGTGGCGTAGCTCGCGATCGCGGCCAAGGGCTGGTTCAGCTCGTGGCTCAGCAGCGAGGCCATCTCGCCCACCGTGGCGAGCCGCGCGGTGGCCTGCAGCCTCTCCTGCTGCTGGCGCGACAGCTCCTCGATCCGCCGCTGGGCGCTCACGTCGAGCACGGTGCTCATCCAGCCGGCGTGGTGGCCCACGCGGTCGAGCAGGGGCGCCTCGTAGATCATGACCGGGAAGCGCTCGCCGTTGCGGCGCATGAACTGGGTCTCGAAGCCTTCGCGCTGCAGCGCGGGGTCGCGCGCGAACTTCAGGCGATCGGTCTGGCGCTGGCGATATTCGTCGATGCGCTCGGGCGGCCAGTAGGGCGGCGGATTGCTGCCGATGAGCTCGCTCGCGTGGAAACCGACCATCGCGCAGAAGGCCGGATTGACATAAGTGATGCGACCCCGCACGTCGCGCGCGCGCAGGCCGGTCACCAGCGAATCCTCCATCGCGCGGCGAAAGGCCAGCGCCTCGGCGAGCGCGGTCTCTGCCAGGGAGCGGCGCCGGACGTCGCGCGCCAGCAGCACGACCAGGCCCAGCAGCAGCAGCGAAAGGCCGACCACCAGCGCGAGCGTCAGGTTCGGGATGAGGCCGGGACGGCCTTGTACGGCGTCGGCCCTGAGCTGCAGCGAGTTGCCCGGCAGGTCGACGAGGCGTGTCGCGAAATAGACGCCCGCGCCGCGGTGCAGGCCGGCGCGGACCAGCCGGGTGCCGTCTGCCTCGACCAGGGACAGCTCGTGGTCGTTGGCGGCGATGGTGTTGGTCGCGTCCTCGAGCAGCTGCGACAGCGAAAGCGTCGCGACCATGTACCCGCTGGGCTGGCCGCTGCGGTCCAGGGGCAGGCACAGGTCGATCACCTCCAGCCCGAGTCCGCCGGCCTGAGGCACGAAGTACGAGCGCGAGAACAGCGGCGCCGCGACCCGGCGCGCCGTGGCGCAGACAGCGTGCATCTCGATCTCGAGTTCGGATCGCGGCATGACGCCGAACACCGGCTGGCGGAAGGGCGTGTCGGCGGCCACGACCAGGCGCCGATCGGCGTCCCGCAACTCCATGTGAAGGAACTCGTGGCGCTGGCGCAGCATCTCCTGCGCGTCGTAGCGCCATTGGGTGGGCGGCGGGTCGTTCCAGGTCAGCGACTGGGCGCTTTGGAGGCTGCGCTGCACCATCCGGCGCAGCTCGCCGGCCGCTGCGGCGGCCACGGCGTCGGCGCGATCTTGCGCGCGCGCCTCCTCGTAGCTCAGGGTCAGGCCGACCAGCAGCGACTGCGCCACCAGCAACAGCGCGACCAGCGCGCCCCACAGCAGCCAGCGGACGCCCCGCCGCCCGCGCGGTGCCTCGGCCTGTGGCTCGGCGGGCGGCGAAGCGGTGGAGACGGACGGCGGATTCATGCGGCGCTGGCAGTATGGGTGGGCCGTTAGCCGCCGGCCTAAGCAGTTTCGCGCATGTGCATTGCCCCGGTCACTGGTGACACTGCAAGGCCTGCCCGCGCAGTTGGCCGGCAGGTCCGGCGCCTACAATTCGCGCCCCGCGCCAGCTGCTTGCCAAGGACTGTTCACATGCCGACCTTCGAGGAAAAAAGAGCCGAACTGCGCCGCGCCGCGCTGGAGTACCACGAGTTCCCGACGCCGGGCAAGGTGGCCATCAGCGCGACCAAGCAGCTGATCAACCAGCGCGACCTCGCGCTGGCCTACTCGCCGGGCGTCGCGGCGGCCTGCGAAGAGATCGTCGAGGACCCGGCGAACGCCTTCCGCTACACCTCTCGCGGCAATCTCGTGGCCGTCGTCACCAACGGCACCGCGGTGCTGGGCCTGGGCGACATCGGCCCGCTGGCATCGAAGCCGGTGATGGAAGGCAAGGGGGTGCTGTTCAAGAAGTTTGCCGGCATCGACGTCTTCGACATCGAGGTCAACGAGAAGGACCCGGACAAGCTGGTCGAGGTGATCGCCGCCCTGGAGCCCACCTTCGGCGGCATCAACCTGGAAGACATCAAGGCGCCCGACTGCTTCTACGTTGAGCGCAAGTTGCGCGAGCGCCTGAAGATTCCCGTCTTCCACGACGACCAGCACGGCACGGCCATCGTCGTCGGCGCCGCCTTGCTCAACGGCCTGAAGGTCGCCGGCAAGAGCATCAAGGACATCAAGCTGGTCACCTCGGGTGCCGGCGCCGCGGCGCTGGCCTGCCTGAACCTGCTGCTCAAGCTGGGCCTGCCCAAGAGCAACATCTGGGTCACCGACCTGGCGGGCGTCGTCTACCAGGGCCGCACCGAGCTGATGGACCCGGACAAGGCCGAGTTCGCGCAGCCGACAGAGCTGCGCAAGCTGGGCGAGGTGATCGCCGGGGCCGACGTGTTCCTCGGCCTGTCTGCGGGCGGCGTGCTCAAGCCCGAGATGGTGGCGGCCATGGGACCCAGGCCCATCATCTTCGCGCTGGCCAACCCGACGCCGGAGATCATGCCGGAGGATGCCAAGGCGGTGCGCGACGACGTCATCATGGCCACCGGCCGCACCGACTACCCGAACCAGGTCAACAACGTCCTGTGCTTCCCCTACATCTTCCGCGGCGCGCTCGACTGCAACGCGAAGACGATCAACGACGAGATGGAGATCGCCGCGGTGCGCGCGATCGCCGAGCTGGCCCAGGCCGAGCAGAGCGACGTGGTAGCCACCGCCTATGCCGGCGCAACGCTCTCGTTCGGGCCCGAGTACCTCATCCCCAAGCCCTTCGACCCGCGGCTGATGATGCAGATCGCGCCGGCCGTGGCCGACGCGGCGCGCGCCTCGGGCGTGGCCCAGCGTCCCATCACCGACCTGGTGGCCTACCGGGACAAGCTGCAGACCTTCGTCTATGCCTCCGGCACGCTGATGAAGCCCATCTTCAGCATCGCCAAGAAGGCGCAGGCCAAGCGGGTCGCCTTTGCCGAGGGTGAGGACAGGCGCGTGCTGTCGGCCGTGCAGGTGGCGGTCGACGAGGGTCTGGCCCAGCCGTGGCTTGTCGGCCGGCGCAGCGTGATCAACGCGCGCATCGAGAAGATGGGCCTGCGGCTGAAGGAAGGCCGCGATTTCGAGATGGTCAACATCGACGACGACCACCGCTACCGCGAGTACTGGCAGACCTACCACGAGATGATGGAGCGGCGCGGCGTCACCGAGCAGCTGGCCAAGATCGAGATGCGGCGCCGCCTGACGCTGATCTCGAGCATGCTGCTTCACAAGGGCGAGGTCGACGGTCTGATCTGCGGCACCTGGGGTTCGACCGAGCTGCACCTGAACCACGTCGGCCAGGTCATCGGCAAGCGTCCCGGCGTGAAGACCTTCGCCTGCATGAACGGCTTGCTGCTGCCCGGGCGCCAGGTCTTCCTGGTCGACACCCACGTGAACTACGACCCGACCGCCGAGCAGCTGTGCGAGATCACGGTGCTGGCGGCCGAGGAGATGCGCCGCTTCGGCATCCAGCCCAAGGCTGCGCTGCTTTCACATTCCAACTTCGGCTCCAGCAACCACCCGTCGGCGGTCAAGATGCGCGAGACGCTGGCGCTGGTGCAGCAGGCGGCCCCCTGGCTGGAGATCGACGGCGAGATGCACGGCGACGCGGCGCTGGATGCCGGCTACCGCGCGGAGCTGATGCCGCGCAGCACGCTCAAGGGCGAGGCCAACCTGCTGGTGCTGCCCAACATCGACGCGGCCAACATCAGCTACAACCTGCTGAAGACCGCGTCTGGAGGCGGCATCGCCATAGGCCCGGTGCTTCTCGGCGCGGCCAAGCCCGTCCACATCCTGACGCCGTCGACCACGGTGCGCCGGATCGTCAACATGACGGCACTGACGGTGGCAGATGCCAACGCGGCCCGGTGACAGCTCCAAGAAAATCCCTGAACGACTGACTTTCCAGATTAGTTAGCGCTCACTAATGCCATGATCCACTGCCTCATTTTGGGGCAGTGGACTTGTGGTATTTCCGCGAGTCAGGTACCATCAGTGTTTGAGTCTTCAGGGTAAACCCGTGGCTTTGCAGCAGTGCACAAAAGCCATGACAAAGGGTCACGAAAGAGGGTTGCAGATGGTCGGGGGGTCCAAGTCGAAGTGGGGCCTTGCGGCCACGGCAGCGGCCTTCGTGCTCGGCGTCGCAGGGGTGAACCTCGACGCCGCGGCACGCCCGGCGATCGGCATGGTGTCGCTTGCGGCCCTGCCGGTGGAGGCGCAGCAGACCGAGCGCTTGATCCGAGCCGGTGGCCCCTTCCCCTACGCGAAGGATGGCATCGTGTTCGGCAACCGAGAGCAGATCCTGCCGCGCCATCCTCGGGGCTTTTACCGCGAATACACCGTGCCCACCCCGGCTTCGTCGGACCGGGGAGCGCGGCGCATCGTCTGCGGCGGCATCAAACCGCGGGAACCCGAAGCCTGTTTTTACACCGAAGACCACTATGCAAGCTTCAGGCGCATCGCGCCTTGAGCAGCGGGCGGACTGAAGACCGGATTCATTGTTGATTGACCAAGGAGGAACGCGACCATGCTCTTGCAGACCGTCCGTCCGAACATCGTGCAGGCGATACGCGCCTATCGGGTCGATGACCTGATGAGCGCGGCCCAGGAGTCGGGCCAGCATTTCTTGTACGCCAATTTGTCCGAGGCACTGTCCAAGCAGGAGGTGCTGGACGGCATAGCGACCTCGTTCCTGTTCCCGCAGCACTTCGGCAAGAACCTGGACGCGCTGTTCGACTGCATGACGGACCTGGTCCACAAGTCGGGCGTTCAGCCCGGCTTCGTGGTGGTCCTGGAGCAGATTCCCGACAACACGCGCTTCGACAGAGAGTCACGCGAGCAGCTGCTCGACGTCTTCCGCGACGCGGCCGACTTCTGGGCCGAACGGAAGATACCGTTCAGATGTTTCTATTCTTTTCAGTAGCCCGCTCCCAGGAAAACGGGTCATGGGAGCGGGCGGTGGAAACGGCCCCCAACGAAGCGAAGCCGGCCGCCAAGGCCAGCAGCAAGAGCGGCATCAATCCCAACTTCGGGATGAACATGCCGATGATGTGCAGTGCGTTCGACACGGCGATGTGGCTGAACGCAGCATGAGCGAAGCCTGACGGCATCCGCGAACACGACGGCCCGCCTCGAGCGGGCCGTTTTCTTTGGGTGCGCCCGGCAGGGCGCACTTACTTGGAGGTGCAAGTCCTCTCCTCACCCGGCAAGGGGAAGAGGTAGCCGAACGGCAAGGGTGTTGCGGGGTGAGGCGGCCCATATCGTCGAAGCCCGGTACTTGCACGGGACGCAACGACGTAGATCCGACAGGCATAAGCGTGAAGGTGAGTGCGCAATACCCGGGGAGATCTTGAATCCTGCCCGAGAGGGCTAGCGGCGTCGAGAGGCGCAGGGATGGGGTGCAAGAAGTCAGCAGAGGCCATAGTAGGTGCGCCGCGCACCGAAGGGCCGAACATGAGTGAACGCCAGTAGGACCGTTGATCTCGATGAACGACGACGACGCACAAGCACGCGGCGAGGCAAGGGCTTCAGGCGTGGCCGGTGCTGGGCGAGGCGGTCGGAACCCGACCGGGCCTGGCGACGGTGCCGAGGCGTGCACGGCGACAACGGGGCGAACGAAAGCGGAAGTGGCCACGCAGCTGATGGAGCAGGTGGTCGAGCGCGGCAACATGTGGAAGGCC